>CALUHH010000022.1 GCA_944320385.1 uncultured Atopobiaceae bacterium | reverse complement strand
TAACCCACGTAGCCCCGAGGGGGCCGTAGCTTAACGGGGAGAGGTCCCAGCCGCTTCCCCACATATCGTCTAAGCACAAGCTGCCCCGAAGCCCGGACGAGACGCGATCCTTAAGCACAAGCTGCCCCGAAGCCCGGACGGGCGCGTTTTCTTAAGCACGCGAGGTTCTTCTCGCCGGACGAGCGCGTTTTCTTAAGCACGGACCGGCCAGCAGCCCGGACGAGGCGCGATCCTTAAGCGCGCGTCACCCCCCTAGGCCACCAGCACCTTGCCCTGGCGACCCACGAGGTCGATCATCTCGGCGAGAAGGACCATGTTGCGCGCGTCGATGCGCGTGGGGAGCTCCATGCGCATGACGTCACCCGAGGTCGACTCCACCCGCAGCTCAACGTGGTCGAGGCCGGGGTAGCGCCCGAGAATCGAGCCGAGGCTGTCCATGTAGGGCCGCGTGAGCAGCGAGGCCGGGATGTTGACCTCCATGACCTTGGGCCGGTTTGACTTCTCGTCGAGCACGAGCGGCTCGACCGCCATGCAGATGACCTGGTTGCCGCGGTCGCCGCGCTCGAGCTTGCCCTCCACCTTCACGAAGACGTCGCCCGCGCTCTCGCCCGTCTCCTCGTCCACCTCGCCTGCGAGCGCCGAGGCGCACTTCTTGTAGAGCTTGGGGAAGACGACGAGCGTGACCTCGCCCTCCATGTCCTCGAGGGTGACGATGGCCATGGAGTCGCCGTTCTTGGTGGTCTTCTTCTGCACGGCCGTGACCATGCCCGCGAGGCGGATGACCTTGCCCTCCGGCACCTTGAAGCGCTCGTGCACACCGCCGGAGGCGTCCGTGTACTCCTCGGCGACCTCGATGTCGGCGATGGTGTAGTCGCGGTTCTTGGCGAGCGCGTACTCGTACGGGCGCAGCGGGTGGTCGGAGACGTAGAGTCCCAGGACCTCGTGCTCCTTGGCGAGCTTGACCGAGCGGTCCCACTCCACGCCATCGGGCTCGGGGACGGTGTTCTCAAAGCCCGAGCCCGCCACGTCGCCGAAGAGGTCGAACATGGAGAACTGCCCCGCCGCGCGCTCCTTCTGGCGCTTGGTCGCGGCGTCGATGATGTTCTCGGGGTTGGCCTTGTCGACGAAGCGCATGAGCTGCATGCGGGTGTAGCCGGTGGAGTCGAAGGCGCCCGAGCAGATCAGGGCCTCGACCACGCGGCGGTTTGCCTGGCCGGTGTCCATGCGGTCCACGAAGTCGTGGAGGTTGGCGAACGGCCCGTTCTTCTCGCGCTCCGCCATGATGGCCTCGCCCACGCCCTCGCCCACGCCGCGGATGCCGGCAAAGCCGAAGCGCACGCCGTCGGCGGTGGCGGTGAAGTCGCGTCCCGACTCGTTGATGTCGGGCGGCAGGATGGCCACGCCCTCGTGGCGGTAGGCGGTGACGTAGTGAACGATCTTGTCGGTCTTGCCCATGTACGACGTCAGGACCGAGGCCATGTACTCCTTGGGGTAGTGCGCCTTGAGCCACGCCGTCTGCATGACGAGGATGGCGTAGCCCGCGGAGTGGCTCTTGTTGAACGCGTAGGACGCGAACTCGAGGACGTCGTCCCAGATGCGCTGGGCGATCTCCTTCTTGTAGCCGTTCTTGACCGCGCCGTTCATCCAGTGGTCGTAGGTCGTCTCGTCCTTGCCGTCGTCCCAGTGGAAGACCGTGGAGGTGAGGAGCTTGATCTTCTTCTTGGCCACCGGCTTTCGGATGCGGGAGTCCGACTCGCCGGCCGAGAACCCCGACATCTTCATCGAGATCTTCATGACCTGCTCCTGGTAGACCATGGTGCCGTAGGTCTCGCCCAGGATGTCGTCGAGGCGCGGGTCGTAGGAGACGGCCTCCTCGCGGCCGTTCATGCGGTTGATGTAGCTCGTGACCATGCCGGCGCCCAGAGGGCCCGGGCGGTAGAGGGCGATAAGGGCGACGACCTGCTTGTACTCGGTCGGGCGCATGTTCTTGATCGTGGACGTCATGCCCGCGGACTCGATCTGGAAGACGCCGGCGGTGCGGCCCTCGCGCATGAGCTTGTAGATCTCGGGGTCGTCGAAGGGGATCTCGTCCACGTTGATGTCGACGCCGTGATTGGCGCGGATGTTGGCGAGCGCCTTGGAGATGACCGTGAGGGTGCGCAGGCCCAGGAAGTCCATCTTGAGCAGGCCCATGTCCGCGACCGAGTGGCCCTCGTACTGGGTGATCTCGACGCCGCCCTTGGTGTCGACCTTGGTGGGCACGTGGTCGTTGACCGGCGTGGGCGTGATCAGGACGGCGCAGGCGTGCACGCCCTCGCCGCGGTGCAGGCCCTCGATCGAGAGCGCCGCGTCGATGATGCTGCGGGAGTCGGCCTCCTTGTTGTAGGCCTCCTCGAAGTCCGGGGAGAACTGGTCGGGCGCCTTCTCGGACTTGTGCAGCGCGTGGTCGAGCGTGAGCTTGGGGTCGTTGGCGAGCATCTTGGAGAGCTTCTGGCCCTGCCAGACGGGAAAACCCAGCACACGAGCGGCGTCGTTGATGGCCTGCTTGGCCTTGATCGTGGAGTAGGTGATGACGTGGCAGACGCGCTCGGGGCCGTAGAGCTGGCGCACGTGCTCCACGACCTCGAGGCGGCGCTCGTCGTCGAAGTCCATGTCGATGTCGGGCATCTCGGAGCGCTGCGGGGAGAGGAAGCGCTCGAACATGAGGCCGTTCTCGAGCGGGTCGAAGGTGGTGATGTCCATCGCGTAGGCGACGATGGCGCCGGCGGCCGAGCCGCGGCCCGGCCCCACGCCGATGCCGTTGCGCTTGGCCCAGCGCACGTACTCCTGGACGATCAGGAAGTAGTCCGCGAAGCCCTTCTCGCAGATGACCTTGTACTCGTACTCGAAGCGCTCCTTGACGTTCTCGCCGCCGATGGTGAGCTCGCGCCAGTTCTCGCCGTAGCGGCGCGCAAGCCCCGTCTCGCACTCCTTGCGGAAGCGCTCCTCAGAGGTCTCGCCGGGGTCGAGGTCCGGGAACTTGGGAAGGTACATGTGGCTCCAGTCGAGCTCATAGGAGCACTTCTCGGCCACTTCGAGCGTGTTGTCGATAACCTCGGGGCACCACGAGAAGAGCTCGCGCATCTCCTCCTCGCTCTTGATGTAGAACTCGGTGCCGGTCATGCGCTTGCGGTTGGCGTCGTCGAGCTTGGAGGCCGTTCCGATGCAGCTGAGCACGTCCTGCGTGGGGGCGTCGTCGCGCGTGAGGTAGTGGTTGTCGTTGGTGGCGATGACCTTGATGCCCAGCTCGCGCCCGAGCTTCACGATCTGCTCGGAGAGGCTGCGGTCGGTGAAGCCGCCCCAGTTGGGGTCGGCCAGGCCGTGGTCCTGGACCTCGAGGTAGAAGTCGTCGCCAAAGATCTCCTGGTAGGTGAGCGCCCAGCGGCGCGCCTCGTCGGGACGTCCCTGGAAGTACATGCGCGGGATGATGCCCGAGACGCACGCCGAGGTGCAGATGATGCCCTCGTGGTAGCGGCGCAGCATGTCGAGGGTGGTGCGCGGGTAGTAGTAGAACATGTCGCCGGAGGCCGCCTCGCTCATCATCTTCATGAGGTTGACGTAGCCGGTCTCGTTCTTGGCGAGCAGGATCAGGTGGTAGCGGTGCTGGCGGGTGCCCTTCTCGATGCAGTCGTCCGTGATGAAGTAGGCCTCGCAGCCAAAGATCGGCTTGATCATGAGGCTCGGGCGGTTGGCGCGCACGGCGTCGAGGTCGTGGGTCTCCTCCCAGACGCGCACGTCGGAGGCCCACTGGGCGTGGACGCGGTCGTGCGGGGCGGCGTCGGCGGCGTCGGGCTCCGGCTCCTCGAGGTCCCAGCCCTTCTGGAAGCACTCGACGTCGTGGCGCCACTGGCCCATGTCCTTCTGGGCGTCGTTGTAGCGGCGGCACTCCATGTCGAAGTCCGGGATGCCGAACATGTAGCCGTGGTCGGTCAGGGCCAGGGCGGGCATCCCCAGGTCCACGGCGCGCTTGACCATGTCCGAGACGCGGGTGGCGGCGTCGAGGATCGAGAAGTCCGAGTGGTTGTGAAGGTGGACGAAAGCCATGTGATGGTTCCCCGTCAGCTTGGTGTCAGTCGCGTGCTACCTAGGATAGCGGTTCTGACGCGGGGTGGCCGGCGACGCGGTGGGCCGCTGAGCTGGGTTCGGTTGCGTTTTCGCAGGTCGCGGGCGCAGAGAATCTTCACGGGAGCGCGGGCGGGGGCGGGGGCGGGGGCGCTTAATGATCGCGTCCCATCCGGCGCCCCGGGCCGAAGACGCTTAAAGATTCGCTCCCATCCGGCGAGAAGGGCGCGCGGCGCTTAGAGATTCGCTCCCATCCGGCAAGAAGGGCGCGCGGCGCTTAGAGATTCGCTCCCATCCGGCGCGCCGGGCGTGGAGCGCTTAGGATTTGCCCCTCATTCCGAGCGCGCCGTCCCCAGAGCTTAAAAAATACGCTCTATCCGCGTTGCCAGCGGGCAACCGCGCCGGATGAGGGCGAATCTTTAAGCAGAGAAGAGGTGATGTTTCGGATGAGGGCGAATCTTTAAGCAGAGAAGAGCCCTGGTTTCGGATGGGCGCGATTATTTAAGCGGAGAGGAGCCGAGGCGCCGGATGGGCGCGATTATTTAAGCGGAGAGGAGCCGAGGCGCCGGATGGGCGCGAATCCTTAAGCGGAGAGGAGCCGAGGCGCCGGATGGGCGCGAATCCTTAAGCGGAGAGGAGCCTTGGCGCCAGATGGGCGCGACTCTTAAAGCGTCGCCGGCCCGTCCCGTGATGAGGGCGGGCCGGCCGAGGCGAGAAGGACGTGGTGCCGTCAGGCACCGAAGGCGTAGCGCACCACGAGCGGCTCGCCGGGGGCGTCCGGGTCGTCGCGCTCCACGCAGACGAAGGCGCACTCGACGCGTTCGACCCCCTCGGAGAGAAGGACCCCGGCGTAGAACTCCGCCTGCATCGCGTGGCGCTCCGAGACCTCAGCGCGCGAGAGCCCCGCGTCGCCGGTCTTGTAGTCGACCACGAGCGCCCGGCGCGCCACGGGATCGAAGCACAGCAGGTCGATCGCGCCCTCGAGGTAGTTACCGTGCGGGGAGTCCACCCGCTGGAAGAACGGTACCTCCGCACGGACGCTCGGCCACGCGAGCGCCTCGGCGCGCAGGGAAGACCCCTCCCAGCGCGCGAGCGCCGAGCGCAGCCGGCCCTCGGCGCGTGCGGAGAGGTTCCAGCGGCGCACCTGGGCGGAGACGCGCGCGTCGTCGACCGGGCCGCCGGACTCGACCATCGCCTGAGCGAGCTCGTGGAAGGCGGAGCCCAGGTTGGTGGCGCGGTCGGCGTCCTCCGTGACGGGGGCGCCGGACGCCTCGGCCTCGCGCTCGGCGGGCGACGGCGCCGGCGGGCGCTCGGGGGGAGGTGCCAGCGCGGCGTGCACGCTCGAGTAGCTGAAGACGCCCTCGCGGGCACGCCAGGACGTCGGGGCCGCATCGTGTGCGCGTCCGTCCACCTCGTAGAGGTCAAAGGCCGTGCCGGCGCCCTCGCCCGCGACGCCCCCCTCTTCCTCCCCGAGTCCCCAGGTCGCGACCTCGGCAGGGTCGTCGGGAAGCGGGCCGTCGAAGCCGGGGAGCGTCCCGGCGGAGTCGGCCGCCGCGCCCTCGCCCCCCTGCTCCACGACCACGCAGCGCAGGCGCGCCGGCGCGGAGCCGCCGTAGTCGACCGACCGCACCCCCGGCACGGGGGCCCACTCCCCCGCCGAAAGCGCCTCGAGCGTCGCCGCGGCGAGGTCCGAGCAGACGCCCTGCTTGCCGGACGCGGCGCTCACGCCCACCACGAGGGCCTCGCGGGCGCGCGTGAGCGCGACGTAGAGCAGGCGTGCCTTCTCCTTGGCCTCCTGCTCGAGGTCATCCGCGCGCAGCGCGAGGTAGCGTGCGCAGAGCGGCCGCGCGGCGGAGCGGTCCGCCCCCTCCTCGAGCTCCTCCGGGTCGATGCCCGCGAGCGCGGAAGATCCCACGTCGTCGGGGCGCAGCACGAAGGCGCCGCCCGACGCCGACCTCCCGCATGCGAGCCGCGACTCGGGGCGCGGGTTCCCCCAGCACTCCGCCACCGCGCAGACGCCGAACTCCAGGCCCTTGGATGCGTGCACGGTCATGACGCGCACCGTGCCGCCGCCCTCGTCCTCCCCGCCCGCGAGCGACGCCGGGGGCACCTTCGCGGAGGCGAGCCACAGGTCGAACTCCGTCGCCGCGCGCGCCGCGCCGAGCCCGAGCTCGCAGGTGAGGTCGCGCACGTAGCGCACCGCGGCGAGCACGTTGGCCGCGCGCGCGAGGCCCTCGGGGCCGCCCGCCTCGAGCCGTGCGAGCCATCCCGAGTCGCGCGCCACGTCCGCGCAGACGTCCGCCACCGGGCGCCAGCGAACCTCGTCGAGCGCGCGGGCGATCACCTCGTGAGCGCGGCGCAGGCGCGCGGACGGCTCCCGGTCGTGGAAGAACGTCATGTCCAGGATGCCCCGGTCGATCGCGCGCTTGGTGGGGGCGTCGAGCTTGTCCTGGGCACGGGTCCCCAGCTCGCAGAAGTCGTTGGCGTCGAGGCCGAACATCTCGCTGGCGAGCAGGGGGAAGAGCCCGGACTGGGTGTCGCGCGGGTTTGCCAGGGTGTGGAGCAGGGCACAGACGACCTTGACCTCGTCGGTGCCCGTGAAGGTGGAGCCGCCCGTGACCACGCACTCCATCCCGCGCGCGCGGATCGCGTCGATGTAGGCGTCCGCGTGCGTGGTCACGCCGAGCAGCAGCGCCATGTCGCCGGGGCGCTCCCCCGCGTCGCGGTAGCGCGCGAGGGCGTCGGCCACCTGGGCGGCCATCGTGCCCGTCTGATGACGGCTCGGCCGGCCCGAGCGGCCCGCCCCGGCGCAGACCTCCACGTCGACGCGCGGCAGCGTGCGGGCACGGTACTTGTCCGTGCGGTCGGGGAAGGCGTCGAGGTGCATGAAGTCGGGCATCGCCCCGCGTGCCGGCCCCGCGCCCGCGCAGACGCGCTCCACGAGCGCGAGGACGTCGGCGTGGCTGCGGTAGTTGACGTCCAGGCGCACCACGTTCTTCTCGTCCACGCGCGCGCCGCGTCCGCGGAACACGCTCACGTCGGCGCCGCGGAAGCGATAGATGGACTGCTGGGCGTCGCCAACGGTGCAGAGGTGGGTCGCCCCCTCGCCCGAGAGCAGGCAGATGAGCTCGAGCTGGGTCTCGTCGGTGTCCTGGAACTCGTCCACCATCACGAGGCGGAACCTCCCCGCGTAGGCGCGGCGCACCTCCTCGTTGTCGCGCACCGCGCGCAGGGCGAGGCGGATGAGGTCGTCGTTGTCCAGGCAGCCCTGGGCGCGCTTGAGCTCGTCGTAACGGCCCTCGACGCGCCGGGCGAGCTCGAGCAGCAGGCCCGCGACGGGGGCAACGCGCTGGAACGCGACCTCCGCCCGGGCGAGCGCCAGCGCGGACTTTGCCGCCGTCACGGCCTCCTTGAGGGCGCCGCGCGCCTGCGGCAGCGCGATGCCGTCGAGCACGGCGGAGAGCTCCTCGGGCGGCATGGCGCCGACGCGCCTGCCCTCCAGGCCGCGGAGCGCCTCGAGCGCCGGGCCGACCTTCTCGGCAGCCGAGGCGGTGAGCTTGCACGCCCCGAGCTCCTCCACGCGCAGCGCGAGGTCGCAGACGGCCTCCTCGAGGGCCCGCGGGTCCGCGGACGCCGGCGCGAGGTCCTCGAGACCGCCCGGCAGCGCGCCGCCCTCGCCCACGAGGCGCTCGACGACGCCCATGGCGCCCGTGTAACCCTGAGCGGAGAGCGTCCCGAGGTCGAACTCGGCGAAGACCGGGGCAAAGGAGGCGTCCGCACGGGCCCGCCGCATGACCTCGTCCATCGCGGCGTCGAGAAGCGCCTGCTGCCGGGAGTCCGCGACGACCGAGAAGGACGGGTCGAGCCCCAGGTCGAGCGCGTGGCGCGCGAGGATGCGCCGGCACATGCCATGGATCGTGGAGATCCACGCGTCGTCGACGGCGAGCGCGGCCTCGGCCATGCCGGCGCGGCGCAGCGTGGAGCGGACGCGCTCCTTGATCTCGCGCGCCGCCGCCTCGGTGAAGGTGATCACGAGCACCTGGCCCAGGTCGTCGAGGAAGGGCGCGCCATCTGCGCCGGACCCCGGCGAGAGAGCCCAGGTGATGCGCTGCGTGAGCGTGAAGGTCTTGCCCGACCCCGCGCCTGCCTCCACGAACAGCGGCTCGTCGAGGGTCGTGGCGATCTGGCGCTGGCGCTCGTTGAGGTCGGAGAGGTCTATCGCCGTGCTCATTTCCTGCGCCTCCTCTCGCAGTTGAGGACCGGGCAGAACAGGCAGGCCTCGGCGTCAACGGGGGCGGCCTCGATGTCTCCGGCGAGCATGCGCTCTATGCGCCCCGCCACCATCTCCTCGCAGGCGTCGAGAAGGGCGTCCATGCCGCTCTCCCCCTCCCGTCCAAAGGTCGCGTCGCGCGGGACGAAGATGCGCGCCGCGCGCTGCGCCGAGACCGGGCGCACGCCAAAGACGTTGTCCGCGACGTTCTCGTCCACCGCGCCGGCGAGGGCATGGGCGCCCTTGGTGCAGAGGTACACCGCTGCGCGTACCTTGAGCTGGGGAAACGCACGGCGCACCACCTGGCCGTAGACGAGCGACTGCACGCGGCGAGGCAGCGCGAGCGCCGCGGCGTCGGCACCGCCCTTGGGGAAAACGTCGTACTCGGCGGCAAACCCCGCATCGGACTTGTGCTTGTAGTCGATGACCACGGCCTGGCCGTGGACGTCGACGTCGATGCGGTCGATCGTGCCGGTGAGGAGCACCCCGGCGTACTCGACGCACGCCCCGCCCCGGCCGAAGCCCCACTCGAAGAAGCGCGGCTCGAAGCCGCAGAGCATGTCCGCCTCGTAGTCCAGAAGGGACGCGAGGTCGCGCCGCAGCACCTGGAGCTGGCCCTCCTCGCGGGCGGTGTGCGGGACGAGGGCCTGGGGCAGCGGGTGGTTCCTGCGGTCGACCTGGTACTGGTGCGCGAGGTGCGCGTCGAACTCCTCGGCGAGCACCGCGCGCGCCTCCTCCAGCGCGGCGGCGTCCGCGACCGAAGATCCCGGGACGCGCGCGGCGGGGTCCTCCTGGGCGCGCGCCTCGAGCGCGGCGACGAGCTCGCGGTAGGCGGGCAACTGCATCGCGCCCTCCGCCGCGGCCCGCGCGTCGGCGAGGGCCGCGCCGCCCTCGGCGCGCTCGACCGCGCGGGCGAGCAGCTCCCGACGCGTGACCTCGAGGACGCGGTGGGCGAAGGTGCCCATCTCGGCCCCCGTGAAGCCGGCGTCGGCGTCGCGCAGGCGCAGGCGGCGCAGGCTGAACCACTTGTAGGGGCACTCGAGGTAGGTCTCGATCTGGGAGGCGGACAGGATCGGCCGCGAGCCCTCGGCGGGAATCCCCTCGGGCGGCGGCGAGACGCACGCGCGCTCCTCGGCCTCGATGCGCCCGGCCGGGGCGACGCACTCGGCGCCCTCGCGGGCCGCCGCGATGCCGGAGCTCGCGACGTTCTCGCGCACGAGCGTCTCGGCCCGCGCGACGAGGGCGCCCCCGAAGACGCCCGCGAGCTCTCCGACCCCGGCATCTGCCCCGAGGCCGTAGCACGCCTGGAGCTCGGTCATCATGACCGAGGGGTAGCACTCCTTGCCGTCCGCCCCATAGAGCGTCCGCTCGGCCACGAGGGCCCGGCGCGCGGCGCGCACCGTCGCCGCAAAGCGGGCGCGGGCGAGGTCCATGGCCTGCGACGCCCCCTCGACGCCGTACGCCTCGAGCAGCGCGGTCAGGACGTCGTCAGGGGCCGCGACCGGCGACGAGGTCGAGGTCTGGCCGAGAAGCACGACGGCGTCGACGGAGCAGGGCGCGAGCCGGGCTGCCGCGCGCGGGGACACGATGCGCGCGACGCAGGCCGCGCGCGGGGCCCTCCGCTCGAGTCGCAGCGAGGCGCGCGAGCCCGCGAGGGCCGTGGACGCGAGCTCGACCAGCTCGGAAAGGCTCACGCGCCCCTCGGCCGACGGGTCTGCCGTGACGCCGAGCTCCTTCAGGCTCTTGGCGACGCCGAGAAGGGCGGCGAGGGCCGCCGTCGCCTCGGCCGCGGCGGGGGCGCCGACCTTGTCACCCTGAACGTAGGGGGCAAGGAGCTTGGAGGCGGCCGACCCCAGCCGGCCGCGCAGGAGCTCGCGCGTCGCGGCGGCGACCTCCGCGGAGACGTCGCGCTCGGACTGCAGCTGGGCGAGCACGGCGGCGGGCGTGAGCAGGCGGTTGCCGCGCCATGCGGCGTCGAGGTCACGCGCGCGGCGGGCGTCGGTGTGCGAGACGTCGCTGAGCAGGAAGTCGGAGAGCTCGCGCGGCGGCCACCAGGACATGTCCGCGAGGCGCACGCGCGTGGTGCCCGCCTTGGGGGCGTCCGGCACCGGCTCGGCCGGGGGCCAGGAGCCCGCGAGGTCCGCCAGGCGGGCGACGGCTCCGGCAAACTCCAGGAAGGCGCGGCCGGACTCGAGCGAGCCCACCTCCGCGAGGACCTGCCCCCGAGCGGTCACGTCGCGGGCGGCGAGCTTGTCGGAGAGGAGGCGCCACGCCTCGGCGGGGTCCGGCGCGACGACGGCGACCTCGCGCGCGCCGCCGTCCGCGAGGCGGCGCACCTCGCGCGCGACCAGCTCGGCCTCTGCGGAGGGGCCCGCCGGCAGCAGCACGCGCACGGAGCCGGTCGCTGCGACCGGCTCCGGGTCGCCGGCAAAGAGCGCGTCGAGAAGGGCGGAGAGCTCCGCGGCGCGGTCGGGGGCCTGGGCCGCGCACGGCCCGCCCGCCTCGGCGACGCTCGCCCCCCTCTCCGCGGCGAGGGCGCGCAGCCGCCCCGCGAGGGAGCGCGCCTGGGCGAATGCTAGGCCCTCCCCCACGGCGGCCACGAGGGTGACCTCGCCGCGAGCGGCGAGACCGCAGACGAGCTCCCGCTCCGCGCGCCGCATCTCCGCAAACCCCGCGAGCACGATCGGCGGGACCTGCGCCCCGGCCGCCTCGAGGATGCCGGGCAGCGCCGCCGCCACCTCGCACGGCTCGACGAGGCCGCGCGCAGCGAGCTCCGCCGCATAGTCTTCCAGCAGCGCGACCACGGCGGCCTCGGCAGCGGTCACGCCGTCCGGCACCGGGGCGCCGACGAGCCACGGCAGGCCCGCGCGTGCGAGGTCCGCGAGCAGGGCCGCAACGCCCGGCGCGCAGGTCAGCCCAGAGCCGGGCCGTGCCGCGGCGCGCGCCAGGACGCGGCTCGCCAGGAGGTTGCGCGAGACGTCGTCGACGAGACGGCGGCCGTCGCCCCAGACGCCCCAGCGCTCCTCCGCCCAGGCCGAGGGCGTCGTCACCGTCACGCCGAGCGAAAGGCCGCCCTCGGCGGCCAAGGCCCGCTGCGCGTCGAGCGCCTGGGCGAAGGACGGCACGATGAGGACGGCGCGCCCGGCTGCGGAGAGCGCGGCGCGCAGGGCGCCCGCGACCTCAGCGCAGACGAGACGCTCGTCAGCTGTTGTCACAAGGTTAAGGGGCATGCGTTCCCTCTCTGCCTCGACGTTCTTCTCGCCAGAAATCGTAGCGCACCGACCGGACAGAAACGGGGCCGCCGCACAGACGGCCTCAGCCGAGCCGGCCGAGCACCGCCCGGTACCCGCCCGCCGGTCCGTTGAGGCACTTGGAGACGCGGCTCACCGTGGTCGACGAGGCGCCCGTCGCGCGCGAGACGTCCACGTAGGAGCGGCCGTCCGCGAGCAGGCGCGCGACCTCGAGGCGCTGCGACAGGTCCGCGAGCTCGCGCGGGGTGCAGAGGTCGGCGAGCAGGGCGCGGGCCTCCTCGGGCGTCCTGAGCGCGCAGAGGGCGCGGGCCAGCCGCTCGAGCTCGTCGTTGTTCTCGTCCGCGTGCGCCATGCCTGCCCCTCTCTCATCCTCCTGGAGACACTTTAGCCGATTAAAGCATTAGGTGCGAGGAGGTTCGGGTACGCTATCCCCAGGCAGACAAGGAGGTCCTCATGAGCTTCATCGCACGCTGGGTCGTCACCACCATCGCCTGCGCCGTGGCCATCTGGCTCGTCCCCGGGATCGTCCCGGTGGGCGGCACCTGGGTGGGGGCGGTGTTCTGCGCGCTCGTGCTCGCGCTGCTCAACGCCACCGTCAAGCCCGTGCTGCAGGCGCTCGCCATACCCTTCACCATCGCCACGCTCGGCATCTTCTACGTGATCGTGAACGCGTTCGTGCTCGAGCTGGCGAGCTGGCTGTCGCGCAACATCTTTCACGCGGGCATCGCCATCGACTCGCTCTTCTCGGCGATCCTCGGCGCCATCGTGATCTCGGTGGTGAGCATGCTGCTCTCCGGCGTCGTGGGCGACGAGTAGCGCCTCACTGCTCCCCTGGCGCGCGACCGGTCACGCGCCGCGTCACGTCGGCGGCGACCTCGGACACCCCGCGCACCACGGCGTCGCGCGTCGCGGCGGCGCCGGCGCCGACGAGCTCGCGCACGAGCCCGAGCATCATCTCGCGCGTGCGGGGGTCGACCCCGCCCAGGGCGGCCATCACGTCGCGCGCGGCGGACGCGCTCGCGAAGATGTCCTCGAACGTCTCTGCCCCGCCGGCCTCCAGGGCGTCGAAGAGCTCGGCCGTGAGCTGGCGGCGGTCGTCGGGGCCCAGCTTGGCGAGCCAGGCCGAGAAGGACCTCTCCACGACGAGGCACTCCGGGTCCGGCCCGTCCGCCTCGACGAAGCCCGCCGGCCCCACCTGCCACGTGAGCGGGTCGTGCTGGAGGCTGCGCTCGGCGGAGCTCGCCACTATGGCCGCCGGCGCGTCGTCGCTGAAGAGCCTCCCCACCACGCTGTAGGCGGGGATGATCTTGGAGTAGCGCTCCCCCATCACGTCGTGGCAGCTCACGGGCATGACGGAGCGATCCATGCCGGGCCCGTCGAAGCTGTAGGCGCGCTCTATCAAGCCCGAGAGCGCCACCGGGCACGACGCCGCGGCAAACGCCGCGAGGTTTCCGCCCTTGGAGTGCCCGCCCACGCGCACGCGGGAGCCCGCACGAGCCGCGCGCTCGAGCTCCCGGGCGAGATAGCCCGCCGCGGCGCGCTGCGCCTGCGTCACGTCAAAGCTCAGGACGAAGTTCTCGCGCCACCCGACGAGGGTGGTGTCGGTCCCACGAAAGGCGACGTAGGTCTCGCCGCCCTCGAGGTCCGCGGTCACGGCCGAGAACTGCATGACGCGCTCGTCGTCGCGCACGTCCACGTAGTCGCGCAGGACGGCGTCGCCGAGCCGCGCCGACCCCCCGAGCGCCACGACGAAGCGCTCGTCGATCGTCGCGAGCGAGCGGACGCGCGACGCCACGTCGCCGCCCGAGCGGGCGAGCAGCTCGCCGCACGCGTCCGTGAGCCGCACGCCCCGCTCGCCGGGGCCGCCCACGACCCCCGAGAGGTCAAGGTACGCAAGCGTCGCCAGGGCGAGGGCGTCCACGTCGTTGAACGGCCGCTCCCCGAGCGTGATGTCGCCCCTCAGCTCCAGGTAGTCCCGAACGTCCGCCACCTCAGCATCGCTCCTCTCACCAGTCAGACCCTTCCGGTCCGAGCCCATTGTGACATGACGGGCCCGTCCCTTTGCTAAGCATGTTTTCTGAGCGCAACGCGCGAAGCAACATGCGTGCAAAGGGGCGGGCCCTACGCGTCAGGGAGCAAATGCGAGGTCTACGCCATGACCTTGCGGAAGAGCTCCACCACGGCGGCGTGGTCGGCCTCGCGCGGGTTGCCCGGGAAGCAGGCGTCCGCGATCGCGTCGTCGGCGAGCTGGTCGAGGTCGGCCTCGACCAGGCCGTCGCAGGTCGGCTTGATGTTGACGTCGGCGGAGAGCTGGCGCACGGCGGCGATGGCGGCGTCGGCGGCCTCGTCGTCGGTCATGCCGGTGGTGTCCACGCCCATGGCGACGGCCACCTCGGCGAGGCGCTTGGTCACGACGGGCTTGTTGTACTCCATGGCAACGGGCAGCAGCATCGCGCAGGCAACGCCGTGCGGGGTGTCGTAGTGTGCGGAGAGGGTGTGCGCCATCGCGTGGTCGATGCCCAGGCCCACGTTGGAGAAGCCCATGCCGGCGATGTACTGCGCCAGCGCCATGCCCTCGCGGCCGGAGCCCGGCTGCCCGCTCTTGGCCTCGGCCACGGCGTCGCGCAGGTGCTGGGAGATGAGCTGGATGGCCTTGTAGTGGAACATGTCGGAGAGCTCCCAGGCGCCCTGGGTGGTGTAGCCCTCGATGGCGTGCGTGAGCGCGTCCATACCGGTGGCGGCGGTGAGGCCGGCGGGCATCGAGGCCATCATGTCGGGGTCGACGACGGCCACGTCGGGGATGTCGTTGACGTCGACGCACACGAACTTGCGGACCTTCTCGGGGTCGGTGATCACGTAGTTGATCGTGACCTCGGCCGCGGTGCCGGCGGTGGTGGGCACGGCGATGGTGAAGACGGCGTGGTTCTTGGTGGGCGCCACGCCCTCGAGGGAGACGACGTCGGCGAACTCGGGGTTGGCCACGATGATGCCGATGCCCTTGGCGGTGTCCATCGAGGAGCCGCCGCCGATGGTGACGATGCAGTCAGCGCCGGACGCCTTGTACGCCTCGACGCCGTCCTGGACGTTCTTGATCGTGGGGTTGGGCTTGATCTCGGAGAAGAGCTCCCAGGCGACGCCGGCCTCGTCAAGCAGGTCGGTCACCTTGGCCACGACGCCAAACTTCACGAGGTCGGGGTCGGAGCAGACGAAGGCCTTCTGGTAGCCGCGGCGGGCGAGCTCGCCGGGGATCTCCTTGATCGCGCCGGAGCCATGATAGGAGATGTTGTTGAGGACGAAGCGGTTGACTGCCATCTGTGTTTCCCCTTGGGTCGTTGCGTGCCGGAAGCCCGGCGCTCCGCGGGGTAGTATGCCCCGCCTAACACGCCCTGAGGCGCGACGCTCCGCGGACGGCGCGTACTTCTCGGCAGAAAGCGTGCGGGTGCAAGCGAAGGGGCACCGTTTAGGGAGTAGCTGTGTCACTATTTGCCTTATCTGAGCATCTGACTGTCAAACACCCCGCAAGCCGACGAGCATCATCTGGCGTAACGCCTCCAACGGAGGGACGCACAGGGATCCCTCTAGTCGCGCACCCCTCGCACGCCACCCAGACCACGCCTTTTGTGCCACACCTCCGTCGCTGCGGTGCCCCGACGAGCCATGGCTAAGGTAAGCTCATAGCAAAACGGCACCGCATCACAGGAGCAGCCAGCATGGACGAGAAGATCAAAGGGGTCGCGACGGCCTACGCCGACGAGTGCTTCGAGGAGGAGCTCGAGCTCCTGCGCGAGCTCGCGCAGATCCCCGCCCCCTCCGGCCACGAGGAGCGGCGCGCCGCGTTCATCCGAGACTGGTGGCTCGCCCAGGGGGCGCCCGTGGGGTCCGTCCGCATCGACGACGCCAAGAACGTGATCTTGTCGCTTCCCGCCGGCCCGCACGCACGGGGCGACGACGGCGTCGCGGTCTTTGCCGCCCACACCGACGTGGTCTTCCCCGACACCGAGCCGTTGCCGCTCGCCGAGTCCAAGACGCGCCTGCTCGCGCCGGGCGTCGGCGACGACACCGCCAACCTCGTGGGGCTCATGCTCGGCGGGCGCTACCTGCTGCGCCATCAGGTCCCGCTCGACCGGCCCCTGCTCATCGTGGCCAACTCCTGCGAGGAGGGGCTCGGCAACCTCGCGGGCACGCGCGAGCTCTTCCGCCACTACGCCGGGCGCGTCGCCGAGTTCACGAGCTTCGACCTCTACCTCGGCATGCACGTGGTCTCGGCCGTGGGCAGCCACCGCTGGCGCGTGAAGTGCCACACCGAGGGCGGCCACTCCTGGGAGAACTTCGGGCGCGACAACGCGATCGAGGCGCTGTGCTCCTTCATCGAGGACCTCTATGCGCTCGACCTGCCCACGGAGGCAAAGACCACCATCAACGTGGGCCGCTTCGTGGGCGGCACCACGGTGAACTCGATCGCCGAGGACGCGAGCGTGCTCGTTGAGTACCGCTCCGCCTCCGAGGCGTGCCTCGAGCAGATGTACGGGAACTTCGTGGTGCTCGTGGAGGAGCACCTCAAGGCGGGCACGCGCATCGACGCCAAGCTCATCGGGCGGCGCCCCGCCTCCGGCGAGCACGTCCCCGAGGGCCAGTGGGAGCTGATCTCGCGCACCGACGACGTCTTGCGCGAGCTCGCGGGCGTGGAGCCCACGCACCAGGAGTCATCCACCGACGCCAACATCCCGTTCTCGCTCGGCATCCCCGCGCACACCGTGGGAACCGTCGAGGGCGACCTGCTCCACACGCGCGAGGAGTGGATCGAGAAGGACAGCCTGCGCCGTGGCCTCGCCGTGATCTTGGCCCTGTTGCTCGCGCACGCGCAGGCGTGAGGGCCGCGGGCGCGCCGATGTGCACGCCATCCGGCGGTGTGCGCACTGCCCGGAGGTGTGCGCACTTCTCGCCAGAGTCTCTACCTGCAGTTTTGCCGAGAAGAACCTGAGATCGGAAGTGCGCCAGTGCGCACAACAGCCGCGAGTGTACACAACGGAGCCTAAGGTGAGCTCCACCGGGCAGCGGCAAAGAAAAAGGAGCCCGCAGGCTCCTCCTCCCAAAGTGGGATGCTGTGTCGCTTACGCAGCGGCAACGCACTTGACGAGCAGGTGCGAGTCCGCGTGGTTCTGCTCGTGGGAGGAGAACCACTCGTCAACGTCCTTGAACAGGAGCTTCTGGCTGTCAGCCCAGAAGCGGCGCTCGTGACCGTCCACCAGCGCGCGATACTCGCCGCTCATGAACCAGCCGTTGTGACAGGCGTCGAGCACCTTGCGCTGACGCTTGCTCATTTCCTTGATCTTGGTCATACCTTCCCTCCTTTCATTGTTGGACGCGACTGTTATACCCAAAGAGCCCGTTTGCCGAAAGTGACTTGACAGAACGTTTACAACTCCTACATGAGTTGTTAAGACCCCGTTAAGCTGCGGTTTATCCTCTGCCCTGAAAGGCGGCGCCAGCGTCGGGGGCATCACAGAGCGCCCACAGGATACCGCTCGCGGCGAGCATGCCAACCGGGACAGATTCACGCTCTCAGATGGCATTTTCTGTCCCCTATGGCATTCTCGGCGAACTCACGGCGGCCGCCCGCCATATCATACAATTTTGCTATAACGCGGCCATACGTAGGAGGAATCGTGAATCTCAAGCAGCTGGAGTACTTCGTCGCCATCGCCGAGGAGGGGCAGATCACCGCCGCCGCAAGGCGCCTGCACATCTCGCAGCCGCCGCTCTCCTACGAGCTCGCCCAGCTCGAGCGCGAGCTCGACGCGCAGCTCGTCCGACGCGGGCCCCGCGGCGTCACGCTGACGGATGCCGGTCGGCTCCTCCACGAGCGCGCGACGCGCATCCTCGCGATGGCGACCGCCACCGCGCGCGAGGTGTCGAGCGTGGGAAAGGGCCTCACCGGCACGCTCTGCCTCGCAATCTGCGACTCCGCCGCAGGGCTCGCCCCGGGCCCGCGGCTCGCGGAGCTCGCCGAGCGCGCGCCAGACGTCGCGCTCGAGGTGCGCGGCGGGAGCGTGCCGGAGGTGCTCGAGCTCGTCGCGGGCGGCATCGCCGAGGTGGGGGTCGTGCGCACGCCCTTCTCGTCACAGGGCCTGCGCTGCCGCTACGCCCCTGCCGAGCCCCTCGTGGCCGTCATGCCGCCGGCCCTGGAGCGCGGCGCGGAGCTCGAGGTGAGCCTCTCGGAGCTTGCGGACGTCCCGCTCGCCTGCGACCGCCGCACGGCGGCGCTGCTCGCGGAGCCTCCCTTCTGCCTGACGGATGACAGCCGCGCCACCTGCGCCTGCGCGGCGGCGGGCCTGGGCGTGGGCCTCGTGCCGCGCTCACTGCTGGCCGTCTGCGACACCGGGGACTGCTACATCAAGACCGTCACCGAGAAGGACCTCGAGACGCGTGCCGCCGTCATCTGGAAGGCCGACCGAGCCCTCTCCCCGCTCGCGGAGCGCGCCGTCGCCCTCCTCGGCGAGCTCACCTGACCCGCTCTGCCGGTCGGGGGCGGCCTGCCAGTCGGGGCCTCCGGTCGGGTCTGCCAGTTGGGGACAGTCCCCAATTTACATAAAACTTTTCTGTAAATTGGGGACTGTCCCCAACTGGCAGACCCGACCGGAGGCCCCGACTGGCAGGCCGCCCCCGACCGGCAGGCCCCGACTCGCACAGAAACGCCCCCGGGCGGGAAAGGGTCCCGGGGGCTGGGAGGAAGGACTACTGCTCGGGCTCGTCGTTCTTCTCGGCCGTGGCAGGGGCGGGCTCCGAGTCGCCAGAGCCCTCCTCCATGCCCTCGCGCACGCTCTTGACGGTCTTGCCGAGGGCCGAGCCGAGCTTGGGCAGGTTTTTGGGCCCAAAGATCACGAGCACGATGAGGAGAATGACTGCCAGCTCGGGAATGCCCAGGCCAAGGATCATGATTGCCGCCTCCGAGGTTCGCGTTGCCGTACGACCCTATGGTAGGCGCGGAACGCCCCTTCGTAAAATACATAATAAAGGGGCCTGCCATACATCGATTGTATGGCAGGCCCCCGGTGAGAGCAGCAGACGGACGCTACTCGACCTCGTCCTGGTCAAACACGTGGAAGCCGGCCTTCTCGATGGCCCAGCTCGCCTCCGCGGCGCTTGCCGGGTCGGCGATCTTGAGCGCCAGCACGGCCATGTCGTCGGTGGTGGAGAAGCAGTAGAAGTACTCGATGTCCACGTCGAGGTCGTCGAGCTTCTCGAGCAGGTCGGCGGCGCCGCCCGGGTGGTGCGGGACGGCGATGGCCATGACCTTGGTCTTGATGGCGCGGTAGCCGCCGGCGTCGAGCGCGGCCAGCGCGGCGGCGGTGTCGCTGCAGATGATGCGCACGATGCCGTACTCGGTGGTGTCAGCCACGGAGAGCGCCGCCATGTTGATGTTGGCGTCGCCGAGGGTGCGGCACAGCGACGCGATGCGGCCGCGCTTGTTCTCGAGGAAAACCGTAATCTGATCGATCATTACTTGATCCCCTTTCGCAGGTCGACGATGCGCTTGGCCTTGCCCTCGCTGCGCGCGATGGTCTTGGGCTCCACGAGCTTGACCTTGACGCCCACGGAAAGGGCCGTCTTGAGGCGCGCGGACATCTCCTTCTGCAGGCGCTCGACGGCGGCGACGGAGTCGAAGCCAAAGTCGGGGTTGACCTCCGCCTTGAGCGTGACGAGGTCGAGCGAGCGCTGGTCGGTGTCGATCTCGATCTGGTACCAGGAGGAGACCTGCGGGAACGTCTTCATGACGTCCTCGATCTGGCTCGGGAAGACGTTGACGCCGCGGATGATGAGCATGTCGTCGGTGCGGCCGTGGATGCGGTCGATCCTGCGGTGCGTGCAGCCGCAGGCGCACTCGCCCGGCAGGATGCGCGTGATGTCGCGCGTGCGGTAGCGCACGACCGGGGACGCCTCGCGGTCGATCGTGGTGAGCACGAGCTCGCCCCACTCGCCGTCGGGCAGGACCTCGCCGGTGTTGGGGTCGATGATCTCCGCGTAGAAGTGGTCCTCGGCCAGGTGCAGGCCGTCCTGCTCCCAGCACTCGATGGCCACGCCCGGGCCCATGGTCTCGGTGAGGCCGTAGACGTCGAGCACGTGGTAGTTGAGCTTGCGCTCGAGGTCGCGGCGGAAGTTGTCCGAGAAGGGCTCGGCGCCGTGGATGCCCGCGCGCAGGTGGAAGTCGCGCGCCGGGTCGAGGCCCATCTCGAGGGCGGTGTCGGCGATGTGCATGGCGTAGCTCGGCGTGCAGCAGATGATGGTGGACCCCATCTCCTTGAGCACGCGGATCTGGCGCTCGGTGTTGCCCGCGGACATGGGGATCGTCGTGGCGCCGGAGTAGAGGCCACCGTAGTGCGCGCCCAGGCCGCCGGTAAAGAGGCCGTAGCCGTAGCAGACGTGGACGACGTCATCGGCGCCGCCGTTTGCGTACTCGATGCCGCGCGCGAAGCACTCGCCCCAGATCTCGAGGTCGTGCTGGGTGTAGCCGCCCACCGTCGCCACGCCGGTGGTGCCCGAGGACATGTGGATCTCCTTCACCTCGGAGAGCGGCGTGGCGAACATGCCGTAGGGGTAGTTGTCGCGCAGGTCCTGCTTGGTCACGAACGGGGCCTTCTCGAGGTCCGCGAGGCTCTTGACCGAGTACGGGTCAAACCCGGCCTCGTCGAAGCTCTTCTTGTAGAAGGCCACGTTCTCGTAGCACTGGATCACGGTCTTCTTGATGCCCTCGAGCTGGATCTGCTCGATCTGCTCGTGGGGCGCGTGGAGAATCTCCTGCATCTTGTCGCCCTTTCCTGAAAGCACACGGATAGGGTGATTCTACGGCGCACACCAGGCGAGAAGAACGCGGGTCCGCGGCGCGTTCGCAAACGGAAACGCGCCAGGGGGCGGGGACGGACATGCCACGCCACCCATGCGACAACGCGCGGCGCCGAGTAAGAGTTTCTCGCGCTTTTCTCGCTAAATACGTGCCGATAAACGCATATAACTCTTACTCGATGACAAGATGGGGCCGCAGCGCGACCGGAGCGGGGCGGGCGGCAGGTGCCGAGGGCGCTACCGCAGCGCCTCGAGGCGCGCGAGCACGGTGCGCGTGGCGCCGATGGCAGCCTCGACGCCGTCCTGGGCGTCGTCGATCTTCTTCTGCACGTAGAGGTCCACGAACGGGTTGTCCGCGACCACGTCGAGCGCCGTCGCGACGCCGCCCACGTCGACGCGCAGGCTCTCGATGGCGCGCACGTCGGCGACCTCGCGCGTGAAGGCGTAGAGGTCCTCGCGGGCCCGCTCGAGCGCCTCGCGGGCGTCGCCTAGGCGTGCGTGCTTGACCAGGCTCGTGATGAACCCGCCCGCGAGCAGGTCGAAGAGCCCCCAGTTGCTCGCGCTGTCGAGCGCGTCGGCAGCCTCCTCGAGGCTCTCCAGCGCCCGCCGCCCGGCGAGCACCGCCTCGCGCACCTCTCGCCTCTCGTCCGCCGTCACGACGCTCCCCTCTCCGAGGTCCTCCTCGCCCAGTGTGACAGATGTTCCCGCCCGGCGCGCGACACACGCCGCTGAGAACGATACCGCTCGCGGACGAGACGCCGCGGACGCGGCTGAAAGCGCAATAATGCCTCTATCTGTGGACAAGAGGAAGGGAACACGTATGCTTCGAGTCGGTCTTCTCACGAGCGGTGGCGACTGCCAGGCGCTCAACGCCACCATGCGCGGCATCGTCAAGACGCTCTACCGCCAGTCCAAGGAGCCCGTCGAGGTCTACGGCTTCGAGGACGGCTACCAGGGCCTCATCTACGAGCGCTACCACATGATGGACAACCGGGACTTCTCGGGCCTGCTCACCCGCGGCGGCACCGTGCTCGGCACCAGCCGCACGCCGTTCAAGCTCCTCGACACGCCCGAGGCCGACGGCGTCAACAAGGTCCAGGCCATGAAGGACACCTACGCCAAGCTCAAGCTCGACTGCCTCTTCATGCTCGGCGGCAACGGCTCCACCAAGACGGCCAACCGCCTCTCCCAGGAGGGCCTGAACGTCATCGCGCTGCCAAAGACCATCGACAACGACACCTTTGGCACCGACATGACCTTCGGCTTCACGAGCTCGGTCGAGGTCGCCACCCGCTGCATCGACGAGATCCACACCACCGCCTCGAGCCACGGGCGCGTCTTCGTCATCGAGATCATGGGCCACAAGGTTGGCTGGATCCCCCTCTACGCGGGCGTCGCCGGCGGCGCCGACGTCATCCTCATCCCCGAGATCCCCTATGACATGGACAACGTCGTCCGCGTCATCGAGGAGCGCGACAAGGCGGGCTCGCGCTTCACGATCGTCGTCGTGGCCGAGGGCGCCATCTCCAAGGAGGAGGCCGCCCTCTCCAAGAAGGAGTACAAGAAGCTCGTCGCCGAGCGCACCTCCCCCTCGATCGCCTACGACATCGCCGCTGAGATCGACAAGCGCACCGGCCGCGAGATCCGCATCGCCGTCCCCGGCCACACCCAGCGCGGCGGCCAGCCGGACGCCCAGGACCGCATCTTCGCGACGCAGTGCGGCGTCGAGGCGGCCCTCGCCTGCCTCAAGGGCAAGTTCGGCGTCATGATCGCGCAGGTCAACGGCAAGATGTGCCGCGTGCCGCTCGAGGAGGTCGCCGGCAAGCTCAAGTACGTCGACCCCAAGAGCGACCTCGTCAAGGAGGCCAAGGCCCTCGGCATCAGCTTCGGCGACGAGTAGGTCGCACTCCTCGCCTGTACCTCTCGCACAAACGAGCGCCTGCGTGCGGGGTCTCTTTTGAGGCCCCGCACCTTTTTGCGCGGGGCCGCCGAGCGTACGCTCTTCTCGGCTGAAATCACGAGAAGGAGCAGCGTCATGTGCGAGTGGAACCGCAACGTCATCATCCAGGACCTCGTCCTCGCCATCGTCATCAACACGAGCGCCACGATCATCGACGGGGCGCCCTTCGACCACACGTGGTACACCTTCACCTGCGTGGCACTGGCAACCAACGTGATCGGCCAGCTCGTCCTGCCCACCGGCGCCGTCGCCCGCGCGCTCACCGGCTGGGCCGGCGACGCCACCTGGCGCGTCTACGTGCAGATCTTCATCGAGAACCTCATCTTCGTGACCATCATCTCTCTCACCGAGGCCTTCGTGCACACGGGAGGGCCGGGCCTCGTCGCAGCGTGGCTCAACTCCTACGTCTGGCTCGTGATCATCGGCTACGTGACGTCGGTGGCGCTCTTCCACGCGCTCAAGCCGCGCGACTAGGGATTCCCAGCTGCCGACCTGTGTCACTTTTCTTGAGGATTGAGTGCCCTGTCAGCCATCTCTGACCGACAGGGCACTTTACGTACTGGCATTACTGTGTGTATTTAATGTTCTGAGTTGTACTTGAGATAAGCCCTCTTTGGCTCCGGATCGGCATTACCCAAATCGGGCAAATAGTGACGCAGCCAGCTCCTCCAAGCTCCCCAAGACGAGGCCGCCCCGACGAAACAGCGTCGTCGGGGCGGCCCCTGCTCTAGCGGAGTCTGCGGTCAATCGTCGAAGCCGGTGAAGACGGGCACGCCCGTGTAGGCGCGCGGCTCCTCGACGCCGTCGAGCACGCGGCGCGCGCCGGCCGCCATGGCCTCGAGCTCGAACTCGCCCGGGTAGGCCGTGACGGGCGCGATCCACTCGCAGCGCCTGCGGATGTCGGCGACCAGGCCCTCGTTGTGGACCATGCCGCCGCCGAGCAGGATGCCGTCGACGTGGCCCTCGAGCACGCAGGCCATCTCGCCGATGGTCTTGCAGATCTGGTAGATCATCGCGTCCCACGCGCGCCTGCAGGCGGGCTCTCCCGCAGCGGCGCGCTGGCTCACCTCGAGCGCGTCCGAGGTACCGAGAAGATCGACGAAGCCGCCGGTCTTCATGCACAGGGCGCGCGCGTCGCCGGTGGTGTGGCTCTCCAGGTAGCGCAGCAGCTCCACCACGGGCACGGCGCCGCAGCGCGTGGGCGCCATCGGGCCGTCGCCGCCGACGATGTCGTTGCCGTCGACCATCTGGCCGTGGTCGTGGGCCGAGACGGAGATGCCGCCGCCGATGTGGCACACGACGAAGCAGCAGTCCTCGTAGCGGCGGCCGAGCGACGCCGCGTGGCGGATGGCCGTCTCCTTGAGGTTGAGCGCGTGCAGGTGCACGCGGCGGTACACGCCCTTCACGCCGGTCATGCGCGCGAGGTCGCAGAGCTCGTCGGTGTCGGGCGGGTTGACCACGAAGGCGGGCTTGCCGCCGGCCGCCTGGGCGAACTCGTTGGCGAGCTGCGGGCCGAGCTGGGCGGGATGCTGGATGCCGTTGGCGCCGTCGTGGGAGTGGCGCAGCATGACCTCGTTCACCGCGTAGGTGCCGCCCGGCGTGGGCAACAGGCCGCCGCCGCGCCCGACGAAGGCGTCGACGCTCGCGAGGTCGACGCCGTGGGCGTCGAGCATCTCGCGGATGGTGTCGCGGCGGTAGGGCATCTGCTCGGAGATGCCGCCGAACTCCGCGAGCTTGTCGGCGGAGTGCGCGACGTTCTCGGAGAAGACCTCGGTCTCCCCGTCGAACAGGCCCACCTTGGTGGAGGTGGAGCCGGGGTTGATCACGAGCACGCGATAGCTCTTCTCGGCCATGCTAGCCCTCCAGCGCCTGGGCGCGCACGCAGCTCATCACGACGTTGCCCACGATCTCGGAGACGGGGGCGGAGCGGCTGCAGTCGCACACGATCTTCTTGAAGCCCTGGAGCATCGGGCCGTAGGCGTCGGCGCCGGTGAGGTTCTGGATGATCTTCACGCCGATGTTGCCCACGTTGATGTCGGGCCAGATGAGCAGGTTGGCGCGGCCGGCGACCTCGGACTCGTGGTGGACCTTCTTGGCGGCCACCTTGGGGTTGATCGCGGCGTCAAACTGGAACTCGCCGTCGATCTTGAGGTCGGGGCGGCGCGCGTTGGCGATGTCGCGGGCGGCGCGGACCTTGTCCACGAGCTCGTTGTCCATCGAGCCGTCCGTGGAGTGGGACAGCAGCGCGCAGCGCACGTCCCAGCCGGTGAGCGCCGCAACGGTCTCGCTCGAGGCGATGGCGATCGAGGCCAGCTCCTCGGACGTGGGGTTCACGCACACGGCGGAGTCGCCGAAGCCGATCAGGCCGCCCTCGCCGCCGTCCCAGCCGGGCACGTCGGCGATGCCGCAGGAGCTGATGGTGTCCACGCCGTCGGCCAGGCCCACGATCGTCTGCGCGGCGAGGATGATGTCGCCGGTGGCGCTCACGATGCCCGCGAACATGACGTCCACGTCGCCGAGCACCTGCATGATGAGGGCGCGCTCGAGGGGGCGCGTCATGCGGCGCGCGACGCCCTTGGGCTTGTACCTGCAGTCGGGGTGCGCGAGGTAGCGCTCGGCGCAGGCGGCGTTGCCCGCCTCGTCGGTGACGTCGACGACCTCGATGCCGTCGAGGCTGATGCCGCGATCCCCGGCGAGGCGCGCGAGCTCGGCGCCGTCGCCCACGAGCACGCACCGCGCGAGGCCGGCCTCGGTGAGCTCGGCCACGGCGCGCATCATGGTCTCGTTGTCCCCCTCGGGGAAGGCGACGCGCATCGGGCGCGCGGCGGCGCGCTCGCGCAGGGTCTCCATGAGGCTCACGACGCTACTCCATCTCTTCCTCGACGCGCTCGACGAGCTCGCCGATGGTCTTCATGGTCATGACCTCGCGGATGGGCACCTCGGCGTCGAGCTCGTTCTCGATCATGGAGGTGAGGGCGATCATCTTCATAGAGCCCTTGCCGAGCTCGGCGAAGGTGGTGTCGGCGGTGACCTCGCCGTCGTACTTGTAGGCGGACTTGGCGAACTCGCAGACCTGCTCGAGGACTTCCTGGTTCATAACGCTTCCTTCCTTTAGTCGTGTTCAGAATGGGTCAAAAGGGGCCTGTCCCCTTTTGGACCACTAGTCGAGCTCGAAGCAGAGCTCCTTGTAGCCGGGCCGGTCGATGATCTTGGAGTGGACGCCGACCTTCTCGCCGGCGATGAGGCGGGCGCGGATGTCGGTCGCCTTCTTCTTGGTGATGCCGAAGATCACGTAGGTGTAGGCCGGGCCCTCGTCGAGCTCGACGGCGCCATAGGCGTACTTGCCGACCTCGCGCAGGTAGGGCTTGTCGTTCTGCGGCCCGGGGAGCGTGAAGTCGATGAGGCGGCCGTGGCCGGAGACCTCGCACCACTCGGTGGCGTGGTAGCCGCAGGCGTTGCAGGCCAGGTGGGGCGGGAACTCGACCGCGCCGCACTCGAGGCAGCGGCGGCCGTAGAGCTTGCCCTCCTCGAGACCCTGGTAGAACTTCTTGACGATCGGCTCCATCTGATCAAGCTGCATGGGATGTACCTCCTTTGTCTCTCGGCTCGCTTACTCGACGGTGCGCAGGATCTGGCAGCGGACGTTCTGGGAGCCGCCGAAGCCGCGCAGGAACGTGGTGCGGGGCACCTTGGCCATCTGCGTCGCGCCGGCCTCGCCGCGCATCTGCTTGACGGCCTCGTAGATGTCGGCGATGCCGGAGGCGCCGTGCGCGTGGCCGAAGTTGCAGCGGCCGCCGTGCGGGTTGATGGGCTTGTCGCCGTCGAAGGCGGTGCGGCCCTCGATGGCGTACTTCCAGGCCTCGCCGCGCGGGATGTAGCCGCACTCCTCGGCGGAGCAGATCTCGGACGCGAGGAAGAAGTCGTTGCACATGAAGAGGTCGATCTCGTCCGGGGAGACGCCGGTGAGCTCGTAGACCTGCTTGGCGGCGACCTCCGTCGCCCAGTGCTCGTTGTGCACCAGGCCCGCCTCGACCGCGGAGGCGCCGGTGCCCAGGACCTCGATCGGGGTGTGGGGCACGCCCATGGCCTTGGCCTTCTCGGTCGGCATGACCACGATGGCGGCGGCGCCGTCGCACTTCTTCTCGAAGCCGGTCACGCGCAGGTACTGGGTGACCTTGGGGTTGTACATGCTCTTGAGGTACTCGTCGGCGGAGTCGAAGCCCATCTCGGCGGCGTCCTGCTCGACGGTGGTCTCGTAGTAGGCCAGCGGGTTTGCCACGGCGCCGCGGCGCAGGCTCTTGGTGAGGCCGTTGAGCGCGTCGTCGATCTTGTCGGCGTCGAGGTCGTAGGTCATCGAGTACTCGTTGATCCAGTTGTCAAAGGAGACGCCGAAGGCGCCGTCGAGCGGGCGGCCGTAGGCGCGGTCGTAGATCTTGTCGAGCGAGGGGATCATGACCTCCAGCGGGAAGTCCTGGCGCACGTGGGAGGGCATGTGCTCCACGGGCAGCGTCGAGGCGAGGTCCACCGCGCCGGAGAGCACCACGTCGTAGGTGCCGGAGGCGACGGCCATGACGGCCTGCTCGAGCGCCACGTAGCCGGTGCAGCAGGCCTCGGAGTGGTGGACGGAGGCCTTGGCGCGCATGCCAAACCAGTCGGCGACCTGCATGTTGGGGGTGATGCAGTCGTTGATCAGATAGGGGTTGGCGGCGCCGTGGTAGAAGAAGTCCACGTCGCGCGGCTCGAGGCCCGCGTCGGCGATCGCCTCGAGCGCGGCGTAGCCAAACGCCTCGCCCTCGCCGATGCCCTGGGTCTCGGGATGGTCCTCGAAGTCCTTGAACGGGGTGCAGCCCACGCCCACGATCGAGACGCTGCGCATGTTCCTGCCAAGCTTGACCATAGCATCACATCCTTTTTCCGAAGCCTTGCTTACCTTGCTCACACGCATGCTATGACGCGCGCGAACTGTCGAGAAGAACCTCTCGTCGCAGGGCGTTCCGCCCCGTGGGACGTTTTTGCGTCCTATGTTTCTTTCAGCTGGTAGAGCGTATTGTCTTGCGCTTGGGCAGGCCACCGCCGGCCTGCCTTTGGCCGGCGCGAACCTACCGCTCGCGGCGCCGCTCGTCCTTCTCGTCCCGCGCTTCCCTGTTTGCCCTCCCGCGGAAGGGCGAGGCGGGGACGTTGCGGGCGTTGGTCTCGTCGAGGAAGAACGGCGCGTAGAAGAGGCGGTTGAGCACGCCCGCGACGACCTCCGGGGAGACCTCGGGGCGCTCCTCGAGCCAGTACTGGATCACGTTGTGGTGGCCGGCGAGAACGAAGGCGAGGTAGAAGTCGCGGTAGGTGTCGGAGCCCTCCACGTCGGAGAGGCGCTCGCGGAAGTGGTCGTGCATGAGGATCGTGGCCTTGTGCACGAACTGCGGGTCGCCGTGCGGGCCGTTGAGCGCCACGATCTTGTCGCGCCGCTCGGCGAGGACCTCCATGCGCCGGATCATCGTGGGCGTGGGGTCGAGCTCCGACTGGCCGAAGCGTGCCTTGAGCGCGTAGCTGTTGATGGAGTGCATGTTGGCCAGCACGTCGGTCTCAAAGGCCTTGACCACGTCGTCGACCGAGCCGAAGCGCCGGTAGAAGGTCGAGCGCGAGATGCCGGCCAGGCGGACGACGTCGGCCACGCGGATGTCGGGGATGTCGGTCGTCTCCATGAGCGCGAAGACCGCGTCCTCGATGCGCGCGTCGACGGGATCCACTCTGCTCTCGCTTCCCCAGACCGCCATTGCTGCCCTCCCTTTCACTTCCATTATCATGTGTCGCAGAGCACCGTCAGCCGCACGCCGCCGAAAGGAGCCGGGAATGGAGCTGGGCGACACGTCCACGCAGGCGAGAAGGGACCGCATCCTCGCGGCGCTTCTCTCCGACCGGGGCATCAAGCACCTCGTCGACGAGGCGGCGGACGCGCTCGGCAACCCCATCGTGGTCGTGGACCCGGGCCAGCACTACGTCGCGAGCGGCGGCGTCTCCCCCGCTGCGGACGACGACTCCGCCTACGCGCACGTGATGCGCGAGGAGATGGCCTTCGGCGACATCCTCGAGGACGGCGTGGCCTTTATCGAGGACGACGGCATCAACGAGCGCCTCGCGCGCTCCCGCGGGCCCGTGGTGCGCGACAACGCCAACCTCAGCCTCACCACGATGACGCAGAACGTCATGGTGCACGGCATCTGCCTCGCGCGCGTCATGATGATGGCGCACGAGCGGCCCTTCGCCGAGGGCGACGTCGAGGACTTCTCGCTGCTCTGCAACGTCGTGGGTCAGGAGCTTCAGAAGGGCGAGGTCTTCACCGCGGGCAGCGCGCAGATGGAGTCCTACTTCCTGCGCCGCCTGCTCGAGGACGAGCAGCCCACGCCCCAGGCGACCGCCCGACGCCTCGCGCTGCTGGGCCTCGAGCCGCAGCCCGCGCTCTTCGTCGTGGTGGTGCGCGACGCGTCCACCAGGGCCCTCAGCACCCGCGACGAGGAGAGCCTGCGCGGCCAGCTCCAGCCCATGCTCGTCAAGAGCCTCGCGACGTCCTACGGCGGCGACCTCGTCATCGTGGCGAGCCGCGCCGAGGGGCCGTTCCTCACGCCCTACGACCGCAGGCTGCTCGCGCGCGTCGCCAAGGACAACGACGTGCTCGTGGGCGTGAGCAACGCCTTCGACGACCTCTGCGACGTGCGCCGCCACCTTGCCCAGGCGCGCTCGGCGATCCACTTTGGCTCCTCCTACACCAAGGTGCTCGACGACACCCACGTCTACAACTACTACGACTACACCTACATGGAGCTGCTCGACTTTGCCAACGACCGGGTGAACCTGTTCAACTACGTGCACCCCGCGATCTGGGCGCTCCATGACCACGACCTGCGACACGGCAGCGAGCTGGTGGAGACGCTCTACGCCTACATGCAGAACGGCTGCAGCACCGCGCGCACGGCGCTTCTGCTGTGCCTGCACAAGAACACGCTGCTCTACCGCCTGGGTCGCATCAAGGAGATCTGCGACAACGACCTCACGTCCGGAGAGGACCTGTTCCTGTTCCACCTCTCCATCCGCGCCCTGCTCTACCTGGGGCTCCTTGAGACGCGCACCAAGCCGCGCACGAGCGACGACCTCCGCGCGCACCACAAGTGAGACGAGATGGGTCAATTGGGGACAGCCCCCTTTTGACCCATCGAAACGCGGATGGGTCAAAAGGGGGCTGTCCCCAATTGACCCATCCGCCCATCTGGCTAGCGCTCGATCTTGAGCGTCGGGAACTCCATCTTGGCGTACTTCTCCATCAGCGGCTTGACCTCCTCGAGGTGCGCGAAGAACTCGTCGCGCGTCTTGTTGATTTCGTTGAGGTGCTCCGCGCGCGCCTTGTCGTCGTTGCGGTCGCGGATGAGGCCGTTCTCGGCGATCTTGAGGTAGGGACGGCCGGTCTCCTCGTTGACGGCGAGGTCGCCGCCGGCGCCGCACACCGCGCACTCCCACGGGAACTCGATGCCGTCCCAGTGCTTGTCACCGGGGTAGACGAGCGAGCTGTGGCAGTTGGGGCACACGCCGTCGTTGGGATCGCCGAGCCAGGTGCGCTCCTCGACCGGCGTCTGGATGGCCTTGACGATGTTCTCGCCCATCTTGCGGGCGCGGGCGAGCTGGCCGCCCCACTCGACGTCGTCGCCCCAGACGAAGGCGTTGCCCGGACGGCCGTCGCGCTGCGCCATGTAGCGGTCGACGACCTGCAGCGACATCGTGAACATGGTGGCCTGCAGGCTCTCGAGCGCGAGGCTCTGCCAGTCGTGCATGGAGCCGCCGACGGCGATGAGGCCGGCCACGGTGTGCGGGTTCTCCTTCACCGCGCCGATGGCGAGCAGGAACGAGAGCTCGTAGGCCAGGAAGCGCTGCGCGAAGCGCGTGTAGACCGAGCTCGGGGTGAGGTCGTAGGTCGGGACGGCGAAGATGACGCCGTGGCAGGTGCGCAGCTCGTTGACGATGGCGTCGACGTCGTCCTTGTTCTTGAGGACGCAGCCGTGGTACTCCTTCTGGAGGCCCGCGCCGACCTTGCCCATCTGCATCGTGCAGCCCTCGCAGCCGGTGCAGGGCAAGATGTTGTAGTCAAAGAGGTTGATCAGCTCGACCTCTCCGCCGGCCTCCTGGACCGCGCAGAGCGCCTCCTTGGCGAGCGCCTCGCCGTTGCCGCCGTGCCTTCCGGCGCAGATTGCCATGACCTTGAAAGACATGTCCGCTCCTCTCCTCGAGCGTCGGGCGCGGACCCCCGTCCGCGCATTCTGAGGAGATGCTACGGCGCGCCGCCCGCGCGTTCACCGTCTGGGCGAACGACGCTTCGGGCCGTTGCGGGCGCAGCTTCGTGCGCCCGGACAAACGCGTGACCCCTCCGGGCTCCGGCATGGCAAACAGAGCTCGAAGGGGTCATGTTGAGACTAGTATCGCACGGGGCGCGGGCGGGCGGCATGTTCGCGGGACCAGACCTCGGCGAGCGGGCGGCCGCGCGTTTGTGCACGGCGGACAAAGCCGCAGCTCCACGTCCTTCTCGCCCGACGTCCTTCTCGCCTGGCATTGACACAAAACCCCAGGTGCCGGATTTCCGAGAAGTGCGTGAATCGGTGCCGGATTTCCGTCATATGCGTACGGCGGACACGCATATGGCCGGATTCCCGCACCAAAACGCGCATATGGCGGAAATCCGGCACCAGGGGTTTTCAAAACCCGCTCCAGTGGGTCCCGTCAATGCCCTCGAGCTCCTTCCAAAGCGCCACCCGCGCGGCGCGCTCCTCCCGCGCGCGCCTGACAGAGACTTTGCGCTCCGGCAGGCCGATGTCGCGGCGCGCCCGCGCCATGACACCGTCCATGTAGTCGATGTCGTCGTAGTTCTCTTTCCAGAGCACATAGTCCTTGAAGTCGTGGGCAAGGAACTCGTTCGCGCGGTCGGTGTCCCGCTTGACCTGCTCCGGCTTTGTGTGCCAGTCTCCGTAGTAGTCAAAGGCGACGCCGCGGAACGACCCCGCTTCCGCCCTGCCCTCCGGTGCGAGCAGCAGCAGGTCGGGCTTGCGCACCCGCAGCTCGCCCACCTCGCCGGAAAGCACCTCGAGCCGCACGGAGTCATTGAGCGCAACCTCCCCGAGGCGGTAGCCTCCGGAGGCGAAGCGGCTCGTGGCGCGTATGAAGAGCTTGGCCTCCATGGGTGACGCCGCGCGCTCGGGAACGCGTCCCAGGGCATCGCGCACGACGGCCGCCCCCTTGAACCTCCCGAGCTTCTCGAGATAGGCGCCGAGGGTCGCGCGCGTCAGCAGCGGGGCCTTGCGCTTCTCCATGCCGCGGTCAGAGCTCTCGCTCAGAGCATAGGTCCCCAGCATCTCCGACAGAAGTAGCGTGAGCTCGCTCGCGGTGAGGTGCGGCGCCATCTGCACGCAGAGAAGGGCTGGCGAGCTGCAGCGGACCCCGGGCATGAGCTCGACGAGCGATCCGGCGGGGAGCTCAGCGGTGCATGAGTGCGCGATAGCGACCGGGCTCACATGGCGGTGACACGAGGCGTCCACCAGCACGTGGAGCGGCGTAGTGGCGCCTGCGAGCTGCGGGCAGACGTTCAGGGCCTCGCGCACCTCGCCGAGAAGGGGCATGTGGCGGGGCAGCTCCGTCGGGCAGAGCTCCGCCCTCGCAAGGCGTGAGGGAAAGTACGGCTTCCTCATCGCCTCGAGGGCGTCGATATGCGAGAGCACGATGTCCATCCCCCAACGGTAGCGCCACGTCGGCCGCGGCGTCTGCCAGCGAGCTGTAACGAAGCTGCACGCGTTGGGACGTTCAAAGAAGACGCAGGTAGATGAGGTGTGGGCAGCGCTGAGTGCGAGGTGCTCCGCGGTTTTGCACGCAGATATTCCGCGAGCGGCATCAGTTCGGCCGCGGGCGGGCCGAGCGGTGCCTCGACGCGTCGCGGGGCGCACAATGGGGCGCCGTGCTGCACGCACGTCCTTCTCGCTTGGTGCGTCACGAAACCCCTGGTGCCTGATTTCCGCCATCTGCGTATATCGGTGCCAAAATCCGGCCATATGCGTGTCCGCCGTACGCATATGGCGGAAATCCGGCACCGATTCACGCATTTCTCGGAAATCCGGCACCAGGGGTTCTTTTGAGGCGAGAAGAACGTGCAGACCCCGACAACAAAACGGGCCGCCTCGGGGGAGGCGGCCCAGGGACGTCGTCTGTAAAATGGGGACTGTCCCCAACTGACAGTTAGCGCTTGCGGATGGGGATCGGGCGCGGCGGGGTGCGCGGCTTGTCGGCGCCGGCCATGATGATGGCCTCCTCGTCGCAGGCGCTCACGCACTTGCCGCACTGCGTGCACGCCTTCTGGTCGATCACGTGGATGAAGCGCGGCTTGCCGAGGATGGCCTCGTCCTCGCAGGCGTCGACGCACTCGCCGCAGCCCACGCACTTGGTCGGCAGGATGTGATAGGTCATGTAGGCCCTGCACTCCCCCGCCGGGCAGACCTTCTTGGTGAAGTGCTGCTCGATCTCGTCGCCAAAGGCGTCGAGCGCGGAGAGCACGGTGCGCGCCATGACGCGGCCCATCTCGCAGAGGCTCTGGGTCTCCATGACCGGGCAGAGGTCGCGCAGCAGCGCAACGTCGGACGCCTTGCCCTTCTTGCGGCAGATGTCGCTCGCGATCTGGGCGACCTGGTGGCCTCCCTCATGGCCAAAGACGCAGCGGCCGCAGGTCTCGCGCCGGTAGAGCTGGCACACCTGGTCGAGCGCGCTCGCCATGCACGACGTCTGGCCGTACACGCGCACGTAGTCGCTGCCGAGCTCCACGGCGGCGTCCGCGTCGGAGGCCGAGAAGAACGCGCCGGTCGGGTATCCCACGTAGACGGCCTTGGCGTCGGTCACGCCGGAGGCCGCGACGAGCTCGCCCACGGTCGTGGAGGCCGGCAGCTCGACGGGGGCGTCGGCGCCCTCGATCCAGGTCCAGCGGGACCCCTCGGCGCCGAGGAGCTCGGCGCCGGCAACGAGCCGCAGCTCGGGCGTGGTGCCGGTGACCTCGGAGGGCAGGGGCTTCTCGCCCGCCAGCACGCAGGCGCAGGCGGTGTCGTTGGCATAGACGAAGCCGAGGGACGGATCCGCCTCGACCACGCGCGCCGCGTCGCCGAGAAGCTCGCGCAGGCGCGCAGCGAGCTCGGGCTCGGTCGACGGCACGAGGACCGCCACCTCTCCCCCGAGGCCGGAGATCTTCTCGGCTGCGCCCTCGACGTCGGCCTTCAGGAGGTGAAGGGAGACGGGGGCCGCCGCGTAGGTCGGCATGAAGCTAACAATCGTCGTCATTTCTCGCTCCCTTCCTAGTACTCGTTCCACAGGCGCGGGGTGTGCAGGGTCAGGCGCAGGTCGCACTGCAGGCAGCGGGACGCCTCGCACTTGGCCTCGTCCTCGGTGAACGGGCACTCGAAGACGTCGAAGGTGTGCGCGCGCTCCTCCGCCGGGCCGATCTGGGGCTCGACGCGCCCGCCGTAGAAGCCCTCGGGGACCTTGCCGATGCGCTGCTCGGGGACGTCGGCGTCGAGCAGCTCGGCCGTGATGTCGCCGTCGCCGCCGAGGTAGCGGTCGATCGAGCTCGCGGCCTCGCGGCCCTGCTCGATGGCGGCGATGACCGACTTGGTGCCGGTGACGCAGTCACCCGCGGCCCAGACGCCCTCGACGCTCGTGGCGAGCTCGGCGTCGGCCACGATGTAGGGGCCGTGCGTGAGCTCGAGGCCCATCTCCTCGGTGCCCTCCGGCTTCTGGCCCACGGCAAAGATGACGTGGTCGGCCGGGATCGTGAGCTCGCCGCCCTCGACGAGCTCGGTCACCGCGCGGTGGTTCTCGTCAAAGTAGAAGCGCTCGATCTTGTGGATCGTGACCGAGCCCACGCGGCCGGAGCCGGGCTCGGACTCGTTGAGGGAGGTGAACGCATAGGCGTCGTGGAGCTCCACGCCCTCCTCGGCGGCCTCCTCGCGCTCCTCCGGGGTCGACGTCATCAAGGCGCGCGACTCGAGGCAGGCCACGTCGACCTTCTCGGCGCCCAGGCGCACGGCGGTGCGGGCGCAGTCGTAGGCGACGTTGCCGCCGCCGAGCACGACGACCGTGCCGGTGACGTCGAGCGGCGCGCCGGTGCGGGCGGCCTTGAGGAAGTCGGTGTTCACGTAGACGCCCTCGAGGTCGGCACCCTCCATCGGCAGGCGCGTGCCCACGTGGGTGCCCACGGCCACGAGCACGGCGTCATAGCCCTCGCCGAGAAGCGCCTTGGGGTCGGCCACGCGCTCGCCGCAGCGGATGTCGATGCGGGGGTCGGCGTCGGTGCCCTGGGAGATCTCGCGGATGATGTCGACCTCGTGGTCGACCGTGGCGTCGGGCAGGCGGTAGGCGGGGATGCCGTAGCGCAGCTGGCCGCCGACCTTCTCGTTTGCCTCGAAGACCGTGACCAGATGGCCCTTCTCGGCCAGGAACAGGGCCGCGGTGAGGCCCGCGGGGCCGGCGCCCACGACGGCGACCCTCTTGCCGGTGAGCGGCTCGTGGCGCACGCGGCTCTTCCACTCGCCGGTGTCGCGCACCGCGGCGGCGCGCTTGAGGCGGCAGACCGAGAGCGGCGCGGTCAGGTCGTTGCGCTTGCACTCGCTCTCGCAGTTGTGGTTGCAGATGGTGCCGAGGGTCTCGGGGAACGGGACCTTCTCGCGCACGACGGCCGTGGCGGCCTCCCACTCTCCGTCGCGCACGTGGCGCAGGTAGCGCGGGATGTCGATGTGCGCCGGGCAGCCAAAGCGGCAGGGCACGACGTTGTCCTCGCGGGTGCGGTCGTCGTGGGCGCGGGAGAGCACGTCGATGATCGAGCCCGTGGGGCAGACCTCGATGCACGCGCCGCAGAAGCGGCAGCCCGCCTCCTCGAGCGAGACCGACCCGTCGGTGCCGATGCGGATGCCCTCCTCGGTGTGCTGGTAGTCCAGGACGCCGACGCCGCGCAGCTCGCGGCAGGCGCGCACGCAGCGACCGCAGCGGATGCAGCGCGTGAACATGTGCGTGATGAGCGGGTTGGACTCGTCGGTGGCGACGGGGCGGCTCTTGACGCGCCAGCGCGTGGGCGAGACGCCCATGTACTGGTACATGGACTGCAGCTCGCACGTGCCGTACTTGGGGCAGCCGGTGCAGTCGGTCGGGTGCGTGGCGAGGATGAGCTCCATCGCCATGCGGCGCACGCGGTCCGCGCGCTCGCCGTTGACGTTGACCTGCATGCCCTCGCGCACCTGCGTCTTGCAGGCGCACACGGGCTCCTCCGCGCCGTCGACCTCGACCATGCACAGGCGGCAGCCGCCCACGGCCTCGAGGTCCGGGTGCTTGCAGAGGTGCGGGATGAAGATGCCGGCGTCGAGCGCGGCGTCCAGGACCGACTGCCCCTCGCGCGCCTCGACCTCCTGGCCGTTGATCGTGAGCTTCACATGACCCCCTCTGTCAGATCGTGCCGCGCCGAGAAGGACGCGGGCTCGCGGCTCCCCCTTCGACAGTCCGCAAGCCCGCGTCCTTCTCGCCTCTCCGCGGCCTGGGCGCGGGGCCCTGCGGGGCCCCGCGCGTCACGGAACTAGTACTCGAACAGCTTGGCGGCGGCGTTCTCGCCGGCGATGCGCCCGGAGTTGAGGCAGAAGCCCATGGTGTTGCCCGGGATGCAGTAGTTGTAGGAGTCGCCGTAGATGGTGCAGGCGTCGGTGCCCACGCAGTAGAGGCCGGGGATGACCTTGTAGTCGTCGGTCATGACCTCCATGTTGTGGTTGATCAGCACGCCGCCCAGGGTGCCGTAGGCGCCGATGTACTGCTTGCAGCAGTAGAACGGGCCCTTCTCGAGCGGCTGCATGAACTCGCGCTCCTTCTCGAAGATCTCGTCCCAGCCGTTGGCGCACATCTCGTTGTACTCCTCGACGTTGGCGATGAGGCCGTCGACGTCGATGCCGGCCTTCTCGGCGAGCTCCTCGAGGGTGTCGGCCTGGCAGATGGCCTCGTAGCCGTCGGCGAGGTCGCGCTCCCACTGCTCGTCGAAGCCCTCGTAGAGGTCGTGCGGGTGGACGTGGGAGACGATGTCCGGGCCGTCCTTCTTCCAGTGCTTGAGCATCTTGGAGTCAAAGATCGCAAAGGCGACCTTGCCCGGCAGGTGGTTGATCGCGTTGCCCACGAAGGTGGTGTTGAAGATCTCGTCCTCGGGCATGAAGCGCTCGCCCAGGCGGTTGCACCAGTAGCAGGGCTGGCGGAAGGCACCCTCGACGTAGAAGTGGTTCATGTTGTCGGGGATCTGGTACATCATCTCCATGGAGACCGGGGTGTGGCCGGCGCCCACGGCGTGGCACATGTTGAGGCCGTCGCCGTCCATGCCCGGGATGGCAAAGGAGAAGAGGTTCTTGCCCCAGTCGAGGCCGATGGTCTCCTTGATCATCTCGGTGTTGTGGCCAAAGCCGCCGGTGGCGACGATGACCGAGGAGCAGGAGATCTCGTACTCCTCGCCGTTCTTGTCCTTGGCGGTGACGCCCACCACGGCGCCCTCGTCGTTGGTGATGAGCCCGGTGCCGGGGCACTCGAGCATGAACTCGACGCCCAGCTCCTGGGCGCGCTCGGTCATGCGCTTGGTCATCGTGGTCGCGGCGCGCGGGCCGGGCTCGGAGCCGTCCTCGGGCTGGACGACGTGCCAGGTGTACTCGCCGTCGGCGTAGGCGCGGGTGCGCTCGCGGGCGCGGAACGCCGGGCGGACGCTGTTGAACTCGACGCCCATGTCCATGAGCCACTGGATGGTGTCGCCGCTCTTGAAGTAGTAGTCGCGCACGAGGCGGGCGTCGACCTGGTAGTGGGTGTAGAACATGTGACGACGGAAGAGCTCGCCGGGGGTGACCTCGATCATCGAGGCCTTCTGCAGGGGCGAGCCGGCTGCGGCCGGGCCCATGCCCATGTTGGCGGCGCCGCCGGTGTTGGACGCCTTCTCGAGGGTGATGACCCTCGCGCCGCTCTCGGCGGCCGCCACGGACGCGGCCAGGCCGGAAAGGCCCGCCGCAACGACGACGACGTCGGTCTCAAGCTGCTTCATGCGAATCCTCCTCTATCTGCTGCCATGCCTTGTTCGGCACCTTCTTGCACGAGTACACCTTCGCGCAGGCCGCCCGCGCCAACAATGTGCGCGCACAACATATCGGGGCAAAATGTCCCACAGGGTTTGTGCAATGAGACCATGGCGGACGGGACGCCGGCGTCAGACGCGGCGCGGCGCGGCGGCAAGAAGGGCGCCCCAGACGAGAAGGACCCGGCCGCGCGGCTGCGGCCGGGTCCCAAGACCACGTTCTTCTCGCTCCGAGAGACGCGTTACGCGCGCGGCGGCATGGTGGGCTGGATGAGGTCGCGGTAGTAGGCGACGCGGTCCTTGTAGGCCTGGGTCTTCTTCATCTCCGCGAGCTTGCCCTCGTTCTCGGCGATGTCCTTGCCGTGGATCTCCTTGCCGGACTGGATGTCGTGGGCCTTGTGCAGGTCCTCGTCGGCGTAGGTGACCTTGACGACGCCGTCCTCCACGGACACGGTGCCCTCGAGGCCGCAGACGCAGCAGATGGCGCGGTTCTCGCCGGGGACGAGGTAGAAGTCGTTGCAGTTGCAGTGCGGGCAGATGCCGGGCTTGCCCTGGTAGGTGGCGTGCTCGATGTCCTTGGCGGCGTTGGCCAGGTTGACGCCGATCTGGTGCGCGCGCTCGATCAGGCTATCGTCCATGAGGGCGGTCTTGGACCAGGCGACCCACTCGTTGTCGATGACCTTCCAGCTGGGGGTCATGGCCTGGAGCTGGTGCTCGGACTGGACGTGGGTGCCCCAGTCGGAGCCGCCGATGCCGATGTAGGAGACGACCTTGGGGCTCATGATCGCGGGGTTGGGCACCTCGACGCCCTTGGCCGCGTCGCCGCCCTGGGCAAGACGGCCCCGGGCGATCTGGGTGCCGATAAAGTTGTTGCCGGTGTCCATGCGGGGCCCGAAGCGGTCCATGATGGTGTGGAACAGGCCCGAGGCGCCGGTCTCGAAGATCGGGTCGACCATGATGACGCCGTCGGCGTTGAACATCTCGAAGGCCAGCCAGTCGAAGTCGTCCTTGTGGACGCACATGTTCTTGGTGCCGCTCATGAGCATCTTGACGCAGGTGATGCAGCCGGTGCAGTGCTTGATGTCGAGGTCCATCGCGCGGATGAACTCGATCTCGCAGCCCTCCTCCTGGCAGGCCTTGAGCACCTCCTTGCAGATGCAGTCGTTGTTGCCGTTCTTGGTGCCAAACGAAACGCCCACGATCTTGGTCATGGCGACCCCTTTCCTCTCCGGCTTGGGTTCCGTTGGGAAAAGCGTATGGGCAAACCCGTTAGGCTGACGTTTGATAAACGCCCGGGCGAGAAGAACGTGTCTGTGCGATTGCACATTGGGTCGGACGGGGTTGACACCAGCGTCAGGTTATATTGTCAACTCGGCGCCGAGTTGACAATATAACCTGACGCTGGGGGGGTGCGGACATTTCTTTGGACCGGCTACGCCGCCAGTCCCAGGCTCCTCCGGTACTGCATCGGGCTCATCCAGC
>CALUHH010000021.1 GCA_944320385.1 uncultured Atopobiaceae bacterium | reverse complement strand
ACGACACGATAGCGGGGAGGAGGGGGCGGCTCGGGCTCGCGGCCTAGGCCGTCCAAGAAAACGTCCGGACCCCCCGCCTGCTTAACAATCGCGTCCTGTCCGAGAGGGCGAGAAGAACGCGCTTAAGGATCGCCTCCTATCCAGAGAGTCTTTTCAGGATAGGAGGCGATTCTTAAGCGATAGAGGGGCGCGAACCCCCGACGAGAGGTCCTTCCCGCCAAAGCTGATGCCGCTGGCTGGAGCGCAACGCATTTCTTAAGCGGTCGAACCCTATTTCTCGGATGAAAGGCAATCCTTAAGCAGCCAGGGCCCAATTGTGCGCGGCTATACGAGCGAGGCGGCGATGCCCATTACCACGGCGATGCGCAGGAGCAGGACGACCGGCCAGGGGGTCGCCACGCCCGAGAAGAGCGAGAGGGTCCCCCACGGAATGGCCGAGTCCACGGCGTGGATGGTGTAGATCGTCATCGAGTGCCTGCCCGTGAAGTTGAGCGGGCGCATGGCCTGCGGGATGGCGTCCTCGGCGAGGCGGCAGAGCGAGCAGATCAGGTAGGCCGCGGCGATCGCGCCCGCGATTCCGAGGGGCCAGACCTCTACGTACTGGTTGACGCCCATGTCGATCCCCGAGTAGCGGACGCAGAGCGCCCAGGCCACGGCAGCCAGGAGCATCCTCGGGAGGGCGCGCCGGCCAACGGGGAGCTCGTCGGGGTCTATGGTTGCGTAGAGATGGCCCACGAGCATGAAACCCATGCCCACCGTTGCCGCGGTGAGGTTGAGCGGGCACATCGGGCCGATCCTGCGCGCCAGCCATGCGCCGCCCAGCAGCGCCGCGGCGGCGACGACCCCCTCGCCGAGCCTCCCGAGACCGGCGCGCTCCTTGAGGGCGAGAACCGCGGCGAGCATGATGCGCGCGACGAACAGCGCGAGGAGGAACCAGCTCATGCCGACGAAGTGAACGGTCGTCGAGTCAGACCAGCTGAGGTTGTAGAAGAGCGCCTTGGCGATGAGCCTGACGCCGTCGGCGGACGGGTCGGTGCAGTGCGGGAGCAGCGCGACGAGGGAGAGCATCAGCCACGGGACGAGCAGTCGCGTGACCGACTTGCGCGCCACCTCGGCGACGCCGCGCGGCTTGAACGTGTATCCGGCGAGCATGAAGAAGAGCGGGATGTGAAAGGAGATGGCGGCCTCGTGCAGCGGCGTGGGAACGACGGCGGTGTGGCCGACGATCACGGCGAGCATCGCCACTCCCTTTGCGGCGTCGACCCACGCGATTCTCTTGCCAGCCATGCTCGTCTCCTCCCTAGTACACCATGCCCATCGCCTCGCGGACCTGGTCGAGGGTGGCCGCGGCGATCTCGCGGGCGCGGCGGTTGCCCTCGTGGAGGACGTCGGCGACGTAGCCCATGTCCTGGGCGATCTTCTCGCGGCGCTCGCGGATGGGGGCGAAGTAGCCGTTGACCGCCTCGGTCACCACGCGCTTGAGCTGGCCGGCGCCTCCCATGCCGATCTCCTCGGCGATCTCGCGCGGGTCGCGTCCGGTGCAGATGCCGGCGGTCGTGAGCAGGCCGGAGATCTCCGGGCGGTTCTCGGGGTCAAAGGTGATGTTGCGCTCGGAGTCGCTCTTGGACTTCTTGATGAGCCTGGCGGTCTCCTCGGCGGTCATGGAGATGGAGATGGCGTTGCCGTAGGACTTGCTCATCTTGCGGCCGTCGAGGCCGGGGAGCAGCGGCGTGGAGGTGAGAAGTCCCGTGACGTCGGGGAAGACGTGGCCGTAGCGCTCGTTGAAGCGGCGCGCGATCTTCGAGGTGATCTCGATGTGCGGCAGCTGGTCGCGGCCCACGGGAACGATGTTGCCCTTGCAGAAGAGGATGTCGCACGCCTGGTGGACCGGGTAGGTGAGGAGAAGTCCCGTGAGGGCGTGGCCGCTCGCCTCCTGCTCGGCCTTGACCGTGGGGTTGCGCTCCATCTCGGCCTCGGTCACGAGGCTGAGGAACGGCAGCATGAGCTGGTTGAGCTCGGGCACCGCGGAGTGCGTGAAGATCATGGTCTTCTCGGGGTCGAGCCCGCAGGCCAGGTAGTCGATCACCATGTTGTAGACGTTGTCGCGGATGTTCTCGGTGGTGTCGCGGTCGGTGATGACCTGATAGTCCGCGATGATGACGTTGGTGCGCACTCCCATGTCCTGGAGGCGCACGCGGTCGACGAGGGTGCCAAAGTAGTGGCCCAGGTGGAGCCTGCCGGTCGGGCGGTCGCCCGTGAGCATCGTGTACTTCTCGGGATGGACGAGAAGGTCGGCGTGGACCTCGTCGCTCCTGCGCTTTGCCGCCTCGTAGCTTCCCTCGTTGGGCATGGTTCCTCCTAGCGTCACGCGGTCGCCCGCGTATGTGGTCAACGGCATCCTATGGTACGGCAAACGGCAGTCTCGTGCGCGGGGTCGTCGTAAATCCCTGTTAGAATAATCTGGTTCAGAGAGACGAGAGGGGGAGCGGTGGCAAGCTCATACGGCACGGACGCCGACAAGAGCTCCCTGAGGAGCAACTACCTGCGCGTTCGCCGCACCATCCCCGCACGGCTGCGCATCTCCTCCGACGATGCCATCCGCTCGACGCTGCGTTCCTTCGACGTCTTCCGCCGCGCGCCCGTCGTGCTCACCTACGTCTCGTTTGGCGCCGAGGTTGACACCCGCGCCCTCATCGAGGAGCTGCTCGAGGAGGGCCGTCGCGTCGCCGTGCCCCGCGTCGACCGCGCGGCGCACAAGATGGCCTTCTGCGAGATCGGCTCGCTCGCCGAGCTCGCGCCCGGCACCATGAGCATCCTCGAGCCCCCGGCGGACGCGCCGACGCTCACGGTCCCCGAGATGATCCGCTCCGCCTGCCTCGTCCCTGGGCTCGTCTTTGACGGCGGCGGCCATCGCGTGGGGTACGGCGGCGGCTACTACGACCGCTTCCTCGCCTTCTATCCCGGCAACAAGATCGGCCTCGCGCGCGTCACGCAGCTCTCGTCCAACCCGCTGCCGGTGGGGGAGCACGACGTGCCGGTCGACTTCCTCGTGAGTGAGGGTACCGTCTGGGGCTGTCACCCCAACCTCTAGGGAGCGCCCCATGCGCGCCTATGTCTTCATCGAGTCCCGGCGGAGCATCTTATGGCCGCTGTGGTCGGGCGCGCTCGCCCTCGACATCTCCGCGCTGACCGTCTTGTATCTCGGGGCCTCGCCGATCGGGTCCGACCCCGCGGCTCGACCGATCACGTGGGCGCGCCGCTTCGTGAGCTCGCGTGTCGGGGGCGTGAGGTCATCGGCCTCGCGGGCGTCGCGTTTCTGGCGTCGGCCGGACACGCCTCCGCGCTCGCACCGTCCCCCAGCGTGCTGGACGGGCTGTGGCTCCTTGCGGGCGTCCTCGTCCTTCTCGTCTTTGGAGCTGCCATCAAGCCAGAGCTGAGCGACGAGGGCGAGGAGCTCGAGCTGCTGCGGCGCGCCGGCCTGAGCGAGCTCCAGGCCCGCGTGGCAGTCGCTCTCTCGCGCGGCGACAGCGAGCGCGCCGTGTGCGAGCGCCTTCACGTAGCTCCGGGGACGGTCAAGTCCGCCCGGACCCGCTGCTATCGCGCCCTGGACGTCCACAGTGCTGCCGAGCTGCGAAAATACCTTGAGGGGCAGGCCGGGTTGACTGACTTTGCCGAGGAGCATCCCCGGGGTTGACAGACGATCGGGCATGCGATGGGTACGCTGGGCACATCCCCTCTGAAGGAGGCCACCATGAAACCTAGCGCCAAGATCGTCGTCCCCGCGGTCCTTCTCGTTGCCTGGCTCTTCTCGCTCTTTGTCTTCTGGGGCGTGATAGGGCCCACGGAGGCCCTGGGCTTTGGCATCCTGTTCCTCTACGGGCTCATGCCCGCGGCGATTCTGGGAACCTCACTGGCATCCGGGCTGCTCAGGCCCTACGGACGGATGAGCTGGGTCGTTGTGCCGGCGGCGGCCGTCCTGTACCTGCTGCTCCCGTGGCTGACGTTTGGTCTGGCCAACACGCTGTCCTTTGGGAGGTTGAACCCGCCCGACCCCGTTGCCCTTGCCGCTGGTGCCGTCGTGTCGGCGGCGGGCTTTGGGATCGGCGCGGGCGTGAGGGCCCTCAGGGCGCGGCGCCGCGGGGCGTGACGAGAGGCATCTGTCGCCAAACCAAAACCCGTCGCGCGTGCAGTAGATACCCGCACTCACGAGTGCGGGCAAGAAGTGCGGGTGATTATGGGCGTTAGGCGCATCGAGTGCGCGGCCCCTCTCGGACTTTGCTGCCAAGTGCACGAATCCAGTGCGCTCCGGCCCGCACTTGATGCGACAGACGAGAAGTGCGGGTGAGCTCTCCGAGAATACCGAGAAGTGCGGGGCAAGCCCCACCCGGACTCACATGAGCGTTTGCCTGCGTGCCCGCGGCCTGCGCTACAGCCCGAGGTGCGCGGCCATGTCGAAGAGCGCCTTGCGGTAGCCCTCCACGCCCAGGCCCGTGATGGTCTCGAAGCAGGCGGCGCGGATGTAGGACACCTGCCGGAAGTCCTCGCGGTCCTCGAGCTTGGAGATGTGGACCTCGATCATCGGCAGCCCCACGGCCTTGGCGGCGTCGAGGATGGCGATGGAGGTGTGCGTGTAGGCGCCGGGGTTGATGATGATGCCGGCGTAGGTGCCGTACGCGTCCTGGATGGCGTCGATGAGGTCGCCCTCGTGGTTGGACTGGAAGCAGGTGCAGTCGGCAAAGCCGGCCTCGAGCGCGGCGTCGTGGCAGATGCTCAGCATGGCGCGGTAGGAGTCGTGACCGTAGATGTCCGGCTCGCGGATGCCGAGCATGTTGATGTTGGGCCCGTTGATAACCAGGACCCGCAGCGGGCCCTCGGGGGCATCCGCGACGACGGCGTCGTCCTCGACGTCGGCCGGCTCGATGTCGTCGAGCAGGCTCACCAGGTCGTCGACGGTCGCGGCATCATCGTCGTCCCCGTCCCCGTCGTGATTTTCGACGGGGTCTTCGGCTTCGTCTTCCGCCTCGTCCTCGCTCTGCGCCACGGCAGCGCTGTGAAGCGGGTTGTGCGAGATGTGCACGTGAATGGGCGCCGGCATGGTCGCGGCCTCGTCGAAGGCCTCGTCGTTGCCCTCGATGCCCGTGAGGCGCACCAGGGCCTCGTGCACGGCCTCGACCTTGCCGGGCCCAAAGACGACCTCGATGCCGTTGGCCCCGCGCTTGACAAAGCCGAGGACGCCGCGGGCGGAGGAGAGCTGGTCGGTGTCGACGAGCGAGGGATCCTCGGTGAGGATGCGCAGGCGGGTCATGCAGATGTCGTTCGCGGTGACGTTGGCCTTGCCGCCCACCGCGGCGAGGACCTCCTGCGCGATCTGGTCTCTGTCCACTTCGCGACCCTTCCCGTCGTCGAATCGCGAGCTGGAGCCCCGTCTCCACACTCATCGTCTGCCGACTAGCCATGTTTGTCGAAAGCACAGTATACGGGCCGCGTCGCCCGGGACGGCCCATTCCGCCGAGTGGCGCCGCGGACGGCAGGCCCGCACAGCAAACGCTCACGATTGAGCCGTTTGCGGCAGGGTCGGGCCGGCTCGAGCAGTTCCTTGCCCTCTCCGTGGGACAAGGACCCGCCGGGCGAGAAGAACGCGCCCTAGAGGCCGAGGAGCTGTCGGGCAAGGGCGGCGTCCCCGGCCGCCGAGCCCGTGCAGGGCAGCGTCACGTCCGCCCAGGCGCGGTAGAGCCCCATGCGCTCCGCGGCCACCTGCTCGACGCCCTTGGCCTGAGAGACCGGGCGCCCCTCCGAGCTGAGCTCCGCGATGGGCCGGTCGAGAAAGACGATCCGACCGTTCTGCCGCAGCAGGTCGCGGTTCTGGGGACGCGTGACCACGCCGCCGCCGCAGGCGACGACCAGGCCGGACCGCGCCGCGTAGCTGCCCGTGACCTGGGTCTCGATGGCGCGGAACGCCTCCTCTCCGTCCTCGCGGATGATCTGGGCGGCGCCGCGCCCGGTCTCGAGCGCGATCGCCTCGTCGAGGTCGACGAAGGGGCGCCCCAGCAGGCGCGCGAGGGCCCGCCCGCACGTCGTCTTGCCCGCGCCGGGCATGCCGATGAGCACGACGTTTTCCGTCTGCGCGAGGATCTTGCGCTCGATCTGGCCCACGAGGGCGTCGTCGAGGTCTTTCCCCTGAAAGAGCTCGCTTGCGTAGAGCGCCTGCGCGACGAGCATGGGAAGGCCGCTCTCGCTCGGCAGCCCGAGGCGCTCCGCCGCGAGGCAGAGCCCCGTGCGCGTGGGGTTGTAGACGACGTCGAGCACGCCCCTCAGGCCCCCGAGTCGCGCGAGCGTCCCGTCGTCGACGGGGGACGCGGGACAGCGCGGGAACATGCCCACCGGCGTGGCGTTGACGAGAAGGACCGCGTCGCCGTGGCGCTCGGCGAGGGTGTCGTAGGTCTGATCGCCGGAACGCGAGACGGTGACGACGCGCGCCCCGGCCGCGTGCTCGAGGGCGTCGCGGACCGCGGCCCCGGCCCCGCCGCTGCCGAGCACGAGGGCTTTCCTGCCCTCGAGCAGCTCGCGGGGCGAGGCGCCGAGGCGCTCGCGGCAGAAGCGGGCGAGCATCCACGCAAACCCCAGGACGTCGGTGTTCTCGGCCACGATGCGGCCGTCGGCGTCCCTCACGAGCGTGTTGGCCGCGCCGAGCCGCTCCACGGCGGGGGAGCGCACGTCGGCGAGCTCGGCCGCGAGGCGCTTGTAGGGGATGGTGACGTTGAGCCCGCGCCACGCCCCGCTGCTCAGAAAGGGTGCCACCTCATCCTCGGCGAGGTCGTTAAGCGCGTACGGGGCAGACCCCAGCAGCTCGTGGATCTGCGGCGACCAGCTGTGCCCGAGCGGGTGCCCGACGAGTCCGTAGGGCACCGCCGCCACGTTCTTCTCGCCCGCGGTCACCTAGAGCACCTCCAAGTAGCTTCCGAGGTAGCGGAGCTCCTGGCAGAGCCCGCCGAGCGTCGTGACGAGCGAGGCAAACTCCGGCGAGGCGGCGGGACACTCGACGTCGAAGTAGAACATGAACTCGAAGTCCCGCTCGGGGATCGGGCGGCTCTCGAGCTTGAGGAGGTTGACGTCGAGGGCGTAGAACTTTGCGAGCAGCTTGTAGAGGGCGCCGGGCTCGTGCGGGAGCACCGCCATGAACGAGGCCCGGTCGGCCCCGGGGTAGACCTCGAGGTTGCGCGAGATGCAGGCGAAGCGCGTGTAGTTGTTGTCCCGGTCCTGGACGCCCGAGGAGAGCGCGCTCAGGCCGTAGAGGGCGGCGCAGGCGTGCGAGGCGAGCGCGGCGACGTCGGTGCGCCCCGACTCGGCGACGCTGCGCGCCGCGGCGGCGGTGTTCTCGCACACGTGCACGCGGACGTCGGGAAGGCCCGAGAGGAACTCGGCGCACTGGCTGATGGCCTGCTGGTGGCTGTAGATGTCGCGGATGCCGGCGAGCTCGGCGCCCGGCAGCGCGAGCAGGCTGTGGTCCACCTTCACGCGCGTCGTGCGCACCACGTAGAAGGAGTGCTCCATCATGAGGTCGAAGACCTGGTTGACCGACCCGGCCGTGGAGTTCTCGAGTGGCAGCACGCCGTAGTCGGCAAGCCCCTGCTCGACGGTGCGGAAGACGCCGTCGAAGGTGGGGGAGTAGCTGATGGCGGGACGCCGGAAGATCTTCTCCGCGGCGATCTGCGAGTAGGCCCCCTCGACGCCCTGGCAGCTCACGTGAGCCGAGCGCGGGAAGACCTCCGGCGTGGCCGCCCGCGCCGCGTTGATGAGCGCGAGCGTGCGGTCGTCGGACGCGTCGCCGAGAAGGGCGTGCTGCCGCGACCGGGACGCCTCCATGAGGAGCTCCATGAGCACCTGCGCGTACGTGGCAAGGTCCTCCGGCGCCGCCTCCGCGGCAGCCGCGACCTTGGCCCGCTCGCGCGCGGGGTCGAAGACGCGCATTCCGTGCTCGCGCTTGTACTCCGCCACGCCCTCGGCGACCTTCGCCCGCTCCGAGAAGAGCGCGAAGATCTCCCGGTCGATCCTGTCTATCTCCTGCCTCAGCTCCACAAGCTCAGCCATGTCTTCCTCCGTGTTCTTGCTACTTCCACTGAAATGCTGGGGTACCGGGCGCCCGGCCCATGAGGTCCGGCGCTCAGACAGTCCTCGCCTCGCTGCGCTCGGCTGCGGAACTCGCGGCGGACCTCATGGGCCGGGCGCTCCCGAAGCCGTCATTGACCTGCGACAAGCGAGGAAGTGCACGTCGTCGGCCGGCGGGCGGGGAGGTCCGCCGCGAGTTCCGCAGCCGCGTCCTTTGCGGCGAGGACTGTCTGAGCGCCGGACCTCCCCGCCCGCCGGCCGACGACCCGGGGGACCTCACTGCGCGGGCCAGGCGAGGAGGGCGTCGGCGAGGGCGAGGGCGCTGACGGCCTCGACGACGGGGACGGCGCGCAGGACCGCGGTGGTGTCGTGGCGGCCGTGGACCTTGAGGCGGGCGGGCTCCATGTGCTCGAGGTCCACGGAGTCCTGCTCCACCATCACGCTCGAGATGGGCTTGATCGCGCAGCGCACGAGGACGGGGGCGCCGGTCGTGATGCCGCCGAGGATGCCGCCCGCGTTGTTGGTCACCGGCACGCAGGCGCCGTCGCGGACCTCGTAGGGGTCGTTGTTCTGGGTGCCGCGCAGGCGGGCGACGCCGAAGCCGCGGCCGAACTCCACGCCCTTGACCGCCGGCACGCCAAAGAGGGCGCGCGCCATGACGTTCTCGATGCCGTCGAACATCGGGGAGCCGACGCCCGCGGGCAGGCCGCAGGCGACGCACTCGACGATGCCGCCGACCGTGTCCTTCTCGGCTCGGGCGGCCATGACCGCCTCGACCATGCGATCGCCGGCCGCGGCGTCGATGACGGGCACGCGGCGCCCGTCGGCGAGGGCGTCCATCTGGGCCGCAAGGGCCGCGGCGGCCACGGGCGAGTTGTCCAGGGCAGCGAAGGGGACGTCCTCGACGCCGGCCAGCTCGGCCACGTGGGCAGCCACCGTCACGCCGCGCGTGCGCAGCCACTGCAGGGCGATGCCGCCGGCGACGCAGAGCGGCCCGGTGAGGCGGCCCGAGAAGTGCCCGCCGCCCGGGACGTCCTGGGCGCCGTGCCATTTGGCCCAGGCGGGGAAGTCGGCATGGCCGGGGCGGGGGACCGCCTCGATGTTGGCGTAGTCCACGGAGCGCGTGTTGGTGTTCTCGATGAGGGCCGCGAGCGGGGCCCCGCAGGTCTCTCCCCGCGTGTTGAGGCCGGAGACGATGCGCGGGGCGTCAGGCTCCCGGCGGGGCGTCGACCAGGGGTCGCGGCCGGGCGCGCGCCGCGCGACGAAGGCTGCGAGCTCGTCGAGGTCGACCTTCATGCCGGCCGGAAGGCCCTCGACGACGCAGCCCACGGCGGGGGAGTGTGACTGGCCGAAGACGCTGACTTTGAGGGCGGTGCCAAACGAAGAGGGCATCAGGTCTCCTTTTCGCAGTAGCCGCCGAGCGAGGAGAGGTCCTCGAAGAAGGCGGGATAGGACTTCGAGACGCACTCCGCGCCCAGAATTGTCGTTGGGCCGGAGCAACGGGTGGCGACGACGGCGGCCATCATGGCGATGCGGTGGTCCCCGGCCGCGTCGACGACGCCGCCGGACGGCGCCGCGACGCCCTGGATGACGAGGTCGTCCCCCTCGACGCACGCCTGCCCGCCGAGGGCGTTGATCGCGGCGGAGACGGTCTCGAGACGGTCGGACTCCTTGAGGCGCAGGCGGGCGGCGCCGGTGATGCGCGTCGCACCCTGCGCGAGCGCGGCGACGGCGGCGAGCGGCGGGACGAGGTCGGGACAGCTCTCCACAGAGAGCGTGCGGCCGCGCGGGGCGTCGAGCATGCACGCGGCACCGCTCGACTGCCTGAGCACGCGCGCTCCGAGCAGCGCCAGCGCGGCGAGGACCTGGCGGTCGCCCTGCGCGCTCGCGAGGTCGAGGCCCCTCACCGCTACGCCCTTCTCGCTGAGCGCGCCCGCGGCGAGCCAGAAGGCGGCGCCGGACCAGTCCCCGCCCACGGTGACGGAGCCGGGCGAGACGAGCCCTCCCGGCGCCACGACGTAGCTGCGGGCGAGCCGGCCGTCCGCCGTGCGCGCGGGCGCCTCGGAGACGCCGACGCCAAACTGGGCGAGAGCCGAGACGGTGAGGTCGATGTAGGGGCGCGACTCCACGGGCTCGCTCACGAGCACCTCGACGGGGGCGCCGAGCAGGGGGGCCGCCATGAGCAGGCCGCTCACGTACTGGGACGAGACGTTGCCGGGAAGCGAGAAGCGCCCGGCGCGCAGGCGGCCGGCGACCTCAAGGGGCGTCGAGCCCTGGGGGCCGAGCTCGACGCCGTGCGCGACGAGCTCCTCGTAGAGCGGCGACAGCGGGCGCCGCGGAAGCCGCCCGGCCATGGAGAGGCGCGCGCCGCAGCCGAGCGCCGCGACGACGGGGAGCAGGAAGCGCAGCGTCGAGCCGGACTCGCCGCAGTCGAGCGTCGCGCCCCGCGCGGGCTCGGGGATGTTGTCGGTCGCCGAGGTCCCGGGGACCGGGCGGACCCGGAAGCCGAGGCGGGTGCGCGCGATGCGCGCCCCGAGCGCCTCGAGGCAGCGGATGGTGGCGTCGATGTCGTCCGAGGTCGTCGTGCAGGCGACGTCGGTCGTCCCGGGGGCAAAGGCTGCGCAGATGAGCAGGCGATGCGCCTCGGACTTGGAGGAGGGGGCGACGACCTCGCCGGAGAGCTGGCCAGGCAGGATCCTCACGTTCATGCGCCCACCCCCTCGCGCCCGAGGTCGACGAGCTCGGCGAGCTCCGCCAGGGAGACGCGGCGGACGCGGGCGGAGCCCACGCGCTCCGGCACCACGACGTTGACGGCGTCAGCGTGACGCTTCTTGTCATGCGCCATGTAGCCGAGGAGCACGTCGGTCGCAAGGTCGGTCCCCGTGGGAAGCCCCTGTGCCGAAACGGCGGCCACGATGCGCGCGGCCGTCTCGTCCGAGCACCATCCCTCCGCGGCGCTCGCACGCGCGACGATGCACAGGCCGGCCGCCACGCAGGAGCCGTGGCCGAGCGCAAAGCCGCTCGCCGCCTCGATCGCGTGGCCGACGGTGTGGCCGAGGTTGAGCGTCTGGCGCAGTCCGGCCTCGCGCTCGTCGGCGTCCACGACGTCGCGCTTGATCTCAACGTTGCGAGCGACCACGTCCACGAGGCGCCCCTCGTCGAGCCCGTCCGAGACGAGCGGGTCGCGGGTGAGGTCGTCGAGCAGGGCGGGGTCGGCGAGCACCGCGTGCTTCACGACCTCGCCGACCGAGTCGACGAGCAGGTCGCGCGGGACCGTGCGCAGGCAGCGGACGTCTGCGACCACGGCCGCGGGCTGCCAGAAGGCGCCCACGAGGTTCTTTCCGGCCGCCAGGTCGACGGCGGTCTTGCCGCCCACGGATGAGTCGACCATGGCGAGCAGGGACGTGGGAACCTGCACCACGCGAACGCCGCGCAGATAGAGCGCGGCCGCGAGCCCTCCCATGTCGCCCGTCACGCCGCCTCCCAGCGCCACGACCACGTCGTCGCGCGTGAGCTCGCGCTCCGCGAGCCCCTCGAGCAGCGCGCCGAGCGTCGCGAGCGTCTTGTGCTCCTCGCCCGCGGCAAAGACGAGCCGCCCGGCGACATCGTAGCCGGCCGCGGCGAGCGACGCCTCGACGGCGTCGGCGTAGAGGGGGCCGACGTTGGTCTCGGTGACGACGCAGCAGCGCCCGCCGCCCGCCGCCGCGCGCGCGATGGCGCCGACCTCGCCGATCACGCCCGCGCCCACGTGGACGTCATAGGAACCAGACGCCGCGCTCACGCGCACGACGCGCTTCGCGACCTCGCGGTCCTTCTCGGTCATCTGCCCTCGACCTCCCTCTTGATGCGGTCACCCTCGGCGAGAAGCGCCTCGAGCCGGTCGCCGTCGCCTGCGTCGAGGGCGTCCTTGTACGCCTGGAGACTCTCGATGACGCACCCGAGCTCGGCGCTCAGGTTGTCCGCGTTGTCCAGGAAGAGCTCGGTCCACATGGGGGCGTTCAGCCGCGCCACGCGGGTGAGGTCCTTGTACGAGCCGGCAGAGAAGCCCTTGTGGCTGCGGGCCGTGGGGCTCTTGACGTAGGCGTTGGAGACCACGTGCGCGAGCTGCGAGGTGTAGGCGATGACGCGGTCGTGCTCGGCGGCCGTGGCGAGCGTGAAGCTCCCGAAGCCGCAGGGCGCGAGCAGCTCCTTCAGGCGCTCGAGGACGCTCGCGCGGGCGAGGTCCTCCATCTGCGGCGGCACGACGACCATCGGCGCGCCCCTGAACATGGTGGCGCGCGCGTGGGCGAAGCCGGAGAACTGCGTGCCGGCCATCGGGTGGCAGCCCACGAAGGTGAAGGGGAGTCCCGCGCAGAGCGCCTCGCAGCGCTCGCAGATGACACGCTTGACGCCCACGGTGTCGATGACGATGGCGCCGGGGGAGACGAGCGCCGCGTAGCGCTCGAGCCACTCGACCGTGGAGGCGGGGTAGCCGGCGAGGACGATGAGCTCGCAGGTGGGGATCGTCTCCTCGTCGAGCTCGCCGGCAACGGTCTCGATCATGGCGAGCTCGAGCGTCGAGCGCGTGCGGTTCCAGGCAAAGACCTCGCGGCCCGCCGCTGCGAAGGCCTTGGCGAACGAGCCGCCCATGAGCCCGAGGCTCACGACGCCGCAGCGTCCGGGGACGAAGGTCGGTGCGGGCGCCAGGTCCTTCTCGTCTGCCATCTACGCCTCCTCGATCGGTGCCGTGACGGCGTCGCGGATGAGGGCGATGCGGCGCAGGGCGTCGGCGAACTGCTCGGGCGTGAGTGCCTGGGCACCGTCGGACCAGGCCTGCGACGGGCAGTCGTGGACCTCGATCTCGAGCGCGTCCGCGCCGGCGGCAGTGGCGGCGTAGGCGGCCGCGCGCACGTAGCGCGTGTAGCCGGTGGAGTGGCTCGGGTCGGCGACGACCGGCAGGTGCGTGAGGTGGCGCAGGACCGGGATCGCGTTGACGTCAAAGGTGTTGCGGGTGCGGGTCTCGAAGGTGCGGATGCCGCGCTCGCAGAGCATGACGTTGGCGTTGCCCTCGCTCATGACGTACTCGGCGCTCATGACCAGCTCGTCGATGGTCTGGGACATGCCGCGCTTGAGCAGGACGGGCGTGTTCGTGCGGCCAAGCTCGCGCAGCAGCGGGAAGTTCTGGGCGTTTCTCGCCCCGACCTGCATGACGTCGACGCCGCGGCTCACGAAGAGCTCGACGTCGCGTGGGTCCATGACCTCGGTGACGACGGGCATGTCCAGCTCGCCGCCGGCCTCCATCAGCAGGTCGAGGCCCTTCTCGCCCATCCCCTGGTAGGAGTAGGGGGAGGTGCGGGGCTTGAACGCGCCGCCGCGCAGCATCGTGGCGCCGGCAGCCTTGACCGCGCGGGCGATCTTGATGAGGTTGTCGCCCTCCACCGAGCAGGGCCCGGCGATGACCTGGAAGTGGCCGCCGCCCACGAGCACGCCGTGGCCGCAGTCGACGACCGTGTCCTCGGGATGGAACTTGCGGTTGGCGAGCTTGAAGGGCTCCGAGACGCGCTGGACCCGCTCGACGAGGTCCATGCTCTCGAGGATGAAGGGGTCGATCTGCGTGGTGTCGCCGATGATGCCGACGAGCGTCTCGTTGTCGCCCTGCGACACGTTGGTGCGAAAGCCGCGGTCCTCGATCCACTTGACGAGGTGGTCGAGCTGCTCGGTCGTGGCGGTGCTCTTGACAACTGCGATCATGGGGTCTCCCGTGAGGTGTCTTCGTGAAAATCGTATCGCGCGATGATACCACGGGGCGTGTGACCGCGCGGTTACAGCTGGGTGGGGACGGGGCGTGGCCGCCGCACTGCCTGAGAAAAAGGCCCGGCACGCCGAGGGGGCGGGCCGGGCCGGGCAGGCGTGGTGCGCCCAGGGGGATTCGAACCCACGACCTTCTGCTCCGGAGGCAGACGCTCTCATCCACTGAGCTATGGGCGCGCGCATCGGACAGTATAGCAAAACCGGGCAGAGATGCCCGTCCAAAGCAGGCCTGGGGTGCTCGTGCAAACGGCGACGAGATATGTACGAGCACGGCGGGGCAGGGTGAAGATTCATCACTTTGACAACCTTTCTAGCTGCGCAAATGCAGCAGGACACATTCCGCCTTTCGCTTTGCTCGAGCAAAGCGCCCTGGAGTTTGTGTGAGTGCCGACCCGGCGACGCTTCTCTCTTTTTCGTAAGGTTTGTTTAGGCAGGGCGACCCCGTGGCACAATGACCAACGTATGACTCACCGCCGGGAGGGGAGCGATGACGATAGACGAGAAGGACGCGGGCCTGCGGGGCCTCACCGACGAGGAGGTCGCCGAGCGCGTGGCCGACGGGCGCACCAACGCCAACACCGACGTCAAGACCAAGTCGGTCGGCCAGATCCTTTCCGAGCACGCCTTCACGCTCTTCAATGGGGTGAACCTCGCGCTTGCCCTCCTGGTGCTGCTCACGGGTCAGTACCGCAACATGCTCTTCATGTGCGTCGTGGGCGCCAACCTGGTGATCGGCGTCACGCAGGAGATCCGCGCCAAGCGCATGGTCGACAAGCTCACCATCCTCACCCAGAAGGAGGTCACGGCCATCCGCGCCTCGGGCGAGCGGCAGCTGCCGCCCTCGGAGCTCGTGGCCGACGACCTCATGCGCCTCGCGCACGGCGACCAGGTGCCCGCCGACGCCGTGATCGTCGAGGGCAACGTCTCGATGAACGAGAGCCTCCTCACCGGCGAGGCCAAGCCCGTGTCCAAGGGCCCGGGCGACGAGCTGCTCTCGGGCAGCTTCGTCGACGCCGGCAGCCTCGTCGCCCGCGTGACGCGCGTGGGCGCAGAGGGCTACGCGGCGCGCATCAACGCCGAGGCCAAGTACGTCAAGGCCGTCCGCTCCGAGATCCAGGCCACGCTCAAGGCCATCATCCGCCTGGGCACGGTCATCCTCGTGCCGCTGGGGCTGGGACTGTTCCTGCGGAGCCTCCTCATGGACGGGGGCACGCTCGAGGACGCCATCCTCACCTCCGTGGCCGCGGTCATCGGCATGATCCCGCAGGGCCTCGTGCTGCTCACCTCGTCGGTGCTCGCCATCGCAACCTTCCGGCTGGGCCGTCGCATGGTGCTCGTGCAGCAGGCCTACTGCGTCGAGACGCTCGCGCGCGTGGACACGCTGTGCCTCGACAAGACCGGCACCATCACCTCCGGAGAGATGGAGGTCTCCTCTGTTGCCGCCGCGCCGGGCGTGACGCCCGACGAGGTCGAGGCCGCCATGGCCGCGATCGCCGCCGCCAACGCCGAGGACGCAAACGAGACCGCCCTCGCGCTGCTGCGCCATGCCGACGAGGTCGGCGTGACGCCCGAGCCCAGCGACCGAGCCGTCCCCTTTGACTCCGCCCGCAAGTACTCCGGCTGCGTGACCGCGGACGGTCGCGCTCTCGTGATGGGCGCCGCCGCCTTCGTCCTTGGCCGCGACCGGACTCGGGAGGCAGACGCGCTCGCGACCGCCTTCGACGCCACGGAGCGCGTCCTGGTGGTGGGGGAGGCCGCGGGGTTTGACGAGAACAACGCTCTTCTCGGCGACGTCCGCCTGGTCGGCTGCGTGGCCATCCGCGACGAGATTCGCGCCACGGCCCCCGACACCATGCGCTTCTTCCTCGAACAGGGCGTCGAGCTGCGCGTCATTTCCGGCGACGACCCCCGCACCGTGTCGGCCATCGCCGCCCGCGCCGGCGTCCCGCTCGCGGAGCGCTACGTCGACGCCGCGACCCTCGACACGCCCGAGAAGCTCGACGCCGCCGTCGACGAGGCGCGCGTCTTCGGACGTGTCACCCCGCAGCAGAAGCGCGAGCTCGTGCGCGCCCTGCACCGCCGCGGCCGCACCGTCGCCATGACCGGGGACGGCGTGAACGACGTGCTCGCCCTGCGCGAGGCCGACTGCTCGGTCGCCATGGCGTCGGGCTCCGCCGCGGCCCGCAACGTCTCGGAGATCGTGCTCGCGGACAACGACTTCTCCCACATGCCCGAGGTCGTGGCCGAGGGGCGCCGCTCGATCAACAACCTCCAGCGCTCCGCCTCGCTCTTTCTGGTCAAGACCGTCTTCACGGCGGTCCTGGCGATCGTGTGCATCGTGATGCCGCCGTACCCGTTCATCCCCATCCAGATGTCCCTGCTCTCGACGGCGATCATCGGCATCCCGTCGTTCGTGCTCGCGCTCGAGCCCAACCACGACCTCGTCCGCGGCAGCTTCCTCGCCAACGTGCTCGCGCGGTCGCTGCCCGCCTCGGCCGCGATCGTCGCCGCCCTTCTCGCCGAGCTCGTCGCGGGACGCGCACTCGGCCACTCCTTCGACGAGATCTCCACGGTCTGCACCGTGCTCGTGGCCTTTGTGGGCGTCGCGCTCATATGGAGGATCTCGCAGCCCCTGACGCCCCTTCGTGCCGCGCTGCTCGTCGTCGTCATAGGCATTGTTGCGCTTGGGTGTACGGTGTTTGGTTCTTTCTTCGAGATCGTGTCCTTTGACGCTAGCATGGGGGTCGTGATCGTCGCGGCGGGACTCGTCGCCGTGGCGGCCTTCAACCTGCTCTACCGGCGCTCGCTCGCCACCTACGAGAAGAGCGAGCGCTTCTCCCGTTTCGTGCGACTAGTGGAGGGAAAGCATGACCGTGACCACTGACTTCCGCAGCGCCGTCCTCGCTGCGCGCCGCCCCGTCACCCTCGAGGCCGGCGGCGTGAGCCGCCGCGCGACCGTCGTCTCCGGCATCCCCGGGGCCGAGCGCCTGCCCCGCGCCCTCGTGGTGCTTCTCGAGAACGTCGTGCGTCGCGCGGCGACCGACGACGACGCCGTGCGCATGGCCGCCGCCGTCGTCGAGGCGGGGCTCGCGGGCGCGCCCGGCGACGAGATCGAGTTCATGCCGGCGCGCGTGCTCTTCCAGGACTTCACCGGCGTCCCCGTGTTCGTCGACTTTGCCGCGATGCGCGACGCCATGCTCGAGCGCGGCGGCGACCCGATGCTCGTGAACCCCCAGATCCCGTGCACCCTCGTCGTGGACCACTCGGTCATCGCCGACGAGGCGGAGAGCCCCTGCGCGGTCGAGAAGAACCAGGAGGTCGAGGCCGCGCGCAACCGCGAGCGCTTTGCCTTCCTCAAGTGGGCGAGCCGCTCCTTCCAAAACGTCGAGATCGTGCCCCCGGGCGGCGGCATCTGCCACCAGCTCAACATCGAGCGCTTCTGCGACGTCGTGACCACCGACGCGCTCGCCGCGGGCGACGCCCACGCGTGCTTCGACACCCTCGTGGGCACCGATTCCCACACGACGACCGCCAACGGCGTCGGCGTCCTCGGCTGGGGCGTGGGCGGCATCGAGGCCGAGGCAGCGGCGCTCGGCCAGCCGGTCTCGATGCTCGTGCCCCCCGTCGTCGAGCTGCGCCTCTCCGGCGCCCTCGGAGCGGGCGTCTCGGGCATGGACCTCGCGCTCACGGTCGCGCAGCTGCTGCGCCGCGAGGGCGTGGTGGGCGCCATCGTCGAGGTGACGGGCGCGGGCGTCGCGGACCTCAGCGCCACGCAGCGCGCCTGCGTCGCCAACATGACGCCCGAGTACGGCGCCACGGCGACCCTCTTCCCCGTTGACGACGAGACGCTCGGCTACCTCGCCCTCGCGGGCCGCGACGCCGGCGAGCTCTCCTTCGCACGCGCATACCTCGAGGAGCAGGGCGTCTTCGGCGCACCCGAGGGCCGCGCCTACTCCCGCACGCTCGAGCTCGACCTCGGCACCGTCGAGCCCTCGCTCGCCGGCCCCTCACGCCCGCACGACCGCGTGTCGGTCTCCGGCCTCAAGGAGCGCTTCGAGTCCAGCGCGCTCGCGGCTGGGCGTGACCTTGCTAAGGCCGTCGAGGTCGAGGGCGTAGGCGCGCTGCGCCACGGCGCCATCGCCATCGCCGCGATCACGAGCTGCACCACCGCCACCGACCCCGCGATGATGGTCGCCGCCGGCCTCGTCGCCCGCCACGCGGTCGAGCGCGGCCTTGCCCCGCGCCCCTGGGTCAAGAAGGTCCTCGCGCCGGGCAGCCACGCCACCCAGCTCCTCCTCGAGCGCTGCGGCCTCGCCGAGCCGCTGCGGCAGCTCGGCTTCTTCACGTGCGGCTTCGGCTGCATGAGCTGCATCGGCAACTCGGGCGAGATCAAGGCCTGCCTCAAGCCTCACGCCGCCGAGCTCGAGCTCACGAGCGTCCTCTCAGGCAACCGCAACTTCGAGGGGCGCATCTCTCCCGACGTCAGCCAGAACTACCTCTGCCAGCCCGCGCTCGTCGTGGCCTACTCGCTGGCCGGGACCATGGACGTTGACCTCACGGCCGAGCCGGTCGGCCTCGGCGCCAACGGGGAGCCCGTCATGCTCGCCGACATCATGCCCGACGACGCCGAGATCGAGGCCCTTCTCGTCGCGCACTGCGACCAGAGCCTGTTCGCCGAGGGCTCCGAGGGCCTGCTCGACGGGTCGCCCACCTGGCGCGCCATCGAGTCCTCCCAATCCGCGACCTTTGTCTGGGACCCGGACTCGACCTACGTGCGCCGCGCCCCGTACTTCGAGATCGCGCGCCCGTGCGATCGCCTCGAGGTGCGTGGGGCCCGAGCGCTCGCGCTGCTCGGCGACTTTGTGACGACCGACCACATCTCTCCCGCCGGCTCCATCGCCGCCGACTCTCCTGCGGCGCGCTATCTCACCGAGCACGGCGTCGAGCGCGCCGACTTCAACACCTACGGCGCGCGGCGCGGCAACCACGAGGTCATGGCGCGCGGCACCTTCGCCAACGTCAAGCTCAGGAACGCCCTGGCCGACGGCCGCGTGGGCGGCTGGACCAAGAACCTGCTCACTGGCGAGCTCGCGCCCATCTTCGACGCCGCCGAGGCCTACCGTGCCGCCGGCGTGCCCCTGGTGGTCGTGGCGGGCAAGCTCTACGGCTCCGGGTCGAGCCGCGACTGGGCGGGCAAGGGACCGCTGCTGCTGGGCGTGAGGGCGGTCATCGCCGAGAGCTTCGAGCGCATCCACCGCTCCAACCTCGTCCAGATGGGCGTCCTGCCGCTGCAGTTCGCCGAGGGCCAGAGCGCGGAGACGCTCGGCCTGCGCGGCGACGAGACCTTCGACGTCGCCCCCGTCGACCTCTCGGGCGGCCTTCCCGCACCGAGGGAGGTCGAGGTCACGGCGACCTCACCGCGCGGCGACGTCGTGAGGTTTACGTGCGTCGTCCGCGTTGACACGCCAATGGAGGGGGCCTTCCTCGCCCGCGGCGGCATCCTTCCCTACGTTCTGGACAGCCTCGCGGGCGAGGGGGGAGCCCGCGCATCATGATCTGCCCCTCGTGCTCGCGTCACGTGCCCGACGACGCCCTCGTGTGCCCGGGCTGCGGGGCCTCGCTCGACACCACGCGCAAGATGTCCCTGAGCGGGGCCACCTGGTGCCCCGCCTGCGGCGCGCTCGCGGCCCCCGGCGCCACGGAGTGCCCCAAGTGCGGCACCTCCCTGACTGCCGAGAAGGGCGACGAGCGCCGGAAGCGCGACATAGAGCTTCCCGAGATCGGCAACACCGGCATGATGGATGCCCTCGGCGATGCGGGTGCGCTCCATGGGGTCGAGAGCGCGATCCCCCCCGAGGACGGCGCGGCCGAGCTTCGCGTCGACCGCCTCCCGCGGGCGCGCGCGCTCGTGCTCGCGGGCCTTCTCGCCGTCGTGGTGGTGGGCGGCGCCGCCCTGCTCATCACGCACCCCTGGGACCCCTCGGCCAACCGAACGGCGACGACGACCCCCGCGGACACCTCCATGCAGGGATTTCCCGGCTTCATAGAGTCGCTGACGGGCCAGGACGTCGAATCGGGCGCCGGCACCTCGACGAGCGTCGCCGACGCGCTGGAGCAGGCCCACGATGACCTCGGCGCGCTTTCCGAGCGCGTCGACCAGAGCGAGGAGCTCCTGCGCTCCGAGGGCGTGTCGGGGGACATGTCCCCCGACGAGCTCGACGCGGCGGTCGACGCCGCGCAGGCCGTCTCCCTCGACGTGTCCAACGCGATCGCCGACCTGAGCGCCCTCGATGACGGCTCGTACCCGGACGCTCTCGCGGACCTCACGACGCTCGGGAACTGGCTCAGGAACCGCTGCGACGCGCTGAGCGCCGCGTGGGAGTGCGCGGCCTCCTCCGACGACCCCCCGTCGGACTCCGACGAGATCCTCTCCGGCGTCAACGCCTCCCGCGACTACCGGCGCCGCTTCGCGCAGCTCTACGCGCAGTGGAAGCTCGACGAGGTGCAAACACAGGATTAGGCCCCGCCCTTCTCTGCCGAATATGTGAAACCACGCGCTTCCTGATAGAATCATTGAGTTGTAGGAAGCGCGCGCTTTGGCGTGCGCCCGTGACAGGAGGGCTCATGGGATTCATTCAGGACCCGCTCTATACCCCGACCTATCAGGTCGTTGGGGACGAGGTCGCCGTCTTCGACACCTCCCGGGGCACCATCCGGGTGCGCCTCGACGGCGCCGGAGCCCCCGTCCACGTTGCCAACTTCTGCGAGCTCGCCTCCGCCGGGTTCTATGACGACCTCAAGTTCCACCGCTACGTCCCCGGCTTCGTCATCCAGGGCGGCTGCCCCAACACGCGCGAGATGACCCCCGCCGACGTGGCCGCCGGCAAGGTCGGGCCCACGGGCCGTCCCGGCACCGGCGGTCCGGGCTACCGCATCCGCCAGGAGTTCACCCTCAACCCGCGCAACTCGCACGAGGACCGCGCGCTCGCCATGGCGCGCTCCGCCGACCCCGACTCCGCCGGGTCGCAGTTCTACTTCTGCCTCGGGCCGCAGCACGGCCTCGACTCCGGCTACACCGTCTTCGGCCAGACCGTAGAGGGCGCCGAGGTGATCGGCGAGCTGCGCGCCGGCGACGTCATCAACTCGATCAGGATTGAGCACCTCGGCGACTAGCCGCTCAACCGCCACGTCTTGGAGGAGCACAGTGAATCAGCAGGCATACGAAGCGGGCAGGCTCGCATACCAGAACTCCGATTGGCTCGGCGCCGTCACCCAGCTCTCCGGCGCGCTCGCGCCCGGCGAGGCCAACGGCGAGGCGTGCCACCTTCTCGGCAACGCCTACATGAAGCTCGGCCAGTTCGACGCCGCCGCGCGCGCCTACGAGGGCGCGCTCGCGGACGCGGCGTACGGCAAGCGCGGCGCGCTCCAGTGCAACCGCGGCCGCGCCCTTCTCGCGGCGTCGCGTCCCCAGGATGCCGCCCAGGCCCTCACCGACGCCGTGGCCGACGCCGACTACGCCACCCCCTACAAGGCCTATATGGCGCTCGGCGCCGCCTATGAGCAGCTCGGCGACGTCCGCAAGGCGGGCATGGCCTACCGCAGCGCCGCCATCGACGAGGCCAACCCCGCGCCCTCCGTGGCGCTCTCGAGCCTCGGCAGCTGCTTCATGAGGCTCGGCCGCGCCGTCGACGCCGTCGAGGCGTACCGCACCGCCCTCGACTTCACCACGCCCCTCGAGAGCCAGAACAAGATCTGGTGCGACCTGGGCCTGGCCTATGTCGCGGCCAACCGCATGAGCGAGGCCGTGGACGCCTTCGCACACGCCACCGCCGACGGGACCTACCAGCTCTCTCCCGAGGCCCAGGCCTCCTACGACGCGGCTCGCAAGGCCATGGCGGCGCTCGCCGAGCGCCGTCCCTCCGAGACCGACGCCCTTCTCGCCGCGGCCGGCTACGGCACGTACGACCCGCTCGACCCCACGGGGGAGTCCGGCGAGCTCATGCCCTCCCCGGAGGACACCGGCTTCTTCTCGGTGACCGAGGAGGACCTCATGGCCGCCGACAAGAAGGAGCGCAAGGTCCGCCGCAAGCACCGCCACACCGGCCTCAAGGTCTTCATCGCCATCCTCGTGGTGCTGCTGCTCGCTGTGGGCGCCGGCGTCTTCGCCTACGTCCGCGGCTACGGCTGGCCCACGCAGGAGACCGTCGCCGAGCGTCTCTTCGGCGCCAAGGCTGACGGCGTGGACATCGCCGAGTACATGGTCGCGGGGACCTCTGACGTCACGCTCCAGGAGGTCTCCGACGTCCTGCCCACGGACGCCACCGTCACGATCAACGCCTGCGACCGCTCCATGAGCGAGTCCACCGTCCACCTCACGGCGACCCTCTCGGCGGGCGGCGAGATGGACTACACCATCACGATGCGCCGCGACGGCGTCGGCTGGAAGGTCGCCGACGTCACGCCCGAGTACCGCTCCCAGGACCTGTCCGGAACCACCTCAACGAACTAGGGCGGACCATGTCACTCTTTGATTCTCTCTTCGGCGAGTACGGCGGTGACCTCGCCATCGACCTCGGCACCGCCAACACCCTCGTCGCCGTGCGCGGCCAGGGAATCGTCATCAACGAGCCCTCGGTCGTCGCCATCGATAAGAGCGAGAGCCGCGTGCTCGCCGTCGGCGCCGACGCAAAGCGCATGATCGGCCGCACGCCCGGCTCGATCATCGCCGAGCGACCGCTCAAGGACGGCGTCATCGCCGACTTCGACGTCACCGAGGTCATGCTTCGCTACTTCATCGAGAAGGCCCGCGGGCACCACTACCCCTGGTCCCCGCGCCCGCGCGTCGTCGTGTGCGTCCCCTCGGGCGTGACCTCCGTCGAGAAGCGCGCCGTCTTCGAGGCCACGATCTCCGCCGGAGCCCGCCAGGCCTACCTCATCGAGGAGCCGATGGCGGCCGCCATCGGAGCCGACCTCCCCATCGAGGACCCCACGGGCTCGATGGTCGTCGACATCGGCGGCGGCACCACGGAGGTCGCCGTCATCTCCATGGGCGGCATCGTCGTCTCCCAGTCCATCCGCACGGCCGGCGACGAGTTCGACCAGACGATCCTCCAGCACGTCCGCGACGCCTACAACCTCTCCATCGGCGAGCGCACCGCCGAGGACATCAAGATCAAGGTCGGCTCCGCCGCGCCGCTCGCCGAGGAGCTCGACGTCGAGGTCAACGGCCGCGACGTCATGAGCGGCCTGCCCAAGTCGGTCCGCATCGAGAGCGAGGAGATCCGCCGCGCCCTCGACCGCCCGCTCGACGAGGTGACCAAGGCCGTCAAGGACGCGCTCGACGTCACGCCGCCCGACCTCGCCTCCGACCTCATGTACTACGGCATCCTCCTCACCGGTGGCGGCGGCCTGCTGCGCGGGCTCGACCAGCGCCTGCGCGAGGAGACCGGCGTCCCGGTCAACGTGAGCCCGACCGCCCTCGAGAACGTCGTCAACGGCTGCGCCAAGGTTCTCGAGGCCAACGCGCTCTCCGGCGGCTTCGTCCAGACCGCGAACTAGGCGAGCATGCCGCTCACCCCGCCGGGCCGGCCGCAGCGGTCGGCGCTCTCCAACAGCAGACAGTCGAGCGGCGGCCGCGCCCTCGTGGCGTGCGTCGTCATCTCGCTCGCCCTCTTCACCGTGAGCAGCCGCATGGGTGACGAGGGCCCGCTCTCCGTGGCGCGCAGCGCCTTCCAGACCGTGACCTCGCCTGTGCGCTACCTCGGCGCAACCGTGGCCGCGCCCTTCCGCGGCATCGGCAACGTCGTCACCAACCTGACCGCCGACCAGGAGACGCTCTCCGAGCTCCGTTCCCAGAACGACGAGCTCAGGGCCCGCATGGTCGAGCTCGAGGAGGACGCTCAGACCGCCGAGCGCCTCCAGGGGCTCCTCGACCTGCGCGACGCCTACGACCTCCAGTCCACGGCCGCGCGCATCATCTCTGGCTCGGTCGACACCTGGAGCAGCACCGTCACCATCGACAAGGGCACCGCCACCGGCGTCAACGCCGGTATGCCGGTGACCGCCTCGAGCGGCGTCGTGGGGCAGGTCGTTGAGAGCGGCCTCAACTCGTCTACCGTCCGCCTGCTCACCGACGAGAACTCCTCGATCTCCGCGATGATCCAGTCGAGCCGCGTCCAGGGCATGCTCACGGGCTCGGTCACCGGCCAGCTCACGCTCTCGCTCATCGGCTCCGACCAGAAGGTCGAGGTCGGCGACGTCGTGGTCACGAGCGGTCTCGGGGGCGTCTTTCCCAAGGGCCTGCCGCTCGGCGAGGTGACGAGCGTCGAGAGCGCGCCGGGCGCACTGTACCTCGACGTCATCGTCGAGCCCTTCTCGCATGCCGAGAACTACGAGGAGGTCCTCGTCATCACCTCGCTCACCGAGGGCCAGCGCGCCACGGCCGACGACATCGCGGCCGCCGACGCGCAGGACCAGCAGGCGCCCGCCGCCGGCTCCGGCGATGACGCGACCGAGGACGACGCCGCGGGCTCCGCGGAATAGGGAAGGGGGAGACGCATGCAGGTCGCAGACAGGGGCAGGGAGACGCGCGACGCGATCGTGCTGGCCGTCCTGTGCCTCGTGCTCCAGCTCGCCCTCGCCCCCAACGTCGCGCTGGGAAGCGGGCACCCCAACTTCGCTCTGATCTTCTCCGCCTGCGTGGCGATGCAGGTCGGCGGGACGCGCGGGGTCGTGGCAGGCTTCGTCTCGGGCCTGCTCTTCGACCTCTCCTCGACGACCCCCATCGGCCTCATGGCCTTCTGCCTCACCGTGGCGTCGTTTTGCCTCGGGCTCGAGCAGCGCAATCGCATGGCCGGCGACCTCGGCTCCGCCATGGGGCTCTTCTGCGCGGCCACGCTCGGCGTCTCTCTCGTCTACCACCTCGCCATGCTTCTCGTGGGGCAGGCGAGCTCGATCATTGACGTCGTCATCTTCCGGGCCCTGCCCGCGGCGCTGCTGACCGTCGTCTTCTTCGTCCCGTTTGCCTACTACTACTCCCGCGTCCGCGTCTCCGGACCGGGGATCGGCGGCGCGGGGTCGCTCAAGGCGGGGGCGGGTCGCGGCACCCACTTCACCAGGCGTGGCCTGTAGGGGCGCTGCATGGACCTCTCCCTCGTCATCATCATCGTCTGCCTCGTGCTCGCGGCGGCGCTGATCGTCGTCTTCATCGTCTTCGGGCGCTCCGAGGGCGCCTTCACCCTCGACATCGGCGGCGCCTCGCCGCGCGCCTCGGGCGGGTCCGACTCATCGAGCGAGAAGACCCTCTCCTCGCGCCTGGTGGGCCTCGCCGTGGCGGTCGGCGGGATCTTCTCGGTCCTTCTCGCACGCCTGTGGACCATGCAGCTCGTCTCCGCGGACGAGTACGCGGAGAAGGCCGAGTCAAACCGCACCAGCACCATCTACACGCAGGCGCCCCGCGGCCGCATCCTCGACCGCAACGGCAACGAGATCGTCACCAACCGCAGCAGCCTCACCGTGACGGCCGTCGCGGACGTCCTCGACGACGACATCGAGGTCGCCCTGCTCGCCAACTTGATCGGCATGCCCACGCAGGCCGTGCGCCGCAAGCTCCAGGACACCACGCAGGGCTACCAGAGCCTGCGCACCATCTCCGTCGACGTGTCACGGCGCGTGGTCGCCTACATCGGGGAGCACCCCGAGGTCTTCCCCGGCGTCAGCATCGAGACGCGCTCGCAGCGCTCCTACCCGCACGGCTCGCTCGCCGCGCACGTCGTCGGCTACACCGGCACCGTGACGCAGGACCAGCTCGACGCGAGCGCCGAGGCGGCGGAGGGCCAGGTCAGCTACCGCTCCGGCGACGTCGTCGGCCAGACCGGCGTGGAGGCTCGCTACGAGAGCGTCCTGCAGGGGGTGCGCGGCGAGCAGGTCGTCTACGTCGACGCGCACGGCAACGTGACCGGCGAGCAGTCCTCCGGCTTTGACGCGCAGAGCGGCTCCGACCTCGTCCTGACGCTCGACATCGACGTCCAGCGCGCCGCCGAGGAGTCGATCGACCGCGTGCTCGCGGAGCAGCGCAAGAAGGGCTACGACGCCGTCGCCGGCTCGGTGGTGGCGCTCGACTGCACCAACGGCGAGGTCATCGCCATGGCGAGCTACCCGACCTTCTCGCCCAGCGTCTTCGTCGGCGGCATCTCCACCTCCGACTGGGACGCCCTGCAGGCCGAGGACGCCAACTTCCCCATGCTCAACCGGGCCATCGCGGGCCAGTACGCCTCGGGCTCGGTCATCAAGCCCCTCACCACGATGGCAGCGCTCGACAACGGCATCGCCACCGCCTCCTCGTCGTGGTACTGCACCGGCTGGTGGACCTGGTCGGGCAACCCCAACGACGAGTTTGGCATGAAGTGCTGGTGGGACAACGGCCACGGCGCCACCGACCTCGTCCGCGGCATCACCTACTCCTGCGACGTCGTCTTCTACGAGATCGGCAAGGGCTTCTACAATGCCGGGTCGGAGGGCATGCAGGAGACGTTCCGCCGCTACGGCCTGGGCTCGGCCACGGGCATCGACCTGCCCGGCGAGGAGGTCGGGCGCGTCCCCGACGCGGCGTGGAAGTGGGACTACTACAAGGAGCTCGGCTACTCCGACGAGGACGCCACCTGGCAGCCCGGCGAGAACTGCAACATCGCCATCGGCCAGGGCGACCTGCTCGTGACCTGCCTGCAGATGGCGTGCGCCTACTGCAGCCTCGCCAACAAGGGGCCGGTCTGGCGCCCCCACGTCATGAAGGGCGTGCGGTCGCGCATGGGAGACGGCTTCGTCTCCGAGTACCGCGCCGAGCAGATCCGCGACGTCCAGGAGGACGAGGCGTTCCGCGACATCGTCGCGCGCGGCATGTGGGGCGTCGTCTACGAGGAGGACCCCACGCAGACCTCGCACTGGACCAACCTCGACATCACCGTCCACGGCAAGACGGGTACCGGCGAGCAGATCACACTCGACCGCAACATCGCCTGGTTCGGCGCCTACGGCCCGGCCGAGGACCCCAAGTACGTCGTCTTTGCCAACCTCGACGGCGCCCTGTCCGGCGGTGCCGCCGCGCTTCTCGTCGTCCGCGACGTGTTCGGCGCGATCTACGGCCAGCCCGACACCTCGACCGCCACGACGACCAACGTGGACTAAGGAGGCACCGTGGCACACGACATCACCGGTCCCGGAACGAGCAGGGGGCCGCTCTCCTCACTCGCGCAGCACGTCGCGGGCTCCGGCTCGGGCTCGTCGCACGTGGGCCGCAAGGGGCCGCTCCAGGGCGTCTACCTCACCCAGCTCATCCCCACGCTGCTCATCTTGATCCTGAGCGTCATCACCATGCTCTCCTGCGCGCTGGCGCTCGGCACCGTGAGCCTGTTCAGCCACGTGGCGGGCATGGGCCTGGGGATCGTCGCCGCCGTGGTGATCTGGCGCTACGACTACCGCAACCTCGCAAACCTCACGACGGCCCTCTTCGTCGTCTCGTGCGTCCTGCTCGCGCTGCCGCTCGTGCCCGGATTGGGCGTCGAGGGAGGCCTGGGCGGCCTCGGCTGGGTGCACATCGGCCCGCTGCGCTTCCAGCCCTCCGAGCCCGGCAAGCTCGCCATCATCGCGCTCATGGCCTCCGCCTGCGCCCAGTACAACGGCAAGATCGACTCCTTCCGCGACTACGCGCGGCTCTGCGGGACGCTGCTCATCCCGCTTCTGCTCATCCTGGTGACCGACCTCGGCACCGGCCTCATGATCTTTTTCACCGGCGCCACGATCATCATCTGCAGCGGCGCCCCGCGCGGCTGGATCCTGGCCACGATAGCGCTCATCGTGGGCGTGGCGGCGCTCGTCATCATCACCTCCCAGATCGAGGGCCTGCCCCACATCCTCCAGGAGTATCAGCTCGCGCGCCTCACGGTCTTCCTCGACCCCGAGGGGACCGCCACCGAGGACGGCTACAACCTGCAGCAGGCCATGATCGCCATCGGCTCCGGCGGCCTGCTCGGCAAGGGCTTCGGCAACGCCTCCCAGGCGCTCTCGGGCTTTCTGCCCGCCGCCCAGACCGACTTCATCTTCGCGACGTACGCCGAGCAGTTCGGCTTCGTGGGCTCCGTGGTCCTTCTCGCCCTGTTTGCCTGGATGATCCTGGCCACGGTCCTTCTTGCCATGAAGGTAGAGTCCACGTTCTCCAAGCTCATCCTCGTGGGCTGCGCCGCTCTGTGGACCTTCCAGGTCCTCGAGAGCGTGGGCATGTGCATAGGAATCATGCCGATCACGGGCATCCCGCTGCCCTTCATGACCTACGGCTCGTCCTCGATGGTGACGCAGCTCGCCGCCGTGGGCGTGGTACAGTCCGTGTGGCATCATCGCCAGAAGGTTGCCTAGGCCGCGCCGGGCGCAGCCCGCGCGGGGGAGAGGAGGCCGTCCATGGCCAAGAAGGTGACGACGGGGCGCATCCTGGACGTCCTCTCGTCGGGCAGGAGCGCGCTGCGGGGCCGCGACGAGCGCGTCGCCCTGCGCGTGCACGTGGACCCCACGTGCCCGCGCGACGCCGCCCTCGCGGTCAAGGGCGCGCTGGTTCCCCAGCGTCCCGGCGCGGTCGTCGAGGTCTTGGGGCTCGAGCCCGCGCACGCCGCCTCCGAGGCGCCCGACGTCGCGCTCGTTCTCGCCGGGGACCGGCCGTGCGCCGGGCTCGTCGAGTCCTACGCCCGCTCCGGCGTGAGCGTGGGCGTGGTCGTGGAGGGCGCGCTCGACGCCCCGCGCCTCGACCTGCCCGAGCAGGCGGAGAGGCTCGTCGGCGTGATCGCCTCCTCGAGCGCGGACGCCCTGCCCGAGCGGCTCGCGGCATGGCTCGCCTCGGCATGCGAGAAGCCCCTCGCCCTCGCGGCCTGCTTCCCGTTCTGCCGCCGCGCCGTCGCGGACTCCCTCGTGGCGCGCTGCGCCGCCGAGAACGCCGTCGTGGGCGCCATCAGCCTCATCCCCGGGTCCGACTTCCCGGTCATGTGCGCCAACCAGGCCAAGCTCGCGCTCGACCTCGCCGCCGCCTACGGGCGCGACGTCGAGCCCGCCCGTGCGGCGGAGCTTGGCGGCGTGATCGCGGGAGGGCTCGTCTGGCGCGCCGTCGCGCGCGCCGTCGTGGGCGCGGTCCCGGGCGTCGGCGCCCTTCTCAAGGCCGGGATCGGCTACGGCGGCACCCTGGCCACCGGCAACGCGCTGCGCCTGCGCTTCGAGCTCGAGGACGCCCCGCGCGCCGAGCGCGGCCAGGCGCCGTCGCCGGGCGACGCCCGGCAGCAGGTCCTTCTCGACCCGGCGCCCGCGGACGAGTGCTACGTCACCATCGGCGGGGGCCGCTCATGAGGGCGCGCCGCGAGAACCTCTTTCACCTGCTCGAGCCGCTGCTGCCGCACGTCGAGCACCCGGCGCGCTACCTCGACCACGAGTGGGGCGCCGTGTCCGACCAGGACGGCCCCTTCCACCTCTGCATGGTCTACGCCGACGTCTACGAGGTGGGCCAGCCCAACCTCGGCGTCGCGATCCTCTACAACCAGGTCAACGCCCAGGAGGGCATGAGCTGCGAGCGCTGCTACCTCCCCTGGAAGGACATGGCGGGGCTCATGCGCGAGCACGGCGTGCCGCTGCTCTCGCTCGAGGGCGCGGCGCCGCTCGCCTCCTTCGACGCCATCGGCTTCACGCTTGCCCACGAGCTCATCGCCACCAACGTCCTCGAGACGCTCGACCTCGCCGGCATCGCGCTCACGAGCGCCGAGCGCGACGAGGACGACCCGATCGTCCTCGCGGGCGGACCCTCCGCCTGGAACTGCGAGCCGCTCGCGGCCGTCTTCGACGCCGTGCTGCTCGGCGACGGCGAGGAGTCGATCGTCGAGGTCTGCTCCTGCATCCGCGACGCCCGCGCCGAGGGGGTCGCGCGCGCGGAGCTGCTGCGCCGCCTCGCCACCGTGCCGGGCACCTACGTGCCCTCCCTCTACGACGTGCGCGTCGACGAGGCCTCGACGCGCTGGGGCTACGCCGTGCCGCGCGCGGGGGAGGCCGCGCCCGAGGTCGTGCGCAAGCGCTGCGTGAACGACTTTGCCGCCACCGACGCCGTGGCCCAGCGCATCGTGCCCTACATGGGCATCGTCCAGGACCGGCTCTCCCTCGAGGTGCTGCGCGGCTGCGCGCGCGGCTGCCGCTTCTGCCAGGCGGGCATGACCTACCGGCCCGTGCGCGAGCGGCCGGCGGCGCAAGTCGTCTCGTGCGGCGTCGAGGGACTTCTTTCCAGCGGGCACAACGAGGTCTCGCTCACCTCGCTCTCCACGACCGACCACTCGCAGTGCGAGGAGATCCTGCGCGGCATGAACGCCGAGCTCGAGGGGAAGGGCATCCGCGTGTCCATCCCGTCCCAGCGCCTCGACTCCTTCGGCGTCGACATGGCGGCCGCGGTCGCGGGCGGCAAGCGGGGCGGGCTTACCTTCGCGCCGGAGGCCGGCAGCCAGCGCCTGCGCGACGTCATCAACAAGAACGTGACCGAGGAGGACCTCGAGTCGGCCGCGCGCAACGCCTTCGAGGCGGGGTGGCGTCGGATGAAGCTCTACTTCATGATGGGCCTTCCCACCGAGACCGACGAGGACGTCGTCGGCATCGCGCGCATGGCCGAGCGCGTCCTCGAGATCGGGCGCGAGGTAGTGGGCCGCGGGGCCAAGAGCGGCGTGTCCGTCTCCATCTCGGTGGCCGTCCTCGTGCCCAAGGCGTTCACGCCGTTCCAGTGGTGCGGCCAGCTCGACCCCGACGAGGTGCGCCGCCGCCAGCAGCTCCTGCTCCACGAGATCCGCGACCGCGCGATCCGCGTCTCGTACCATGACGCCGACGTCTCGCTCGTCGAGGGCGCGCTCTCCAAGATGGGGCGCTCCGGCTTTGCCCTCGTGCGGCGCGCCTGGGAGCTCGGGTGCTCCTTCGACGCATGGACGAGCGAGTTCAGCTTCGAGCTCTGGGAGCGCGCCGCCGCGGAGTGCGGGCTCGACCTCGCCGACGTGGCGTGCGAGGAGTTCCCGCTCTCGGCGCGCCTGCCCTGGGACCACACCTCGCCCGGAGTCTCCAAGGGGTTCCTGCAGCGCGAGTGGCTGCGCGCGGTCGAGGGCGTCACGACGCCCGACTGCACGCGCACGAGCTGCACCGGGTGCGGCGTCTGTCCCGCGCTCGGCGTCCACAACGTCATCCAGGGGGTGCGCTCATGAGCGGATCGAGGCCGCAGCCGACCGACGCCCGGCCGCAGGACCTGCCCGTCAAGGCGGAGCTGCCGCGCCTGCGCGTGGAGTACGTCAAGGACAGCCGGCTCGCGTTTCTCGGTCACCTAGACCTCATAGCCACGGTGGAGCGCTGCATCCGCCGCGCGCGCCTGCCCTTCTCGGTGGGAAACGGCTTCGCCCGGCGTGTGCGCATTCAGTTCACGAGCGCCCTTCCCGTGGGGGCGAGCTCCACGTGCGAGTACTTTGACCTGCGCCTCACCGAGCGCCTGGACGCGGACGAGGCGCTCGCGCTCCTGCGCGCCGCCACGCCGTCGGCCCTCGAGCCCGTGCGCGCCGCCTACGTGCCCGGCAGGCTGCCCGCGCTCGAGGCCTGGCTGAACCGGTCCTCGTGGGAGGTCGCGGCCCCCGGGTGCGCCTTCGACGCGGCGCAGATCGCGCGCGCCGTCGAGGCCGTGCGCGAGAGGGGAGAGCTCACCTATCTGCGAGGCCAGAAGGAAAAGCGCGTGGACGTGGCGGCGACCCTCGCGGGGTTCGAGGCGCGCGACGTCGACGGCGGCGTGGAGCTGTCCGTCGAGACGCGCCTCGCCGGCTGCGCCCTGCGGCCCCAGGTCCTTCTCGACGCCGCGACGGACGTCTTGGGGCTGCCCCGCGTCGCCGCGCCGCGCGTGCGCCGCGTGGGTCAGGCCCACGAGGAAAGTGGGCGTCTTGTGGAACCTTTTGGACCGTTTTGCGAGAAGGACGGGACACCATTATCCTGAGCAAGGTCGCATCACCTCGGCGCGGCCTGCGCTCCGTCTTTTCCCTTGCGGAATCCGCAGGTCACGGCAACTATCCTGTTGACGAGCCAAGGCGCTGCTAGTAATATAAGCAACTGTTGCATTCACGCCAGCAATGAAGGGTTTCGCACATGTACGCAATCGTAGCAACTGGTGGCAAGCAGTATAAGGTTGCCAAGGGCGACGTCATCGACGTCGAGAAGCTCGACGCGCAGCCTGGCGACAAGGTCCAGCTCCCCGTCCTTCTCCTCAACGACGGCGACAAGACCATCGTTGGCTCTGCCCCGCTTCAGGACAAGACCGTCACCGCCGAGGTTCTCGAGCAGTTCAGGGGCGAGAAGATTCTCGTCTTCAAGCTCAAGAAGCGCAAGCGCTATCACCGCGCCAACGGCCACCGTCAGAGCCTCACCAAGATCAAGGTCGTTGAGCTCCCCGCTTAAGTTCTCGTCTCTGCAGATAGAAGGCAGGTACCACCATGGCACACAAGAAGGGCCTCGGCTCGTCCCGCAACGGCCGTGATTCCAACGCCCAGCGTCTCGGCACCAAGCGCTACGGCGGCCAGACCGTGAAGGCCGGCGAGATTCTCGTCCGTCAGCGCGGCACGCACATCCACCCCGGTGACAACGTGGGCATCGGCAAGGACGACACCCTCTTTGCCCTCACCGCCGGCACCGTCGAGTTCACCAAGGGCGTCAAGCACCGCGTGCACGTCCGCGAGGCGTAAGAGCTCGGCACATCGCGCACGACTCGGCCCCGGTCCTCGGACCGGGGCTCTTTTTGTGGCGCGGTTCAATAGGCGCCCCTTGCCACTGACCCAAATCCGGATTATGGCCCTGGCCGCGTGACCCACTCAGCAGCGGCACGTTCCACGAGCCGTGAGGTGCCCAGGGCTGAGGTGCAAAATCTCGTTTGTGTGCAAAAGGGCCTTCCGCGTTCTTCTCGCCCCGATTATCCCCATGTTATTCTGGGTTGTGTGCAAAACTTTTTATGTTGAGTGTTCTACGACATCAAAGATGCTGCACACAACAGAGAAGATCGTTCGGATTCAGGCAGATCTAGAGCAGATAACGGCCTCTCGCTGTCGTGTGCCGCTCGTTAGCATCAAAGATGTTGCACACAATCGCCCTGGCGTCAGCCGAAGGCGGATGGCATCGGAACCGTGAGTGGAAAGCGCGCGCGAAAGTGCGACGTTGGACGCGTTAGACCAGTTGCCGTACCATGTAAGCTCGACCAGAGGAGGCTCACGTGGAGAACACGTTCACCGACCTTTCCCACATCAACGTGCGCGGCGGAGACGGCGGCGCGGGCTGTATGTCCTTCCGCCGCGAGGCCTTTGTCCCCAAGGGCGGGCCCGACGGCGGCGACGGCGGCCGCGGCGGCAGCGTCATCGTCGAGGCCGACCCGCAGCTCTCGTCGCTCATCGACTACCGCTACAAGCACCACTTCCGCGCCGAGCGCGGGACGCACGGCCAGGGCGCGCGACGCCACGGCAAGGACGGCGCCGATCTCGTGCTGCGCGTTCCGGTTGGCACCGTGATCCGCGAGCTCGACCCGGAGACGCAGACGCCGGCCTATGACATCGCGGACCTCACCCGTCCCGGCGAGCGCGTCGTGGTGGCGCCCGGCGGCGCGGGAGGTCGCGGCAACATCCACTTCGTCACCTCCGTGCGCCGCGCGCCCGCGTTCGCCGAGAAGGGCGAGCCGGCGCGCGAGCACTGGATCGAGCTCGAGATGAAGCTCATGGCCGACGCGGCGCTCGTGGGCATGCCCTCGGTGGGGAAGAGCTCGATCATCGCGCGCATCAGCGCCGCGCGGCCCAAGATCGCCGACTACCCGTTCACGACGCTTGTCCCCAACCTCGGCGTCGCCCGCGCGGCGAGCGGCCAGTCCTTCGTCGCCGCCGACGTCCCGGGCCTCATCGAGGGCGCGAGCGAGGGGCGCGGCCTCGGCCACCAGTTCCTGCGCCACATCGAGCGCACCGCGCTCATCCTGCACGTGGTGGACGTGACGGGCGGCTACGAGGGTCGCGACGCCGTCGAGGACTACAAGACCATCAACGCCGAGCTCGCGGCCTATGCCGCCGAGCTCGCCCAGCGTCCGCAGATCGTCGTTGCCAACAAGTGCGACCTTCCCGACACCGAGGACGCCACGGAGCGCCTGCGCGCCGCCGCCGAGGCCGACGGCCACGAGTTCTTTGCCGTCTCCGCCGCCACGGGCGCGGGCCTTGACGCCCTCGTCTCGAGCTGCGCCGCCGAGGTGGCCCGCCTGAGGGCTGAGGCCGCCGAAACCGGCCCCGCCCTCGACCTCACCGAGCGCTGGGAGCGCGAGCGCGAGCGCCGCGACCGCCGCATCACCGTGCGGCGAGAGGAGCGCCACGCCTGGCGCGTCACCGGCGCGCAAGTGGAGCGCATGGTCATCCAGACGGACTGGGACAACGACGAGGCCGTGGCCTACCTCCAGCACCGCTTCGACCGCTGCGGCCTCGACGACGCGCTCGCCAAGGCCGGCGCCGTCACCGGCGACGAGGTGCGCATCCTCGAGCTCGCCTTCACCTTCGAGGGCAAAGACGACGCGCGCGACTTCGACGAGATCAAGGAGGACGAGAAGGACGAGGGGATCTTCGACGGGGAGGGGGAGTCCTGACATGGCGTCGGAACGCCTCATCGTCGCCAAGATCGGCTCGTCGACGCTCGTCGACGCCGAGGGGGCGCTCGACCGCCGCTTCATCCGCGCCCTCTGCGACCAGGTGGCCGCCCTCGTGTCCGAGGGGACGCGCGTCATCGTGGTCTCCTCCGGCGCGGCCGCGGCGGGACGCGACATCCTCGGCTTCGACGCGCGACCGAGCGACATGGCCACGCTTCAGGCCTGCGCCGCCGCCGGTCAGGCCCGGCTCACGCAGGCCTACGCCGACGTCCTCGCGGAGCGGCAGATCCCCTGCGCCCAGGTCCTTCTCACCCGGCGCGACGTCATGGACCGCGACGGCTTCCTGAACGCGCGCACGACGCTCGCGCGGCTGCTCGAGCTCGGCGCGGTCCCGGTGGTCAACGAGAACGACACCGTCTCCACCGCGGAGTTCGCCTTTGGCGACAACGACATGCTCGGCGCACTGGTGGCCGCGCTCGTGGGCGCCGACCTGTACGTCATCTGCTCCGACGTGGAGGGCCTCTACACGGCAAACCCCCAGGAGGACCCCTCGGCGCGCCTCATCGACCGCGTCACCGAGGTCGACGCGCGCCTGACCGCGATGGCGGGCGGTGCGGGAACCTCGTTTGGCACGGGGGGCATGTCCTCGAAGCTGCGCGCCGCGCGCGCCATGCTCGCCGCCGGCATCCCCACGGTCATCTGCCGGGGGCGCCGCGAGCGCGTGCTCTTGGACGTGGCGCGCGGGGAGTCCGTGGGGACACGCTTCGAGTCTCCGGCGGGCGCTTCCCACGAGGGGGGTCGCAAGCTCTGGATCGGACTCGCGGAGGTGCCGCGCGGAACCATCGCCCTCGACGAGGGAGCCACGCGCGCGGTGCTCGAGCGCGGGGCGTCCATTCTGCCCGTCGGCGTGGTCTCGACGACGGGGTCATACGCCGCGGGCGACGTCGTGAACGTGCGCGCCGCGACCGGCGACGTCATCGGCCGCGGGATCGCTCGCTACTCGTCCGACGACATGGCGCGCGTGCGCGGCGTCCATCTGGACGTCGTGGGTCGCTTCCTGGGACAGGACCGCGCCCAGCCCGCCGTGCACCGCGACGACCTGCTCGTCTTCTAGGAAGGGAGACACCATGGGTGAGGCACGCACAAAGGCGGCTCTGGCACGGGCGGCGGCGCCCCTGCTCTCGGGAGCCCCCCGGGCGCGCCGCGAGGACGCCATCAGGCGCGCCGCCGCGCTCATTCGCGCGCGCTCCGCCGACATCCTCGCCGCCAACGAGCGCGACCTCGAGCGCGCGCGTGCCGCGGGCATGAGCGCCCCGCTCCAGGACCGTCTGCTGCTCGACGAGGCCCGCGTCTGCGCGATCGCCGCCTCGCTCGACGACATCGCCCGTCAGGACGACCCGCTCGGGCGCGTCGTCGGCGGCTCTACGCTCGAGAGCGGCCTGCGCATCGAGAAGGTCACGGTGCCCCTCGGCGTCGTGGCGATCATCTACGAGGCGCGCCCCAACGTGACCGCTGACGCCTTCGCCCTCTGCGTCCGCTCCGGCAACGCCTGCGTCCTCAAGGGCGGGTCCGCCGCCAACGACTCGTGCCTCGCGATCGTCGACGCCTGTCGAGCGGCGCTCGCCGAGGCCGGCATCCCCGCCGACGCCCTCCAGTACGTCGAGGACGACGCCGCGCACTCCCAGACGGCGGAGCTGCTCGAGGCCACCGGTCTTATCGACGTGCTCATCCCCCGCGGCGGCGCCTCCCTGATCCGTGCCTGCGTGGAGGGCGCCAAGGTTCCCGTCATCGAGACGGGGACCGGCAACTGCCACGTCTACGTGCACGCATCCGCCGACTTCGAGCGCGCCCGCGCCATCGTCATGAACGCCAAGACGCAGCGCGTGGGCGTCTGCAACGCGGCGGAGTCGCTGCTCGTCGACCGCGCGGTCGCGCCCGCGTTCCTGCCGGGCATGCTCTCCGAGCTCGCGGCCGCCGGCGTCCTTCTCCACTGCGACGAGGAAGCGCTCGAGCTGGCGCGCGACCTGCCAGCCGGGAGCGCGGTGCCCGCCACCGAGGAGGACTGGGGCACGGAGTACCTCGCGCTCGAGATGAGCGTCAAGGTCGTCGAGGGCGTCGAGGAGGCCGTCGCGCACGTGAACCGCTACGGCACCGGCCACTCCGAGGCCATCGTCGCCGACTCCTACGACGCCTGCGAGGCGTTTCTCGCCGGCGTCGACGCGGCCGTGGTCTACGCCAACGCCTCGACCCGCTTCACGGACGGCGGGGTCTTTGGCCTGGGTGCCGAGATCGGCATCTCCACGCAGAAGCTCCACGCGCGCGGACCCATGGGCGCGGCCGAGCTCACGACCACCAAGTACGTCGTGCGCGGTGACGGGCAGGTGAGATAGGCATGGACGTCGACGCCCTGCGGGAGCACGACCTCCCGCCCCTCGGGATGGACCCCGACCGCACGTATCGTCTCGGCATCATGGGCGGCACGTTCGACCCCATCCACAACGGCCACCTCGTGGCCGCCGAGCAGGCCTTCGACGACCTTGGCCTCGACCTCGTCGTCTTCATGCCCGCGGGACGACCCGCCTTCAAGCAGGACCAGCGCGTCACCTCGGGCGAGGAGCGCTTCGCCATGACGCTGCTCGCCACCGCCGACAACCCGCACTTCGTGGCGTCGCGCTTCGAGATCGACCGCGAGGGCGTGACCTACACGGCCGACACCCTGCGCATGCTCCGCGAGCTCTACCCCGACAACGTCGAGTTCTACTTCATCACCGGCGCGGACGCCATCACCGAGATCGTGACCTGGCACGACGCCGACGTCATCGCGCGCATCGCCCACCTCGTCGCCGCCACGCGCCCCGGCTACGACCTCGACCACGCCTGGGACACCATCGCCTCGTCGGGCATCGACTTCGACGTGACCTACCTCTCGGTCCCCGCGCTCGCCATCTCGTCGAGCTACCTGCGCGAGCGCGTCGAGGCGGGCCAGAGCCTGCGCTACCTCACGCCCGACCAGGTGACCGGCTACCTCCACAAGCACGGGCTCTACGGCGCGCGCAGGAGCCGCTACGGGCAGACGCGGGAGGTGGTCGCGTAGATGGGGAAGAAGCGCAAGGAGCGCCGCGCCGACTTCACGCCCGAGCAGGAAGCCCTTCTCGAGCGCCTGAGGGGCGACCTCGCGATCCAGCTCGAGAGGAAGCCCAGGCGCCTCGCGCACTCGCTCTCGGTGGCCAGGACCGCCGAGCGCCTCGCCCTCGTCTACGGCGTCGACCCCTTCCTCGCGCACGCCGCGGGGATCCTGCACGACTGGGAGAAGGCGCGCTCGACCGCGGAGCAGCTCGCCCGCGCGCGCGAGCTCGGCATCGACCTCGGCGTCGAGCTCGAGCTCGTCCACTCGCTGCTCCACGGCATGATCGCCGCGCGGACGCTCCCGGCGCGCTACCCCGAGCTCCCTCCCGCCGTGTGGCACGCCATAGCCGTTCACACCTCTGCCTGCGCGGACATGAGCGCCCTCGACGAGGTGCTGTTCGTTGCGGACGGCATCGAGCCGCTCCGGCCGGACACGCCCGGCATCGAGCGGAGCCGCTCGCTGGTGGGGAAGGCCTCCCTTGACGACCTGTTCTGGGAGTCGTTCGTTGGGGGTATAACCTATGTGCTGGAGGGGGGCCGCTACCTCTTTCCCGGCACGATCGAAGTCTACAACGCCCTTGCGGCACGGCGCGCGCGGCGCGCAGCTAAGGAGAAAGCATGACCGTAACCCCGCTCGAGCTCGCGAAGGTCGCCGCCTACGCGGCCGACGACAAGAAGGCGACCGACATCGTCCTTCTCGACCTCTCCTCAAAGACCGACGTGTGCGACTACTTCCTCATCTGCACGGGCGCCAACCCACGCCAGGTCGACGCCATCGTCGACGAGGTGCGCGAGAAGGTCAGCGCGAACTGCGGGCTCTCGCCGCTCTCCTGCGAGGGGCGCGAGGGCCTCTCGTGGGTCCTCGTCGACTACGGCTCGGTCGTGGTGCACGTCTTCAAGCCCGAGACGCGCGACTTCTATCGCCTCGAGGCGCTCTGGGGCGACGCCCCGCGCGTCGAGCTGGGCCTCGAGCAGTAGCATGGACGACGTCTGTAAATTGGGGACAGTCCCCAACTTACAGAGTCCCGACCCGCTGGCGTGGGACGGGCCGGCCGTGGGCCTGCTCGACCTCGACGCCTTCTTCGCCTCCGTTGAGCAGCTCGACCATCCCGAGTGGCGCGGCAGGCCCGTGATCGTGGGAGGCTCCGCCGACCGCCGCGGCGTGGTGTCGACGGCGTCCTACGAGGCCCGGCGCTTTGGCGTCCACTCTGCCATGCCCTCCGCCACCGCGCGGCGCCTGTGCCCCGACGCCATATGGACCCGGGGGAACTTCGCACGCTACCGAGAGATGAGCGCGCAGGTGATGGCCATCCTCGGGGGCGAGACGCCGCTCGTCGAGCAGGTCTCCATCGACGAGGCGTTCTTCGACGTGACGCCGGGGCGCTTCTCGCGGGAGAGCCCCATCGCGATCTGCCGCCGCGTGCAGGAGCGCGTGGCCGCGCTCGGCGTCACCTGCTCGATCGGCCTCGGCGTCAACAAGACCGTCGCCAAGATCGCCTCGGAGCGCGAGAAGCCCCGCGGGCTCACCGCGGTGCTTCCGGGCACGGAGCGCGCGTTTCTCGCCCCGCTGCCCGTGGGCGCCATGAGCGGCGTGGGCCCCGCCACGCAGGAGCGCCTGAGGAAGATGGGCATCCGCACCCTCGGGGAGCTCTCGCGCGCAGACGAGGGCGAGCTCGAGCGCGTCTTCGGCGTTCTCGGGCCGCGGATGGCGCTGCGCGCCGCGGGGCTCGAGCGCAGCGCGGTGGCCGAGGCGGCCGCGCCCGACGAGGTCAAGTCCGTCTCCAACGAGCGCACCTTCTCCGAGGACCTCACCGAGCGCGACCAGATCCGCGCCGGGATCGCCCACGTATCCGAGATGGTGGGCAGGCGCCTGCGGCGCAAGGGCCTGCGCGGGCACACCGTTACCCTCAAGGTGAAGTACGACGCCACGCATGCGCGCACCGCCCAGCGCGCGCTTCCCGAGACCACCGACGACGAGCGGGTCTTCGGACGCGTGGCGGCCGCGCTTCTCGACGAGCTGTGGCAGCCCGGGATGCGCGTGCGCCTGCTCGGGGTCGGAGTCTCGGGCTTTGGCGAGGAGCGCCCCGCCCAGATGAGCCTGTTCGCCGATGACGAAGGCACCGCGGCGGGGGAGTCCCGCGACCGCTCCGCGCTCGGGCGGGTCACCGACGCCCTGCGCGACCGCTTTGGCGATGAAGCCGTGGGCTATGGGCGCGACCTTCGCTTCCGCAACCGCACCTCCGACACCGCCCCGATGCACAAGGACGCGTGAGGGGGAGGTTCTTCTCGCTTCTCGCTTTCCCTGCTTAAAGATCTTGCCTCATCTGGCAACGAGCCCGGGCGCCGCTTACGAATCGCCGCTCGTCCGGTCGCGAGGGTTCTTCCTGCTTAAGAATTCGGCTTCATCCGGAGTGGGAAGCCGTCAGGGCTTAGACGATATGTGGGGAAGCGGCTGGGACCTCTCCCCGTTAAGCTACGGCCCCCTCGGGGCTACGTGGGTTAGG
>CALUHH010000020.1 GCA_944320385.1 uncultured Atopobiaceae bacterium | reverse complement strand
GGAGACCCCGGGCGGGGACGCCCGCCCGGGATTTTCCCATGACTATTGACAACGGGAATTACATATCAAGGATCGCGGCCCGTCCGGGAGGGCCGGCGCCCGGGGCCGGGCCGCCGCCCGGGATGGGGCGCGATCTCTAAGCACGAGGGCTCGTCCTTCTCGGATGGGAGGCGATCTTTAAGCGCAACGGCGTCTGATTCCCGGATGGGAGGCGATCTTTAAGCACGGCCGGGCCGCCGCCCGGGATGGGCGGCGATCTTTAAGCGAGAAGAACGCGACGCTCCGGGCGGAACACAGAACCCAAGCGACAAACAACGAATTCTAGTATCATTCAATGGTATTATGATACCGAACACGTATTCGTGATACCAAAGAGGCGAAGATGCGCACGTTCGACTACCTCACCGTCCCGCCCTCCCTCCAAGCACCCGCTGTGACCAACCTGCTGCTCGAGATTCGAGAGCACCGCGGGCGGCAGGCCCTCTGGACCGTCACGCGCGGAGACGAGCTCGAGGCCCTTCGCGAGGGCGCGCGCGTCCAGAGCACCGGAGCCTCAAACCGCATCGAGGGGATAGCCACCACCGAGCGTCGCCTCGGTGACATCGTCGTGCGACGGTCGGCTCCGCGCAACCGTGCGGAGGAGGAGATAGCCGGTTATCGCGACGCGCTCTCCCTCATTCACGAGCAGCACGCCCACATCCCCGTTACGCCCGGCGTCATCCTGCAGCTTCACCGCGACCTTCTCGCGCACACCCCCCTCTCCTACGGGGGCTCCTGGAAGGACGCGGACAACCAGATCGTGACGCGTGAGCCTGACGGCAGCTCCACGGTGCGCTTTCAACCCCTGCCCGCGCTGCTCACGCCCGACGCGGTGGCAGCGCTCTGCGAGACGTACAACGAGGCGTATCGCGCGCAGGCCTGCGACCCCGCCCTCCTCGCGGCGCGCTTCACCTTTGACTTTGTGAGCATCCATCCGTTCAACGACGGCAACGGGCGCATGAGCCGCCTGCTCACGGTCCTGCTGCTCGAGCGTGCGGGCTATCTCGTGCCCCGCTACGTCAGCATCGAGCGGCTCATCGAGGAAAGCCGCGAGCAGTATTACGACGCACTTGCGCAGAGCTCCGCGGACTGGGAGGCGGGCACGAACGACGAGGCACCCTTCGTGCGCTACCTGCTCGGAGTCATCCTCGCAGCGTATCGAGAACTCGACGCCCGCATGGGCGACGCGACCCCCGGGAGGCAACGTGCGGCTGAGCGTGTCCGCGCGGTCTTCGACCGTCGCGTGGGCAAGGTGACCAAGGCGATGGTGCTCGCGGAGTGCCCCGACCTGAGCGAGGTGACCGTCAAGCGCGCGCTCGCGACGCTTCTTGAGAAGGGCAACATCCGGAAGGTCGACTCCGGCCCGCGGACCGGCTACGTGCTCGCGGAGTGACGGCAGCGGACAGCGCTTAGAGATCACGGCCTGTCCGGGGATTCGGCGCCGCCGCGCTTAAGGATCGAGGCCCGTCCGGCCGGCGGTGCCTTTCGTGCTTAAGGATTCCGTCTCGTCCGGTCGGCGGGGCCTTTCGTGCTTAAGGATTCCGTCCCATCCAGCGAGAAGGACGAGCGGCGCTTAAGGATCGCGGCCCGTCCGGGAGGGCCGGCGCCCGGGGCCGGGCCGCCGCCCGGGATGGGGCGCGATCTCTAAGCACGAGGGCTCGTCCTTCTCGGATGGGAGGCGATCTTTAAGCGCAACGGCGTCTGATTCCCGGATGGGAGGCGATCTTTAAGCACAGCCGGGCCGCATTCCCGGATGGGCGGCGCTCCTTAAGCGAGAAGAACCCGCCGTGCCGCGGAGCCCCTAGAACGGCATCCGCCCGCCGGGGCCGCCCATGCCGCCCATCTCGCGCATCATCTGCTGCATGGCACGCCGCCCCTTCTTGCCGCCGCCCTGCTGCATGAGGCCCTTCATCTTGCCCATCATCTTGTTCATCTCGTCCCACTGCTTGATGAGCTGGTTGACCTCCTGCACCGTGCGACCCGAGCCCGCGGCGATGCGCTTGCGGCGCTGACCGTTGATGATCTTAGGGCGCAGGCGCTCCTCGCGCGTCATCGAGTGGATGATGGCCTCGATGCGCGTCATCTGCGAGTCGTCCGCGGCCTGCGGCATCTGCGCCATGGCGCGCTCCATGCCCGGGATCATGCCCAAGATCTTCTGGAGGCCGCCCATCTTGCGGATCTGCTGCATCTGCTTGAGCAGGTCGTCCATCGTGAAGCCCTCGCGCAGCATGCGCTCGGCATCCTCGACCTGCTGCTCGTCGGCGACCTTCTGGGCCTGCTCGATGATGCCCACCACGTCGCCCATGCCCAGGATGCGCTTGGCCATGCGGTCGGGGTGGAAGACCTCGAGCGAGTCGGGCTTCTCCCCCATCGAGACGAACTTGATCGGCTTGCCGGTGACCTCGCGCACGGACAGCGCGCCGCCGCCGCGGGCGTCGCCGTCGAGCTTGGACATGATGACGCCGTCAAAGTCCACGCGGTTGGCAAACTCCGTGACCACGTTGACGATGTCCTGGCCGGTCATGGCGTCGACGACCATGAGAATCTGATCGGGGCGCACCGCGCGCTTGATGGCGACGGCCTCCTCCATCATCTCCTCGTCGATCTGCAGGCGGCCCGCCGTGTCCACGATCACGATGTCGTTGAGGTGGTCGACGGCCTCCTGGATTGCACCGGAGGCCACGGCCACGGCGTCCTTGCCATCGCCGCGGAAGACGCTCACGCCGATCTCCCCGCCGAGGGTGGCGAGCTGGTCTGCCGCCGCCGGGCGGTGCGTGTCGCACGCGGCCAGAAGCGGGCTGTGGCCCTGGCTCTTGAGGAGGTACGCCAGCTTTGCCGCCGCGGTGGTCTTGCCCGAGCCCTGCAGGCCCACGAGCATGATCACGTTGGGCGTGCGGTTCTGCGCGAGCGTGAGCTTGGAGTCCGTGGAGCCGAGAAGGACGGTGAGCTCGTCGAGCACGATGCGCACGACGTTTTGCGCGGGCGTGAGCGACTCCATGACCTCGGCCGTGAGGCACTTCTCCTTGCAGCGGCCCACGAAGCTCTTGACCACGCGGTAGTTGACGTCGGCCTCGAGCAGCGCCATGCGGATCTCGCGCATCGCGACGTTGATGTCGTCCTCGGTGAGGCGCCCCTTGCCGCGGAGCTTCTCGAAGGTGTCCTGGAGGCGGTCGGAGAGAGAGTTGAACATGGCTACATCCCTTCGCCCACGAGCGCGCGCGTGAAGTCGAGCGCGTCGAAGGTCTGGAGGTCGTCGAGGGACTCGCCCACGCCGATGCGGTAGATGGGCAGCCCCAGCTGGCTGGAGATGGCAAGGGCGATGCCGCCCTTGGCGGTACCGTCGAGCTTGGTCACGATCAGGCCGTCGAGCTCGAGCGCGTCGTTGAACTCCTTGGCCTGGTTGAGGCCGTTCTGGCCCGTGGTGGCGTCGATCACGAGGACCACCGAGACGGGCATGGACTGGCAGCGCTTGCGGGTGACGTTGACCACCTTCGCGAGCTCGCGCATGAGGTCGGCGGAGGTGTGCAGGCGCCCCGCGGTGTCGATGAGGACGAGCTCGGCGCCGCGGCGCTCGGCCTCCTCCACCACGTCGTAGCACACGCTCGCCGGGTCGGCGCCGCGCTCGCGCGTGATCACGTCGACGCCCGCGCGCTGGCCCCAGACCTCGAGCTGCTCGATGGCGGCGGCGCGGAAGGTGTCGGCCCCGCCGATCAGGCAGCGCGCGCCGGCGTCGCGGGCGCGGCCGGCGAGCTTGCCCACCGTCGTGGTCTTGCCCGCACCGTTGATGCCCACGAAGAGCACGCAGCTCGGAAGGTCGGCGAACGGGTCGCGGCCGGCGGCGGGGAACTCCTGGGCGAGGCGGCGCGCCAGCGCGTCGCGCAGCTGGTCGGCGCGGGTGAGGTTCTCTCGGGCGGCCTGCTCGCGCAGGTCGTCGGTCACGCGCATGGCCACCTCGGCGCCCATGTCGCCCATCACGAGCGTGTCCTCGAGGTCCTCCCAGAAGTCCTCGTCGACCTCGCCGCCCATGTAGAAGATCTCGTTGATGGCCTCGCGGGAGCGCTGGAGGCCTGCCTTCAGGCTGTCGAAGAAGCCCATCTTATGCATCAACCACCTTTCCTGTCTGCCGGTCGAGGCGCTGCGAGACGACGCGGCTCACGCCGTCGGCCTGCATCGACACGCCGTAGAGGACGTCAGCCTGCTCCATCGTGCGCCGCTGGTGCGAGATCACGATGAGCTGCGTCGACTCCTTGAGCCGCTCGATGGCGTCGAGCAGCTTGGAGAGGTTGGAGTCGTCGAGGGCGGCCTCCACCTCGTCAAAGACGTAGAACGGGACGGTGCGGACCTTGTAGACCGCAAAGAGGAGGGCGAGCGCCGTGAGTGACTTCTCGCCGCCGCTCATGAGCATCATCTTGGCGATGCGCTTGCCGCGGGGCTGGGCCACGATCTCGATGCCGGTCTCGGAGGGGTTGTCCGGGTCGGTCATCTCGATGTGGGCCTGACCGCCGGGGAACAGCAGCGAGAAGATCTCGGAGAAGTTCTCGTTCACCCGCTCGAAGACCGCGAGGAAGCGCGTGCGCATCTTGCGGTCGATGGCGGCCGTGATCTTGCGCAGGGACGCGCGGGCGGACTCGAGGTCGGCGACCTGCTCGTTGATGTAGTCGGCGCGCTCCTTGAGGCGCGTGTACTCATCCATCGCCACGGCGTTCACGGGGCCGATGGACTCGATCTGGCGGCGCAGCTCGGCCACGCGGCGCTCGGCGGCGTCGCGGTCCTCGGGGGCCGGGATGGTCAGGGCCTCGTCGAGCACGGCGCCCGTGGCCACGATGGCGTTGATGGCGCCCTCGACCTGCACCTCGAGCTTGCCGAGGTCCACCTTGACCGACGAGGCGGCCTCGCGGGCGGCGTCGAGCTCCTCGGCGGCCGCGCTCACGGCCTGGCGGGCGTCGCCGATCGTGCGCTTGAGCGAGTCGGAGTCCGCCTCGGCGAGCGACGCCCGGTCCTTGAGGCGCGCGGCCCACTCGAGGGCGCGCTCGCGGATGAGCTCGTAGCGGTCGTGCAGCGGGTCCACGCGCAGGCGCACGACCTCGAGGGCGCGCGAGCTGCGCTCGGTCGCCGCGATGCGCTCGCCCAGCTCGCGGACGCGGCGCGCGAGGTCGCGCTCGCGCGTCTCCAGGTTGGCGCGGCGCTCGCTCGCCATGGCTATCTCGAGGCGGGCGTCGGAGAGGGCGCGGCTCGCCTTGCCCTGGGCGGCGACGGCCTCCTGGTGCGTGTCGCTCTTCTCGGCGAGCTCCGCGGCGAGGGCGTCGGCGCGCTCGCGAGCCGCGCGGGCGGCCGCACGGTGCCCCTCGATCTTGCCGCGGGCCTCGGCGGCCTTCTCTGCCGCCGCCTCGCGGCGCTTCACGACCTGCGAGCGCTCGGAGATGAAGCCGGCGAGCTGGGCCTCCAGACGCCCGCGCTCGGACTGGGACGAGGAGAGCTCGGCGGTGAGGCGGGCCACCTCGCCCTTGGCGGAGACGGCCCCCTCGCGCGCGGCGGAGAGCGCCTCCTCGGCGAGGTCGACCTCCTCCTCGGCGGCCGAGAAGGACTCCTCGAGCCCCTCCATTCCCTCGTCGAGCGCGCGGATGCGGCGCTTGCGCTCGAGGGCGCCCGCCTCGCCGGTGGGGACAGATCCCACGCGCAGGCGACCGTCGGGCAGCATCGCGGCCCCCTCGGGGGTCACGTAGGTGTTCCAGGGGGCACGCTCGTGGGCGCGCACGGCAGCCGCGACGTCATCGACGAGGCGCACGTCACCGAGAAGGGCCTCGAGCAGCGCGCGGGCGTCGTCGGCGACGCGCAGGCGCTCGACGAGCGGCGTGCCGGGCGCGTCATCGCCCGCGCCGCGGCGGGCGGGCGCGGCGGAGCGGGCCATGATCGTCGCGCTGCCGCCGGCATCGGCAAGGCCCAGGGCCCGCTCGGCGAGCGCGCTCGCCGCGGCGCCGTCCGCGACGACGAGCGCCGCGAGGTCGTCGCCGAGCAGCTGCTCGACGAGGCCCTCGACGGAGGCATCCGCGTCGATGAGGTCGGCGAGGCGGCACTCCACGGCGTCGCCGGCGCCCTCGGCGAGCGCCGCCACGAGCGGGCTCGCCTTTTCGACGTCGGCGTCCACGGCGCGCAGCGCCTCGAGGGTCGCGCGGGCGGACGAGAGCGCCGAGCGCGCCTCGCGCTCGGCGGCGCGGGCCTGCTCGAGCTCGTCGGTGCGCCGCGCGATCTCGCGCTCGAGCCCCTCGGACTTCTCGCGCGCCCGCTCGAGCTCGTCCTCGAGGCGCTCGGCGCGCCGCTCGCGCTCGGCGAGCGCCTCCTCGGCGGTGTCGGCGTTCTCCTGGAGCTGCTCGAGGCGCGAGGCGAACATCTGGTCCTCGACCTGGGCGTTGCCGACCTGGTCCTCGAGCTTGGCGTAGGCGAGCGTCTCGCGGTCGGCCTCGGAGCGCGCGGCGCGCTCCTCCGTGGTGATGCGCGCGAGCTCCGCGTCGAGGGCCCGGCGGCGCTCGACGGCGTTATGGGAGGCCGAGGAGAGCTCGGCCAGCGACTCCCTGAGCTCTCGCTCGCGCACGCGCGTGTCCGAGAGATCGCTCGAGAGGCGCTCGTGCTCCTCGGCCGCGTCCGCGCGCTGCTTGCGCATGGAGGAGAGCTGCATGCGCATGTCGGAGAGGCGGGCCACCATGTTCTTGCCCTTTTCCTCGAGCAGGCGCATGTCGGCGTCCATGCGACCGAGGAGGTCCTGCATGCGGCGGCGCTGCTCGCCGAGGTCTCCCACGAACAGGCCCTTCTGCTCGAGCAGCGACTGGAGCTTCTCGAGCTCGCGGCTCTTCTCGTCATGCCGGTACTGGGCGAGCTCGATGGCGGCCTCAGCCTCCTTGCCGCGGACGGTCAGGCGGTCGTAGCCCTCCTGGAGGCGGCGGAGGTCGTCGACGGCGAGCTGCACCTCGAGCTCCTTGAGCTCGCTTCCGAGCGCGCGGGCGCGCTGCGCCTTGTCGACCTGGCGCTCGAGCGGCTTGAGCTGGCGGGCGAGCTCGCGGGAGAGGAGCTTGGCGCGCGAGAGGTTCTCGTCCATCGAGACGAGCTTGCGCTGGCTCCGCTCCTTGCGGCGGCGATGCTTTGAGATGTCGGCCGCCTCCTCGATGAGCGCGCGCCGCTCCTCGGGTCGGCTCGAGAGGATCGAGTCGAGCTTGCCCTGCGAGATGATCGAGTGCGTGTCCTTGCCGAGGCCCGAGTCGTGCAGGATGTCCTGGACGTCCATGAGGCGGCTCGGCGCGCCGTTGATCAGGTACTCGGACTCGCCCGAGCGGTACATGCGCCGCGTGATGCCCACCTCGGCAAAGTCGATGGGCAGCGTGTGGTCGGAGTTGTCGAGCACGAGCGTCACCTCTGCGACGCCCACCGCGCCGCGCGCCGAGGAGCCGGAGAAGATGACGTCCTCCATCGCCTGGCCGCGCAGCTGCTTGGCGCTCTGCTCGCCGAGCACCCAGAGGATGGCGTCGGACACGTTGGACTTGCCCGAGCCGTTGGGCCCCACGACCACGGTGAGGCCGGGGTCGAAGGCCATCTGGGTCCGGTCGGCAAACGACTTGAATCCCTTGAGTGTCAGCGACTTCAGATACACGCGGGCGATCTCCTAGGTGCTAGTTGGTGGTGCCGGCGCCCTCGAAGTCCTCAGGGTCGGCGTAGCCGAGGCGCACGAGCGCGTCGATGGCGGCGGCGCTCTCCGAGGCCTTCTTCGACGATCCCGAGCCGCGGCCGATCCTGCGCCCCTCGACCATGACGACCGAGGTGAACGTGGGGTCGTGCGCGGGGCCCTCCTCCGAGACGAGCTTGTACTCGGGGCCGCAGCGCATCTCGCGCTGGGTGACCTCCTGCAGGCGGGACTTGGGGCTGATGGGCTTGCGGGCGAGCTCGGGCGAGACCTCGGGACCGAGCGTGCGCAGCACGAACTCGTGCGTGGCCGTGTAGCCGGCGTCGAGGTAGAGCGCGCCCACGATGGCCTCGAAGACGTTCTCCAGCGCGGAGTGCATGCCGCGCGCCCCCGTGCCCTTCTCGGACTCCCCCATGATGATGAGGTCGGCCACGCCGAGGCGCTGCGCCACGCTCGCGAGCATCTTGCCCGAGACGAGGCTGATCTTGGCCTGCGTGAGCGCCCCCTCGTCCATGTCGGGGAAGCGCTCGAAGAGGTCGGTGGCCACGATGGCGCCGAGGATGGAGTCGCCGAGGAACTCGAGGCGCTCGTAGGAGGCGGACACGGGCATCCCCTCGGCGGCCGAGGGGTGCGTGAGCGCCGAGACGATGAGCTCCTGGTTCTCAAAGTGGTGGCCGCAGACCCGCTCGGCCTCGGCCACCCGCTGGTGCATCTTCAAGAAACAGGCCCCCTGCTACTGCGCGCCGGCGATGGCGTCGACGACCTCGCCGACCGTGGCGATGGTGCCCACGGCCTCGTCGGGGAAGGTCATGGAGAACTCGTCCTCGAGGGCGGTCACGAGCTCGAGCAGGTCGAACGAGTCGGCGCCGAGCTCCTTGAGGTTGGTGGCCTCGCTCAGGGTGACGTCGTCGCCCAGCGACAGCGTGTCGTCGACGACCTCGATGACCTTGGCGAGAATTGCGTCGCGGTCCATGGTTCCTCCTTGCGTCCAGGGCTTCTCGCCCTATTCTACCCCGCGGGGGGCGGGGGCGTCACATTCCGTGCTAGCCGGCGATCTCGCAGGCCGCGGCGATCTTCTCCGTGAGGCCTGCGCGGGCGGCCGCGGCGGCGGCGAGCGTGCCCTTGCGGACGGCCTGGGCGCTCGTGGCGCCGTGGCCCTTCACGACCGGGGCGCGCAGGCCCAGCAGGATCGCGCCGCCGTACTCGTCGCCCGACATCTCCGCGGCGAGGGACTTGAGCGACCCCGCGAGCAGCGCCATGCCGATCTTGTTGGCAAGCGACGCCTCCATCGCGGCCTTGAGGCGCTTGATCACGAACTTGCCGGTGCCCTCGATGGACTTGAGCGCCACGTTTCCGGTGAAGCCGTCGGCCACGATGACGTCGAAGGTACCGGCCAGCAGGTCGGTGCCCTCGGCGTTGCCCGCGAAGCCACAGTCGCCGGCCGCGAGCGCCTCGTGGTAGGCGAGCGCCATCTCGGAGCCCTTGGTGTCCTCGGAGCCGTTGCAGAGCAGGCCCACGCGCGGGTCGTCCACGCCCAGGATCGCGCGGGCGTAGGCGCGGCCCATGTGCGCGAACTGCACGATGACGTCGGGCTTGACGTCAGCGTTGGCGCCCATGTCGAGGAAGACGGTCTTCTTGCCGGAGATGCCCGGGAACGGCAGGGAGAGCGCCGGGCGCTTGACGCCCTTGATGCGCCCCACGCCAAAGGTGGCGGCGGTGAGGACGGCGCCCGTGGAGCCAGCGGAGAACAGGCCGTCGGCCTCGCCCGCATGGACCGCGGCGGCGGCGCGCACGATGCTCGCGTCCTTCTTCTTGCGCACGGCCTGGGCGGGGTGCTCGTCCATGGCGATGACCTCGGTGGTCACGAGGGCGCGGGCGCGCTCGTGGGAGGCGGCGAACGGCTCGACGACGTCGGCGGCGCCGGCGACGAGCACCTCGAGCTCGGGGTCGTCCGCGAGCGCCGCGGCGACGCCCTCGAGAAGGACGGCGGGCTCCTTGTCCGCCCCCATGACGTCTACGCAGATGGTGGTCATTGTTCCTCCTAGCTGGGCCGCCCGGCCCGTAGAGCCATCCTAGCTATTATGCCGCAACGGGGGCGCGGAGGCACGCCACGACGGAGGGGCGCGGTCCCTCCACGCATGCGGGCGGGGAGGGGCCCTGCCCTCCCCGCCCGTCTCGGTCGCTCGGGGGGGTGCTGCGAGGGGACCGGGCAACGGGTGCCCGCGTCACGCCCCGCGGCGCGCGCCCGCTACCCGATCAGCCGCATCATGAGCGTCGCGGTCTGGGCGCGGTTCGCCGTGCCTTGCGGATCGAGCAGCAGCGTGCCGTCCGCCCGCTCTGCACCGCGCAGCACGTCGGCCGCAACGGCCCAGGACATGCTCTCGGCGGCCCAGTCGGACACGTCGCCGGCGTCGGGGTAGGACGCGAGGTCGGCGCGGGCGGAGACGTCGTCGCCCCTCGCCTCGGCCCAGCGCATGAGCACCGCGGCGGCCTGCTCGCGGGTGAGCGCGTCATCGGGCCCGAAGAGCCCGGAGCCGTCTGCGTAGCCCCCGAAGACGCCCTCGGAGGCGGCCCAGGCGACGGCCCGGTAGTGCCAGTCGCCCTCGCGCACGTCACCGAAGTCGACGGGGTGGTCGACGACGGGCCTGCCCTCGACGTTCCAGAGGATCTGCGCCATCTGGGCGCGGCTGAGCTCGTCGTCGGGGCCGAAGAGGCCCGTGCCCGCGTAGCCGGTCATGACCCCGCGCGAGACGGCCCAGTCCACGGCGTCGTGGTACCACTGGGACTGGTCGACGTCGGAGAGGCCGTGGCTCGGGCACGCCGCCCCGCCGTCACAGCCGAAGGTCGCGGTCACGGTCACGTCGCCGGCGGGCATCTCGAAGGTCCAGGTGCCGTCGTCGTTGCGCGACACCTCGACGGCCTTGCCGCCGGCGTCCGCGACGCTGACGGCGCGCACCTCGAAGCCCTCGTCGGGTGTGGCGGCGACGGTGACCGTCGCGCCCTCGGCCGCCTTCGCGGGCTCGGCGGAGAGCCTGCCGTGCGCGCAGTCGGCCACGGCCACGCCGTACTCGGTGGGCGTCGGGACCGGGGTGGGATCAGGCGCGGTCCGGATGGTGGGCGGGATGAACTTGCCGCCCAGCTCGTCCTGGATGGCCTTCACGTCGGCCTTGCTGCTCTCCGTGTCGGGGAGGGTGCTGCCGGTGAAGTCCCACTTCGTGACGTTGTTGACTACGAAGACATCCGCGTCAACGAGCTGCGCGAGGGCAGAGATGGAGTTGAGGGACAGCTTTTGGGCCGTCAGGTTCTGGCATCCGGGGAAGGAAGGCTTGCTCTCGGTTACCAGGCTGTCCAGCTCGGTCACGCCGGTGCCGGAGATGTCCAAGGTAGTCAGCGCATTCAGATCCTTCAGCGCAGTCAGGTCGGTGATGCCCGTGTTGCCGCTGAGGTTCAGGTCGGTGACGCCGGTGAAGAGGTACAGCTCCGTCAGGTCCTCATTGTCGATGCCCTGATCGGACAGGTCGAGCGCCTTGACGCTGTTGTAATAGGTGGTCAGGGCTTTGAAGCGGGTCTTGGCGTCTTCGATGCTGCTCGGCAGCTCGTCGTCATTCACAAAGTCCTTCGCCGCTTCGTAGGCGTCCACGGCCGCCTCCAGGGTCTGCCATTCAAACGTATCCTTGCCCAGAGCGCTTGCCAGGTTCTCCTTGGCCAGCTCCGCCCGGGCCAGATAATCCACGCCGAATTTGGCGGTGAGGGCGGCGCCGTCCTCTTCAACGGTGAAGGTATACTCGGCATCGGTACTGACTGCCTCCGTCTGGCCGTCCTTGTACCAGCCGATGAAATAGTAGCCCGGCTTGGCGGTGGCCTCCACGGTGGCTTCGTGGCTGCCATCCTCATAGCTGCCGCCGCCGGTGACGGTGCCCGCGTCTGCCGGGTCGGTCTGCAGGGTGACCCGGTAGTCCGGGTTGGTTTCAAACACGGCGGTCAGGGTGCGGTCGCCGCTGGCTTCAAAGGTGTAGGTCGCGTTGGTGCTGACGGTCTGCCCATTCTCCTGCCAGCCCTTGAATTCATAGCCCGCGTTTTCGTTCACCGCCGCGGTGACGGTGACGGTTTCGCCGTTTTTGTACACGCCCTTGCCGGACACGGCGCCGCCGGAGGCATCGCTGGTCTGCACCTTGATAAGGCTGGCCTGATCCGCCGGGAGCACCACCACCTGGGTGCTGCGGGAGCTGATCAGGCAGCCCGGTGTGAGCGAGGTGGTGCCGTCCAGGTTGTAGCAGTCCAGAAGGCGCTGATCCAGTTCATCCGCCGCATGGATAGTGGCGCTGGCGTAGATGTTGCCTGCTTCGTTATAGGTGGTTTCCGGATTCAGCCACTCCAGGGTCACCGGGATCTCGTCATGGGCCGCATCGATGAGGTTGCCGTCCGAACCGTAATAGTCCTGGAGGGCGGAGGTGGTGGTCAGGTCGCCCTGGGTGCAGCCCACCTTGCCGTAGACCACCGGGCGGCCGGGCGTGCCGGGGCATTTTCCCAGCTGCAGCGCGTCCTCATACGTCACATCCAGGGCGGCATAGTCCGCGTTGCCGGCGTGGGTGACGCGCACGTCGTAATTGCCGGGGAGGATGATCTCATCATTGTCGATGGGCTGATTGTCTTCGTCCAGCAGCGTCTGGACGTAGCCCTCCCGCGGCACCTCCTGGTCCAGGTAGGGCAGGTCGTAGAACTTGTAGACGTTGTCTACGGTGTAGAATTTGGCGGGCTCGCCCTGGTAGTGGAGCCAATACACGGTTTTTTGCGTGGCGGGGATTTCCTTTTTGAAGGTGACCTCGATCACATGGTTCTCACTGACATTGGAGAAAGAGTATCCATTTTTCACCAGATCAGCAGTGGAAATGCTCTTGCCGTCCACTGTCACGCTCTTCAGATCGTCGCCCGTGATTATATTGGGCGCGATGTCCAGCGTGATGTCCTCGCCTTCGTTCACCATGTAGAAGGGCTTGTTTTCATCGCCGCTGGTGACCGTCCCCGCGCCCTCGCAGACCACGCTGATCATGTACTGGTCTTTGTTCTGTCCGAAGGTGGTGTCGTCGTAGGGGATGCAGAAGGATTGGATGGGGTAGGCTTCTTTACTGTATTTCACCTGCCCCACCCGTGTGGCCACGGCGGTGGTGGCATCCAGGGTATAGAGGACATTATCATCGTTCTCCGCCCAGTAGAGGGTGCCGGTGGCGTGGTCGAAAGCCAGGTCCTGGCAGTAGTTAGTGGAGATGGCTTTGCCGGAACTGGTCTTAATGAAATCGACCAGTTTGGCGGATACTTGGCTGCCAGAAGCGTTCTTTAAATCAATGGTATAGAGCGACGCCGCGCCGCCAGCGGCCCCCGCGTCGGCGCCGATGGCGTACAGGGTGCCGTTCTTGTCAAAGGCGATGGCGTAGATGATGTCCGTGCTGGGAAGGTCGCCCTTGACCGTCAGCCAGTTCGAAGTGCTCCCGTTCGTCAGGTTAATCGAGCAGATGGAGGTAAAGGCCATCAAACTACCATCTGGCAATTCGACCGCGCTGTTGTACGTCCCGTACAGCGTCGGTTCAGCGCCGGAGAGGTCCATGGCGGTGTCCACGATCCAGTAACCACCGCCCGCTTGGTTGACCGTTCCGATGGTGCGGTAGTTGGTCAGGTTGCTGTTATACATCCGCAGCTCCCGCCAGCCGTCATCAGTCTTTTTGCCCACCACGGTAAAGACCACGCCCCCGGCGTATTCCATGCCGTGGACCTGCTGTGCCTCCGTATTCTTGCTTGTATAAGTCAAAGAACTGCTCACGGTGCCCATGCCGGAGTTGTTCATAAGGTGGGCGTAGAACTTGCTGGGGAAGTTTGCTGCCCACGCCGTCGCCGGCAGCATCCCCAGGAAGAGCAGTATCACCAGCAGCAGGGCCGGCAGTCGTCTCGTGTTTCTTCTCACGTTCGATCCCTCCTTCGATGACACGCCCCGCCCTCAGCAGGGCTGGGCCTGCGGCTCCAGCCGCAGCTCGTTTTCCATCAGCTGTGCCACCCGGTCGGCCAGGTAGCTCTCGGCCCGCCGGCGCCCCTCCGCAGACAGCCCCGGCCTCGGCTCGATGACGCGCACGGTGAGCTCCGTCCCCGCCGCGCCGTCCCGGACGTCTATGGAGAACCGCCCCGGGTTTCTGTAGACCGTGACGTCGGCCAGGACCGCTCCGCCGGGCCCGTCCCGTACGAAGTCCAGGCAGCCCTCCTGCTCCAGCACGTCGCACACGGCGAGCCCGACCAGCTGCCGGTCGTAGGGCAGCAGGCGGCTCTCGCCCCGCTCGCCCATGGCCCCTCCTATCTCACGCACCCGCCTCACACGTTGGCGCCATTGTGGCCGTCGGGGGCCGGGCTGTGCAGGCCGTGGAGCCGCCAAAACGGGAGACCGGGGGTTCGTCTTTGCGAACCCCCCGGTCTACCTGCGAAGATGTGGTTGTTGCCGAGCCGCTCAGCGGTTGTCGAGCATGTGCTGGGTATAGCGCTGGTGCAGCCCCATACGCGACTTCGCCCCCGTCTTCTCGTAAATCGAGGTGACGTAGCGTTGCACCATCCTCAGCGAGATGGCGAGGTCGGAGGAGATTGCCTGCAGGCTGTCCTCGCTCTCCAGCAGCTTCTGGAGCACCTCGGACTCACGTGGCGTCAGGCCACAGCTCAGACAATACCCCTCGAGTGCCTGCTCCGGCGAGAGGGTCTGCTCCTCCCGGCCCCCGCGGATGATCCAGGGCAGCAGCACGAGCAGCACCGCCACGGACAACAGGCAGCTCGTCACCGTCAGCACGGTGCTGCCCCAGGCGTCGTAGAGCCAGGGCACAGGCGGCACCACGGCGGCCACGGCAAGGCTGCGCACCACGCGCCCCAGCCCCGCCCAGAGCTCCGGGCGGGAGGTCCTTGGGGCGAAGTCGCAGAACAGGACCGTCAGAAAGATCACGTAGAAGCCGCTGTACACGTACATGAGGGCCACGCCGGCGAAGTACCCCGCGGGCGTGGAAAGAAGCGCCGTGGAGACCGACGACAGGAGGATGAAACAGACTGTGGCCAGCGGCAATAGGCGCCTGCCCCGCAGGTCCGCCGCCCAGCCCGCCGCGGCGAGGCCCAGGGCGTAAAACAGCCGCACCCCCTGGTAGGCGTCGAAGGCACCCACGCTGTCGAAGGAGGTGATCACGCCGTCGATGAGGCCGGACACGAGGCTCATGAGCGCCACGGAGAGAAGCAGGATGCGGGAGGTGCCCCTCAGCTCCCCATGCGCCGCGGAGTAGGGCAAAGGGTCGTCGAGCACCCAGTCGCGAGGCGCCCGGGACACCAGAATCGCCACGAGAAGGATGCTCGCGACCACGCTGACGAGGAAGATGGCGTCCAGGGGAATGGCGCTCTGGACCAGAAACTGCAGCAGCACGGCCAGGGCCATCCCCATGCCGGTGACCCTCCCCATGAGGGCGCTGCCCTGAAAGGCCATGGCGTGGTTGTAGTAGGCGCAGCCGCCCAGGTGGCCGCAGGTGAGCAGGCAGAGCGCCGCCCCCGGGAGGAAGGCCTCGACACGTCGCGTGGCGAGGAAGAGGGTCGCGGACGCGACGCAGAGCGCCCCCGCGAGAATGACGGCGCACTTCCTCCCCCGCTCCCCGCTCACCAGCCGACGAAGCAGCGGGAAGGAAAGGAAGCCCAGGGCGGTGCAGACGAGCCCCAGGGCGTAGACGACCGTGACGCTCTCGGGGCAGAGAAGCGCCGCGGCGCGGGCGTTGACCGCCGCCTCGGCAAGCATGAAGGCGAGGAAGCACAGGGCGAAGCAGACGGCCTGAAACCACTGCACCCTCGTGAGCTCCCGCCACTCGCCGCCTTCCGGTCGCCCAGCCATGCACCCACCCCCTCGACGCGAGATGCCCCCTGCGTGTCATTCTTCCATTAACGGAGGGCAAACTCAAACCCCATTCGCCGGCTGCGAGGGGACCGTCGGGGAGGCGCGCCTCGACCGCGCTCCACGCGCCCGGGAGACACCGCCGTCGCGGGCGGGAACAAAAAAGGCCGACCCGAGGGCCGGCCTGCACGTGCTGTGAGAGATCGCTACTCGGTAACGATGACCTCGCGGTCCTTGTAGTGACCGCAGTTGGGGCACACGTGGTGCGGGAGCTTGGGGGCGCCGCACTGCGGGCACACGGAGCGAGCCGCGGCCGAAAGCTTCATGTTGGCCGAACGACGGGTGTGGGTGGCGCTGCGGCCCTTCTTTTGCTTGGGTACTGCCATGTCAGACTCTCCTGTCCAAAACCTCTGCCCCTCCGCTCGCGCAGCGGCAGGCGTGTCTCAGTCATGCGAAGAGACACTATAGCACGACTCCCCTGCGCAGGGAACGCATCATCAGCAATTCTTCACTCGGTCGCGCCTCACTCGGTCGCGCTGTCGCCCTCGTGGGCCGCGCCGGAGAGGTCGAGCCCCGCGAGCGCCGCGAACGGCGACGCCTCGAGGCGCTCCTGCTCGCGCCTGTCCTCGAGCTGCGCCGCGTGGCCGCAGTCCTCCTCGTTGAGGTTGGCGCCGCAGACCGGGCAGAGCCCCGCGCAGTCCTCGCGGCACAGCACGACGAAGGGGGTCTCCATCACGAGGGCGGCGATGAGCGCGCCCGAGAGGTCGATGGTGCGGTCGGGCGCGACGAGCTCGTAGTCCGCCTCGTCCTCGTCCTCGCCGAGCTGCTCGGGCTCCTCGAAGAGGTAGTAGCCGTCGACCTCGCCCGCGATGTCAAAAGCGGCGTCCTCCAGGCAGCGGTCGCACGTGCCCACCACATGGGCGCGCAAAAGTCCCGTCGCGAGGATGCCCTCGCCCGCGTTGGTGAGCACGACGTCGTAGTCGATGCCCTCGGGCAGGGTGAACTCATGGTCGCCGAGCTCGTAGCCGGACTCGTCAAGGTGCCCCGTCACCGACCAGGTGTCACCGGGGTTGGCGAGTCTCTCGTCGAGCGAGAAGATCAGGGGCTCCATGGCTACCAGGGCACGTTGTTGGTGGTGTTGCGAGGACCGGAGTTCTCGTCGAGGGTCTGACGGACGCGCGAGACCGAGCTCGTGAGCGACTTGAGGTTCTCCTCGAGGTGCGCCAGCACGGTGTCGGCGTACTCCTCCGCGTTGTAGCGGGTGTCGCGCTCGTACTGGGCGGCCTGGTCGCGGATGCCCTCGGCCTGCTGCTGCGCCAGACGCACGATCTCCTGGTCGCCCGCGAGAATCATGGCCTGCTGCTGGGCGTCGGCGATGATGGAGTTGGCCTGCTGCTGGGCGCGGTCGAGCGTCTCCTGCTCCTCCTTGAGGATGCGGCGGGCGTCCTGGAACTCCTGCGGGAAGACGCGGCGAATCTCGTCGAGAATCTCGTAGACGTCCTGGGCGTCGACGATCTTCTTCTGGCCGTTGTCCATGAGGGGGGACTTGGCCTCGCTCACGATCTGCTCGAGCTCGTCCACCAAGCTCTCGATTTCCTCACCTGGCTGCATCTATGGTTCCTTTCACGTGATTCATCGACGCATGGCTGCGCGAATCGACCCATCTTCGAGACATGTTAGCAGATTGTTCGCGCTTGTATGCAGCGGCGCTCCCCCGTCAACGAGAAGCGCACCCAAGCGCGCGGTCGGCGCGCTGCGGCGGGCAACGAGCCCCGCGCGGCGCCGCCCCGAAATTGCATCTGCGACCAAATCTCGCCGAGTAAGAGTTATGTGCGAGAAGGACCCCGAAAACGTGGCACTTCTCGCAAATTTCTCTTACTCGGCGAGGGCATGCGGGGTCGTGGGGCAAAATCGAGCCGCAGGTCTCACGCGTAGCGCTCGCGCAGGCGCGCGGCGACGTTGGACGGCACGAGTATGTCGACGTCGGAGCCCATCGCGGCGATCTCGCGCACGATCGAGGAGGAGACGTAGCCGTACTCGGGGTTCGACATGACGAAGACCGACTCGAGATCGGGCGCCATGTGGCTGTTGAGGTCGGCCTGCTGCAGCTCGTACTCGAAGTCGGTCATCGCGCGCAGGCCCTTGACCACGCCCCCCGCCCCGATCTTGGCGCAGAAGCTGACGAGAAGACCGGTGAAAGGCTCGACCTCGATGTCAGCCGGCAGGCCCTCGAGCTCGATCGCCTCGCGGATCATGTCCACGCGCTCCTCGAGCGTGAAGGTGGTGCCGCGACCGTGCTTGTTGGCAGAGGCCGCCACGGCCACGGTCACGCGCGGGAAGAGCCTCCGCGCGCGGCGGATGACGTCGAGGTGCCCAAAGGTGACGGGGTCGAAGGTTCCCGGGACGACGACGTGGGTGATGGTGGCGTCGGTCATGACGCATCCTCCTCAGGGTGATAGACGAGCAGGTCGAGAGAGGTGATGCCGTGCGTCTTGGTGCGCACGGGGGCAAGACCGGGGCAGTGAATCGTCGCGCCCTGCGCGCTGCGCTCGTAGACGACGACGGCGCCGTCTGCGAGCTGGCCCGACGCGGCGAGGTCCCTCACGAGCCCCGAGACGCGCTCGGCGGGAAGCGCGTAGGGCGGGTCGAGAAACACGACGTCGAACGGGGCGCCGGGCAGGCCGCGCGCAGCCAGGGCGCAGGCGTCGCCCGCGAGCGCGTCCAGCTCGCCGCGGGAGGCGCCGAGGGACTGCGCCGTCCGGCGCACGCGCTGGACCGCACGGCGGTCGAGGTCGACGAAGGTCGCGTGCGCCGCGCCGCGCGAGAGCAGCTCGAGCCCCATCGCACCGGAGCCGGCGAAGGCGTCGAGCACGGAGTCCCCGGCGAGGTCGAGGCCGCGCGCCGAGAGCACCATCGACGCGATCTGCTCGCGGGTCCGGTCCGTCGTCGGACGCGTGACGTCGCGGCCCTTGGGCGACTCGATGGCGCGCCCGCGCCACTTTCCGCCGACTATCCTCATGCGCGCTCGATCTCCTCGAAGTAGGCTCCAAACCGGTCGCGCGCCTCGAGCGCCATCGCGCGGTGCGCGGGCGCGAGCAGGCGCGGGTCGTCGTCGGCGATGGCGCGCGCATCGGCGTGCGCCAGCTCGACGAGGTCCGCGTCGGCCTCGAGGTCGGAGATCTCGAGGCTCACGCCGCCGCTCTGACGATACCCCAGGACCTCGCCCTCGTGGCGCAGGCGCAGGTCGAGCTCGGCGAGCTCGAAGCCGTCCGAGGTGGCCTCCAGGGCGGCGAGGCGCTCGCGCGCACGGCTGTCGCGCTTGGCGGCGCACGAGAGGTAGACGATGCCCGCGTCGTCGCCGCGGCCCACGCGGCCGCGCAGCTGGTGCAGGGTCGCCAGGCCAAAGCGGTCGGCGTCGAGCACGACCATCGCCGTGGCGTTGGGGACGTCGACGCCCACCTCCACGACCGTGGTCGCCACGAGCACCTTGGTCCTCCCCGCGCGGAAGCGCTCCATCGCACCGTCCTTCTCGGCCGGGGCCATCCGGCCCGTGAGCAGGTCGCACTCGATGCCGGGAAGAATCGAGGTCCTGAGGTCCTCGAGGGTCGCGACGGCGGAGCGCAGCCGGTCGCTCGAGGAGCGCAGGGTCTCCGGGACGTCCTCGAGCGCCGAGCCGTCGTCCTTGTCGTCCACCAAAGGGCAGATGACATAGGCCTGGTGCCCAGCCGCCACGGCGTCGCGCACGGCTCCCCAGGTGAGGTCGAGGTTGTCCGGCGTGACGACCTTGGTGGTGACGCCGGCGCCCGCGCGCGGCCGGTGACGGATGCGGGAGAGCGAGACGTCGCCGTAGAGGGAGAGCGCGAGCGTGCGCGGGATGGGCGTGGCGGTCATGGCCAGCAGGTCCGCGCCGGCACCCTTGCGGCGCAGGGCGGCGCGCTGGTCCACGCCAAAGCGGTGCTGCTCGTCGATGACCACGAGCGTGAGGGCGGAGAACTCGAGCCCCTCGGAGAGCAGCGCCGTGGTGCCAAAGACCACCGTGAGCTCGCCGCGGGCGCAGGCGAGCTCGGCGAGGGCGCGCTCGTCCGACGGGGTGGCGCCCGTTATGAGCGCCCAGCTCACGCGGGCCGCGTCGAGCACGGGGCCGAGCTTCTCGGCGTACTGGCGCGCCAGGACCGAGGTCGGCGCCATGACGGCGGCCTGAGTGCCGGTGTCGGCCACGGCGGCGAGCGCCACGGCGGCGACGGCCGTCTTGCCCGTGCCCACGTCACCCAGCAGCAGACGGTTCATCACGTGGGGCGCGGCCATGTCGGCGAGAATCTGGTCGGCGGCGAGGCGCTGCTCGTCGGTGAGGGAGAAGGGCAGCGCGGCGAGAAGGGCGGCCATGTGCGGACCGTCCGTCACGTGGCGCGTGGGCTCGACGCCAGCGAGCTCGAGGTTGCGACGGGTGAGCAGGGCGATCTGCAGGCAGAGCAGCTCGTCGTAGGCCAGGCGGCGGCGCGCGGACTCGGCGGCGGCGACCGAAGACGGGAAGTGCACCTCGCGCAGGGCCCGCGCGAGCGTCATGAGGCCGCGCTCGGCGACGAGCGGCGCGGGCAGCCAGTCGCAGACGTCGCCCACGTCGGCGAGGGCCGCGGCGACGATGCGGCGCATCCAGGAGGCGGTGACGCCCTCCCCCACCGGGTGCACCGGCAGGACGCGCGCGTACCCGCCGGTCTGCGCCGTGGAGCCCACGACCTCGTGGAAGGGGGCCTTCATCTGCTTGAAGCCGTAGGCGAAGGTCACCTTGCCGGAGAGCGCGACGACGTCGCCGACCTTGACCTGCTCGGCGATCCACGGCTGGCGGAAGAACGTTGCCACGAGCACGCCCGTCTCGTCCATGACGGAGAGCTCCACGATCTGCAGGCGGCGGTTGCGCGTGGGCTTGCGCGTCACGCGGTCGACCGTGGCCACCACCGTGGCGTCATGGCCCACGTCCGCATAGGCGATCTTGGTGACCCGCGTGAAGTCGAGGTAGCGGTGGGGCACGTGCAGGAGCAGGTCGCGCACGCGGCGGATCCCCAGGCGCTCGAGGGCCTGCCCGCGCGCACCCGAGACGTAGCGCAGGCGCGACACAGAGTCAGAGAGGGCGCAGGTTCGCTGCACCCTCTCTGCTGCTGACGGTATGGTCGGGACGCGCCCCACGGACCTACTCGATCGAGAAGATCACGGGGTAGAGGGGCTGCTCGCCGCGGTGCGGGTCGACCTCGAGGTCGGGCTGGGCCTGCTCGATCGCGGCCACGAGCGCCTCGAAGGCCTCGTCGTCCATGTCCTGGCCGGCGAGGATCGTGAGCGAGTCGCCCTCCTCCTCGTCCTGCATCTTGGCGATGAGCTCGAGCGTGACCTGAGCCACGTCGGAGCCCACGACCTCGATGGAGTCGTCCTGGATGCCCATGACGTCGCCGTCGTGGATGGGGGTGCCGTCGGCCGCCTGGGAGTCGCGCACGGCGGTGGTGACCTCGCCGCCGCGGACGCCCGCGATGACCTCAGTCATGGCCTCGACGTTGTCCGCGAGGGTGCCCTCGGGGTCCACGACGAACATGGCCGAGAAGCCCTGGAGCACGGTCTTGGTGGGCACCACGGCGACCTCGGCGTCCTCGCAGGCGCTCGCGGCGGCCTCGGCGGCCATGCGGATGTTGCCGTTGCCGGGCAGCACGATGACGGACTCGGCGTTGACCTGCTCGATGGCGGTGAGGATGTCCGCCGTGGAGGGGTTCATGGTCTGGCCGCCGGACACGACGACGTCGACGCCCAGCGAGCGCAAGATCTCCTCCTCGCCGGAGCCGGCGGCCACGGCGACGAAGCCGAGCGGCTTTCTGGGCTCGTCGTTCTTCTCGCCTGCGGCATGGGCCTGGTCTGCGGCGATCTTGGCGGTGCGGTCGTGGGACTCCATGTCCATGTTGTGGATGAAGACCTCGTAGACCTGGCCGAACTGCAGCATGTACTCGAGCACGCGGTTGGGCTCGTTGGAGTGCACGTGGACCTTGAAGTCGGGGTAGGCGCCCACGATCAGCTCGCAGTCGCCGAGCGTGGCGAGGAAGGCGAGGCTCTCGTCGACGTCGAAGGGCTTCTCGGCCTTGAAGAGGAACTCGTTGCAGTAGCGGAACTCCGAGCCCTCCCAGTCGTCGTTGAGCTCGATCTGGACCTTGGAGGAGACGTCTGCCTTGGCGTCGACGGTGGTCTTGAACTCGGTGAGCTCGCCGGCCTTGCCGTTGGCGGCGTTGACGAAGGCCTCGAGGAAGGTGGCGAAGCCAAAGGCGCCGGAGTCCACCACGCCGTTCTCCTTGAGGACGGGCAGCAGCTCCGGCGTGCGGGCCACGGACTCGTAGGCCTCGACGACGAGCGCGTCGAGCATGTCGCGCGTGGAGATCTTGGTCTTCTCGAGCTGGTCGGCCTTGGCGGAGACGTCGCGCAGGACGGTGAGGATGGTGCCCTCGACCGGCTTGCGGACGGCCTTGAAGGCGACCTTCACGCCGCGGCGCCACGCGTGGGCGACGTCGCCGGGGGTGGGGTGCTCCTGGTTCTTGGCGTCGACGAGGCCCTCGGCGATGCCGCGCAGGATCTGGCTCGTGATGACGCCGGAGTTGCCGCGGGCGCCCATGAGCGAGCCGTGCGTGATGGCCTTGGCGATGTCCTCGATCGTGGCGTCGGCGGGCAGGGCCTGGACCTCGCCCACGACGGTGTTGAGCGTGAGGGACATGTTGGTGCCCGTGTCGCCGTCCGGCACGGGGAAGACGTTGAGCTTGTTGATCTCCTCCGCGCGGTCGGCCACGACCTTGGCGGCGGCGGGGAAGCAGGTGCGGATGACGGTGGAAATCATCTTCGAGTACCTCGGTTCTTCTCGGAGTGCCTAGCGGGCGTTGCGGAGGCCCTCGATGTGCACCTTGACGTCGACGTCCTCGAGCTCGGCGATCTGCTTGAGCAGGAACTTGACCGAGCTCGTGAGGTTGCCCACGACAGACGCCATGTTGACGCCCTGCTCCACGATCACGTGGAGGTCAACGGAGACGCGGCCGGCGGTCGAGGCCACGTCGATGCCCTTGCGCAGGCGGAAGGACGGCAGCAGGCGGACGACGCCGGCCTGCTCGTCGAGCTCGGCCATGCCCACCACGCCGTAGCACTCGAGCGCGGCGTAGCCCGCGAGGTCGGCGATGCAGTCATTGGACACCCTCAGCGTTCCTGGAACGACACCAGACATGTGGTCTCCTCTCGCTGGCGGAAGTTTCGCACATACATTTTACGTAGTATACCGCAGCGCCGGCGGGAGGTCCTTCTCGGCCGGCGCCGAATCCGCCTGCCGGATTCCCGTCATATGCGTGTCGGGGCGCCGCGGTGCCGGATTTCCGCCATATGCGTGTTTAGGTGCCGGAATCTCGCTATATGCGTAAATACGTGCCAAAAACCCGCCATATGCGTGCGGCGGACACGCAGATGGCGGGATTTTGGCACCGCGCGCAGATGACGGGTTTTCGGCACCTGGGCAAACGGCGCAGCCGGCGACGACGCCGGCGAGAAGGACGTGCGCCCGGCACGCTACAGGCGGCGCAGCTCCTCGACCAGGCCGGTCTTGGAGTCGGTCCGCTCGTCGCGCATCTTGATGACGCGGGCCGGGACGCCCGCCACCACGGCGCCCGCGGGCACGTCCTCCACGCAGACGGCGCCCGCGGCCACGACGGCGCCGGCGCCCACGCGCACGCCCTCGAGCACCACGGCGTTGGCCCCGATCATGACGTCGTCCTCCACGACCACGGGAACGGCGCTCGCCGGCTCGACCACGCCCGCGAGCACGGTCCCGGCGCCCACGTGGCAGCGCGCGCCCACGATGGCGCGGCCGCCGAGCACGGCGCCCATGTCGATCATGGTGCCCGGCCCCACCACGGCGCCGATGTTGATGATCGCGCCCATCATGATCACCGCGCCGTCGCCGATCTCCACCTGGTCGCGGATGATGGCGCCCGGCTCTATGCGCGCGTTCACGCCCTTGAGGTCGAGCAGCGGCACCGCGGAGTTGCGGCGGTCGCACTCCACGTCGAAGTACTCGATCGAGTCGGCGTTCTTCTTAAGAATCTCGGAGAGCTCCGACCACGCGCCAAAGACGATCTTTCCGTCGCGACCGCCGTAGACGCGGGCGTCTCCCCAGTCCACGCGCATGCCGCAGCGCTCGTGGACGTAGAGCTTGACCGGCGTCGTCTTGGGCGCGTTGGCGATGAAGTCGATGATCTCCTGGGCGTTCACAGCTTGTTCCCTTCTTTCGTGGGGGCGGAGGCCCCGTTCTTCTCTCCGCTCGGACGGTCCTCGCCGCGCCCCGCGCGGCTGCGGAACTCGCGGACGAGAAGCACGCGGTGCCTCCGCGCATCAGTCGAGCGACATCTTACCAGTCATGTTCCCCCTGACGCGCCTTCCGTCCGTCGGGCAGCCATGCAGCGCAACGATGTGCCCGGCAGCTGCGGCAACCTTACTTCCCGAACATCAGGGCGTCGAAGTCGTAGAAGCCGGCGGGGCGGTCGAGCAGCCGCTCGGCCGCGGCCACGGCGCCGGCGACGAAGACCTGGCGGCTCGCGGCGCGGTGCGTGAGGCAGACCTCCTCGTCGGTCCCGAAGAAGTGCACCTCGTGCGTGCCTGCCACGGTCCCTCCGCGAAGGGCGTGCATGCCGATCTCGCCGGGGACGCGGGCGCCGACGATGCCGGAGCGGCCGTCCACCACGGGGCGCTCCCCCGCCGGGTCCACGGCGGCGAGCAGGGCCTTGGCGGTGCCGCTCGGCGCGTCGACCTTCTGGTTGTGGTGGGTCTCGACGATCTCGACGTCCCACCCCGCGAGCGCCTCGGCCACCAGCGCCGTGGCCCGACGCAGGGCCGCCACGCCGAGCGAGTAGTTGGACGACCAGATCACGCGGTTGGTCTCGCCCAGCGCGCGCAGCTCCGCGAGCTGGTCGGCGCTGTAGCCGGTGGCCCCGCTCACGACCGCGGCGCCGGTGCGGCGGGCGTACGCGAGCACGTGGGGCAGCGCGGCGGGCGCGGAGAAGTCCACGGCCACGTCCGCCGCAGGCGCGGCCTCGTCGAGCTCCGTGATGTCGTCCACGTCGTAGGACCCAGCGAGCTCGAAGCCGCGGACGAGAAGCGCCTCGCGCACGAGGCGCCCCATGCGGCCGTTGCCGCCGATGACGATGACGCTAGCCAATGAGACCGACCCCCCTCATCGCGGCGAGCAGGCGCTCGCGGCCGGCGTCGGAGATGGTCCAGAGCGGCAGGCGGTAGTTCTCGCCGATGAGGCCCATCTCGGCGAGGGCGCACTTCACCGGGATCGGGTTGACCTCGCAGAACAGGGCGTGGATGAGCTCGAGGTTCTTGAGCTGCGTGGCGCGCGCGGCGGCGAGGTCGCCGGCGAGGAAGTCCGCGCACATCTGGTGCACCGTGGCGGGCGCGACGTCGGCCCACACGGAGATGACGCCCTGGGCGCCGAGGCTCATGAGCGGGACCACGATGTCGTCGTTGCCGGAGAACATGCGGAAGTCGTCGGAGAGGTAGCGCGCCGCCATGGTGGCGTACTCGATCGACCCCGAGGCCTCCTTGATGCCCCACGCGTTGGGGTGCGCGGCCAGGCGCGCGAGGTTCTTCTCGCTGATCGAGCAGCCGGTGCGGCCGGGGATGTTGTAGAGGATGCAGGGCACGTCCACCTTGTCGAGGACGGCGGTGAAGTGGCGGTAGATGCCCTCCTCGTTGGACTTGTTGTAGTACGGGGTGATGAGCAGCAGGCCGTCCACGCCCGCCCTGACGAGGCCGGCCGCCTTGCGCTCGGACTCGAAGGTCGCGTTTGAGCCGGCGCCGCCGATGACGGGGACGCGGCCGGCCACGCGCTCCACGACGCAGCGCGCCACCGCGAGGTCCTCCTCGTCGGTCATCGTGGAGGACTCGCCGGTCGTGCCGAGCACGAGGATGCCGTCGGTGCCGTTGTCGAGGTGGAAGTCGACGAGGCGCTCGAGGGCCTCGAAGTCGATGGAGCCGTCGGCGGCAAACGGGGTGACGAGCGCGACGATCGATCCGGTCAGGTTGGTCATGTCCATGGCGTTACCTTTCTCGATGATACGAGGGGACAGTCCCTTCGTATCATTTCCAATTTTATGATACGAAGGGGCTGTCCCCTCGTATCATCAGGGTGGCAAAGTAGTCGGAGGGCTTCTCGGCGCGCCGGATGAGCTCCGTGGAGCCGTCCGCGCGCAGCAGCACCTCCGCAGACCGCAGCCTTCCGTTGTAGTTGTAGCCCATCGAGTAGCCGTGGGCCCCGGTGTCGTGGATGACGAGCAGGTCGCCGCGCTCGACCTCCGGCAGCGCGCGGTCCACCGCGAACTTGTCGTTGTTCTCGCAGAGGCACCCCGTGACGTCGTAGGTGCGCGTGGCCGGCCAGGCGGACTTGTCCGGGCCGCCCGCCTGCCCCATCACCGTAATGTGGTGGTAGGCGCCGTACATCGCCGGGCGGATGAGGTCGACGGCGCTCGCGTCCACGCCGAGGTAGTCCTTGTAGATGTTCTTCTCGTGGATGGCGCGGGTGACCAGGCAGCCGTAGGGCCCCATCATGAAGCGGCCCATCTCGGCGAAGATGGCGACGTCGCCCATGCCGGCGGGCGCGAGCACCTCCTCGTAGGCGCGGCGCACGCCCTCGCCGATCGCGCGGATGTCGCAGGGCGCCTCGTCCGGCCGGTACGGGATGCCCACCCCGCCCGAGAGGTTGACAAAACCCACGTGCACGCCGCACTCGCGCGAGAGGCGCACGGCCAGCTCAAAGAGGATGCGCGCGAGGGCCGGATAGTAGTCGTCGCCGTGCGTGTTGGAGGCGAGAAACGCGTGCAGCCCAAACTCGCGCGCGCCGCGGTCGCGCAGCATGCGATAGGCCTCGAAGAGCTGCGGCTCGGTCATGCCGTACTTGGAGTCGCCGGGGTTGTCCATGATGCCGTTGGCCAGGCGGAAGAGCCCGCCCGGGTTGAAGCGGCAGCTCACGACCTCCGGGATGGGCCCCGCGACCTCCTCGAAGAAGGGGATGTGGCTGATGTCGTCAAAGTTCACGATCGCGCCGAGCTCGCGCGCGAGGGCAAAGTCCTCGGCCGGCGTGTCGTTGGACGAGAACATGATCTTCTCGCCCGTGATGCCGAGGGCGCGGGCGATCAAAAGCTCCGTGTAGCTGGAGCAGTCGCAGCCGCAGCCATACTCCGCGAGTATCCTGACCAGCGTCGGGTTGGGGTTGGCCTTGACGGCAAAGTACTCGCGGAAGCCCGGGTTCCACGAGAAGGCGTCGAGCACCGCCTCCGCGTTCGCGCGGATGCCGGCCTCGTCATAGAGGTGAAAGGGGGTGGGATACCGCTCGGCGATGGCGACGAGCTGGTCCTTGGACACAAACGGGTGCTTCATGCACGTCTCCTTGATAGCGCTCCTGCACGGTTGCTGCAGACAGTCCCGCGGGTCTTTCCCACGGGCCCACCCCGCGCCCGCGCCCGGGAGCGGAGTTCGGCGGGCTCGCCTCCCCGCGGGGTCGTGACGCCTGCCGGCTGCCCCGCGGATCTTCTCGCCCGCGCCTCTATCGAGTGTTGCCACTGTAGCACGGCTTTGCGGTGAGGCGAGGCCCCAACGCCTCCGGTTGATACACTGGCAACAAAAACCCGGAGCGGAGGCAATCATGTCGGACGAGAAGGACCTCGAGCTCGAGCGGCTCACGCGCTGGCGGCGCGACCTGCACCGCATTCCCGAGCTGGACTTTGAGCTGCCCGAGACCCTGGCCTACGTGCGCGGGGTGCTCGAGGGGCTGTCCTGCGCGGTGCTCGAGCCGTGCGAGAGCAGCGTCTGCGCGTGGTTTGACCTCGGCCGCGAGCGCACCGTCGCGCTGCGCTCCGACATGGACGCGCTGCCCGTGACCGAGCGGACCGGTGCCACGTACGCGAGCGCGTGCCCGGGCCGCATGCACGCCTGCGGCCACGACGGCCACATGGCGATGGCGCTGGCGGCCGCCACGTGGGTGGACGACGTCGTCTCCGGCCGCGTGCCGGGCGTGGGCGCGGGCGACCTGCCGCGCAACGTTCTCGTGGTCTTTCAGCCCGCCGAGGAGACGACCGGCGGCGCGGCGCTCGTCTGCGAGAGCGGCGTCTTCGGGCGCTGCCGCGCGGAGCGCATCTTTGGCTTTCACCTCTGGCCCGACCTGCCGGCGGGCGTCGTCGCGTCGCGGCCCGGCGCCCTGCTCGCCCGCTCAAGCGAGGTCACCGTCGAGTTTGCGGGCCGCTCGAGCCACATCGCGCGCTGGCGCGAGGGCCGCGACGCGCTGGCGGCGGCCGCGCGCTTCGTGCCGTCGGCGGAGGCCCTGTGCGGCCGCCTCCAGAAGGAGCTCGGCGAGCCGTGCCTGCTGCGCTTCGGCCGGCTCGAGGCGGGGACCGTGAGAAACGCCATCGCCGGCGCGGCGCGGGCGGAGGGCAGCCTGAGGGTCTTCTCGGATGCGATGTTCGACCGGGCACGCGCGGCGGTGACCGTGCTCGCGGAGAACGCCGCAAAGACGGAGGGCTGCACAGCGGAGATTACCTTCTCGGAGGGCTACCCGCCCGTGACAAACGACGCCGCGCTCTTCTCGGTTGCGGAGAGAGCCCTGCCTGAGCTGCGGCGCATTGACGAGCCTCTGCTCATCGCCGAGGACTTTGCCTTCTACCAGCGCGCCCTGCCGGGCGTCTTCATGCTGCTGGGCACGGGGACCGGCACGCCGCTGCACGCGGACACGTTCGACTTCGACGAGCGCGTGCTGACGGCCGGCGTCGACGCCTACCGCCGCCTGCTGCGCATGGCGTAGGCGCAGAGGCCCGCGCTCTTCTCGCCTCACGCGATCTTCCCTCGCAGGCATCGGCGTCATCTGCAGGCCCCTGCCCGTGGGCACCGCCGCACAAGCTCGATTGTGAGCATCTTTGGGCCCCGAGCGAGAAGCGACGCCGTCGGTGCGCCCATTTTGGCGATTGTGGGCAAAACAATTGATGTCGGGAGCTGCCTAGCATCAATTGTTTTGCCCACAACCGGCTCGAATACGGGTCTAGAGCAAAAATGTGGCGGTTGTGGGCAACAGTTTTGATGTTGGCGGGTCGCTCCCATCAAAGTTGTTGCACACAACCGCCACGAGGAGACGGCGTCTGGGCCGAGAAGGACGCGCGGTCGGCGTCGCTCCCCTACTCGGCGTCGGGCGCCACGACCGGGTCGGCGTTGACGAGGTCGGAGCCGCGGCCGTAGCTCGGGCGGGCCGCCTCGTGCTGCATCGCGAGCGCGAGGTCGCGCACGGCCCCGGCGCCTACGTTGTCATAGCGGTGACAGGCGCACGCGTGGTCGGGCAGCACCTCGCGGAGCCTGGGCGAGGCCACGTCGCAGGCGCCGACCTTGGCGAAGCAGCGGCTCGCGAAGCGGCAGCCCGCCGGCGGGTCGATCGGGCTCGGGACGTCGCCCTCGAGGATGATGCGGCGACGCTGGAGCTTGGGGTCGGGGCTCGGGATCGCGGAGAGCAGCGCCTGGGTGTAGGGGCACAAAGGCTCGCTGTAGAGGCTGTTCTTGGGCGCGATCTCCATGAGGCGGCCCAGGTACATGACGCCCACGCGGTCGGAGATGTGCTTCACGACGTTGAGGCCGTGCGCGATGAACAGATACGTGAGGCCCAGCTGGTCCTTGAGGTCGTCCAGGAGGTTCAGGACCTGCGCCTGGATGGACACGTCGAGCGCCGAGACCGGCTCGTCGCAGACGATGAGCTTGGGGTTCACGGCGAGGGCGCGCGCGATGCCCACGCGCTGGCGCTGGCCGCCGGAGAACTCGTGCGGGTAGCGGTTCTTCATGTAGCTCGCCAGGCCCACGCGCTCGAGCAGCTCGTCCACCCGGGCGTCGATCTGCTCCTCGGGGAGCAGCTTGTTGGTGCGGATGGGCTCGGCCACGATCTGCGCGATCGTCATGCGCGGGTTCAGGCTCGCGTAGGGGTCCTGGAAGATGAGCTGGATGTCGCGGCAGAGCTGGCGGCGCTCGGCGGCGGGCAGCGCGGTGATGTCGCGCCCCTCGAAGATGATCTTGCCGCTCGTGGGCTTGAGCAGGCCCACGAGCATCTTGCCGATGGTGGTCTTGCCGCAGCCGGACTCTCCGACCAGGCCAAAGGCCTCGCCGCGGCGGATGGTGAAGCTCACGTCGTCCACCGCCTGCACAAACGAGGTCGGCTTGCCGAAGAAGTTGGTGTCGGCGACGAAGCTCTTGGTGAGGTGCTGGACCTCGATGAGGTTGTCGGTCTTGTCTGCCATCTAGCGCACCTCCTCGGGCGCGTCCTCGCCGCGACGGCGCGCGGCGGCCTTCATCGCCTGCTCGATGCGGGCGCGCTCCTGCGCCTCGAGCGAGGCCTTGACCTGGTGCGCGTCAACGGTCGCCTGCACCGCGCGCTCGACCTCGGCCTCGTCCTCGTAGAGGAAGCAGCGCACGCGGCGCGTGGTGCCGGGCACCGTCATGAGCTCGGGCCGCTCGGCGCGGCAGCGCTCCGTGCAGCGGTCGCAGCGGTCCGAGAACGGGCAGCCCGCCGGCATGTCGAGCGGGTTGGGCACGGAGCCCTTGATCATGTAGAGCCGCTCCGAGGTCTCGTCCTCCAGACGCGGGATGGAGTTCAGCAGGCCGAGCGTGTAGGGATGCAGCGGGCGCTCGAAGATCTCGAACTTCTCGCCCTCCTCGACGACCTGGCCGCAGTACATGACCACGACGCGGTCAGCGACCTCCGAGACCACGCCCAGGTCGTGCGTGATGAGAAGGACGGCCATGTTGAACTCGTCGCGCAGCTTGTAGATGAGGTCGAGGATCTGCGCCTGGATGGTGACGTCGAGGGCCGTGGTGGGCTCGTCGGCGATCAGGAGCTTGGGGTCGCACGAGAGCGCCATGGCGATCATGACGCGCTGGCGCATGCCGCCGGACATCTGGTGCGGGAAGTCGCTGGCGCGCTCCTCGGGGCTGGGGATGCCCACGACGCGCAGCATCTCAACGGCGCGCGCCCAGGCGTCCTTCTTGGACATGTTCGAGTGGGTGCGGATGGCCTCGACGATCTGGTCGCCCACGCGGTACACGGGATTGAGCGAGGTCATGGGCTCCTGGAAGATCATCGAGATCTGCCCGCCTCGGACCTGCTCCATCTCGGCCTCCGAGGCGGCGAGGAGGTCCTTGCCGTCGAAGGTGATCGAGCCGCCGGCCACATGCCCCGGGTCCTGGAGCAGCCCCATGATGGAGAGCGACGTGACGGACTTGCCCGAGCCGGACTCGCCGACCACGGCGAGGATCTCGCCGCGCTCGAGGTCGAAGGTCACGCCGTCGACGGCGCGGACGACGCCCTTGCGCGTGGGGAACTCGGTGACCAGGTCGTGTACCTCTAGCAGTGCCATATGATCACCTACCTGTTCCTGCTCTTGGGGTCGAAGGCGTCGCGGATGCCGTCGCCGAGCAGGTTGAACGCGAGCACGGTGACGGTGATGGCGAGGCCGGGGAAGATCATGGCGTGCGGCGCGGCGAAGATGTAGTTGCGGCCGCGGCCGAGCATGTCGCCCCACTCCGCCGCCGGCGGCTGCACACCCAGGCCGAGAAAGCCCAGGGCCGCTGCGTCCAGGATGGCGCTCGAGATGCCGAGCGTGGCGCGGACGATGATCGACGGCATGACGTTGGGCAGCACGTGGCGGAAGATGATGGTGGCGTCGGAGTCGCCGATGACGCGCGCGGCGGCCACGTAGTCGGACTGCTTGACGGCGAGCACCTGGCTGCGCACGATGCGCGCGTACTCCGGGATGGAGACGAAGCCGATGGCGATGATCGCCTTGTCGATGCCGCGGCCAAGCGCCGCCATGAAGGCGATGGCGAGCAGGATCGACGGGATGGCGAGCATCATGTCCATGACGCGCATGATGATGGTGTCGACCACGCCGCCCTTGTAGCCGGCGATGGCGCCGAGCGTGACGCCGATCACCAGCGAGATGGCCACGGAGAGCAGGCCCACGGTGAGCGAAATCTGGCTGCCGATGAGGATGCGGCAGAAGATGTCGCGCCCCTGCTGGTCGGTGCCGAACCAGTGCTCGGCGCTCGGGCCCTGGAACGACGCGGAGAGGTCCTGCTGATAGGGGTCGTACGGAAGGATCTGCGGCGCCACAAAGGTGACGATCGCCACCAGGGCGAGAAGGACGATGATCGCCAGGCTCACCATGGCGGGCACGTTCTTGCTGAGCGAGTACCAGACGTCCTTCCACAGCGACTCGGTCTTCTCGGCCGCGCCGTCCTTCTCGACGGCCTGAGCGGTAGCGTCTGCCATGCGGATCACCCCTCTTCCTTGCCGTAGGAGATGCGGGGGTCGAGGTAGGCGTAGATCACGTCGACCACGAGGTTGATGACGACGAAGATCACCGCGATGAGCAGGACCGCGCCCTGGACCACCGGGAAGTCGGACTTGAGGATGCAGTCGACCACGTACTTGCCGATGCCCGGCCACGCGAAGACCGTCTCGGTGAGCATGGCGCCGCCGAGGAGGCTGCCCAGCTGCAGGCCGATGACCGTGGTCACGGGCAGCATGGCGTTGCGCAGCGCGTGATGGATGTCGACGCGGCGCTTCTTGAGGCCCTTGGCGCGGGCGGTGCGGACGTAGTCCTCGTTGAGGGTCTCGAGCATGCTCGAGCGCGTCATGCGGGTGATGACCGCCATCGAGTACATGGAGAGCGCGAGCGCCGGCAGCACGATGTGGCTCGCCGCGTCGGCGAAGGCCTCGAAGTCGCCGGAGAGCAGCGTGTCGAGCAGGTAGAGCCCGGTGCCGCCCACGGGGGCGAGCAGCGGGTCGATGCGCCCGGAGCTCGGCAGGACGTGCAGCACGCCGGCAAACAGGATGATGAGAAGGACGCCGAGCCAGAAGATCGGCATCGAGACGCCCACGAGGGCGAGGATCGTGGCGAGGCCGTCGATCGGCGAGTTCTTGTGGGTGGCGGAGACCACGCCGAGGGCCACGCCCACCACGGCCGCGATGACGATGGCCACGAGCGCGAGCTCGACGGTGGCCGGGAAGCGCGAGAGCAGCTCGTCGGTGACGGCGGCGTGGGTGTAGTAGCTCTCGCCGAGGTCGCCGTGGAGCGCTCCGGTGATGAAGTTGACGTACTGCATGACGATGGGGTCGTTGAGGCCGTTGGCGTCGCGCCACGCCTCCATGGCCTCGGCCGTGGCGTGCTGGCCGAGCACGACGGGGGCCGGGTCCGCTGAGAACACGCGCATGATCAAAAAGACGATGATCGAGACGCCCAGCAGCACCGGTATCGCGAGCAGGATGCGCTTGAGCACGTACTTGAGCACGCGTTCCTCCTTTCCTGTGGGTGGGGCGGGCGCAGGGGCGCCGCGCATAACAGGGAACGGGCCGCGCGAGGTCGGCCCGTTCCCGTGACGGTCAGATCGTCAGACCAAGAGCCGCGCTCTTCTCGCTAGGCGGTCTTGGTGACGCCCTCCATGTGGACGACGCCGGTGGGGTGATAGAAGAAGCCCTGGACCTTGGGGCTGTAGCCCGCGAGGTTCTTGGAGTGGGAGATGACCATCCACGGCATCTCGTCGGCGACCATCTGCTCGCACTGCTTGTAGATGTCGTTGCGGGCGTCGCCCTCCTCGGTGGCAAGGCCCTGCTGGATGAGGGCGTTGTACTCCTCGCTGCGGTAGCGGCCGACGTTCATGGACACGTTCTCGTCGGCGAGAAGGTTCATGAAGTTGTCGGGGTCGCCGTTGTCGCCGACCCAGCCGTACAGGCAGCAGTCGAAGGCGTCGGTCTCGACCTTGGTCTGGTAGGTCGTCCAGTCGTAGGACACGATCTCCATCTCGACGCCGACCTCGCGCAGGTAGCCCTGGATGGCCTCGGCGAGCGCCTGGCCGCCGATGGAGTTGTACGGGCGCGGGTTGGTGTAGGCGAGCATGGTGCAGCTGGTGATGCCGAGGTCGGCGAAGGTCTGCTTGGCGGCCTCGGGGTCATAGGCGGTCTGCTTGATGTCCTCGTCGTAGGGGGCCATCCACAGCGGCATGACGGAGGTGGCGACGCCGGCGTACTCGCCGTAGAGGCTCTGGACCATCTCCTCGACGTTGACGGCCTGGCAGAAGGCGCGACGGGCCTCGACGTCGGTGAAGGCGCCGGAGTCGTTGCGGAACGCCATGTAGTTGATGTTCATGCCGTCCTCGTCGAAGAGCTCGTAGCCCGCGTCGGTGATGGTGGGCACCACGGAGGCGTCGATGCCGTCGATGATGTCGACCTCGCCGTTGGTGAGGGCGGTCACGCGGCTGGAGTTCTCGGCAATGAAGCGGAAGATGACGTTCTTGGTCTGCGGCATGTGATCCGCGTTCCAGTAGTCCTCGTTGGCCTCGAGGACGACGTTCTCGCCCTTGCTCCAGGAGACGAACTTGTAGGGGCCGGAGCCGATGGGGTTCTCGATGGAGTTGGCGCCGTTCTCGTAGGCCGAGGGGGCCACGACCGGGGCGGCGAGCGCCATCGCCATGTTCTTGATGAAGGGGGTGGAGGCGGCGCGCAGGGTGATGACGAGCGTGGTGTCGTCGACGGCCTCGACGGAGGCGACGCCGGAGCCGGAGGCCTCGGAGCCAAAGACGAAGGACGCGTAGGGCATGTCCTCGGTGCGGTTGGGCTCGAGCTGGCGGTCGATGTTCTTCTTCACGGCCTCGGCGTTGCAGTCGGTGCCGTCGTGGAACTTGACGCCCTCGTGCAGCTTGAAGGTGTAGGTCAGGCCGTCGTCGGAGACGTCGGGCAGCTCGGCGAGGCCGGGGACGATGTCGCAGGTCTCGGTGTCGTAGGCGAGCAGCGTGTCGTAGATGTTGCACATGATCTTCGCGGACTCGCCGTCGTCGACGTAGGCGGGGTCGAGGCCGCGCGGGTCGGCGCCCTGGGCAAAGGTGATGGTGTCGGCGATGCCGGACTCGGAGGCGTCGCCCTCGCCGCCGTCGGCCTCGCTAGCGCGCTGGCTGTTGCAGCCGACGAGCGCAAAGACGCTGGTCGCGGAGACCGCGCCCATCGCCTGGACGAAGCGGCGCCTGGAAATGTCTGCCATGGTCATGGTTTCTCTCCCTCCCGTGGGGTCATTGCACGGGCTACTTTAGTCCCGTGGAGCGCGGAAGGGTCACAAAAGAAACAAAAGTGCGCCAAGCGGAAACGGCGCGGCTTCGAACCTGAAGCAGGCTTGAAACAATGCGAGGGGGCATGTGAGCGGCATCGGTACCGAAAAATGCCCATCTGCGTGTGGCGGTGCCAGAATCTGGGCATGTGAGCGGCATCGGTGCCGGATTATCGTCGTCTGCGTGCCGTGCGCGCGCAGACGGCGGAAATCCGGCACCAGGCGTCTTGCGAGCCCACGTCCTTCTCGGCATGGGGACACGACACAAAAAAGGGAGGCCTCTCGGCCCCCCTCGGACGTGCTTTGGGCGCGCAGGCTAGCTGCGGGCGATCTTGCCGGACTTGAGGCAGCGCGAGCAGACGTTGGCCTTGCGGCGGTGGCCGTCGACCACGACGGTGACGCGCTGGATGTTGGGCTTGAACGTGCGGTTCACCACGCGGTGGGAGTGGCTGATGGAATGACCGGCAACGGCGTGCTTGCCGCAGAACTCACAGACCTTGGACATGCTCGTACCTCCTCGGGGGCGCGGCGCTCTTCTCGCGCCCGCATCTTTCACAGCTCGCCAACTATAGCACATGCGGTGCAGCCTGCAACAAGAAACCCCAACTTATTGTGGCGTTTTTGTTGCGCGGAGCAGAAACGCCGCCACGGCGCCGGCGCGGCACGCGACCAGGGCCCCGGGGCCCGTCACCACGTTGGAGATCCCCAGGTCGCCGAGGAGCTCCATCGGCTTGTCCTCGAGCTCCCAGCGCATGCCCCGCTCGTCCACGCGGGTCCCCGGGGCGACGGCGACGGCCGAGAAGGTCGCGCCCACGGCGTCCGGGCCCAGATGCCAGCAGCTCTCCCCCGCCGCGGAGACGATGCGCATCTCGTAGCCGTCCTCGACGATGCGCGCGACGGCGGCGCCGGAGCCGGCGAGCAGGCCGACGACCGCGAGGGCGTGGTCGGGACGTCCGCCCGAGGCGCAGGTGAGCGTGAGCGCGAGCGGGCGGGCCCGGCGCGCCGCCTCGTGCCGCGCGCAGTCGAGGGCGAGCGCGAGGTCCGTGGCGTACTTCTCGGACGGGAAGCTCACGCAGGTGCGCGCGGCGCCGCGCGCCCAGGCGGCCGCCTCGGAGGAGGCGGAGTCGGAGTCGCCGCAGAAGACGTCGGGCGCGACGCCCGCGGCACGGCAGGCGTCGGCCCCGCCGTCCGCGCAGATCACGTAGTCGGCGTCGTCGGCGAGCGCGACGAGGAGCTCGGGCGAGCTCGGCTCCGGGGAGCCGGCAACCACCAGGGCCCGCAGCGGCTCCCCGTGGGCGGCAACCGGGCGCTCGTAGTCGCGCAGCAGCGGCAGAGACAGCTCGGCGAAGCCATGGGCAAAGACGTCGCAGAAGGGGCGCACGTCCTCCTCGCGGCGGCCGTCGTGGTCGTTCATGATGCCGACCACGGCAAACCCGGCGCGTCGCGCGGTGCGCACGCCAAAGGGCGCGTCCTCGAAGACCCACGTTGCCTCGCGCGGCGTGCCCAGCCGTCGGCACGCCTCGAGGTAGACGTCGGGGAACTCCTTGTCGCGGCCGCCCACGTCCTCGGTGCTCACGACGTCGACGAAGTAGCGCCTCAGGTCGTGGGCGGCGAGCGCGCACTCGAGCTCGCGCACCGGCGTCGAGGAGGCGACGATCATCGGCACGCCCGCGGCCACCAGCTCGTCGAGGAAGTCGCGGGCGCCCGGCATGAGGGCGACCTCGCTCTCGTAGGCCTCTCGCACGTGGGCGCAGAGCTCCTCGTAGAGCTCGTCGGCCGAGGCCGGGATGCCCAGCTCGTCATGGAAGAAGGCACAGGTGTCGCGCAGGGAGAGCGACTCGATCCGCTCGAGCGGCACGCCCGGGACGCCGTGGCGCGCGGCGAGCCAGTCCCACGCGTGCGCCCACATGCCCATCGAGTCGACCAGCGTCCCATCGCAGTCAAAGATCGCCCCAGCTACGTCCATCGCTCCCCTCCCGTCTTCGCGGCGCGGGCCGCCCGGGCGGCCCGCAACAAGCAGATATGATGATATACGCGCCCGCAGGCAAAATCCCCGCGTTTGCCGACCCAAACGTTGGGTAAAGTATCCTGCGGCTTGACTGAGACGCTTTTGCACCATCGGAGGGGATCATGGCACGTTACGACTATCACTGCCCGGACTGCGGAGCCACGTTTGAGGTGGAGCACCCCATGAGCGCCCACCCCACGGTCAGCTGCCCCAGCTGCGGGCACGTGGCCGACCGCGTCTTCGACCCCTCGGGCATCGTCTTCAAGGGGTCGGGCTTCTACAACACCGACCAGCGCAACAAGGGCGGCGCGCCCAAGAGCGAGAAGTGCGAGAGCTGCGGCGCCTGCGACTAGGCACGCGGCAACGGAGCGTGACGGCGGCGGCCCCGAGGGGCCGTCGTTTTTTGTGCGGCGGGACGTCCTTCTCGCCTCGCCGCCGCCGCTACGCCGAGTAAGGGAAATATGCGAGAAGGGCCCCGATTTCGAGGTCCTTCTCGCACATAACTCTTACTCGACGAGATTTGGGCGCAGATGCAATCTCGGCGCAGGCGGGGCGTCAAGGCGAGAAGGACGCGCCGCCGCTACGCGAACTGCGACCGGTAGAGCTCGGCGTACGCGCCCCCGGCGGCGAGCAGCTCGGCATGGGTGCCCTGCTCGATGATCGTGCCCCTCTCCATCACGAGGATGAGGTCCGCGTCGACGATCGTCGAGAGGCGGTGCGCGATCACGAAGCTCGTGCGGTTCTCCATGATGGCCTCCATCGCGCGAACGATGGCCTGCTCGGTGCGGGTGTCAACGCTCGAGGTGGCCTCGTCGAGGATGAGGATCGCGGGGTCGGTGAGCATCGCGCGCGCGATGGTGAGCAGCTGCCGCTGGCCCTGGGAGATGTTCTCGGCGTCGTTGGAGAGCATCGTGTCGTAGCCGTGCGGCAGCGTGCGCACGAAGAAGTCCACGTGCGCGGCGCGCGCGGCGGCCTCGACCTCCTCGCGGGTGGCGCCGGGCTTGCCGTAGGCGATGTTCTCGGCGATGGTGCCCTCGAAGAGCCACGCGTCCTGCAGCACCATGCCAAACTGGCGGCGCAGCTCGGCGCGGGTGAGCTCGCGGGTGTCCACGCCGTCGAGCGTGATGCGGCCGCCGTCCACCTCGTAGAAGCGCATGAGCAAATTGATCAGCGTGGTCTTGCCGGCGCCCGTGGCGCCGACGATGGCGACCTTCTGGCCCGGCTCGGCCACGAGAGAGACGTCGCGCATGAGCGGGCGGTCCGCCGCATAGCCAAAGCGAACGTGCTCGAAGGCCACGCGACCGCGCACCGGCTCGGGCAGCGGCGCGGGCGCCGCGGGGTCCGGCACGACCTCGCCCTCGTCGAGCAGGGCGAACACGCGCTCCGCGGCGGCCAGCGCGCCCTGGAGCATGTTGACCGTGAGCGAGAGCTGCGTGAGCGGCTCGGAGGCTTGCATCACGTACTGGAAGAACGCCTGGAAGACGCCGACCGAGATCTGCCCCATGACGAGCATGCCGCCCGCGAGCAGGCCGATCGTCACCTGGCAGAGGCGCATGAGCAGGCGGATCGCGGGCGCGATCGCGTTGGTCACGAAGTCGGCGCTGCCCGAGGCCTCCGCGAGCGCCTCGGCGGCGGCGCGGATCTCGGCCGCGCTCGCGTCCTCGCGCCCGAAGGCCTTGATGACGGCGCGACCGCTGTAGGCCTCCTCCACGCGCCCGGTGAGGGTGCCGAGCGCGTCCTGGCGCGCAGCGGCGAGCTTGAGCGTGTAGGTGGTCACGAGCTTGGTCACCACAGCTGCGACGAGCGCGAAGGCCACGAAGATGACCGTGAGCACGACGTCATAGGTGGCCATGAGCACGATGGCGCCGCCCACCATGAAGAAGGCCATGAGCAGCTGGAGCAGGCCGCGCTGCAGGACCTCGGAGATCTTGTCGAGGTCGTTGGTCGCGCGGCTGATGGTGTCGCCCGGCTGGTGGGCGTCGTAGTACGCGAGCGGCAGGCGCGCGAGCTTGTCGGCGATCCGGCCGCGCAGGCGCAGGTTCAGCCTCTCCGCGAAGCTCGCCATGACGAGGGCCTGCACGGTGTAGGCGGCCCAGGCGGCCGTCCAGATCCCAAAGAAGGTGAGGATCTCGACGCCGGCGTTCTCCAGCGAGACCACGAAGGGCTCGCCGGCGGCAAAGCTCGCCTGGATGCCCACCCAGAGGTGGTCGATGAGGCCCGCGCTGTAGGCGGTGGCGCCGAGGCTGCCCGCCACGTAGGCGACCGAGCAGAACGCGGCCACCACGAGCCTCCAGCGCTGGCCTGCCGCGACCGCCCAGAGGCGCGCGGCGGTGCCGAGGGCATCGGAGGGCACGTCGAGCTCCTCCTCGGGCGCTGGCGCGACGCCGCGCTCGAGGCTCTCGAGCTGATCGAGCTCCTGGTTCTTCTCGCTAGGCATCTGCATCTCCCCCTCTCGTCTGGGAGTCGGCTATCGCACGGTAGGTGGGGCACGCCTCCATGAGCTCGTCGTGGGTGCCCAGGCCCACGACCTCGCCGTCCTTGAGGACGACGATCTGGTCGGCGTCGTGGATGGTGCTCACGCGCTGGGCGATGATCAGCGTCGCCGCGTTGGTGAGCTCGCCGGCGAGCGCGTGGCGCAGCGCGGCGTCGGTCTTGTAGTCGAGCGCGGAGAACGAGTCGTCAAAGACGTAGAGGTCGGCCTCGCGCACGAGGGCGCGGGCGATGGCGAGGCGCTGGCGCTGGCCGCCCGAGAAGTTCGTGCCGCCCTGGGCCACGCGCGTCCCGAGGCCGTCCGCGAGGTCGCGCACGAAGCCGCCCTGGGCCACGTCGAGCGCGTGCCAGAGGCGCCCGTCGGGGGCGTCGGCGTCACCGTGGCGCAGGTTCTCGGCGATGGTGCCCGAGAAGAGCCACGCCTTCTGGGGGACGTAGGCGATGCGGCGGCGCAGGTCGTCCTGCGCGAGGCGCCGCACGTCGACGCCGCCGAAGGTGAGGCTGCCGCCCGTGACGTCGTTGAAGCGCAGCAGCATCTTGGCGATCGTGGACTTGCCGGAGCCGGTGTTGCCGATGATGGCCGTGACCTGACCGCGGCGCAGCGCGAAGGAGATGTCGTGCAGGGTGTCCTCGTCCGCGTCCGAGAAGCGCAGGCTCACGTGGTCGAAGCGGGCAACCTCGTCGTCGGTGCCTGTCGCCGAGCCCAGCGCGGCGGGCGCGGCGGCGTCGGCGATCTCGGGGTCCACGTCGAGCACCTCGGCCGCGCGGGTGAGGCACGCCAGGGCGCGCGGCACCTGCAAGATCGCGAACTGCGCCATCATCATGAACATCATGATGAGCATCGCGTACTCGACGAGCGCCGAGATCGACCCGATCTGCATCGCGTGCGCGCCGACGCGGTCCGCGCCGACCCACATGATCGTGGCCTCGACGACGTTCATCAGGAAGAACGTCATGCAGTCGGTGACCGCGAAGACGAGGTTCACGCGGATGGCGTTGCTCGCGTAGTCCGAGAAGGTCTCGTCGAGCCTGCCGCGCTCGCGCGCCTCCTTGCCAAAGGCGCGGATCACGCGCACGCCTGTGATCGACTCGCGCAGGCGGGTGTTCATGTTGTCGATGAAGCCCTGCAGGCGCGTGAAGATCGGCGCGGACTTGGCGACCGCCGCGGCGGAGATGGCAACGATCGCCAGGGTGACGGCGAGCAGCACCCAGCCCATCGTCACGTCGGTGGTGAAGGCGAGCCAGATCGAGATCGCGCACATGATGGGCACGGGGAAGATCATGAGGATCGACATCAGCAGCGTCTGCTGGATGACGTTGGCGTCGGAGAGCGTGCGCGTGATCATCGAGCCCGTTCCAAAGGCGTTGAAGTCCGAGCCCGAGAACGCCAGCGACGCGTCGTAGACGCGCATGCGCAGGTCGCGACCCACCTTGGCGCACAGGCGCGAGGTCAGAAAGACCGTCGTCAGGTAGCCGCCCGAGCCCACGAGCGCCGCGATCAGCATGGCCACGCCATGGCCCATGAGCGCGCTCATGTCCCGCGTGTCCACGGCGACGTTGACCATGGCCGAGAGCTGCGTGGGGATGTAGAGCATGCCCGTCATGTCGCAGATCGAGGCCAGGAGGATGGCCACGAGCAGGCCCTTGTACGGCGCCATGAGGCTCACGAGCAGGCGCGCGGAGGTGCGCTTGCTGTAGTCGCGGGGCGCGTGGTTCTTCTCGGTCACTGTTTCTCTCCCTTCGCGGTGACGGGGACGGACGGGGCGGGGTCAGGCTGGGCGGACAGGCTCCTGAGCTCGCGGTCGATGGCGGCGGTGTAGGCCGCGGCCAGGCGCAGGAACTCAGCGCGCTCCGCGGGCGCGAGGGTCGCGAAGGCGCGCTCCTCGGCCTCGATGGCCGGGACGATGCGCTCGTCGCTGAAGGCGCGCCCCGCCGCCGTGAGCCGCACGGCCTTTGCGCGCCGGCCGCCCTCGGCAAAGCAGAGCTCGGCCAGGCCGCGCGCCTCGAGCGTCTTGAGCGCGGAGTTCACCGTCTGCCTCGAGTACGAGAACTCCTCGGCGATGCGCGCCTGCGTGGCGCTGCCGCCGGAGACCTCGAGGGCGTACAAGATCCAGTACGCCGTCTCCGAGAGCCCGCACCCGCGCGCGAACTCGTAGTAGATCTTATCGGTCTTCTGGTAGAGGACGTCGAGCTGCCGCGCGCTCGCTACCTCGGCTTCATTGGGCATGAGCCTCCCCTCTCGTCGCGTGCGGCGAGCCATATTAGTCCGATTTCGGACATAAGTCAAGGGAGGGCGCGGGCGCGGCGCGGGGCGTGCTTAGGGATCGCGGCGCGTCCGGGAAATCGGCGCCGCCGCGCTTAGGTGTTGTGTGCCAACACGTTGTTGACGCCCCGGGGGTGACAAACAGGGAGGGTCCCGCCAAGCTGTGAGTGTCCAAG
>CALUHH010000019.1 GCA_944320385.1 uncultured Atopobiaceae bacterium | reverse complement strand
CCGATGCGCCCGGAGACGGTGCCGCCCACGAGGCACATCACGCCGTAGAGCATCATGATGAGCCCCGCCTGCGTGGAGCCGAGGCCGCAGCGCTCGGCCAGAAACGTCCCCATGAAGCCGTAGACGCCCAGGAAGACGAGGCCCGTGGAGCACGCCACCAGGTACACGGCGCGATGGCTGCCAAAGAAGATGCGGGCGGCACGCGAGAAGAACGAGCCGTTCGGAGCGGGTGCGGGAGCCACGGGCCCCGCGTCCTTCTCGCCCCGAGCGTCCTTCTCGCCCGTCGCGGGAAGCCGCAGCAGCAGCGCGAGCGCGACGACCGCGAGCACGCCGAAGCACGCAAAGGCCGCGCGCCAGCTCATGAGGTCGCAGATGATGCCGCCCAGGCCCGATGAGAGCCCCTGCCCCGTGAAGGTGATGCCCATGAGGACGCCCACCGCGGCGCCGCGGCGCTCCGGCCCCACGACGTCGCCGACGAGCGCCTGGGAGACCGCGATGATGCCCGCGGCGAAGCAGCCCGTGACCACGCGCGCGGCCACGAGCAGCGGGAGCGTGGGCGCCACGGCGCAGAGGAACGTCCCCAGCGCGAGCCCCGCCACGATCACGTGCAGCACGCGCAGCCGGCCGAAGCGGTCGCCGAGCGTGCCGCAGACCGGCTGCAGCAGGCCGTAGGGGACGAGGTAGGCGGTGAGCACGATCGCCGCCGCCGAGGCCGCCACGCCGAGCGCGTTTGCGATGGCGGGCAGCGCCGGCGAGACGAACCAGTTGTCGGCGGCGGAGACGAGGCCGCAGAAGCCCAGCGTGTAGACGACGCGCTTCTGCTCGGAGGTGAGGTCCATGGGTCGGTCCTTCGTGACGCGTGATCGGAGCCGACCCATTTTAGTACCGCGGCGCGTGGGGCCGGCGCGGCGGGGGATTGTCTGAGGTGCGCAGCCCGCCGACCGGACAGCACGCATTCCCGCGCGCGGCAGCGACATTTGCGCAGTTGTGCTTCTCGGCGTCGCCGCAAAGGTATACTGCGCCGCGCCGCGCAGGACCAGACAGCGGGCCGCAGTATGCCTCCCGCGCGATCACGAGGACGTTTTCCCAGATGGGGCCCGACCAACCGCACGGGGGGCATACTGTCGGCATCGGAGGCGCCAGGGCGCCCCTCGCGGGGCTACGCCACGGCGGCCTCGTAACCGGCGTCGACGACGGCGGCCACGAGCGCGTCGTCGGCCACGCCCTCGGCGGCCTCGACGGTCGCGGTGCCGGCCTCGAGGTTCACGTCGACGGAGCTCACGCCCTCGACGCCCTCGAGCGCCTTCTTCACGTGCGCGACGCAGTGCTGGCACATCATGCCGGTGACGTTCAGGGTCTTGGTCATGGTGGGGTCCTTTCTCACGGTTGTCTCGACGGACACGGTCTCGATCTCGACGGCGGCAGGCTCCGCCGGCGTTGCCCGCTCGCTCGGCCGCCAGGTGCGCAGGCGCAGCGCGTTGCTCACCACGAAGACGGACGAGAAGCCCATGGCCGCCGCGCCGATCATCGGGTTGAGCGTGACGCCCCACGGCGACAGCGCGCCGGCGGCCACGGGGATGCAGATGGCGTTGTAGAAGAGCGCCCAGAAGAGGTTCTGCTTGATGTTGCGCATCGTGGCGCGGGAGAGCTCCATGGCGGTGGCCACGTCGGCCGGGTCGGAGTGCATGAGCACCACGTCGGCCGAGGAGATGGCCACGTCCGTGCCGGCACCGATGGCGATGCCCACGTCGGCGCGGGCGAGCGCCGGAGCGTCGTTGATGCCGTCGCCGACCATGGCAACGGTGCGCCCGGCGGCCTGAAGCTCGCGGACCTTGGCCTCCTTCTGCGCGGGCAGCACGCCGGCGACGACCTCGTCGACGCCCACCCGGCGCGCCACGGCGGCCGCGGTGCGCTCCTGGTCGCCGGTGAGCAGGACCGTGCGGGCGCCCATCGCGCGCAGGCGGGCGATCGCGGCGGCGCTCGTGGGCTTGACGAGGTCGGCGACGGCCACCATGCCCAGGGCTCGTCCACCGGCCGAGAAGAACAGCGGGGTCTTGCCGTCGTCGGCGAGCGCCTCGGCGGCGCTCGCGAGCTCCCCGAGGCCCACGTCGCGGGCCGCCATGAGGCGCGCGTTGCCGGCGAGCGCGGGCTCGCCGTCCACGAGCGCGGAGAGGCCGCCGCCCGGAACCTGCTCGAACTTCTCGACCCGCGCGCCCTTGTCGGCGTCCGCGTTCTTCTCGTCCACGTAGTCGCAGATCGCCCCCGCGAGCGGGTGCTCGCTCTTGCGCTCGAGGGCGGCGGCCACGCGCAGGAGCCCCGCCTCGGAGACGCCCGCCGCGAGGCGGACGTCGGTCACGCGCGGCGCGCCGGCGGTGACGGTGCCGGTCTTGTCAAGCACGACGGTGTCCACGCCGCAGGCGGTCTCGAGCGCCTCCGCCGACTTGATGAGGATGCCGTTGGCGGCGCCGCGCCCGGTGCCCACCATGATGGCGGTGGGCGTGGCCAGGCCGAGCGCGCACGGGCAGGAGATCACGAGGATGGAGATGGCGTGCGTGAGCGCTGTGGCAACGTCGCCGGCGAGCGCGAGCCACGCAACGAAGGTAACGGCCGCGATGGCGATGACCACGGGGACGAAGACGCCCGCGATCTTGTCGGCCATGCGCTCGATGGGCGCCTTGGAGCTGGTGGCCTCGTCGACGAGGCGGATGATGCCCGCGAGCGTGGTGTCGTCGCCCACGGCGCGCGCCTCCAGGGCGATCCAGCCGCGGGTGGAGACGGTCGCTCCGGTCACGCGGTCGCCCGGGCCCACCTCGCGCGGGACGGGCTCGCCGGTGATCGCGGACTCGTCGATGGCGGCGGAGCCCTCGAGCACGACGCCGTCCACGGGCACCGACGCGCCGGCGCGCACGATCACGCGCTCTCCCACCGCCACGTCCTCGGTGGGGACCTCGACCTCTGCGCCATCGCGCACGACGACGGCCGTCTTGGGGGCGAGGTCCATGAGGGCGGTGATGGCGTCGGTGGTGCGGCCCTTGGCGCGCGCCTCGAAGAACTTGCCCAGCGTGATGAGAGTCAAGATCATGCCGGCGGAGTCAAAGTAGAGGTTGTGCGCAGCGGCATGGAGCGTCGCCGCGTCGCCGGCGCCGACCGCCCACGCCATGCGGTAGAGCTGGGCCACCGACCAGACGGCAGACGCGGCCGAGCCCAGCGCGATGAGCGAGTCCATGTTGGGCGCGCGGTGCCGGAGCGTCCTGAAGCCGGTGACGAAATAGTGGCGGTTGACGAGGAGGATCGGCGCGCACAGCAAAAGCTGCGTGAGGCCCTGCGCCATGAGGTTGGCCTCGCCCGCCAGGAAGGGCGGCTGCGGCCAGCCGAACATCGGCCCCATGGCAACGTAGAAGAGCGGCACCGAGAAGACCGCGGAGATGATGAGCTGGTTGCGCTTCTCCTTGATCGCGCGCTCCGCCGCCGCGCCCGGGCGCTCCGCGGCGCGCGCGTCCTTCTCGCCCGCGCGGGCACGTCGGGCCGCCCCGTAGCCGGCCTGCTCGATGGCGCCGACCACGGCTGCGGCGGTCTCGGGGGAGCCGTCGTAGTCGAGCTCCATCGAGTTCTTGAGCAGGTTCACGTTGGCGCAGGTCACGCCGGGCACCTCGCCCGCGGCCCTCTGCACGCGCGCGGAGCACGCCGCGCAGGTCATGCCCGTTATGTCAAAGGTCTCCCTCATCGCTGCCTCCTTCTGTAAGTTGGGGACAGTCCCCAAATTACAGAAAACTTTTATGTGAATTGGGGACTGTCCCCAACTCACAGGTCACATGAACTTCTTGAAGAGGCCCATGACCTCGTCCACGACCTCGGTGTCGCCCGCCTGGATGCGCTCGACCACGCAGGTCTCCAGATGGTCGCGCATGACCTCGCGCGAGATGGCCTTGACGGCGGACTCCACGGCGGCGAGCTGCGTGAGCACGTCGCCGCAGTAGCGGTCCTCCTCCACCATCGTGCGAATGCCGTTCAGCTGACCCACGGCGCGGTTGACACGGCGCGCCACGTCCGCCTTGAGCTCGGGCGAGCGCGGCGTGTGCTTGAGCGGCCCGCAGTGCGGGCAGTGGTTCTTCTCGGCCATGGGATCCTCCTCAGATACCCCCAGGGGGCTTTGTTGCTGCGGAGTATATACCCCATAGGGGTATCTGTCAAACACGTTGACGGAGGTGCGCGCACGACCCGGCGGTGTGCGCACTGCCAAAGAGTTGAGGTCCTTCTCGACAACGCATCTACCTGCGCTTCTATCGAGAAGAACCTCGTGTCAGTAATTGTGTTGCGTGCACAACGCGATCGGGTGCGCACAACGCCGCAAGCGCTCGCTCAGGAACGCCGCGCGAGCTCGGCGCCGACGAGCGCCATCACGAGCGCGCAGGCGGTGGCGACGCAGTTGGCGGCGCACGGCTGCAGCACCAGGAGGACGACGCCGAGAAGGGAGCACGCGCCGCAGAGCGCCGCGCACAGCACGCCAAGTCTGCGCAGATACGAGGCCTCGGGCCCCAGCACGTCCTCGAACACGTCACACCTCCGCATCGTATTTGCTGCCCTCACGTTACCCTCCGCGCGTAAGGGCACCGTAAGCGTCGTGACAGGGATGTGCGCGAAAGTGCGCGCCGTGTCGCCGCTTCTTCGCATCGCGCGATGTCACCGCCTCTCGCAGGCACAAATCGACCGCTCGCCGAGAAGAACGAGGGCTCTCGGCCGCCCCCGCGCGCCCGACCTGCAAGCGCAGCTTCGCTGCAGCCCCGTGGCAGACGCGGGACGCGGGCAGGCGCGTAGGCTCCTGCTCCACCGCACCAACGACGGGAGGAGCCGCCATGCCCCAGAGAGACCTCAACGAGATGCTCAACTGCCTCTTCACGCTCGTCCTCATCTATCTCAACCGGGACCTCGAGGCGGCCCGGCACGGGTCGTGCCAGGGAACCAAATCGCTCGGGGCGCTCGCGCTCTCGACGCTGCGCGACTACGGCCTGGTGCAGTACGCCGAGGAGGGCGACCATCTCTACCTCACCCGCGAGGGCGCGCAGGAGGCCGTCGGCGCGCTCAAGTACCTCCAGATCGCACTCGGCACCTCGCTCGGCGCGACGCGCGAGGAGGTCAGGGGCGCATGGCCGCGCCTCTATGCGGACGAGGCCGCCGCCGGCGCGGGACCGCTCACGATGTCCGAGTTCGTGGCCGCAGCGTCCGAGGGCAGGCGCCCGTCGCACGAGCTCCGCCCGCCCCTCTCCCCCACCGCGCTCGCGGACCCGCCCGCCGCCTACCACCGTGACCCGGCCAACGGGAAGTCGCTCCTTCTCCACCTGCAGCTCTCCCTCGGCGAGCGCGGGTCGTACGGCGGGTACTACGGCGGGTACTACGGCGGGTACTACGGGGAGTGCTATGGGCGGCGCGGCCTGGGCCCGTGCTGGAGAAAGGTCGTCGTGCCGGCAGGCCTCACCTTCCTCGACCTGCACCTCGTCATCCAGCGCTGCCTCTGCTGGACGGACCAGCGCCCGTTTGGCTTCCTGCTCACGGCAAACCGCGACAACCTGCTGATCGGCGAGCGTGACGTGCGCGGGGAGATCCCACGGCCGCAGACGCGCAAGAAGAAGTTCAGGGAGACGCGCGCGTCGCTCCTGCGCCTGGCCGACGTCTTTCCCAAGACGCACGAGGCCACGTACGCCTACGGCGACGGGACGCCCTGGGAGGTGGCGGTGAGGGTCCTCGAGGTGAGAGACGGCGTCGCAGGCCTGGGCCCGCAGCTCATCGACGGCGTTGGCGACGCGCCGCCGGAGTGGGTCGTCGGCGTCGACGGGTTCGAGGCGTTTGAGGACGAGCTCTACCGCAGCGACAGAAACGTCATTCGCGCGCTCTCCGAGGCGGACAAGAAGGGCTTCTTCCCGTTTGAGCTCGGCGTGGCGCGCGAGCGCCTCGCGGGGTTCGAGGAGGACCGCGCCCGCTGGCAGGCTCTTCTCGACGAGCAGGGCGAGAAGGACGTGGCGCCCCCGGCATCCGACGACGATGACGACCTCAGGCGCTTTGGCGACTACGAGGCCTATGACGACTTTGACGACCCGGACTACCCGGGCTACGACGACCCCGACATCCCGCTGTAGCGCGGCCACTGCTTCGCCCATGCGACTTTGAAAATGTATCTACCAGTTACATTTATCTGAGAGGTGAGGTACCATGGGACACGACCACAAGGAAGCTGGGAGCAGATGCCCCTGACCTACCGATCTGCTGTAAGGCTCATCCGAAGGAACGGAGGAGTCTTTACTGGTCACGGCAGGGCGCACGACGAGTTCACCATGCCGTGGGGAGAGAAGGTCATGGTCCCCCGGCACCGAGGAGACCTCTCTCCGGGAGTTGAGCGGGACATCGTGAAGAAGACGCAAAACGTGAGGCAAAGCGGAGACTAACATGGGGAGATACTTCTACGAGGCGATTCTCGCCCCGTACGAGAGAGGCTGGGAGGCGCACATCCCCGACCTCGGCATCGTGACACAGGGAGCGGACGTCGCGGATGCGGCCTATATGGCGCAGGACGCGCTGGCACTGCGCATCTCCACGCTTCTCGCCGAGGGGCGCGACGTCCCCGAGCGAGGACGCTTTGGGGCCGCATGCCCCGCAGGGGGAATGGCGGTGGGCATACTCACGCTCGCCGAGCCGGGCAGCATCTTCGACGAGACCATGTCCGTCCGAGAGGCGGCCGACGTCCTCGGCGTGACGCGCGCCCGCATCCATGCGCTCGTCGCCGCGGGAAAGCTCCGGAGCGTCAAGAGCGGCAACGCCCGCATGATCTCCGCCTCCGACGTCATGGCGCGCTTCAACGCTCCCCATCCCGCCGGCAGGCCCGCGAAGGGCGCCGCTCTGGGCTGATGCGGGGACCACGGCGCGCGCCGCGGCCCCCGACGCGGTAAGCTCTTCTCGGCATCCGTCGAAAGGACCCGCATGAACGACTTCACGTTCTCCTGCCCCACCCGCTTCGTCTTCGCCCGCGGCGCGACCGACCGCGTGGGAGATGAGCTCGCCTCTGCCGGGCACGCCCGCGCGCTCGTGGTCTTTGGTCAGGGCTCCGTGGTGCGCACCGGCACGCTCGGCCGCGTGCTCGCGTCGCTCGACGCCGCGGGCATCAGCCACGACGAGCTCGGCGGCGCGCGCCCCAACCCGAGCGTCGCGCACGTCCGCGAGGGCGTGGCAGCCGCGAGGTCCTTCCGGGCGGACGTCATTCTCGCCGTCGGCGGGGGCTCGACCATCGACACCGCGAAGGCCATCGCGCTCGGCGTGCCCTACGACGGAGACGTCTGGGACCTCTTTGCCAAGAAGGCCGCGCCCGTCGCCGAGGGCAAGCCCGCCGTGGCGTGCGTCCTCACCATCCCCGCCGCCGGCTCCGAGGCGAGCGACTCCTCCGTCATCAGCAACGACGACCTGCTCCTCAAGCGCGGCCTCTCCACCGAGCTCAACCGCCCCGGGCTCGCCGTCATGGACCCCGAGCTCACCTTCACGCTGCCCGCTTACCAGACCGCGGCGGGCGTCACGGACATGATCGCCCACATCATGGAGCGTTACTTCTCCAGCGTGGGCCCGGTCCCCGTGACCGACAACATCGCGTGCGGGTTGGTGCGCGCGCTCATGCAGGAGGCGCCGCGCGCCCTGGCGGACGCAGATGACTACGACGCCCGCGCGAACATCATGTGGGCGGGCATGCTCGCGCACAACGGCCTCGCAGGCCTGGGCCGCAACGCCGCGCCCTTCACGCGGGCCGGCGGCTGGGAGAGCCACGCTCTCGAGCACGAGCTCTCCGCCCACCACACCCAGATCACGCACGGCGCCGGGCTCGCCGTGATCTTCCCCGCCTGGATGCGCTACGTGTGGCGCTCCGCCCCCGAGCGCTTCCTCTCCTTCGGGCGAGACGTGTTCGGCATCGAGCCGGTGGACGCCGAGGCGGACGGCGTGGACGTGACCGCCGAGGAGGCCGTCGCCGACGCCGTGGCCGCCACGATCGACGAGCTGCAGGGCTTCTTCGTCTCGATGGGCATGCCGCGCACCCTCGGCGAGCTCGGCGTCACGGCCGAGGACATCCCCGCGCTGCTGGACACGCTCGAGCAGAACAAGGGCGCCCGGTTCGGCGACCTCCAGCCCCTCACGATGGACGACGCCCGCGCGATTTACGAGTCCTGCCTGTAACGGCCGCTCGTTCTTCTCGCCCTGGGACGGTTGCCCCGGAGGCGGGACAGTTACCCCGGAGGGTTCTGTCCCACGCAGGTGGGACAGAACCCTCCGGGGTAACTGTCCCGCCTCCGGGGCAACCGTCCCACGCGCTTCTGTGCATACCTTGATTTTCTCCCTCCCCGCGCACGCCCTGCGATAATGGGAACGCTGTGTCGCCCAGGAAAAGGAGTCCCATGGAGGACCTGTTCACCAACCTCATCAGCCAGTTCGGCTACTTCGGCGTGTGGTTCCTCATCTTCTTTGAGAACGTCTTCCCGCCCATCCCGAGCGAGCTCATCCTGCCGCTCTCGGGCTTCTTCACCACCACGACCGACCTCACGCTCCCCGGCGCGATCATCGCCGCCACCGTGGGCTCGATCACCGGCGCCTACATCCTCTACGGCGTGGGCCGCATCCTCTCGCGCGAGCGCCTCATGACCTTCTTTGGCACGCGCCCGATGCGCCTGCTGGGCTTCAAGCCCGAGGACGTCTCGAGCGCCGTGGACTGGTTCGACCGCAAGGGCCAGGTCACGGTGCTCATCTGCCGCTGCATCCCCGTGGTGCGCAGCCTCATCTCCATCCCCGCCGGCACCGCCAAGATGAACGTCCTCAAGTTCTCGCTCTACACGCTTCTTGGCTCCGCGGTGTGGAACACCGTCCTCTGCTCGCTCGGCGCCGCCGCCGGCAGCGCGTGGGAGACGGTCACCGAGCAGGCCGAGTGGGTCTCCGACGTGGTCAAGTACGTGATCGTCGCCATCGTCGTGGTCGCGGTGATCTTCTGGGTGGTCAAGCGCATCCTCCCGGCCCTGCGCGAGGGCAAGGGCGAGAAGGACGCGTAGGGCCCGGGCGCCCTTCCCCGCCAAAGCTCGAGGTTGTGTGCAACAATTTTGATGTGCTTGGGGCCCGAAAGGGCATATCTCTGTCGCGGGGGCACGCTCTTCTCGATTTTAAATGAATTTCTTATCGTAAAAGATCCTTATTCGAGAAGAACGCGTGGGCCGATATAAAAGTTGTTGCACACAACCGGAACGTATCGCCGAGCTTGGCCTCGCTTGGGAGCGCGACTCGGCATAATACCCACAACCGAGGTTTTGTGCGGCAGAGTCGCGCGCGGCGGCCACCGTCTGCCCGCTCGACCCCGGACGCCGCATGCCCGCCAATCATGTCGCGTATCGCACCGATCGTGTCACCGCGCCGCCTCCCCCTCCCCGACCACCTATCATCAACGGTAGGGACCGCCCGGAGGAGGACGCATGAGGCACGCAGACATCATCGCCAAGCTCACGCTCGAGGAGAAGTGCGTCCTGCTGCAGGGCGCCACGCCCTTCGGCACCTGGCCGCTCGAGAGGGCGGGCATCCCGCAGATGGAGTTCTCCGACGGCCCGTCCGGCGTGCGCCACCAGGCCGGCGAGCACGCCGACCACCTCGGGCTCTCCGGCTCGGAGCCCGCGACGTGCTTCCCCACCGCCGTCACCATGGCCAACACCTGGGATGAGGAGCTCGAGGAGCGCGTTGGCGCGGCCATGGGCCAGGAGGCGGCCGTCCAGAAGGTGGGCACGCTGCTCGCGCCCGGCCTCTGCATCAAGCGCAACCCGCTCTGCGGCCGCAACTTCGAGTACTTCTCGGAGGACCCGCTCCTGTCCGGCAAGATGGCCGCCGCCTTCGTGCGCGGCGTGCAGTCAAACGGCATCGCGGCGTGCCCCAAGCACTTTGCCGTCAACAGCCAGGAGACGCGCCGCCAGGCGTCGGACTCCGTCATCGACGAGCGGACCCTGCGCGAGATCTACCTCGCCGGCTTTGAGACCGTGGTGCGCGAGTCCGCCCCCAAGACGATCATGACCTCCTACAACCTCGTGAACGGCACCTACGCCAACGAGAACGAGCACCTGCTCAGGGACATCCTGCGCAACGAGTGGGGCTTCGGCGGCGCCGTCGTGACCGACTGGGGCGGCTCCAACGACCACGCAGCCGGCGTGGCGGCGGGCTCCACCTTTGAGATGCCGGCGCCCGGCCTGGGCGAGGCCCGCGAGCTCATCGACGCCGTACGCTCCGGACGGCTGTCCGAGAAGGACGTGGACGAGCGCGTAGACGAGGCCATCGAGCTCGTGCTCTCCACGCGCGTAGGCCTCGAGGCGGCGCCGGCGGCCTTCGACGCCGCCGCCCACCACGCGCTCGCCCGCAAGGCCGCCGCGGAGGGCTGCGTCCTGCTCAAGAACGAGGGCGACCTCCTGCCGCTCGCGCCGCGCACCCGCGTGGCACTCATCGGCGACTTCGCCGAAGCCCCGCGCTATCAGGGCGCGGGCTCCTCCGCCGTCAACAGCACCAAGGTGGACAGCCTGCTCGGCCTCATGGGCGAGACGGATCTCGAGCTGGTGGGGTACGAGCCCGGCTTCGAGCGGCACGGCGGCGAGAGCCGCGCCAAGCTCGAGGCCGCGCTGGACCTCGCCGCGCGCGCCGAGGTGGCGCTTCTCGCCCTCGGCCTCGACGAGGTGGCCGAGACCGAGGGGGCGGAGCGCCGCACCATGGCGCTCAACGCCAACCAGGTCGAGCTGCTCCACGCCATCGCTCGGGTCAACCCGCGCATCGTGGTGCTGCTCTCCGCAGGCTCCTGCGTCGAGAGCGACTGGACGGCCGACGCCCCCGCGGTTCTCTACTGCGCGCTCGGCGGCCAGGCCGGCGCGGGCGGGGCGCTCGACGTCGTGACGGGGGCGGTCTGCCCGTCGGGCAAGCTCACGGAGACCTGGCCCGCCCGCCTCGGGGACGTCCCCTCCTCCGCCAACTACCCCGCCGAGGACCTGCATGCCGAGTACCGCGAGGGCATCTACGTTGGGTATCGCTACTTCCAGACGGCGCACGTGCCGGTGGCCTATCCCTTTGGCTTCGGCCTCTCCTACACCTCCTTCTCTTACTCCGACCTCAAGGCCACCGAGCACGGCGCCAGCTTCATCGTCACCAACACCGGAACGCGCGCGGGCGCCGAGGTGGCGCAGCTCTACGCGGCAAAGCCCGACCACAAGGTCTTCCGCCCCGAGCAGGAGCTTCGCGGCTTCGCACGCGTGGAGCTTGCCCCCGGGGAGTCTCGCCGCGTGACGATCGCCCTCGACGAGCGCGCCTTCTCCTACTTCAACGTGGCGACCGGGCGCTGGGAGGTCGAGGGCGGCGCCTACGAGGTCCGCGTTGGGGCCTCGAGCGAGGATATTCGCCTGGTCGGCGAGGTCAGTCTCGCCGGAACCGATGCGCCGAACCCTTACGAGGGCGTCGACGTGGCACCGTACGAGACTGCCGACGTGACCAACGTGGATGACGCGCACTTCGCCGCACTTCTCGGCCGACCCGTGCCCGACGCCATCCCACAGATCGGCCCCAACATGTGCTTCCGCGACCTCAACCACGGGCGCTCCGCCATCCTCTGGCTCGTGTGGCTGGTCCTGCGGTCCCGCGTCCGCGCCATGGAGAAGCGCGGGGTCTCGGACATCAACGTCCTGTTCATCTGGAACATGCCTCTGCGCGCCATGGGCATCATGACCGGCGGCATCACCGACATGGGCGTCGTGGACGCCGTCCTGCGCGAGGTGCGCGGATGGGGCTGGGGCGGCATCGTCCTTCTCGCCCTGGCACTCGCCCTGGGCTGGGGGCCTCTGGCCGGCTGCCTGCTCTGGCTGGCTTGGATTCTCGCGCCGATCCTCGGGGCGCTTGTCGCCAACCTCGTTCGCAACGCCGCCCTCGCCCGCAAGCTCGCAGGCAGGCGCTAGCCACTCGGAAAGGACCGCATCATGAGTTTCAAGAGCTGGACCGAGAAGAACCAGGGCACCTGGGAGTTCATCAAGTTCATGGTCCTCTCCAACATCTCCACCATCACGCGCATCGTTCTGACCGCCGCGGGCACCGCGCTCTTCGTCGACGCGCTCGGGATGACCGAGCCGTTCCAGTTCCTGATCTTCGACTACCGCGACACGGGCGTGGGCGCCTTCGTGACGTTTCTCATTGCCGAGGTCATGGCGCAGGTCGTGAACTTCTTCGTGCAGATGAAGTGGGTCTTCAAGTCCGACGCCTCCTTCCGCGACACCGCCTGGAAGTACGCCGTGCTTGCCGTGCTGATCGTGGTCGTGAACCTGCTGCTGCCCAACTACGTCATGAGCTTCTGCCAGCAGAGCCTCGGCATCGACGCCACGCTCGCCGGCACCATCGCCTCCGTGGTCAACACCCTGCTCGCCGTGGTGGTGAGCTTCCCGGTCCTCAAGTTCTGGATCGCCCCGGGCAAGTAGGCGCGGCCCCGGCCCGGCGTTGTGCGCACTTCTCGGCGTTGTGCGCACTTCCTGGCGTTGTGTACACTGCCCCAAGTTCGACGTTCTTCTCGGCACTAGCTCTACCAGGTGTTTTGTCGAGAAGAACCTCATTTCAAAAACGGAGCTGCGTACACAACGCCGGGGACCGTACACAACGCCGAGAAGTGCGCACAACGCCGGGCCCGCCGGGCGGCCTCAGCCTCGACCCGCATCCGGATTTGTGCCGGAAGCACGGTATAGCCGTCTACCACTACAGGTTGAGTCCTCAGGTTCTTCTTGCCACAAGATGCTGTGGCTCACTGTGTAATTTGCAAGGTGACAACCATGTCTAACTTATTCTCATCACAATTCCTTGACATTTCTGCTAGTTTGGAGTGTGCCGTTACCCGAGCGGCTAGGCAACGACCACGTCAAAGGAGCGTGAGCAGTGAGTCAGGAAGCATGGCAGGGCTTTGTGGGTGGCAACTGGGAGCACGAGATCGACGTCCGTGACTTCATCCAGAAGAACTACACCCCGTACGACGGCGACGAGTCCTTCCTCGCCGGTCCCACCGAGAACACGACCAAGCTCTGGGATGAGGTCATGGACCTCTTCCAGCAGGAGCGCGATGCCGGCGGCGTCCTCGACATGGACACCGACCTCGTCTCCACGATCATCTCCCACCCCGCCGGCTACATCGACCAGCCGCTCGAGAAGATCGTGGGCCTTCAGACCGAGAAGCCGCTCAAGCGCGCCCTCATGGTCAACGGCGGCATCCGCATGGCCGTGGCCGCGTGCAAGCAGAACGGCTACGAGGTCGACCCGGAGATCGTGAACATCTACACGAACTACCGCAAGACCCACAACGCCGGCGTCTTTGACTGCTACACGCCCGAGATGCGCGCGTGCCGTCACAGCCACATCATCACCGGCCTGCCCGACGCCTACGGCCGCGGCCGCATCATCGGCGACTACCGCCGCGTCGCCCTCTACGGCGTCGACCGCCTCATCGAGGAGAAGAAGGCCGAGCACGCCGGCACCCAGAAGACCATGAACGAGGCCACCATCCGCCACCGCGAGGAGCTCGCGGAGCAGATCCGCGCCCTCCAGGAGCTCGCGCAGCTCGGCAAGATCTACGGCTTCGACATCTCCCGCCCGGCCGCCTCGTTCCAGGAGGCCGTGCAGTGGCTGTACTTCGGCTACCTCGCCGCGGTCAAGGAGCAGAACGGCGCCGCCATGTCCATCGGCCGCAACTCCACGTTCCTGGACATCTACGCCGAGCGCGACCTCAGAAACGGCGTCATCACCGAGGCCGAGGCGCAGGAGATCATCGACCACCTCGTCATGAAGCTCCGCATGGTCAAGTTCGCCCGCACCCCCGAGTACAACGAGCTGTTCTCCGGCGACCCGCAGTGGGTCACCGAGTCCATCGGCGGCATGGGCGTCGACGGGCGCTCCATGGTCACCAAGACCGCCTTCCGCTACCTCCACACCCTCGAGAACATGGGCACCAGCCCCGAGCCCAACCTCACGGTGCTCTGGTCCACGCGCCTGCCCGAGGCCTTCAAGCGCTACTGCGCCAAGATCTCCATCACCACCAGCTCCATCCAGTACGAGAACGACGACCTCATGCGCGTCTACCACGGCGACGACTACGCGATCGCGTGCTGCGTGTCCTCCATGCGCATCGGCAAGGAGATGCAGTTCTTCGGCGCCCGCGCCAACCTCGCCAAGTGCCTCCTCTACGCCATCAACGGCGGCCGCGACGAGAAGACCGGCGAGCAGGTCGGCCCGAAGTTCCGTCCGGTCGAGGGCGACTACCTCGACTACGACGACGTCGTGTCCAAGTACCGCGACATGATGCAGTGGCTGGCCGAGGTCTACGTCAACTCCCTCAACATCATCCACTACATGCACGACAAGTACTGCTACGAGCGCCTGCAGATGGCCCTGCACGACGAGCACGTCCACCGCTGGTTCGCCACGGGCATCGCGGGCCTCTCCGTCGTCGCCGACTCCCTCTCCGCGATCAAGTACGCGAAGGTCAAGGTCGTCCGCGACGAGACCGGCCTCGTGACCGACTACCAGGTCGAGGGCGACTTCCCCAAGTACGGCAACGACGATGACCGCGTGGACCAGATCGCCCACGACGTCGTCGAGGTCTTCATGAAGTACGTCCGCGAGACCGACACCTACCGCAACTCGGTGCCCACGACCTCGATCCTCACGATCACCTCGAACGTGGTCTACGGCAACGCCACCGGCAACACGCCCGACGGCCGTCGCGCCGGCGAGCCGTTCGCCCCGGGTGCCAACCCGATGCACCGTCGTGACACCCACGGCGCCGTGGCGTCGCTGGCCTCCGTCGCCAAGCTCCCGTTCAAGGACGCTCAGGACGGCATCTCCAACACGTTCTCCATCGTGCCCAACGCCCTCGGCAAGGACGCCGCGGTCATGTTCGACGAGCTCGACCTCGACGCTCTGGGCGTGGACATCCAGATCGAGAACCCGGCCCCTGACTGCGGCTGCTGCTAGACCTGTAAATTGGGGACAGTCCCCAATTTACAGATTCCGTAATTGTTACTAGCAGAGTGGCAATTATCGGGTACACTGCGAGAAACAGCGGGTCGCCCCGGGAGGGGCGACCCATACGAGAAAGGAACTCACATGAGCGCTTCTGCCGAGCAGGTCGATAACCTCGTCAGCATGATCGACGGCTATGTCGAGGAGGGCGGCCACCACCTCAACGTCAACGTCTTCACCAAGGAGACCCTGCTTGACGCCCAGGCCCACCCCGAGAAGTACCCGCAGCTCACCATTCGCGTCTCCGGCTACGCGGTGAAGTTCAACTCCCTCACCAAGAAGCAGCAGGACGACGTCATCTCCCGTACCTTCCACGAGGCGATGTAAGGTCAACCTGACCTGTCCGTAAGGCGGGCGGGGAGGTTGCTTCGCAGAGTGCTTCGCGCCTTTTGGCGCACAGGAACTCTGCTTCGCAACCTCCCCGCCCGCTTCTGTCTATCATGGTTGTATGACAGGTCTGGGCGGAAGGTGCGGATGTGACTGTGGGAACCGAGAAGAACGTGCGGGACGTCGAAGTGATCGGGAGGGTTCACTCCACCGAGAGCTTTGGGACGGTGGACGGGCCCGGCACGCGGTTCGTGGTCTTCTGCCAGGGCTGCCCGATGCGCTGCCAGTACTGCCACAACCCCGACACCTGGGAGTTTGCCCGCGCCGACGGCACCGGCCCCGGCACAAGCGTGACCGTGGGCGAGCTCCTCGAGCGCTACGAGCGCAACCGCCCCTTCTACCGCACCGGCGGCATCACGGTCACCGGCGGCGAGCCCATGGCGCAGCCCGACTTCGTGGCCGCCCTGTTCCGCGCCGCCCACGCGGCCCCCGCCGGGCGCATCCACACCTGCCTGGACACCTCCGGCGCCACGTACTCAGCCGCGGGCGCCGCGCGCTTCTCCGCACTTCTCGACGCCACCGACATGGTGCTCCTGGACATCAAGACCTCTGACCCCGCGCGCCACGAGGAGCTCTGCGGGCTGCCCGCGAGCCACGCCCTCGAGCTGGGCGACGAGCTCGCGCGCCGGCGCATCCCCACGCTGATCCGCCACGTCGTGGTCCCCGGCATCACCGACTCCGAGGAGGAGGTCGCCGCCGTGGGCCGCATCATCGGGAACTGGGACAACGTCGTGGGGCTCGACCTGCTCCCCTACCACACCATGGGCAAGCCCAAGTACGAGAAGCTCGGGCTTGAGTACCCGCTCAAGGGCGTTCCCGCGATGAAGCCCGCGCGCGCCAAGGAGCTGCGCCAGGTGGCCCTCGCGGCTCGCGCCGCCCGCCGCGCCGAGCGCGGCAGGTAGGGTAGCTCAGGCGACAGCCTCACGGGCCCGCGCCGCCGCGTTGTGCGCACTCCGCGGCGGTGTGCACACCGCCTCCAAGGTCCTTCTCGGCAAATGCGCAGGTAGATGGTCTAACGAGAAGTGCGCACAACACCGAGAAGTGCGCACAACGCCCGGAGGCCGCGCGCCGCTACGCGCGCTCGGCGATCTCCTTGACCAGGCGCTCGGTCTTCTCCCAGCCCAGGCACGCGTCCGTGATCGACTGGCCGTAGGTGGAGCCGGTCACCGGCTGGTTGCCGTCCACGAGGTAGGACTCGACCATGAAGCCGCGCACGAGGCGTCGGATCGTGTCCGAGCGGTTCATCGAGTCGAGCACCTCGTGGCAGATGCGGATCTGCTGGAACGGGCGCTTGCCCGAGTTGTCGTGGTTGCAGTCGATGACCGCGGCCGGGTTCTCAAAGCTCGCGGCCGTGTACTTCTCGGCCAGGCGCTCGAGGTACTCGTAATGGTAGTTGGGGTAGTTGATCCCGTCGAGGCCCACGTAGCCGCGCAGCACGGCATGGGCGAGCGGGTTGCCCGTGGTCGAGACCTCCCAGTTGCGGAAGATGAAGGTCTGCGGCTGCTGGGCGGCGTAGATGGAGTTGAGCATGACGTCGGTGGAGCCCCCCGTGGGGTTCTTCATGCCCACGGGCATGGGGACGCCGGACGCCACCAGGCGGTGCTCCTGGTTCTCGACGGAGCGCGCGCCCACCGCGATGTAGGCGAGAAGATCGATGAGGTACTGGTAGTTGGTGGGATAGAGCATCTCGTCGGCGGTGAACATGCCCGTCTCCTCCACCACGCGCAGGTGCATGCGGCGAATGGCCTTGACGCCCTCGAGCAGGTCGTCGGCCGCCTCCGGGTTGGGGTTGTGGAGCAGGCCCTTGTAGCCGGTGCCCTTGGTGCGCGGCTTGTTGGTGTAGACGCGCGGGATCACGACGAGGCGGTCGGCCACGGTCTCGGCGAGCTCGGCCAGGCGGGTGGCGTAGTCCAGCACCGAGTCCTCGCGGTCCGCGGAGCACGGGCCGATGATGAGCAGCAGGCGGTCGTCGCGCCCGGAGAGCACGTCGGCGACGCTCCTGTCAAAGGCGGCCTTGCGGGCCGTCATCTCGGCCGAGAGGGGCATCTCGGCACGGATGTCCTTGGGGATGGGCAGGAGACGCTTGAACTTCATGGACATGGGGTACCTCCGGGCGTGTGAAACGTGCCCGTATAGTATCGCGCGCGTGCCGCCCAAAGCACAACGCCGAAAACCAATGTTCAAATTGGTGGCGGCAGGCTCGTCTGGCATAACGCTAAGATGGTGCCGACGCAGATGACGGTGCGTCGGCGAGCGGCGCCGACGCGCGCGAAGGAGGACTCATGCCCTGCACCACCATTCTCGTTGGCAAGAAGGCCAGCTACGACGGCTCCACGATCGTCGCGCGCAACGAGGACTCGTCCAACGGCGAGTTCTGCCCCAAGCGCTTCGTCGCGCGCGAGGCGCCCGCCGCGGGCACCGTCTACAGGAGCGTCCTCTCGCACCTCGAGATCGAGCTTACCGAGCCCGGCATGCGCTACACGGCACTCCCCAACGCCGACCTCAGGGAAGGCCTCTGGGAGGAGGCAGGCTTCAACGAGCGCAACGTCGGGATGAGCGCCACCGAGACCATCACCTCCAACGAGCGCGTGCTCGCCGCCGACCCGCTCGTGCGCTACGACGCTGCCTCGGGCACGCCCGGCGGCATCGGCGAGGAGGACATGGTCACGCTGGTGCTCCCCTACGCCACGAGCGCCCGCGACGGCGTCATGCGCCTGGGCGCGCTGCTCGAGCGCCGCGGGACCTACGAGATGAACGGCATCGCCTTCTCCGACGCCGACGAGATCTGGTGGCTCGAGACCGTGGGCGGGCACCACTGGATCGCTCGCCGCGTGCCCGACGACTCCTACGTCACCATGCCCAACCAGCTCGGCATCGACGACTTCGACCTCGACGACGCCTTCGGCGCCCAGGAGGAGAGCCTCTGCTCCGCCGACCTGCGCGAGTGGATGGCCGAGAACCACCTCGACCTCACCATCGGCATGCGAGGCGCGCACTTCAACCCGCGCGAGGCCTTCGGCAGCCACTCCGACTCCGACCACGTCTACAACACGCCGCGCGCCTGGGCCATGCAGCGCTTCCTCAACCCGCACGCCGGTCCCTGGGACACCGCCGCCCCCGCCGAGGACTTTGGCCCCGAGAGCGACTCCCTGCCGTGGTGCCGCGAGCCCGAGCGCAAGATCACGATCGAGGACGTCAAGTACGTGCTCTCGCTCCACTACCAGGGCACCCCGTACGACCCCTACGGCAGCGCGGGCACCGAGGCCACGCGCGGGCGCTATCGCCCGATCGGCATCAACCGCAACAGCCAGCTCGCCGTGCTGCAGCTGCGCCCCTACGTGCCGGCGGAGCGCGCCGCGCTGCAGTGGGTCGCGTACGGCTCCAACGCCTTCAACGCGCTCGTGCCGCTCTACGCGGGCGTCACCGAGACGCCCGCCTACTTCGAGGACACGTCCACGCGCGTGACCAGCGAGAACTTCTACTGGGCAAACCGCCTGGTGGGAGCACTCGCCGACGCCGCCTACGGCGCGTGCCTGCCGCACGTGGAGCGCTACCAGGAGGCGCTCACGGCCCGCTGCGCCGCGATGGTGCGCGCGTGCGACGCCGAGGGAGGCGACCTCGTGGCCTGCAACGCCGCCATCGCCGACGAGTGCCGCCGCCAAACCGAGGCACTTCTCGACAAGGTGCTCTACGAGGCCAGCATGCACATGAGAAACGGCTTCTCCCGCAGCGACAACTAGCGGGCGAGAATAACGTGCGGCCGTCTCCCAGGCGCGGCCGGCTGCCGCCCGGCGGTCCCGAGACTGACCGACGATCGCCGAGTAAGAGTTATTTGCGAAACCAGCCCTCTTTTGGCGTCGTTTTTCGCAGATTTCTCTTACTCGGCGATGCCGCACCCCGAGGCGCTATACCAGACCCAGCTGCAGCAGGTACGCGACGGCAGCCGCCTGAAGCACCAGCATCATCGGCAGCCCCGCAGCAAAGGCGGGCGTGCGAATTTTGTGCCGCGCCACCAGCATCGCCAGCAGACCTCCCGGCGCTCCACCCGCGAGCGCAAGCAGCAGAAGCACGATCTCCGGGATGCGCGGGGCGTCGTGCCCGCGACCGTTCCAGAGGGCGATCAGCTTGTCGGCCACAAAGAAAAGAAGCGTCACGCCACTCGCCACGCCCAGGTAGACGAGAAGAACCGTGTGGTCGCGGCCGAGCGCCGCCTTGAGCGCCGTCGGATCAAGCGGCGCCACGTAGAGCGCCGCGAGCACAAGCGCCCAGCCGAGAAGCGCCATCAGCGAGAAGATGTGCCACGCCGAGTTGCGCTTGTTGGTGTGACGGTCGAGCAGCAGAAAGGCGAGCACCCCTCCCGCCGCGCCGCCGGCGAACATCAGCAGCGTGAGCGCCGTACGAGAAAGTGCCTCGTCGGTGCCGCGACGACCGCACAGCCAGCGGTCGAAGGCCATCAGCGCGAAGGTTGCCACGTTGATGGCGGCGAGGTAGGGCACGAGCGGGTCCGCCCACAGATCGCGACCAGGCACGGCGCGCCCTACTCCGCTTTGGACACGACGGGCGTCACGCGGTCGTCCGGCCCCACCGCGCGGATGACGCGGCACGGGACGCCCGCGGCGAGCACGCCGGCGGGGACGTCGCGCGTGACCACGCTGCCGGCGCCGACGATGGCCCCGTCGCCGATGGTCACGCCGCCGCAGACGGTGACGTTGGCGCCCAGCCACACGTTGTTGCCGACGGTGATGGGCGCCGAGGTCTGGATGCCCTCGGCGCGCTGCGCGGGGTCCACGGCGTGGCCCGCGCAGGCGAGCACGCAGCCCGGCGCGATGAATGCCCCCTCGCCGATGCGGATGGGCGAGGTGTCGAGAAAGACGCAGTTGTAGTTCACGAGCGCAAAGCCGCGAAAGTGGACGTTGAAGCCGTAGTCGCAGCGGAAGACGGGCTTGACCCTCGCACGAGGATGCCAGGTGCCGAAGAGCTCGCCCAAGATGGCGGCACGCGCCTCGGCGTCCGTCGGGTCCAGCTGGTTGAAGCGCCAGCAGAGGCGCTGCGCGCGGGCCTGCAGGTGGTTGGGCATGTCGAGATAGCTCACGGCATAGGGCTCGTCAGAGCGCATGAGCTCGAGGGCGGTCACGGCGGCTCCGTTCTTCTCGGTTAGAGTTGGACGCTCACCAGTGTAGCCATGCGGCGCGGGCATGGGGCCGACTCCAAACAAAGGAGAGGGCCCCGCCTCAGTTGTTGACCATCTGCCATAGGCCGGGAGGACGCCGGCAAGCCAGGCCCAGTGGGTGTCAAAGGCTCAGGAAGTACCCCTTGATCTTTTTTGCCATGAGGCCTCTTCGCTCCTCGAGGAATCGCTCGTAATCTTCCGCGCCCATCTCAAAGATGTCTTCCGGAATGCAGTTGGACGCGAGATTCTCCTTCAGCTCTCCCACGTCGGCAATGTCTCCGAAGTACTTCTTGCCGGAGCCGCATGCCCCAAGCGCTTCCGAGAAATAATCTCCCGGACGTCGGTCGGATATTGCGATGTTGATTCTCTTCTCCAAGAAGGCGTAGTTTGCGACCTGGTTATAGAGCCGCTGAGGCGCATCCAGCCTATCCCGCAGATATGCCTTGGGAAAAACGTGATGGATGTCTCCTACGCTTGAATAATCTCTTGGATGGCCTGCTCCAAGGCCATCTGCGTCATGACGCCGGCCACCCCCGTCGCCATCGCCGGGGAGAAGAGGTCTCCGGGTTTCTCGAACTTGAGCCACTTGACGATCTTCCCCGCTTCGTCTCGAACTACCCCGGGCTGGACCGCACCTTTACTGCCATACTTCTCTAAGAGTTCCGCCGACTCCTTGGTCAGCTTTACCCATCTGCCAGATTCCATGGCGGACTTGTTCGTAGCCTGGATTGCCGATCTGGCCACCTTCGCCGCTTTCACCTTAAACTCACGCGAGGTCATGCCCCGCTCATCCAGCCACTGCTTGATGGAAGCGGGCTCACCGAGAAAAGCGATCCCCCGCTCATCCCTGATGACCGCAATGCTCTGAGGGACCTCTTCGCTCTCAGACATTGGCAGCTCCTCGATTCGTTGGCATGTGCCGCAGAAACACTGACCAGATATGGCTTCTAGATAGTATACGAGCCGCTACCACAAGAAGGGCCCGCCGCGTCGCCGCGACGGGCTCGCACCCCTAGCGCACCGTTGCGCCAAAGGGGCAGAGCACGAGCTTTGCCATCTTGAAGAGCTGCAGGCCAAACGGGATGCCGACGATGGTCACGCAGAAGAGCGCGCCCCCGATCACATAGCCGATCGCCGCCCACACGCCCACGAGGATCACCCAGACCACGTTGGCCACGAGCGACGGCGCGCCGCCCCCGTAGGTGATGGTCTTGCCAAACGGCGCGAGCGTGAGCGACGCCATCTTGAACGCCTGGCGCCCCAGCGGGATGCCGATGATCGTGACGTAGCAGAACGCGCCGGCGATAAGAAACAGGAGCGCGGTCATCCACCCGCCCGTGAGAATCCAGATGATGTTGAAGAGCGTTCCAAAGCAGCCCATGTCTCCCCTTTCGACGTGCCCCATGGTACGCCGCGCGCCCAGCTCCCGCCTTAGCTGCGAGCTGAATTTGCATGATGCTTGGAGAGTCGCGGCCATCCGGAAAAGCGGAGAGGGAACGCTTAACTTTTGCGGCTGGTCCGGAGGAGCGGGGGCGCGGCGCTTGGAAAAGCCGCCCCATCCGGGGAATGGTCGGTTCTACGCTTAAGAAAAGCGTCGCATCCGGGGATGCTGGTCCTTCTCGGCCCCGTTATTTTGGGATGGGAGCCAATTGTTAAGCAGCGGAGCGACCTCCCTCCGGACGGGAGGCAATCTTTAAGCGAGAAGAGCGGCGCGGCCCGGACGGGACGCGATCTTTAAGCACGCCGCGCCGCGTTGCCGCGCGGCGCCCTACCGACGGCGGGCGCGCACGTCCTCGTCGATCGCCGTCCGCCAGGCCCCGGAGATCCCCTCCACCGGCGCGCAGGCGCGCGCGTGCGCCACCGCCGTGGCCATGGCATCGTAGAGGACCTCGGTGCCGCGCGCGTCCGCGAGGTAGTCCGCAGCGCACTCGGGGGCGATCCCCAGGTGCCCCGCCTCCGACGCCGCGTCGATGTTGGCGCCGATGAAGAGGAACTCCCAGCCCAGCTCGCGACGCCTCTCAATCATGCGCCTGACGCGTGGGTACGTGAAGCGGCGGCTTGCGTTCTCCATGCCGTCGGTGGTGATGACAAAGAGCACCTTGTCGGCGCGGTACCCCTCCGACAGCACGCCCTGCACGAGGTCGACGTGCTTGATCGCCCCGCCCACGGCGTCGAGCAGCGCCGTGCACCCGCAGCACCGATAGTCGCGGCGCGTGAGCCGCGGGACCGCGCGGATGTCCAGGCGATCGTGGACCACGCGGGACTCGTTCGAGAAGAGAATCGTGGAGACCGTTGCCTCCCCCGGCTCTTCGCGGTTCTTCTCGACCAGGCTGTTGAAGCCACCGACCGTGTCATCCTCCAGGCCCGCCATCGACCCGCTCGCGTCCAGGATGAAGACGATCTCCGTGCGCTTGGCCTTCTCGCTCATCTTTGCCTCCTTCGTCGTAAGTCCCTACAACGGGGAGGTTACGCTGCCGGCGCCCGCAAGAGGTAAACCGCCGAGCGACATCTGTTAATTGGGGACTGTCCCCAATTAACAGACTAGGCAGAGCCGAGGAGGGGCTGGTCAAACGCGAAGAGCGCCTCGTTCACCGTCATGACGTCGTGCACGCCACGCGAAAGGTAGAACTCGACGATCACGTCGAACTTGCTGCTGCGCGAGAGCGCGAGCCCGGCGCGGGCGAGGAGCTCGCGCGTCTCCGCCAGGCTGAGGCCGAGCGCCATCGCCAGCGCCACGGCAGTGGGCTTGCTCGGACGATAGTCCGGGCGCGAGCGAATCTTGGAGAAGAGCTGGCGGCTCAGGTTGGCGCTCCGGTAGACCTCGACGTCCGTGAGGCCGCGCTCGTCGATCAGGGCGAGAAGGGCCTGCGAGAAGGACGCGTCGAGATGCGCCAGGCGCTCGGCGAGGTCATCGTCCGGGCACGACCCCGGCGCGGCGGCCGCCGCCATCCGGCGCGGCGGCCCCGTCAGTGACATGGCCTCGGCGAGCTCCGCGCGACGGTCGCACATGAAGGGGCTCTCGTCAACGTAGGCGTCGCCGATGAACTCGCGCAGCGCGCCCATCTGCGCCACGCCGCCGGCGACGACGTCGCGGGAGAACACGACGAGCGTCAGCTCCACCTCCGGGCGGCGGACGAGAAACGCGGCGGCCTCCTCGCGCGCGACCTCGAGTGCCGCGGCGACGGGATAGCCGTAGATGCCGGCGGAGATGAGCGGGAAGGCGGCGGAGCGCGCGCCCAGGCGATCGACCTCGGAGAAGGCGCTCTGGTAGCAGCTGCGCAGCAGGCGCTCCTCGCCGCTTCCGCCGCCGCGCCAGACGGGACCCACCGCGTGCACCACCCAGCGGCAGGGAAGCTCGAAGCCCGGCGTCGTGACGGCGCCGCCGGTGGGGCAGCGCCCGACGGCGCGACAGGCCTCGAGCATGCGGTCGTAGCCCGCACCGGCGAAGAGCGCCCCGCACACGCCGCCTCCCGGCGCGAGCGCCTCGTTCGCGGCGTTGACGAGCACGTCGGCGCGCACGCGCGCGATGTCGTTGCGAACGATGGTGAAGGGCATGGGGGGCCTCCGCTCGACGCCGATTGTTCCTAACGATGCCCCATCGTACCGCCCGAAACCGCAGCGGGCGCGCCGACCGTACGCCCGCGGGCCAAACGCCGCCGCCCGCCGACGACTTGGCGGCACCCCGCAGCATGCGCACGCCTTCCACCTGCGGGCGCAGCTCGGATGCAGCTGCGACGCAGACGCGCGCAAGCTCCCCCGTGATAGCCTCCCCTTCCACCTGCCCGCAGGCGAACGCCCCAGCAACGCAGCCCAAACGACGCACGCCCTCATCACGCCAGCCCGGCGGCACAGACAGGACCAGGGAGAAGGGAGCAGAGGGACCGTCACACCTCGCGCGACCCATGCCGCGCCAGACAGAGGAGAAGGAAGGCACATGAAGAATAGAGACAGGGGAGGCGGACCGGGACGCCTGATCGCCCGCGCAGCCTCTCGGGCAAAAGAGGCGATCATGCGGCTCGCCCGCGGAGCGGCGTCGCGGCGGGCGAGGGCGGCGGTCGTGGCGCTCGTGCTGCTGCTGAACAGCGCGCTCGCGGCGCTGGGGCCGGTCGCCGCCTACGGCATCAGCTTCGACCCGATCAAGATCAACTACGTCTCCGAGGACGAGTTCGAGCTGCCCGGCTACGGCTGGTCCATCGACTTCGAGGACGCCGTGGTGGAGCCCGGGTCGAGCCTCCAGGAGTTCGACGACCTCTCACCCTACTACTCGGCCAACGACGGCAAGGGCGGCGTCAACAAGGGGCCGGAGACCCAGTACGGCGTCGCCAAGAGCGGCGGCGGCTGGGCCGCCTTCATCGACGGCTCCACGTCCAAGCAGACGGACTTCACCCTACGCTTCACGGGCGGGAAGTACGAGGACAAGGCCGTCGACATGCTCGTGACGATCTCCGACTGGACGTGGCTCCCAGGGCCCTATGACACGGGAACGGCCCTCTGGACCTGGGACGACTTCCGGACCGGCGTCTTCATGATGAGGGAGTGGCGCACGATCTCCGACGACAAGGACGGTCAGGGCCACCAGAGCCTCAACTTCTACACGGTGGGCCTCGCCGACGTCGAGGTCGAGGTGCGGTTTGTCTACAGGGACACCACCACGCCGGTCGAGCTCAAGGGGCACCTCACCACGACCGACATCGACGGCATGCAGTCGTTCTCGTTCGGCGGCGCCTGCACGCAGGCAAACATCTCCAGCCTGAACGAGCACCTCTACCCCAACGAGGACAAGACCCTCGTGCTCTCCCCCGCCGTCAACCTCGACGACAAGAACGACGAGGGCTGGCGCGACGGCATGGTCGAGGCGTACTTCGACACGACGGGCGAGAGCGTGGGCGAGCCGCTGAAGTTCTACTTTGGCAGCTCGTTCGGCGCCGGGGGCACGCCGGAGTCGATCTTTTTCCTGTGCACCGAGTTCCTCACGGCCCCGCCCACCTACCCGGACGAGAAGATCGAACACCCGGTCAAGACGGCAGAGCCCGCGACCGGCGTCTCCGTGGGCGACCACGTCACGTTCACCATCGACGCGCCCCTGCACGAGGAGGGCGTCAACTGCCGCTGGGGCTACCGCTACACGAGCTGCGAGATCGTGGACGTGCTCCCGCCCGAGATGCGCTACGTCGAGGGCACGGGCAGGCTGCTCGACGAGGACGGCAACGACGTCACCCACCTGGGCACCATCGCCTACGACGGCGACGACTCGACGCCCAACGAGAACACCGTGCGCTTTGAGTTTAACCGCGACGTGCTGAAGACGCTCGACCTCGTGGGCCAGCACTACTACTTCGTCTTCGACGCCGAGCTCACCGAGTACCCCGACTCCGACCTGCTCAAGGTCACCAACAACTCCTACGTCCGCGTCAACGACGGCGACGACAACCCCTCCACGCCCGCGGACGTGGAGCTCCTCGAGCCCAAGTTCTGGGTCGACAAGACCGCAGACGGCTACGAGTGGGAGGTCGGCGACGTCGTCACCTTCACCGTCACGTACAGGCAGACGGTCGAGAACGCGCAGTCCAGGCGCACCGTGGTCTCCGACAACCTGCCCGAGTACCTCGAGCTCATCGGCGAGAGCGTCTCCGCCACCGGCATCAAGAACCTGCCCGCAGCCGAGGTCAACGGCAACGAGTGGTCGTTCGACCTCGACAAGTTCAACTACGGCGACGAGCTCGTCGTGACCTACCAGGCGCGCGTGCTCCAGGCCGGCAACGGCAAGGAGATCGTCAACCAGGCTGCCATCCACGCCGTCAACACGCCCGACGAGGACGACCCCGAGGAGATCTGGGCCAACACCGCCAACGTCGAGGTCACCAAGGACGTCGATCGCTACGAGGGCTACGTCGGAGCCTCCGACCGCGACCCCGGATTCTTCGAGTACACCGTGCACGTGACCAACACCCAGGCCGGCACCGTCGCCACCGGCGTCGTCATCACCGACGACAGCCTGCCCGAGGGGATGAGGCTCGGCCGCAACAGCGACGGCTCGCTCATGATCACGAGCCTCAGGGAGGACGGCGCCGACGTCGACATGACGTGGGTCGGCGACCGCGCCGAGGGCACGCTCGCCGACATCCAGCGCCGCGTCGGCGAGGCCGACGGCCAGGACCCGCGCAAGGGCGACTTCGAGCACGACCAGACCGTCACCGTGACGCCCCGGTGGAACATCGACCCCAAGGGGACCGGCTGGGAGATGCGCATCGACCATCTCGACTACGGCACCGAGGTCGAGATCGTCTACCGCGCCTACCCCGAGGACTCCGTCTCCGGCTGGGAGGTCGAGAACAAGGCCGAGGTCACGGCTGACAACTCCCTGCCCGACGACGACGCCGCGACCGTCTGGGTCAACCAGCCGCACCTCGTGGTCGAGAAGGACGCGAGCAACGACACCTTCACCGTCAACGACGAGATCACCTACCACGTGGTCGTCACCAACGAGACGCCCGGCACGCTCGGCCGCGACGTCGTGATCTCCGACCTTGCCCACACGCAGGGCGTCGAGCTGCTGCGCGACACCATCCGCGCCTATGACTCCCGCGGCGAGGACATCACCGACAGCTGCACCATCTCCTACCGCCACGCCCCGCAGGGCGGAGAGACCTTCATCCTGGAGACCAACCGCGACCTCGTGAACGGATCCGGGGAGCGCCCGGCGTGGGCAGACGACGCCCTCGCCTCCGTCCCCGGCGAGAACCCGCTCGGCGTGAGCGCCGACCGCCCGCGCGCCGGCACCGAGGGATGCGAGACCCAGATCACGGTGGAGTACCGCGTCCAGGTGCAGGACAGCGAGCTCGCGGGGCAGACCGTCGAGAACACCGCGCACGCCGAGACGGACGAGCCCGGCACCGCGACGACCGACGACGAGGTCGTAGACGTGAAGGGCCCGCGCCTCGTGGTGGAGAAGAGCTCCGACAAGAACGTCTATCAGGCGGGCGAGACCGGACACTACACGCTCGTGGTCACCCAGACCCGTGAGGACGTGACCGCCGAGGACGTCGTCGTCACCGACAGCATGGACGACCCCGTCGCCGGGGCGATCGTCGAGGGGTCGGTCGTCGTGACGGGGCCGGACGGCAAGGTCGTCGAGGCCGCGCCCGACTACGTGCACGCCGAGGACGGCTCGATCGTGGGCTTTGCCGTGGCGACGGGCGTCTCGCTGGCAGACGAGCAGCAGCTGAGCGTCACCTACGACGTGGACATGAGGGCCGCGGGTGAATCCGTCAGAAACGTCGTGCAGGCGACGGCCAAGAACTCCCTCGACGGCACCGACGACAACGAGGTCGACGTCGTGGAGCCCCGCGCCACGATCCAGCTGGACAAGGCGGTCGACCGCGACCGGGTGCGCGTGGGCGAGTGGGCCACCTACACCGTCACGGCAACCGTGGCGGACAACCCGGCTAAGAACGTGGTCATCACCGACAAGAGCCTGCCCTCAGGCATGCCCGCCGACCTGCGCGAAGCGACGCTCGAGGTCAACGGCGTCGATGTCAGGGACTTCCAGCTCGACGTCGAGGGCAACGGCTTTGCCGCCCATCTCGGCGACCTCGCCGCCGGCGACGTGGCCACGGTCACCTACCGCGCCCAGGTGCGCGACGAGGCGCTTCTCGGCACCTCGGTCGTGAACACGGCGACGCTCACCGCCGACACGCTCGACGGCGAGCTGCGCGACGACGCAAGCGTCACCATCCCCCGCGACGAGCCCGAGGTCACGCTCGAGAAGAGCGTCGACCGCGAGAGGATCCACGTGGGAGAGACCGTCTCCTACGTCGTCGACGCCACGGTACCCGAGGGTTCCGACGGCGCCGAGAACGTCGTCATCGGTGACGCGAGCCTCCCGGAGGGCATGCCCATCGACATGGCGAGCATCCGCGCGTGGCTGAACGGCCGCGAGGTCACCCCCGTGGACGCCGTCATCGAGGGCAACGCCTTCTCCGTCCCCTTTGGCGACCTGCTCCCCGGCGAGTCCGTGCGCATCGCCTATGACGCCACGGCAGAGGACGCCGCGCTCGAGGGCACCGAGGTGACCAACGTGGCCACGCTCTCGTCGGACTCCCTTGACGAGCCCCTCGAGGCCACGGCGGCAGTGAGCGTGGTCGACGCGACCGAGACCATCCTGGACAAGGCCGCCTCGACGGACAGCGCCGCGGTGGGAGACGTCGTCTCCTACTCCGTCCGCGCCGTCGCGGGCGCGGACCTCACCGAGGCCGCGATCACCGACGAGGGACTCCCCGAGGGCGTGGACATCGACGTCGCCACGATACGCTCCGCCATCAACGGCAACGCGCTGGACACCCAGGCGGACGTGAGCGGCACGGGCTTCGCGGTCGCGCTCGGCCAGCTGCGCGCCGGCGACGTGGTTGAGATCGCCTACGAGGCCGTCGTGAGAGAGGGCGCCCCGAAGGGGGACGCCGTCAACACGGCGCGCCTCTCCTCTCCCAGCCTACCGGAGCCCGTGGAGGACGACGCAACGGTGAAGGTCGTCGACGGCCCCTGCGTCACGCCCGCGGGCGACCCCGATGGCCCGGACGACGCCGAGCGGGGCGCGACCCTCGAGAAGCGCGCCGACAAGGACGTGGCGCGCGTGGGGGACGTCATCGCCTACACGGTGGACGCCGTCGCCCAGGCCGACCTCGCCGCGGCGCGGCTCAGCGACTCGGGCCTGCCCGAGGGCGTGCGCGTGGACGAGGCGAGCGTGGCGGTCAGCGTCAACGGCGCCGAGCGCGATGACCTCGTCCCCGCCTTCGAGGGCACGGGCTTCTCGCTCGAGCTGGGAGACCTCGTCGCAGGCGACGAGGTGAGCCTCGCCTACCAGGCCGTCGTGGAGGACGAGTCCCTCGTCGGGGAGACGGTCGTCAACATGGCGCTTCTCGAGAGCGAGAGCCTGGACGAGCCGCTCGACGCCACCGCGACCGTCGAGGTCGACGGCGGAGAGCCTCCCGCCGGCGAGGGACCCGCCGGCGAGGGACCCGCTGACGCGCCCGCCGAGGGCTCGCCCGGGTCCGACGAGGCCTTCCCCAACACCGGCCAGAGCGCCGCGGGGACGCTGCTCATCGTCTTTGGCGTGGGCGTGGCGATAGCCGCCACGATCGTCCGCCTCCGCCAGAGGCCTCAGCGGCGCCCGAGGCGCTGAGCCGACCCCATCGGCCCCGGCCCGCCCCGCACGGGCCGGGGCCCCGAGAGACAGGAGAGCACATGAGGCTCGCGCGTGCCGTGAGCACCTTCTTCATCACCGTGGGACTTTCGACCGCGGCTCTTGGGACGGCGGCGATCGCCCGGGACGGAACGGTCGCCGAGAGCTACCGCGCGCTCGCGCGCCAGGTGGCGCCCGTCACGGACGAGGCGGCCCCCACAGGCGACGAGACGGTCTCGACCGTGGACTGGGACGCCCTTCTCGCCCAGAACGAGGACGCCTGCGCCTGGCTGCGCGTCGAGGGGACCACCGTCGACGTGCCCGTGATCGCCGCGAGCGAGCAGGACCCGGACGCCTGGCTCTACACCGACCTCTGGGGGCAGCCCTCCGAGACCGGAGCGCCCTACCTCGACCACCGCTGCGAGCCCGAGGGCAGCGTCGCGGTGGTCTACGGGCACCGCACCGCCTACGAGAGCTACCTCTTTCACGACGTCTCCCCGCTCTTCGAGCAGGCGGCGCTCGACGCCGTGGGGGCGGCGACGTGGGAGACGCCCGCAGGCGCGACGGCCTTCGAGCCGCTCTGCGCCGCGAGCGTCGACATGGCGGACGCAAGCTGGCGGCGCTTCTCGTCCTCTGACGCCGAGGAGCTTCGCTCGTGGCTCGCCTGGGCCTGCGGCGAGGCGAGCGCCGTGCGCGCGGGCGCGGACGAGCTCGTCGCCACGGCCGAGCGCGCCCTCGTCCTCGTGACCTGCAACGGCCGCGCCTTCTATCCCGACACCCGCACCGTCGCCGTCTTTGTGGCGTGATGCCGCAGCACTCTCTTCGCAGCCCGATAACTCTTATCTGACTTAATATTTATCTGTTAGGATGGAAGACGTGGTCAAGAGGCGCGAGGTCATTGACTGTCTCAGGAGGGCGGGCCTTCACCCCACGGGCGGCACCAATCATGAGCACTGGACCGACGGAACCCACTTCACGCAGGTTCCCCGGCACCGCGAGATCAGCAACCAGCTCTTCGCGAGAATCAAGCGGCAGGCGGGCATCACTGACGAGACGAGGGATGACGAGCATGTTCTTCATGGCTGAGTTCGAGCTCTTTGAGAGCGAGGGGACGATCCTCGCCCTTCCCTTTGGCCTTGAGGGCGGGACCGAGGCGCCCACCTTCGAAGAAGCCGCGGCCATGGCAGCCGATTGGCTGAGGGGGGAGGTGGAGCACTGGCTCATGGCGGGCGCGTGTCCCCCCTCTCCCCCACTGGGAAACGAGCCCCTCCGCGGCGGGAGCATCTGTCTCATCGGCGTGAGCTCCTCGCTTGAGGCCATTGACACCATGACGGCAAGCGAGGCGGCGCAGACGCTGGGAGTCTCGCGACCGCGCATTTCGCAGATGATCAAGTCGGGACGGCTGGAGGGCTACACGAAGGGACACGCCACCTTCGTCACCGTGGCGAGCGTCCGCGCGCGTCTCGCCGCACATCCCCGTGCAGGGCGCCCACGCCGCCAGCCCGAGCCCCTTCACGCATAGCGGCGCCCCGCGCGGCCTTGTCGCGCGGGGCGCCGGCAGACGAAGTTGACAATACAACCTGACGCCAGTGTCAAAAGTTGACAATACAACCTGACGCCAGTGTCAACGCCAGTGTCAACTGAACTCGGGGAGGTAGTCCTTGTGGGCCTCGCAGAGCTCGTCGAAGACCGCGTTGGCCACGGCGTCGGAGTCGCAGAGCTTGTTGGCCACCAGCGCCGCCACGGCCACGTCCTTGTTGCCGGTCACGGCCGCCTCGGCCACCATGCGCTCGAAGCTCTTGATCATCTGGATGGTGCCGTTGATCGCGGGCGAGAGCTCGCCCACCACGATGGGCTTGGGGCCGTCGCCGGTGATAACGCAGGCGCACTCCACGGCGCTCTCGTAGGGCAGGCTCGTGACCGTGCCGCGGTTCTGCACGTCCACGTACTGGACGTCGCCGCGGTCGTTCACGATGGAGTCGATCACGGAGCAGGCCGCGTCGGAGTAGTGGGCGCCGCCGCGCTCCTCGAGCTGCTTGGGCTTCACGTGAAGCTCGGCGTCCTTGTAGAGCTCGAAGAGCTCGGCCTCCACCTGCTTGACCACCTCGGCGCGCACGCCGTGGGCCTGATAGTCCTTCTCGAGCTGCTCGAGCTCCTCGCGCGTGGAGAAGTAGTAGTTGAGGTAGGAAACGGGGATGGCGCGCAGGCCGCGGACCAGGCGGTTGGACCAGGGGATCGCCATGATGTTCTTCATGGTGCCCAGCTCGTCGACGGGCAGCGTGCAGTAGCGCTCGAGCACCTCGTCGAAGCGGCTCTTGCCGTCGATGAAGACGTCGGTCACGAAGAAGTGGTGGTTGAGGCCGGAGAGCTCCATGCGCACGCGGTCGGGGTCCACGTCCATCCACTTGGCGATGCCAAAGCGCATCGAGATCGGGCAGTTGCACAGGCCGATGATCCTCTTCCAGTTGGTGTAGCGCAGCACGGCCTCGGTCACGATGCCCACCGGGTTGGTGAAGTTGACCAGCCACGCGTCCGGGCAGAGCTCCTCCATGTCGCGGATGATGTCAAAGATCACCGGGATGGTGCGCAGGGCCTTGAACATCCCCGCGGCGCCGTTGGTCTCCTGGCCGATGAGGCCGTGCTTGAGGGCGATGCGCTCGTCCTTGATGCGGGCGTCGAGCTGGCCCACGCGGAACTGCGTGGTCACGAAGTCGGCGCCGGCGAGGGCCTTGCGGCGGTCGAGCGTCAGGTGCACCTCCATCGGCAGGCCCGCGGCCTCGACCATGCGCTGCGCGAGGCCGCCCACGATCTTGAGCTTCTCCTCGCCCTCGGGGACGTCGACGAGCCAGAGCTCGCGCACCGGGCACGAGTCGTAGCGCTTGATGAAGCCCTCCACGAGCTCCGGGGTGTAGCTCGACCCGCCGCCGATGGTGGCGATCTTAATCGGGCGGCGCTCCGGTACGTCCACGTTCTTCTCGGCCATGACTAGCTCCCTTCTGTCGGAAAGTGCTGTCAGATTTCTCAAAAGGGCGCTACCGTCTCCGGCAGCGCCCTTCAAAGTGCGATGTGCATGCGGTTGTGCGGCGGCGCTCAAGCGCCGGCGGGCAGTCCCTACTCGGCCACCTTGGCGCGGAGGTCGAGAAGCTCGCGGTAGACGTTGGCGAAGTTCTGCGCCATGAGCTTGCAGGTCTCGGCACCGGCCATCTGGTCCTCGGCGTGCAGGAGCAGCAGCGGGGTGCTCTTGCGCTCGCCGTTGGCCTCGGCCGTGAGCAGCTGCATGTGAACGTCGTGACCGCCAGCATAGGCCTCGTCGCCCTGCTTGACGAGCTCGGCCGCCGCCTCGAAGTCGCCCTCCTGGGCCTTGGCAATCGAGTTGATGTAGCAGGACTTGGCGGTGCCCACGCAGCTGATGATCTGGAAGCAGATCATCTCCATCTCTTCGTCCATGGGTGTCCCTCCCCTTCTCTCAGTCGTGATCTGGGTCGGAATTAGCCGAGCAGCGCGGCCACGTCGTCGAGGATCTTGGCGGCGTTCATGCGGCCGTAGTCGACCATCGGGATGACGGCGACGGGGCAGCGGCCGTTGACGGCCTTCTCGAAGTCGCCCTTGGCGTAGCCGATCTGGGGGCCGAGGAGGATGACGTCGGCCTCGTCGATGTGGTCCATCGCCTCGTTCATGGGACGGGCCTCGATGGTCACGTCCTGGCCGCGCGACGCCGCCTCCTTCTGCATCTTCTGCACGAGCAGGCTCGTCGACATACCGGCGTTGCAGCAGAGCATGATCTTCATGGGACGCTCCTTTCCATGCGGGGCTCTCGCCCCATCTGGCCCTTTCGGGCGTGACGTGCAGGTACCAACGAACAGTCTAGTTCAAGCCTCGATGGGGCCGCAGGCGCAGGGAGATGTGAGTTCGCCTGCGGCCCCGGGGAGTGCGCGAACGGTCCCGGCTACTCGGAGGCCATCTCGAACTGCTTGCGCTGCGCGGCCTCGGAGGCCTTCATGAAGGGCAGGTAGACGATCACGAAGATGGCGAGCAGGATGACCTGCAGGACGGCGGCGCGCCAGTCCATGCCGGTGGAGAGCAGGCCCGAGGCGATGATCGGGGTGGTCCAGGGCACCTGGATGCAGGTGGGGTTGACGAGGCCGATGACCGTGGCAAAGTAGCCGACGAGGATGCCGATGATGGTGTTGAGGACAAACGGCACCATCAGCGGGATGTTGAAGACGATCGGGTAGCCGTAGATGACCGGCTCGTTGATGTTGAAGATCGCGGGCAGGATGCCGAGCTTGGCGATCTCCCTGGAGGGCTTCCACTTGCCCCAGATGAAGGTGGCGATCAGCAGGGCCAGCGTGCAGCCGGAGCCGCCCATCAGCGCGTAGACGTTGATGACGTTCATGTTCAGCCACACGTCCGGGCGAGCGAGGACGGCGTCCATGCCGCCGGTGGCGTAGAGCTCCATGGCCTCGGTGAGGACGATCGTGAGGACGGGCTCGACGAGCACGCCGTTGATCGTGGACTGGTGGATGCCGAGGGTGAACAGGAAGACGCCGAGCGAGTAGATCACGACGAGGCCGATCGGGTTGGTGGTGAGAGCGCGCAGCGGGGTCTGGATCCAGGTGTTGATGAGGGCGGTGATGTCGGTCTGGAAGCCGGCGAAGAGAATCATCGCGACGAGGCCGAAGGCGCCCAGGGTGAGCAGCATCGGGATCAGGACGTTGAAGGACTTCTCGACCGCGGGGGGCACGCCCTCGGGCATCTTGATGCGCAGCTTGTCGACGCCGGACACCTTGATGAAGAGCGTGGGCGCGACCAGGCCGATGATGATGGCCGTGAACATGCCGTTGGTGCCGGTGTAGCTGGTGATGAAGGCGCCGGTGACCGCGGCGGAGGTGACCTCATCGGTGACGAGCGGAGAGGTGGCGGCGAGGGAGGCCGTCACGGTCTGCGGCATCATGATGAAGAACACGGAGAGGGCAACGACAACGCAGGAGATCGGGTTGTCAAAGCGCTTGTTGGTCGCAAGGCTGTAGGCGACCATGCCGCACAGCAGGATCGCGGAGACCGACAGCGCGCCCTGGGAGAGCGCGGCGCCCCAGTACTGGGCCGTCGCCAGGATGTCGGCGTTGGGGAAGATGCCCATGCTGTCCGGGTTGGTGCTCCACAGGAACGTGAAGAGGACGTTATTGAACAGTGCCGCAAGACCGGCGAGGATGAAGACCGGCATGATGGTGGCGAAGCCGTCGCGCAGCGAGCGGAGGTGCACCTGGTTGCCGATCCTTGCGGAAACCTCCGAGAACTTGTCAAGGAAGCTCTGACCGTTGGCCATGTTTTTCACTCCTTACATTTGGATAGTGCCTGCTTCAGACGTGCCCTCTCCCTGAAGAACGCGTCCCTTGCAACGAGATGGATGCCGGCAGTACCGGCGGGGATACGCCGGCGAGAAGGACGGAGGCTGGCTTCACCGTCCTTCTCGCCCGCGCAAGAAGGAGGACTTACTTGACGACGTGCGACGTCGCGACCTCGGTGAGCCAGGCGGCCGACTTCTTGGGCCTGCGCTCGTAGTTCTCCATGAGGTCGACCTCGACGAAGCCGTAGCGGTTCTTGTAGGCGTTGGCCCAGGACCAGTTGTCGATCATGCCCCAGTAGTGGTAGCCCACGCACGTGGCGCCGTCCGCGATGGCGCGGGCGATCCACTCGAGGTGCTGGCGGACGAAGTCCACGCGGTAGTCGTCGATGACCTGCTGGGTCTTCGGGTCCTTGTTGAGGTACTCGCGCTCGATGCCGATGCCGTTCTCGGAGACGTACCACTCGAGCCCGGGGTACTCGTTCTTGCACTTCATGCCGAAGTCGTAGATGCCCTTGGGGTAGATCTCCCAGCCGCGGGACTCGTTCATCACGCGCTCGGGCCAGATGTAGGGCTCGGCAAAGAGCGGGTTGCCAAACTCGTCGTGGCTCTTGAAGGGAGCCTGGACGCGGCTCGGCTGGTAGTAGTTGCAGCCGATCCAGTCCACCACGCCGCTGGCGAGGACCTGGTCGTCATAGGGGCGCACGGGCAGCACGATGCCGAGGTCCTCGGTCAGGGTCTTGATGACGTCCTCGGGCAGCGCCCCCTTGGTCACGAGGTCGAGCCACCAGCGGTTGGTGAGGCCGTCGTTCATCCGCAGGGCCTCGAGGTCGGCCGGCGTGGGGTCGTCCTTGGTGTAGGAGGGGCTGAAGTTGCAGATCATGCCGATGCGCGCGTCCGGGAGCATGTGGCCCTCGGAGACGGCCTGGTGGTAGCGGGCAACTGCCAGCGCGTGGGCGATCGAGATGTTGTACTGGGCGGTGCAGGCCTCCTGGAAGCTGTGGTGCTGCGGGTACCAGATGGGGTGCCAGTAGCGGTTCTCGGGCTCGACGATGGGCTCGTTGAACGTGAACCAGCAGCGGACCTCCTGGCCGAACTCGCAGAACGCCTTGTAGGCGTAGTTGGCGTAGGCCTCGCAGACCTCGCGGTTGAGCCAGCCGCCGCGGCGGTAGAGGTAGGTGGGCAGGTCAAAGTGGTAGAGGTTCACAAAGACCTCGAGCCCGGCCTCCTTGGAGGCGGCAAACAGCTCGTGGTACCACGCCGCGCCCTCGGGGTTGATGTTGCCGTCCTGGTCGAGCAGGCGGCTCCACTGGATTGAGGTGCGGTAGTTGTCCATCCCCATGCTCTTGAGAAGGGCGAGGTCCTCCTTGTAGTGGTGCATGAAGTCGTTGCCCACGTAGGAGCCGACCTGGTTGTAGAACGAGCTGATGTCCTCCATGGACCAGGTGTCCCAGAGGTTCTCCAGCTTGCCGCCGATGTTCCAGCCGCCCTCGGTCTGGGGACCGGACATGGCCGCGCCAAAGAAGAAGTCCTTGGGCAGGGTGAGGTCTGCCATACGCCCTCCGTTCAACAGTGCTCCTGTAATTCTCGCGTGACGCCTTTTCAGCTATCACGCTTTGTTGGCATGATTATAGCGCTCTAATTATTTCTAAGGAGGGGATTTTCTAGGTATAGAAGCGCGATGCTTGGGCCATAATAGGTACAACAGCGCTAGCAAATCGTTTCTACCAGCGGTTTATTGGCTGTTTCGTGAGCGCACTGCGGTGAACGTTCGACATTTTTTTCGATGATTTGGCGAGAAGAACCGTTGACGGCTCATTATCTACCGTTCGCGGGCGGCAGGAGTGGCGTCCCGAGCACCGAGGGAGGTCGCCATGCTGAAGTACCAGGCCATCGCAGCGGACATCCAGCGCAGCATCGAGGCGGGCGCCCTGCGGCCAAACTCGAAGCTCCCCACCGTGGTGGAGCTCTGCGAGGCCTACGGCGTGAGCAAGATTACCATCAAGCGCGCCATCGACCTTCTCACCGACAAGGGCCTCATCTCCAGCAGGCGCGGCTCGGGCACCTACGTCAAGAACACCACCGAGCTCTTCGAGCAGACCGGCATCGAGCGCATCGACGGCACCGCGGCGGACGTCGACGACGACTCCTTCGCGTTCTCGCACTCCGACCGCGCCGCGGGCTTCACCAAGGAGCACGAGGGCGAGGGCAAGAAGGTCAGTTCCGTGGTCTACGACTTCTCGATCGTGAACCCGCCGGCCAACATCGCGCGCCACCTCAACATCCAGCCGGACGACTTCGCCTACTACCACTGCCGCGCGCGCTGCCTCGACGGCCAGCCCATGGTCATCGAGTACACCTACATGCCGCTCGACCTCATCCCGGGCCTCAAGCGCTCGCAGCTCTACCTCTCGGTCTACGACTACCTCAAGAACACGCTCGGGCTCAAGATCTCGAGCTTCCACCGCATCCTGCGCGCCGTGCCCGCGACCGAGGAGGAGGCCGAGCGGCTGGACACCAAGCCCGGCGTCCCCATGCTCGAGATCGCGCAGGTGGGCTTTCTCGACGACGGCACGCCGTTCGAGTACTCCATCTCGCGCTACGAGGGCACCCGCGGCGAGATCCGCGAGGTCAACGTCGTCTAGCGCACGTTCTTCTCGGCTGGGGGTTCTTCTCGGCTGCTTAAGAATCACGGCCCATCCGCGCGGCGGCGTCCGCCGTGCTTAAAGATTGCGGCCTATCCGGGAAAGCGGGGTTTCCGCGCTTAAGAATCGCGGCCTATCCAGCCCGCCCGCGCGAGCGCGCTTAAAGATAGCGGCGCATCCGGGAAGGACGGCCGCCATGAGAAGCCGACCTCACGGAATGGGAGCGATTCCTTAAGCAGACACCGGGCTGCCCCCTGGATGAGCCGGGTTCTTTAAGCAGATCGCGCCCCGTCCCACGGACGAGGCGCGATCTTTAAGCAACGGAAACGGTATTTCCTGGATGGGTCGCGATCCTTAAGCGCGGCGGACGCTCTTTTCCGGATGGGTCGCGATCCTTAAGCGCGGCGGGCGAGAAGGACCGCTAGTCGTGAACCTTGGTCTGGACGATGGCGCCCGCCACGGCGAGCACGACCGTGCCCACCAGGATCGGCGTGCCGTATGCGGCCGCGAACTCGCCGCCGATGAAGCCGGAGAGGGCGTCGAAGGTCGCCATGGCGTCGCCGGGCACCGCGCGCTCGGCGAGCGAGCCAAAGGCCAGCGCGGCGGCGAGCGCGTTGGGCACCACGAAGGTCGCGCCGGTCCAGGCCGTGCCCCAGCGCACGATCATGTCGGACCAGCGGGCGCCCGCCAGGCCCACGAGCACGCCCGCGATCACCATGACCAGGCCGAGGTAGTTGCTGAGCTGGTCAGCGAACAACATCGCGACCAAAAAGCCCAGCGCCGCGCCCGCGACGAAGCCCGCGAGAAAGACCGCGACCTTGTACGCGTACTTGGAGAGCAGGGCCGCCGTCACGCCGAGCGCGGCCGCGACGACGAGCGAGACCGGGGAGGCGTCCGTGGCGCCGAGCGCGAGGTTGAACACGCCGAGAAAGACGAGCGCACCGAGCATCACAAAGAAGAGCCGCTTGCCAAAGAAGCACGCGGCGGCGCCCGCCAGGATGTTGACGAGCAGGTAGACGATGACGAATTCCATTCGGGACCTTTCAGGCGAGAAGTGCGGGCATAACCGTCAATGCTACCCGCGCTCCGCGCGGCGGGCCAGTTAATGCTTGCTTGAGCCCTTGCCGGACTTGCCGGACTTGGCGGCGCGCTTGGCCTCCGCGCGGCGGGCGCGCTCGGCACGACGCTTGGCACGAGCCTCGGAGCTGGCCTTCATGGCGGCGCGCTCCTCCTCCGCCTCGCGCTCGCGGCGGCGCTCCTCGGCCGCGCGGGCGTCGAGGTCGGCGGCGCTGCCCGTGACCGGGGCCCAGGCAAGCGCATAGGCAAAGCCGAGCACGAGCGCCACGAGCGGCACGCCGAGCACGCTCCAGAACAGCGTCGCCGGCAGCGTCATGCCCTGCGGCGGCTCCGGCAGCAGGTACGGCACCATGGCGACGAGCAGGGTCACGAGGGCGACCGCGGAGAGCGCGCGGCAGGCGACGATGGCGCCGCCGGGCAGCGTCATGCTGGAGCGCCGCACGAAGATCATCCCGATGAGCGCGCCGAAGAGGTAGATCGTGACGGGCAGCGCGAAGGCGCCCGCCGCCTGCAGCTGGGCCGGGGCGTCCGCGGAGCCCTGCCCCACGGCGTAGAGGATGAAGGTACCCACGAGCAGCACCGTGATGACGGCAAGGTTGGGATAGTACACCGAGCCCCTCATGGGGTAGGTGACGCCCCTGCGCGAGAATGGCATCTGCAGCATGTGGGTCTCCCCTCTCGTCTCGGGCGCGCTAGGCGGCGCGCCCGTCCTTCTCGGCCTTCGCGTCCTTCTCGACGCCCTCGTCCTTGGGCAGGTACTTGGCGAAGGGCCCGCGCTTGGTCGCGTCCACGCCGGCGCAGCCCAGCGCATAGAGGAAGCCGAGCATCATGATCAGGATGGGCGCCGCCATGGTGACGTAGACCACGACGATGCTGATGCCCAGAAACGCGCCCTGCGCGCTCGGCGCAAAGACGGGCACGGCCACGAGGGCGAGCAGCGCGAGCGCCGCGATGCCGACGGCGCGGTAGACGCGCTTGGCGGTGCGGCCCATGAGGATGCTCTTGAACCAGAGCAGCAGCACGCCGATCTCGACGCCCATCGCATAGAGCAGCACCGGCGAGGCGAGCACCACGCCCAGCTGCACGGGGGCAGAGGACGCGAGCGCCTCCTCCACGACCGCGGCGTCGGTCGTGTGGTACCAGGCGAGAAACGCGATGCAGACGGCGGCGACCGCCGCCCACGCGACAACGTTTCCGATGAACGTCGATTTCTTCAAGGATGCCTCCCTGACAGGTGGTAGGGGTATGCTGTTCTCGCTTTCACGATCAACGGCGTGGGTCATTATAACCCCCGAGACGACCCCTCACGACCTTAGGGAGCGCTCATGGCAGACCACGGCACCGACGCCGCCCCGGCGTCTCCGAATACCCAGAAACCCAAGGGGCCCATCCGCAGGAAGCTCTACTCGCTCGGCGAGGAGATCGCCAACTCCGTGAGCCACGGCGTGGGCGTGCTGCTCTCCATCGCGGCGCTCGTGCTGCTGATCGTCATGGCCGTGAGCCACGGCGGCGGCGTGCGCCTGGCGGCCGCGCTGCTCATGGGCATCTCGCTGATCGTCGAGTACCTCTTCTCCACGCTCTACCACGCGCTCGCGCCCGAGAAGGCCAAGGCGGTCTTCCGCGTGCTCGACCACTGCGGCATCTACCTGCTCATCGCCGGGAGCTACGCGCCCTTCTCGCTGGTCACTCTGGCCGACCGCGGCGGGCTTGTGCTGTGCTGCGCGGTGTGGGGCGTGGCCGTGGCGGGCATCATCGCGGAGTGCCTGCTGCGCGAGCGCCAGCCAGCCTGGCTCACCGCCGCCGTCTACGTGCTCATGGGCTGGCTCGTGGTCTTTCACATCGGCGACCTCTGGGAGCTGCTGGCCCCGCCCGCGTTCTGGCTGCTTCTTGCCGGCGGCCTGAGCTACACCGTGGGCGCGGTCTTCTACGCCATCAAGAAGGTGCCGTACCTGCACTTCGTCTTCCACCTGTTCACGCTCGCGGGCAGCGTGTGCATCACGCTCTCGGCGCTGCTGTTCGTGGTGTGAGGCCCGCCGCGCGGCGGTCGCCGAGCCGCCGGCGCCGCTCGATGTGAGACCGATGCCACATGCCGCCAGCTGGAGTATATTGTCTGCATCTTGTTTGCGTCGACATCCGGAGATAGGAGAGAGCATGCGCATCGGAGCACTTGAGGCGGGCGGCACCAAGATGGTCTGCGCCATCGCCACCGAGCAGGGCGAGATTCTGGAGCGGGAGTCCTTCCCCACCACCACGCCGGAGGAGTCCATCCCCTCTCTCACGGGCTGGTTCGCCGAGCGCGGCGTGGACGCCCTGGGCATCGGCGCCTTTGGCCCCACCTGCGTGGACCCCGCAAGCCCCGCCTTTGGCACCATCCTCGAGACGCCCAAGCTCCCCTGGCGCGGCTACGCCCTGCGCGCCGCCTTCGTCGACGCGCTCGACGTGCCCGTGGGCTACGACACCGACGTCAACGTGGCGTGCCTCGGCGAGGCCACGTTCGGCGACTCCCGCGGCATCGACGACCTGGTCTACGTGACCATCGGCACCGGCGTGGGCGCCGGCGTCATGTGCGGCGGGCACCTGCTGCACGGCATGATGCACCCCGAGGCCGGCCACATGCTGCTCAACCGCGTGCCCGGCGACGAGGGCCCCTGCGTCTGCCCGAGCCACGACTCCTGCCTCGAGGGCCTGGCCGCCGGCCCCTCGATCGAGCGCCGCTGGGGTGCCAAGGGCTTTGAGCTGGCCGACCGCCCGGAGGTCTGGGAGCTCGAGGCGAGCTACCTCGCGCAGATGTGCTACAACCTGGTGCTCTGCTACTCGCCGCGCCGCATCATCCTCGGCGGCGGCGTCATGCACCAGGAGCAGCTCTACCCGCTCGTTCGCGAGAAGACCCTCGCCTACCTGGGCGGCTACATCACCGCGCCGGAGCTCGAGGACATCGACTCCTACATCGTCGCCCCGAGCCTGAACGACAACCAGGGCGTGCTGGGCTGCGTCGAGCTCGGCCGCCGCGCGCTGGCGCAGGCGTAGGGAGTCGCGGCGGCGGGTTCTTCTCGCCGTGTCGATTGGCTTTACGGCCCGCGGTCCTTCTCGGCCGCGGGCTTTTTCTGGCGGCCTCTGCGGGGCTGCTTAAGGATTGCGTCCCGTCCGAGGCGCGGAGACGCGCGTGCTTAAGGAATGCGTCCCATCCGGGGAAACGCCGAGACCCTGCTTAGACGATATGTGGGGAAGCGGCTGGGACCTCTCCCCGTTAAGCTACGGCCCCCTCGGGGCTACGTGGGTTA
>CALUHH010000018.1 GCA_944320385.1 uncultured Atopobiaceae bacterium | reverse complement strand
CACAGCTTGGCGGGACCCTCCCTGTTTGTCACCCCCGGGGCGTCAACAACGTGTTGGCACACAACACTTAAGGATTGCGCCCCGTCCGGCGAGAAGGACGGGCGGCGCTTAAGGATTGCGCCCCGTCCGGGAGGATCGGCGCTCCGAGGGAGGCGGCCCCTCTGGATGAGGCGCGATCTTTAAGCAGGGGAGCTCGTTCTTCTCGGACGGGCCGCGATCTTTAAGCAGGGGAGCTCGTTCTTCGCGGACGGGCCGCGATCTTTAAGCACGGCGGCCTCGCCGCTTTGGACGGGCCGCGATCTTTAAGCGAGAAGGACGGGCGGCGCCGGACGGAGCGCAAAGAGCAAGCAGCCTCAGCCCGCAACGCCGGACGGGCAGCGATCCTTAAGCGCCTCCCCGGCACCGCGCCCCTACGCCGTGAGGTACACCATGGCGATGATGAGCACAAAGCCCACGATCTCCGCGGGCGAGAAGGACGTGCCCAGCCAGACCACGGTGGCGATCGTCGCCGTGACCGGCTCGATCGTCCCGAGCAGGCTCGCGCGCATGGAGCCGGCGTCCTTCACGCCCTGCAGGTAGAGCGCGTACGCGCCGAAGGTGCCCACCACGACGCAGGCGGCCAGCACCGCCACCGCCACGCCGTCGAGCGCCGGCATGTGCTCCCAGGGCCGATAGACCGCCGCGAGGATGGCGCCCGAGAAGAGAAACGCCAGGCCGTTCACCGTGAAGTTGCCCCAGCGCGCCATCGGCGCCGCCGGCAGGATCGAGAGGCACGCCGCGGCGGCGGCGCAGGCCAGGCCCCAGACCAGGCCCTGCGGCGGGAGGTTGAGCTGGCCGGGGTTGCCGCCCGTGGCCACGAGGTAGGTGCCCGCGAGCGCCAGCACCACGCCGAGCGCCTCGCGCCGGCGCGGCCGACGGCGCATCTTGACGCACACGTAGCCCAGAACGAGCACCATGCCCAGGCTCTGCATGATCGTGGCGGTGGCGGAGTTGGTCCAGTCGATCGCCTCGAGGTAGGCCACCTGCGAGAAGAGGATCGCCCCCAGGCTCACGCCGAGAATGGCGAGCAGGTCGCGCGGGCTTCCCCACACGCCGCGCAGCTGCTCGCGGCCGCGCGCGGTCGCGGCGGCCGCGGCGAGGAAGAGCCAGCAGGCGGTGAGCTCGCGCAGGCACACGAGCCAGAGGGGGTCGATCGCATAGGCGTCCATGAGCCACTTGGACACGGTCCCGTTGAGGCCCCAGAAGGTGCCGCCCACCAGCGTCGCCACGACGCCGCGGCGCACGCGGCGGCGGCGCTCGAGGTCGCGCTCGGACGGCTGGTCCTTCTCGGAAAGCTCGCTCTTCTCGGCCACGTGTCCTCCCCTGCTCAAATCGGCCCGCGTTAGCCTACCACCTCGCAGCGGCGGCCGCATGCGACCTCCTCCCAAACTTCTGTACATTGCTCATGGCGCATTTGATTTCATGTCACATATGTGCTGGTAAGGGGCTTGCTGTTCTTCTCGGCCGGCTAGCGGGCCGCAACAAAGTACAGAAGTTTGAGAGGCCACGGCGGACGTGCGCGCGGCGAAGGCCCCGGAGGCGGCGGTAGGGGTAAACTGTCACAGGAAAACGCCGTCAAGGAGGTCCCATGACCGAGAAGAACCGCTTTGCCGCGCCCGACCCCGCGCTCGCCGCGGGCACGACCCACGCCGGCTTCACCGTCACGCGCGTGGAGGAGCTGCCGGAGATCTCCGGCCAGGCCTACCTCATGCGCCACGACGCCACCGGCGCCCGCGCTCTGTGGCTCGCCTGCGCCGACACCAACCGCTCCTTCGCCATCTCGTTCAAGACGCCGCCCGCCGACGACACGGGCGTCTTCCACATCCTCGAGCACTCGGTGCTGTGCGGATCGAAGCGCTACCCGGTGAAGGAGCCCTTCGTCAACCTGCTCAAGACGAGCATGCAGACCTTCCTCAACGCGATGACCTTCCCCGACAAGACCATGTACCCGGTGGCCTCCACCAACGTGGCCGACCTCGAGAACCTCATGGGCGTCTACCTGGACGCGGTGCTGCACCCCGCCATCTACGAGCGCCCGCGCATCTTCGAGCAGGAGGGCTGGCACCTCGAGGCGGACGACGCCGGCGAGCTCAGCTACAACGGCGTGGTCTTCAACGAGATGAAGGGCGCGCTCTCCGACCCCGACGACGTCCTCTACCAGGCGCTCGGACGGTCCCTCTTCCCCGACACCTGCTACGGGCACGAGTCCGGCGGCAACCCGCGCGCCATCCCCACGCTCACCTACGAGGCCTTCCTGGACAGCCACGCCCGCCACTACGCCCTGCCCAACAGCTACACCATCCTCTACGGCGACCTCGACATCGACCGCGAGCTCGCCTTTGTAGACGAGCGCTTCCGCGGTGCCGCGCAGCGCGGGGCCGGCGCGCCCAACCCGCTCGCCCTCCAGGCCCCCGTGCGTGCCGAGCGCCGCGTCGTCACCATGGCCACGGCGCCGAGCAACGCCTCGATCGGCCTCTCCTACGTGCTCGGCACCGCCGCCGACCGCACGCGCGTGCTCGCGGTGGACGTGCTGCTCGACGCCCTGTGCGGCTCCAACGAGGCGCCCCTCAAGCGCCGCGTGCTCGACGCGGGCCTCGCCGACGACTTCTCCGCGATGCTCGCCGACGGCGTGCTCCAGCCCCAGGCGCTGTTCTTCCTGCGCGGCCTGCGGCCAGGCGCGGGCGAGAGGTTCCGCGCCCTCGTGGAGTCCGCGTGCGCCGAGCTCGCCGAGGGCGGCATCCCGCGTGACAAGCTCGAGGCGGCGCTCGCGCAGGCGGAGTTCAACCTGCGCGAGGGCGACTGGGGCGGCTACCCCGACGGCATCGCGCTCTCGATGCTCGCGATGTCGAGCTGGCTCTACGACGACGAGCGGCCGCTCGACTACCTGCGCTACGAGGACGCCCTCGCCGAGCTCAAGGCCGGCCTCGACACCGGCTACTTCGAGCGGCTGCTGCGCGAGCTCGTCTGCGAGAGCGCGCACTGCGCCGAGGTGGAGATCGCTCCCGTGGAGGAGGGCGACGGCGCCGAGGAGGCCGCGGAGCTCGCCGCCCTGCGCGCGGGCATGACCGAGAAGGACCTCGAGGCCGTGCGCGCCGAGGTCGCCGCGCTGCGCGCGGAGCAGGAGGCGCCGGACGCCCCCGAGGCGCTCGCGCTCCTGCCGCGCCTCTCCGTGGCCGACGTGGAGCCGCCCGCGCCCGAGCCGGAGGCGGCAGACGTGGAGGCGCCGCTGCCCTGCATCGCCCACGAGCTGGACACCCACGGCATCGACTACGTCTACCACTACTTCGACCTGCGCCGCCTGGACTTTGGCGACCTTCCGTGGGTCGGCGTGCTCACCGACCTGCTCGGCAAGCTCGACACCGCGCGCCACACGGCGTCCGACCTTGACACCGCCATCGAGACCAACCTCGGCGGGCTCGACTTCTTCACCGAGACCTACGCCCGCGACGCCGACCTCTCCTATGCCGCCCCCGCGCTCGTGGTGGGCGCGTCGGCGCTGGCCGAGAAGGTCGAGGCGCTCGCCACGCTGCCCCCCGAGGTCTGGGGGGAGACGCGCTTCGACGACCTCGACCGCATCCGCGACATCCTCACGCAGCGCAGGGTGGCCCTCGAGCAGTACTTCGTGAGCTCGGGCCACACCGCGGCGGCAGCCCGCGCCAACGCGTACTTCTCGTCCGCCGCCGTGGCGTCGAGCGCGATGTCCGGGCTCGAGTACTACCTCTTCCTGCGCGACCTCCTCGACGGCTGGGAGGCGCGGGCGGCCGAGCTGCCGGCGCGCCTGGCCGACCTCGCGGCGCGCGTCTTCACCGCCGACGCCGTCACGGTGAGCTTCACCGGCTCCGCCGAGAGCCGCGCGCGCTTCTGGGAGGCGGGCGGCGCGCTCGGGCTCGTCGCCGCGGGGGGCGCCGAGCGTCGTCTCGTCGTCCCCGCGCCCGTGCCACGCAACGAGGCCTTCCTCATCCCCTCCGACGTGAGCTACGTCGTCCGCGGCGGCGGCCGCAGCGAGCGCGACGCCGGAACAATCGGCTGCTGGCAGGTGGCCACGCGCGCCCTCTCCTATGACTACCTCTGGAACGAGGTGCGCGTGAAGGGCGGCGCCTACGGCTGCGGCTTCCGGCGCACGAGCGAGGGCCTGCGCGCCTTCTGGAGCTTCCGCGACCCCGCCGTCGACGCCACGCTCGCGCGCTACGACGGCGCGGCGGGGTGGCTCGCCGCGTGGGACGGCTCGCCCGAGGAGCTCGAGGGCTACATCGTGGCGACGGTCGCCGCGCACGACGCGCCGGTCAAGCCCCGCCAGCTGGCGCGCCGCCAGGACGTTGCCCGCTTCGGCGGCAAGGCGGCCGGCTGGCGCGACGCCGTGCGCGCCGAGGAGCTCGCGGCCACGGCCGACGACCTGCGCGCGCTCGCCACGGCGCTGGCCGACGAGGGCGCCCCGAGCGGCGTCTGCGTCTTCGGCGGCCGCGACGCCGTCGAGGCGAGCTCCGTCGCCTTCGACGCCGTGACCGAGCTCGTCCGATGATACGAAGGGACAGTCCCTTCGTATCATCCCTCGTGACCGCGGGGCTGCTCGCGGCCGCCACGGCCGCGGGGGCGCTGCTGCGCGCGGCGGGCCTGCAGGAGGCCACCGTCGTGGTCACCTACGTGCTGGCGGTCATCGGCGTGGCGCTCGCCACGCCGGGCGGACCGTGGTGCCTGATCGCCGCCGCGCTCTCCGTCCTCGCCTTCAACTTCTTCTTCGCCGCGCCCACGCTCTCGCTCGCGGCACTCGACCCCGCGATGCCGGGGACCTTCGCGGTCATGTTCGTCGTGGCGCTGCTCGCCGGCCACGTCGCCGCGCGGCTGCGCCTCCAGGCCCGCGCCGCCGAGGCCGCCCGCCTCCAGGCGCAGGCCCTCCTGGACCTGAGCGGCCGCCTCCAGGACTGCACCGCCCCCGACGACGTGGTGGCCGCGATGGCGAGAAGCGCGGCGGAGCTGCTCGGCCGCTCGTTCGTTTGGTACCCCGCCCGCGGCGACGCGCGCTCCCTCGGCGACCGCGCCGCCTTCCCCTTCCCGACCGGGGCGACCGTGGCGGACGAGCGCGCCGTCGCCCTGCGAGCGCTCGCCAACGGGAGCCCGGCCGGCGCCTCGACGGAGGCCTTCGGCTCCGCAGCGGGCCTCTACCTGCCCGTGGGACCGTCAGCCGCGCCGCGGGGCGTGGCGGGCATCCTGCCCGGCGCCGACCTCGCCCCCGAGCAGCTCAAGCTCTGGCGCTCGGTCTGCGGCCTCGCGGCGCTCGCCCTCGACCGCGTGGCGGCGCTCAGGGCGCGCGAGGAGGCCGCCGTCCGCGCCCGCGAGGAGCGGACCCGCGCGGACCTGCTGCGCTCGATCTCCCACGACCTGCGCACGCCCCTCACCTCGATCTCGGGCAACGCCGACGTCCTTCTCGACGCCGGAGCCGCCCTCGACGAGGGCACGCGCCGGCAGCTGCTGGCCACCATCCGCGACGACGCCTCCTGGCTGCGCGCCACCGTGGAGAACCTCCTCACCGTCACGCGCCTCGAGGAGGGCGGCGTGCGCCCGCAGGCGGACGCGGAGCTCGTGGACGACCTCGTCGAGGAGGCGCTGCGCCACGCCACGGGCGGCGCCGGCCACGTCGTGACCTTCGAGGCGCCGCCGGAGCCCCTGCTCGTGCGCGCCGACCCCACCCTCACGGTCCAGGCGCTCGTCAACCTCGTCAACAACGCCGTCGCGCACACGCCGCAGGGCTGCCGCGTCACGGTCCGCGCCGAGCGCGAGGGCGCCCGGGTGAGCATCATCGTGGCCGATGACGGGCCGGGCATCCCGGATGGCGAGAAGGACCGCGTCTTCGAGGCGTTCCACACCTCCGGCGGCGCGCTCGCGGACGGAACGCGCAGCGTCGGCCTGGGACTTGCGGTGTGTCGCGCCGTGGCGCGGGCCCACGGGGGTACCATCACGGTGCGCGACAACAGGCCGCATGGCGCGGTCTTCTCCCTCACCCTGCCCGCCGAGGAGGTGCCCGATGTCTGACGCGCTGCCCGACGCCCCGCTTGTCCTCGTGGTGGAGGACGACCCCGCGATCGCGAGCCTCGTCTGCGCCGCGCTCGACTCCCGCGGCCTGCGCCGCTGCGTCTGCGCGACGGCGGCGGAGGCCATCGCCGCGGCGGCCGAGCGCGCGCCGCAGGTGATCCTGCTCGACCTCGGCCTGCCCGACGCCGACGGCATCGAGGTCGTGCGCCGCGTGCGCACCTGGTCGGACGACCTGCCCATCATCGTCGTCTCCGCGCGCGCCGACGACGCCGACAAAATCGGCGCGCTCGACGCCGGGGCGGACGACTACCTCGTGAAGCCCTTCTCGGTGGGAGAGCTGCTCGCCCGCGTGCGCGTGGCCCTGCGGCGCGTGTCGCACGGGGCGCCGGCCGAGGCCGCGACCTTCGAGAACGGGGCGCTCTCGATCGACTACGCAGCGGGCGTCGTGCGCGTGGGCGGCGCGGAGCCGCACCTCACCCCGATGGAGTACCGGCTGCTCGTCCTTCTCGCCAGAAACGCGGACAAGGTCCTCACCCACCAGTACCTGCTCGAGCACGCCTGGGGGCCCGGGCAGGTGGGCGACCTCGCGTCGCTGCGCGTGATCATGGCGTCCCTGCGCAAGAAGATAGGCCCCGAGCTCATCCAGACCCACGTGGGCGTGGGCTACCGCATGGTCCGCGCGGAGTAGCCGCCCGGGCGCCCGGCTGGCCCCTTTTGAGGGTGTGTACACCGCCCCCTGAGGGTATGTACACCGTCCCAACCCGCCCGTTCTTCTCGGCAGTCCATCTACCAGCAGGTTTGCAAACCGATAAGAACGGCGAGGTGTACATACCCTCAGGGGTTGCGTACATACCCTCCGGGCGGCACCGGGCGGCACCGGGCGCTGCCCCGCGGCCAACCAGCGCCGTTAATGCGCCCTTAACGCCTGAACACCCCCTCTTAACTGCGTCTTTATGCTCGCGGTATGGCGTTTTGGCCAGCCGCCGACGTCTCGCGCGCCGCCCGCCCGCGACGCCCTATCCTCGCGCTGTACGCACGTCTTGGAAAGGGAGGCGCGATGGACGACACGTCCCGGGCGACGCCGGTCGCCGTGCAGCGGCTCACCGCCGACAGGGTCTTCTCGGCGCTCGAAACCTCACAGGCGGGCCTCACGCAGGAGGAGGCGCGGGCACGCCAGGAGCGGCAGGGAAAGAACCTCATCCAGACCGAGAGAAAGGCCTCGCCAGTCCTGGCGTTTCTCTCCAACTTCACGCACCTGATGGCCATCCTGCTCTGGGCCGCGGGCGCCGTCGCCTTTGTGGCGGGGCTGCCCGAGCTGGGCGTGGCCGTGTGGCTCGTGAACGTCATCAACGGCTGCTTCAGCTTCTGGCAGGAGTACCGCGCCGGCAAGGCCACCGACGCCCTCAAGAAGATGCTGCCCTCCTACGCGACCGTCGTCCGCGACGGCCAGGAGCAGAGGATCCTCGCGGAGGACCTCGTTCCCGGCGACGTGATGGTGCTCGCCGAGGGCGACAAAATCTCCGCCGACGCGCGCGTGGTCCGCGCCTCCGACCTGCAGGTCAACCAGTCCACGCTCACCGGGGAGTCCAACCCCGTGCGCAAGACCTCCGACGCCGTCTTGGAGGAGGACCTCACCCAGGCCGAGACGCCCAACCTCATCTTCGCGGGCACGTCGGTCTCCGAGGGCACCGGTCGCGCCGTGGTCACGCGCATCGGCATGGACACGGAGTTTGGCAAGATCGCCCACCTCACGCAGAACATGCAGGAGGCCGAGAGCCCCCTGCAGCTGCAGCTCAACCGCACCACCAAGCAGATCACCATCTTCGCGACCTGCATGGGCGTGGGCTTCTTCCTGCTCGACGCCCTGTTCGTGAAGAGCGACTTTGCCGTCGCGTTCATCTTCTCCCTGGGCATGATCGTGGCCTTCATCCCCGAGGGGCTGCTCCCCACGGTGACGCTCTCGCTGGCCATGGCGGTGCAGCGCATGAGCAGGAGAAACGCCCTCGTGAAGAAGCTCAACTCCGTGGAGACCCTGGGCTCGTGCTCGGTCATCTGCACGGACAAGACGGGCACGCTCACGCAGAACGAGATGACGGTGAACCACCTCTGGACCGCAAGCCACGAGTATGAGGTAACCGGCGTGGGCTACGCGCCCGAGGGCACCGTCCGCCTGGGCGAGAAGGACGTGGACGCCCATGCCGACGACGACCTGCGGCTGCTCGTGACGGGCGGGGCGCTGTGCTCCAACGCGCGCCTGCTGCCGCCCGAGGAGGAGGGCGGCCGCCACACCGTGCTCGGCGACCCCACGGAGGCCTGCCTGCTCGTCGCCGCGCAGAAGGCGGGCGTGGACCCCGCCGAGCAGGAGGCCCGCTGGCCGCGCGTGCGCGAGCTGCCCTTCGAGAGCCGCCGCAAGCGCATGACGACGATCCACCAGCTTCCCGAGCCGCTCGACGGCGCGCGGCGCGCGGCCTTCGTCAAGGGCGCGCCGGGCGAGATCGTGGGCCTCTCCACGCGCGTGCGGGTGGACGGTGAGCCCGTGCCCATGACCGGCGAGCTCGCCGACAAGATCATGGCAGCCAACGACGCCTATGCCGCCGACGGGCTGCGCGTGCTCGCCGTGGCCTACCGGCCCCTTTCCGCCGACGACCCCAGCCTGCCCCGCTCGATGAGCGCCTACGAGCCGGAGAGCATCGAGCGCGACCTCACGTTCGTTGGCCTCGAGGTCATGCAGGACCCGCCGCGCCCCGAGGTGGCGGCGGCAGTGGAGCAGTGCCGGCGCGCGGGCATCCGCGTCATCATGATCACGGGCGACTACGGCCTTACCGCCGTCTCCATCGCGCGCAAGATCGGCATCGTGCGCGGCGAGCGCCCGCGGGTCCTCTCGGGCGTGGAGCTCGAGCGCATAAGCGACGACGAGCTCAAGGAGGCCCTGCGCGGCGAGGTGGTCTTCGCGCGCATGGCGCCCGAGCAGAAGCTGCGCGTGGTCGAGAACCTCCAGCAGATGGGCGAGATCGTTGCAGTCACCGGCGACGGCGTGAACGACTCCCCCGCCCTCAAGAAGGCGGACATCGGCGTGGCCATGGGCATCACGGGCACCGACGTGGCCAAGGAGGCCGCCGACATGGTGCTCACCGACGACAACTTCGCCTCCATCGTGCACGCCATCGAGGAGGGCCGTGCGGTCTACGCCAACATCCGCAAGTTCATGATCTACATCCTGAACTCCAACATGCCCGAGGCCGTGCCGAGCGCCGTCTACCTGCTCTCGGGAGGCGCCGTGCCGCTGCCGCTCACCACGATGCAGATCCTCACCATCGACCTCGGCACGGACATGCTGCCGGCCCTGGGCCTGGGCTGCGAGCCGCCCGAGGACGACGTCATGGACCGCCCGCCGCGCGACCCCAGAGAGCCGCTGCTCAATGCCCGCGTCATGCGCAAGGCCTTCCTCTGGTACGGCCTCATGGGCGCCGTCGTCTCCATGGCGGCCTACGTCTTCGCACAGCTGGAGGCCGGCTGGGTGCCGGGGCTCGACATGTTTGGCATCGGCGACGACCTCGATCCGGTCTACGTGCGCGCCACGACCATGTGCCTCGCCGCGATCGTCTTCGCCCAGATCGGCCAGGTCCTCAACTGCCGCACCGAGACCGCCTCGGTCTTCTCGCGCGGGATCTTCTCCAACCGCCACATCAACGTGGGCATCGTCTTTGAGATCTGCCTTATCGTGTTCATAACGCTCTTCCCGCCCCTCCAGTCCGTCTTCCACACGAGCCCGCTCGGGGTCGCCGACTACGCGTTCCTCTGCTGCCTGCCCCCGCTCGTGCTCGCCGTGGAGGAGGCGCGCAAGGCACTGTTCCGTCAGATCAAGCGACGCCGCGCGCAGCGCGCGAGCGCCGAGGGAAGGTAGGTTGCCATGAACGTCATCGTAGTGGGCGCCGGCCACATGGGACGCGGGCTCGCGCGGCGCCTGGACCGCCAGGGTCACGACGTCACCGTCGTGGACCGCGACGCCGAGGAGCTCGAGGAGCTGGGCGAGGACTTCTCCGGCACGCGCGTGCTGGGCGTCGGGTTTGACCGCGCCGTGCTCGCCGCGGCGGGCGTCGACCGCGCGAGCGCCGTCATCGCGTGCACCTCCTCGGACGAGGCCAACATCGTCATCGCGCGCGTCGCCCGCGGCACCTATCGCGTGCCCCGCGTCATCGCGCGCCTCTACGACATCTCAAAGGCCGAGGCCTACCGGCGCCTGGGCATCCAGACCATCTCGACCACCGACTGGGGCATCCGCCACGCCTGCGAGCTGCTCACCTACCAGGAGATGGACGCCGTCTACGAGATTGGGTCCGGGGGCGTGCAGCTCGTGCGCACCGACGTGCCCGCGCTGCTGGAGGGCCGCCCGGTCCGCGAGGTGACCGCGATCGGCGAGGTCGAGGTCGTCGCCGTCTCGCGCAACAACGAGACCTTCATCCCCACGCTCGGGACCGTCCTGGAGCACGGGGACGTCATCTATGCCGCCGTGGCGTCGAGCGCGTCGGCGAAGTTCCGCAGCATGGTCGGCACGAGCGCGTAGGAGGCGTCATGGACATCATCATCGTCGGCGGCGGGAAGACCGGGACCTATCTCGCATCGCTGCTCACCGAGGACGGCTACCGCATCCGCGTCATCGAGGCGCGCAAGGGCCTCGTGGCAGCCCTGCGCGCGCAGTTCGGCGAGCGCGACGTCATCCTCGGCAACGGGGCGGACCCGCTCGTGCTCGAGCGCGCGGGCATCCTCCACGCGGACGTCGTGGTGGCGGCGACGGGCGAGGACGAGGTCAACCTCGTGGTCTCCACGCTCGCCAAGATGGAGTACAGCGTGCCCCGCGTGGTGGCGCGCGTCAACAACCCCGTCAACGCCTGGATGTTCAACGAGGGCATGGGCGTGGACGTGGGCATCAACCAGGCCGAGCTTCTCGCCCGCTCCGTCCAGGAGGGCCTCGACCTGCGCGACGTGTTCACGATCTTGCGCCTTGGCAAGGACGGCCACGCCGTGGTGCGCGTTGAGGTGCGGCCCGGCTCGCGCGTGATCGGCGAGGCCCTGCGCGACGTGCCGCTGCCCGGCACCACGATCCTCGTGGCCATCGACCGCGACGGAGACATCATCGTGCCCAAGGGCGACACGCGCTTCGCCGCGGGCGACAAGATCATCGCCTTCACCGACGCCGCGGGGCGCGAGCGGCTGCACCGCGCGTTCGCGTAGGCGGCGGGAGGGCGTTGTGCGCACTTCTCGGCGTTGTGCGCACTTCTCGCCAACCCATCTACCTGCGCTTTTCCGAGAAGAGCCTCTGAGGCCGTGTACACAACGCCCAAAGGTGTACACATCGCCGTGAAGTGCGCACAACGGGCGAGAAGGACGGGCGCCCGCCACGAGCCCTAGACGAGAAGGTCCTCGAGCCGCAGCTTGGGCACGCAGTGGGTGCCGTCCGCCTCGCGCCAGTAGGTCAGGCCGTGCTCGGTGTCCGGTCCCTCGAGGACCACGCGCTCCCCGCGCCCGCCCACGGCGAGCACGAGCGCCGGCGCCAGGCCCTCGGGAAGCGCGAGCTCGTCGGCAAGGCCGGCGTCGAAGCTGCGCAGCATGCAGCAGCCCAGGCCTCGCGCGCAGGCGGCAAGGGCCATCGTCTGCGCCGCGATGCCCACGTCGATGAGGCGAATGGGGTTGTCGGCGAGCTCGGCGGGCAGGCAGATCACCACGTAGCCGTGCGGGCGCTCGCCCTCGGCCGGGCCGTCCCAGTCCTTGTAGAGCGCCGCCCACCGCAGGTGCGGGAAGACCGCCTCGCACGCGTCCTTCTCGCCCACCACGCGAAAGCGCAGCAGCTGCATGTTGTTGCCGCACGGCGCCAGGCGCGCCGCGTCGACGAGCCCCGTGAGCACGGTCTGCCCCACGCGCTGGTCGCTGTAGCGGCGATAGGTGCGCGACGCCGCCACCAGGTCCTGGAACTCCATCCCGTTCATCTGACCCCCTCTCTGTCAATTGGGGACAGTCCCCAATTCACATAAAACTTTTCTGTTAATTGGGGACTGTCCCCAATTTACAGAAGGCCGAGGCGGACGCAGGCGTTCCAGAAGCCGTCGGCGTCGATGTGGTCGGTCACGTAGGTGGCCGCCGCCTTGGCCTCCGCCCCGCCGTTGCCCATGGCCACCGAGGTGCCCACGGCCCCGAACATGTCGACGTCGTTGCCGCCGTCGCCAAACGCCACGCACTCCTCGGGCGCCAGGCCCAGCGCGTCCATGAGGATGCGCACGCCGGCGTCCTTGCCGCCCTCGGACGGCATGACGTCACAGAAGATGTCGCTCCAACGGGTGCACTTGCAGTGGCCCGTCCCGTCGAGGATCAGGTGCTCCTCGCCCGGGGCGAGAAACGCGTTGAGCTGGTAGACCTCGTTCTCGAGCGCCCACGCGAGGTCGCCCGGCTCGTAGTGGTTGTGCGTGAGGTCGACCATTGCCTGCACGCGCTCGTCCATCGTGTTCACGTACATGCGCTCGCGCTCCATGAACAGGCAGCTGTAGAGCCCGGAGCGTACCTGCTCCACCACGGCGCGCACGTCCGAGCGGTCGAGCGGGTTGGAGTGGACGGTGCGCCCGCCGACCTCGACGAGCTGGCCGTTGAAGGTGACGAAGCCGCCAAAGTCCGTGAGGTCGATCTTGTCGAGCAGGTAGCTCGTGCGCCCCGTGGCCAGGAGCGGCATGACGCCGTTTGCGGCCAGGCGCCGGATGGCCTCGCGCGTGGAGGCGGGCTCGCAGTTCTGGCCCAGGCTGAGCGTGGTTCCGTCAACGTCGAGAAGGACGGCGCGCACCTTGGCCGGGGTGGCCCAGCTGCCGGGCACGACCGCCGCGGCCTCGAGGTTCTTCTCGTCCATGCGCACCCCCTAGAGCCCGGAGGAGGCGATGGCGGCCACGGCCTCGCGCAGGCGCTCCGGCGGCATGACCAGGGCCATGCGGACGTAGCCCTCGCCCGAGGGCCCAAAGCTCGCGCCCGGCGTCACGATCACGCCCGCGCGCTCCATGAGCTCGAGCGAGAAGGACACGGAGTCCGTGCGGCCGTGCGGCAGGCGCGCCCACACGAACATCGAGCCGTGCGCGTTGGGGCGCTCCCAGCCGATGGCCTCCAGACCGTCGCACAGGGCGTCGCGGCGCTCCTGGTAGAGCAGGCGCTGGCGCTCGACGGCGTCGCGCGGCCCCGTGAGCGCGGCGATCGCGGCGTCCTGCTCGGGGTAGAACATGCCAAAGTCCACCTGGCCGCGGAGCTTGCGCGCGGCGGCGACCACGTCCGGGCGGCCCACCAGAAACGAGAGGCGCGCGCCCGTGACGTTGAAGGACTTGGAGAGCGAGAGAAACTCCACGCCCACCTCGGCGGCGCCGGGGTACGCCAGGAACGAGCCGCCCGGCTCGCCGTCGAAGACGATGTCGGAGTAGGCGTTGTCGTGAATGATCACGAGGTCGTGGGCGCGGGCGAAGGCGATGGCCTCCTCGTAGACCTCCGGCGTCCCCACCGAGCCCACCGGGTTGGCGGGAAGCGACAGGATGAGGTACTTGGCGGCGTCGGCCACGTCCGCCGGCACGTCGGCCAGGTGCGGCAGGAAGCCGTGCTCGGCCGTGAGCGGGTAGTAGAAGGGGCGCGCGCCGGCGAGCAGCGTCGCGTTCTGGAAGACGGGGTAGCACGGATCGGGCACCAGGCCGAGGTCGCCGGGGTCCGCGAGCGCGGCGACCACGTGCCCCAGGCCCTCCTGGGTGCCGCGGCAGCTCATCACCATGTCGCGCGTGACGCCGGTCACGCCGAAGCGGCTCTCGTAGTAGCCGCAGACGGCGTCGAGCAGCTCGTCCTTGTCGTGCAGCGAGTACTTCCAGTTGGCGGGGTCGGCCGCGGACGCGCGCAGGGCCTCGACCACGTGGGCCGGCGGCTCGAAGTCCGGCGTGCCCACCGAGAGGTCAAAGACCTGCCGGCCGGCGGCCTCGAGCTCGCGCCTCCGCACGTTGAGCGCGGCGAACACCTCGTCGCCAAACAGGTCGAGCCGCTTTGAGAACTGCATGTCCGTCCCTTCCCCCTGAGCGTTACCCCGTCCACTCTACCCCTTGCGCCGCGCGCGCCGCTCGCCGCGCCGCTCATGGAAACATCAATGTCAATTTGAGGAAATGCTTTTTCCCGGCGCATTTTCCCTACCTGCGCCGATATGGCTTATCGACAGCATCTCAGCAGGTTATCAACAATATCTTGTGTTTTTCTCGCCTCCAAACCACTATCACTTGTGCCATAGTGGTTCCTGCGCACACTATATGGTGTGACAAGAAAGGCAATCAGCAGCTCAGGGCGCCCCTCGAGGGCGCGTCTTTAACGGGAAGAGGCCGCAATGAAGATCATCAAGCGCAACGGCTCGGAGGTCACCTTCGACATCTCCAAGATCGAGAACGCCATCCGCGCCGCCAACAACGAGGTGCCCCAGAGCGAGCGCCTCACGGAGCGCGAGGTGAAGTTCGCCTCCCTCAACGTCACCGACGAGTGCATGGAGGCCGGCCACACCGTCACCGTCGAGGAGGTCCAGGACCTCGTCGAGGACCAGCTCATGGCCCTCGACCACTTTGAGGTGGCCCGCAAGTACATCATCTACCGCTACGTGCAGAACCAGAAGCGCCACAAGAACACCACCGACGACAAGATCCTCGCGCTCATCGAGTGCAACAACGAGGAGGTCAAGCAGGAGAACTCCAACAAGAACCCCACGGTGGTCTCCGTCCAGCGCGACTACATGGCCGGCGAGGTCTCCAAGGACCTCACGATGCGCGAGCTGCTCCCCGCCGAGGTCGTGGAGGCCCACAACGAGGGCATCATCCACTTCCACGACTCCGACTACTTCGCGCAGCACATGCACAACTGCGACCTCATCAACCTCGAGGACATGCTGCAGAACGGCACCGTCATCTCCGGCACCCTCATCGAGCGCCCGCACAGCTTCTCCACGGCGTGCAACATCGCGACGCAGATCATCGCGCAGGTGGCCTCCTGCCAGTACGGCGGGCAGTCCATCTCGCTCACGCACCTCGCGCCGTTCGTGGACGTGAGCCGCCAGAAGATCCGCCGCCAGGTCGAGGCCGAGATGGCCGTCATCGGTGCGCACCCCGGCGACGAGAAGGTCGCCCAGATCGTGGAGAAGCGCCTGCGCGAGGAGGTCGCCCGCGGCGTCCAGACCATCCAGTACCAGGTCGTCACCCTCATGACCACCAACGGCCAGGCCCCGTTCATCACGGTCTTCATGTACCTCAACGAGGCCAAGAACGAGCAGGAGAAGGCCGACCTGGCCATGTGCATCGAGGAGATGCTCAAGCAGCGCTACCAGGGCGTCAAGAACGAGGCCGGCGTCTGGATCACCCCGGCGTTCCCGAAGCTCATCTACGTGCTCGAGGAGGACAACGTCCGCGAGGGCACCCCGTACTTCTACCTCACCAAGCTCGCCGCCAAGTGCACCGCCAAGCGCATGGTGCCCGACTACATCTCCGAGAAGAAGATGCGCGAGTACAAGCTCTCCAAGGGCGAGACCGAGGGCAACGGCGACTGCTACACCTGCATGGGCTGCCGCTCCTTCCTCACCCCGGACCGCTCGGGCAACGGCTTTGACAACGTGGCCAACGCCGGCAACTACGAGCCCGGCAAGCCCAAGTACTACGGCCGCTTCAACCAGGGCGTCGTGACCATCAACCTCGTGGACGTGGCCCTCTCCGCCAACCGCGACATGGACAAGTTCTGGGAGATCTTCGACGAGCGCCTGGAGCTCTGCCACCGCGCCCTGCGCTGCCGCCACGAGCGCCTGCGCGGCACCACCTCCGACGCCGCCCCGATCCTGTGGCAGTACGGCGCCCTCGCCCGCCTCAAGAAGGGCGAGAAGATCGACAAGCTCCTCTACGGCGGCTACTCCACCATCTCCCTCGGCTACGCCGGCCTCTACGAGTGCGTCAAGGCCATGACCGGCCACAGCCACACCGACAAGGAGGCCACGCCGTTCGCCCTGGCCGTCATGCAGCGCATGAACGACAAGTGCGCCGAGTGGAAGGCCGCCGAGAACATCGACTACTCGCTCTACGGCACGCCCCTCGAGTCCACCACCTACAAGTTCGCGAAGTGCCTCCAGCGCCGCTTTGGCATCATCCCGGGCATCACGGACAAGGGCTACATCACCAACAGCTACCACGTCCACGTGACCGAGGAGATCGACGCCTTCACCAAGCTGCGCTTTGAGTCCGAGTTCCAGCGCCTCTCCCCCGGCGGCGCGATCTCCTACGTCGAGGTCCCCAACATGCAGGACAACCTCGAGGCCGTCATCTCCGTCATGCAGTACATCTACGACCACATCATGTACGCCGAGCTCAACACCAAGAGCGACTACTGCCAGGTCTGCGGCTACGACGGCGAGATCCAGATCGTGGAGGACGACGGCAAGCTCGTCTGGGAGTGCCCGCACTGCGGCAACCGCGACCAGTCCAAGATGAACGTCGCCCGGCGCACCTGCGGCTACATCGGCACCCAGTTCTGGAACCAGGGCCGCACCGAGGAGATCAAGGACCGCGTGCTGCACCTGTAGGGCCCCCCCGGGCGGACCCCAGGAGATGAGGTCCGGCGCTCAAACAGCTTTGCTGCGCAAAGAACTCGCGGCGGACCTCATCTCCTGGGGTCCGCCGCGAGTCGTCTCTCGGTGCGGCACGCGGGCCTTGGCCCGGCTACGACCCCGCAGTTCTTCTCGGCAATTCTCGGCAAATGGGAGTTGGAATGAACTACGCGAACATCAAGTACTGCGACATCGCCAACGGCGTGGGCGTGCGCACCACGCTCTTCGTCTCCGGGTGCCGCCTGCACTGCCCCAACTGCTTCAACGAGGAGGCGTGGGACTTCGACGCGGGCGAGCCGTTCACGGACGAGGTGGCCGAGAAGATCATGGACTCGCTGGACGTGCCCTACGTGGACGGCCTCACCATCCTGGGCGGCGAGCCCATGGAACCGGAGAACCAGGCCGGGCTCGTGGGCTTTCTCGAGGCGGTGCGCGCGCGCTTTGGGGACAGCAAGTCCATCTGGCTCTTCTCGGGCCACACCTGGGACCAGCTGGCGCCCGGCGGCGCCTGGAACCTGGGGGACGTCACGGACCGGCTGCTCGACACGCTCGACGTCCTCGTGGACGGGCCCTTCGTGCAGGACCTCCACGACATCACGCTGCGCTTCCGCGGGTCGTCCAACCAGCGGCTCATCGACGTGCCCGCCACGCTCGAGGCGCCGGGCGACGACGTCGTCTGGTGGGAGGACGAGCCGATCTTCTCCACGCACACGCTATAGACACGATTGAGGCCGGCAGGTTGTGAAATGCCGGCGAATTGGGCATACTGACCGGAGCAGAGCGGCGGGCGCGCGCCCGGACCCGAGGGAGGTGGTTTTCCCATGAGTGACAGTCACAGTCTCAGACACGTTGCAACAAGGTTCATGGGAGAGACGCCTGCCGGTCGGGACGGCTGGCGCCGCCGCGCATAGCGCACGCTCAAGAAGCACTCCCACGGGCCGCCACGAGCGGCCCTTCTCGTATCCCGGGATTGCGAGGTGGCGCCATGCTGCTGGCCACCCTCCTCTCGCGTGCCCTCGCACGCCGCAAGAACGTCACTCCCGGCGCGTCCCGCCCCGGCGCCGACTGGCTCCGCCACGTCGCGGCTCTCTCGCCCGACGAGGTCCTCGGCGAGCTCGGCACGCGCGCCTCCGGCCTCGCGGAGGACGAGGTCGAGCGGATGCGCGCCTTCTGGGGCGAGAACCGCCTCGGGGGCGCCGGGCGCCCGTCGCTCCCACGGCGCGTGCTCGCTGCGTTCCTCGACCCCTTCACCGGCATTCTCGTGCTCATCGCCGTCGTCTCCGTGCTCACGGACTGGGTCTTCGCCCGACCGGGCGCCCGCGACCTCACCACGCCCGCCATCATCGCCGTGATGGTGGCGGTCTCGGCGGCGCTGAGGTTCGTCCAGGGCGAGCGGACCGGCACCGCCGCCGCGGCCCTCGCCGAGATGGTCGAGACCACGTGCTGCGTCGAGCGCCAGCGCGTCGGCCGCGTGGAGCTGCCCATCGACGAGCTCGTGGTGGGCGACGTCGTCCACCTGTCCTCGGGAGACCTCGCCCCGGCAGACCTGCGCCTGATCTTCTCGCGCGACCTCTTCGTGAGCCAGTCGGCGCTCACGGGAGAGTCCGAGAGCGTCGAGAAGCGCCGCGAGCTCGCCGAGGGAGCGGCCGCGAACGCCCCGCTCACCGACCTCGACGACCTCGCCTTCCTGGGCAGCAGCGTGATCTCGGGCGCCGCCACGGGCGTGGTGGTGGCAACGGGGGCCGCGACCCTCATCGGCGAGACCGCCTCGGGCCTCGCCTCCGCGGAAGGGCGCGGGCGCACGACCGCTTCGGGAGAGGGCGTCGCCCGCACGAGCCGCCTGCTCGTGGTCCTCATGCTCGTCATGGTGCCGGCGGTGGTTCTCGTGTCCGGGCTCACCAAGGGCAACTGGGTGGACGCGCTGCTCTTCTCGCTCTCCGTGGCGGTGGGCCTCACCCCGGAGATGCTCCCCGTGCTCGTGACGTGCTGCCTCGGCAAGGGGGCGCTCGACCTCTCGCGCGACAAGGTGATTGTGAAGAGGCTCGACGCCATCTCCGACCTCGGGGCCGTCGACGTGCTCTGCTGCGACAAGACGGGGACCCTCACCGAGGACCGCGTGGCCCTCGAGCGTCACCTCGACGTTCGCGGTAAGGAGGACGTGGGCGTGCTGCGCGCCGCCTTCGTGAACAGCTTCTTCGGGACGGGCGTCAAGAACCTCATCGACTCGGCCATCCTGCGGCGGGCGCTCGAGGTCGACCCGTCCGTCGAGGAGCTGTGCGACCGGTACGACCTCGTCGACGAGCTGCCCTTCGACTTCGAGCGCCGGCGTCTCAGCGTCGTGGTGGGCGACGGGACGGGAGAGACGCTCATGATCTGCAAGGGGGCGCTTGAGGAGGTGCTCGACGCGTGCTCGTCCGCCGAGCTCGACGGGAGGGTCGTGCCCCTCGGCCCCGCGCTGGCCGCTGAGGTCGCGACACGCGCGCAGGCCCTGGCCGCCCGGGGCATGCGCGTCCTCGGGGTGGCGCTCAAAGACGACCCCGCCGGGGTGGGGAGCCTCACCACCGCGGACGAGAGGGACATGACGCTCGTGGGGCTTCTCGCGTTTCTGGACCCGCCCAAGGCGAGCGCGGCGGAGGCGGTCGCGGCGCTTGCGGCCCACGGCGTCGAGACCAAGGTCCTCACCGGGGACTCCGCGCGCGTGGCGGCGCACGTGTGCCGCTCGATCGGCATCCCCGCGGACGAGGTGCTCACGGGCGCCGACATCGATCTTCTCGACGATGGGGCGCTCGTCCGACGTCTCCGGGAGGTCTCGGTCCTCGCCAAGCTCTCGCCCTCGCAGAAGGCGCGCGTCGTGAGTGCGCTCAGGGAGGACGGTCGCGTCGTCGGCTTCATGGGGGACGGCGTGAACGACGCCGCGGCGATGGTTGCCTCCGACTGCGGCATCTCCGTCGACTCCGCGGTCGACGTCGCCCGCGAGGCGGCCGACCTCATCCTGCTGGAAAAGGACCTCCTCGTGCTCGAGCGCGGAATCGTCTGCGGGCGCAGGACGCTCGCCAACATGACCAAGTACGTGAAGATGACCGTGAGCTCCAACTTCGGGAACATCTTCTCCGTGCTGACGGCCGCCACGCTGCTGCCCTTCCTCCCCATGAGCGCGGTCCAGCTCCTGCTCCTCAACCTGGTCTATGACGTGACCTGCACGGCGCTTCCCTGGGACCGCGTGGACGACGAGCTGGTTCGCGATCCACGCAGATGGGACGGGGCGTCAATCCGTCGCTTCATGGTCGCCTTTGGCCCGGTGAGCTCGGTCTTCGATCTCGTGACGTTTGCCGCCCTCTTCTTCGTGGTGTGCCCCGGCGTCGCAGGAGGCCCCTGGGGCGCGCTCGACGATGCCGGACGGGCCCTCTTTGTGGCGACGTTCCAGGCGGGCTGGCTCGTCGAGAGCATGTGGACGCAGACGCTGGCGGTCCACCTCGTCCGCACGCAGCGGGCGCCGTTCGTGGGGAGTCGGGCGGCGGCACCCCTCACGGCACTCGGCGCGGCGGGCGTCGCCCTCGTCACCGCGCTGCCGTTCACGCCGCTCGGCGCGGCGCTTGACCTCGCGCCGCTCCCGCTGGGGTACTTTGTCCTGCTCGCGGCTATCGTGACGCTCTACGCCGCGGCCCTCCTGGCCGCGCGCCGGCGCTTCGTCCGCCGTAACGGGACGCTGCTGTAAGATGGGGGCGCCCGCGCCGCGACAACGAGACCCCGAGGTGATCGCCGCATGACCGTGCTTGACACCAGCGTGCCCCACGTCCCCGTGCTCATGGTGCTCGGGGACCGCGAGCCCGTCGCCGACGTCGCGCTGCCGGCGGGCTATCGCTTCGCGACCTGGGAGCCGCGCTTCCGCGAGCCGTGGGTGCGGCTCCACGTCCTTCTCGGCCAGCTGCCGTCCTTCGATGAGGGGCTCGCCTACTTCGAGCGGACCTACGAGACCGACCCCGCGGCGCTCTCCCGTCAGATGATCCTCGTGGTGGACGAGAGGGGCGAGCTCGCCGGCACGAGCTCGCTGTGGCGGGGAGACCACTTCGGCGAGCCGCGCCTACGCGTGCACTGGGTGGGCGTGGACCCGGCCCACCAGCGTCGCGGGCTGGCCCGCGCGCTCATGCTCCAGACCATCCGCCTCTTTGACGAGCTGGTGCCCGCGGGCGAGCCGCCGCTCTACCTCACCACGCAGACGGAGAGCTGGCCGGCCTGCGGCATGTACCTCAAGCTGGGGTTTGTTCCCTACACAGGACCCATGCCGCCTGCCTTTGCCGCCGAGCCGTCGACGTTTGGCGAGAAAAACGACGCGGCGTGGCGCATCATTTTCGCCAAGCTGGCCGAGGCCGACCGCACGCGGGCCTAGGGGCGCCGCTCGCGGACTTCTCTGACGGTTCTCCCTTCGGCACGCCGTCCTGACCTCGGGGCGCAGCTTCGCGCAAGCTGCGTGGCAGACGCCGCGCGACCGGGGCTGGTAGCCTCCTTCGCACCCGACCGAAGGAGGCACCATGAGCATGCACTGGAAGACGCCGAGCGGTGACGCCGTCGCAGCCGTCTACGTCCCCTACTCCCACATGGACGACGATGACGCACGTCTTTTCTACGACACGATCAACGCGCTTCTCGTCTATGCGAACGACCGCCTGGGCATCGTTGACCCGGACGCTCTGCGCGAGCGCCCGGGAGCCCCGTGCATGCTCTACGAGCACGGCGGGCAGGTCGCCGACGCGCTCTGGCGCAATCGGGGCATCGTCGGGGACTTTGTGCGCGACAACCCGATGCGGCTCACGCAGGAGCACCTCGACTGCGCGCGTCCGTGGCGCTGGGCGGTGCGCGACATGTTCACGGTCGTGGACGCCAGCGAGGACAGCGTGGTCTACATGAACCGCACCCACCTCTTCGTCGTGGGCGCGAGCCAGGACCCCGCGGACAGCCACGTGCACCACATTCCCTCGCTCATGCTCCTCACGCTGCTCCCCTTCAAGGGCGGCATCGTCACGAGCGGCATGACGATCCACCTCTCCCAGGAGCCCGCGAGCTGGGCGCTCCCCCTCATCGCGCAGCAGGCGAAGGAGTTCTGCGCGCGCACCGTCATCGCGACGTCCGAGCAGCTCGTGGCCTACGGGCGCAAGATTCCCGACGGGGAGAACCTCGTGACCCCGCTCTTTCAGGCAGAGGTGGACCGAGGCTTTGCCGAGGGCACGCTCCTGTGACGAGGGGACAGGCGCACGACGCCGCCCGCGAGCGCCTAGGCGCAGAAGACGTGCTCCTCTAGGCGGCCGAACGCCTCCTGCACGCGCGCGAGCGGCAGCGCGAGGTTCACGCGGATGTGGCACGGCCCGTGGAAGGCGCGGCCGTCCTGCCAGCAGACGCCCACGCGATGCCCCGCGCGCAGGAGCTCGTCGATCGAGCGGCCGCTCTTCTCGCACCACTCCGTGCAGTCGAGGAAGAGCATGTAGGTGCCCTGGGGGCGGAAGACGCTCACGCCGGGCAGGCGCCGCTCGATGAAGTCGCACGCCCAGTCGACGTTGCCGGCGATGACCTGGTTGAGCTCGTCGGCCCAGGCGCGGCCCTCGGGGCCGTACGCGCCGATCAGCGCGTGCTGGGAGAGGACGTTCATGCTGTTGTAGTGCGTCTTCTTGCCCTTGGTGGTCACGCGGTCGCGCAGGTAGCCGTCGTAGATCACGTGATAGCTGCCGATGAGGCCGGCGAGGTTGAAGGTCTTGGACGGAGCGTAGAGGGCGATCGTGCGCCGGCGCGCGTCCTCGGAGACCGACTGCGTGGGGATGTGCGTGATACCCGGGCGCACGATGTCGGACCAGATCTCGTCGGAGACGACCACGCAGTCGTGGGCGGCGTAGAGCTCCATCGCGCGCTCGATCTCCCAGCGCTCCCACACGCGGCCGCAGGGGTTGTGCGGCGAGCAGAAGATGGCCACGTGGATGCGCTCCTCGGCGAGGCGGCGCTCCATGTCCTCGTAGTCCATGCGCCAGACGCCGTCCTCGTCGCGCACGAGCGGCGAGTGCACGATCTTGAAGCCGTTGTCCTCGAGGCTGTGCGTGAACCCCACGTAGGTTGGGCTGTGCACGAGCACCGGGTCGCCCGGCGCGGCAAAGGCGGTGAGCGCGGAGACCACGCCGCCCAGCACGCCGTTCTCGTAGCCGATGTGCTCCGGGCAGAGGTCCCCCACGCCCTTGCGGTCGCGATGCCAGTCAATGATGGCCTGGTAATAGGCGTCGCTCGGGCTGAAGTAGCCAAACGTGGGGTACTGCAGGCGCTCCTGGATGGCGCGCGTGATCGACGGGGCCACGGGGAAGTTCATGTCGGCCACCCACATGGGGATGGGGTCAAAGCCCTCGTCGGGCGCGGGGTAACCCGAGCCGGGTGCCCCGATGGCGTCGACGGCGAGCGCATCATGGCCGGCGCGGTCAAGGATGGTGGTGAAGTCGTAGGTCATGGGCGTCCCCTCCTCTTTGCATCCACGGGTTAGGATACCCCGAACCACCTTGCTCTGTGCAAAACGGCCGCTCGTGATGAATCCGGGGGTGGTCGCTGTGCAAAACAGACGCTCGTGATGAATGGTTTTGGCTCCAGAGGGGCATTTCTGCCGGAGTGGATTTCCGTCAACTGGGAAAACGTTGCCCTGAACTCCCAAAGGCACTCCGAATCATTCATCACGAGCGGCGGTTCTGCACAGCGGGGATGCCCCAATTCATCACGAGCGGCCGTTTTGCACAGAACACTGCCCCGCCGCCTCATTTCATGAGGCGGCGGGGCAGCGTCAGGGTTCAAATCACAGGAGATGCGCGTCTAGCCGAGGGCCTCCACGATCTTGTCTCCCATCGCGGCGGTACCGAGGACCTTGTCGGCCGGCGTGCCCTCGTCGGCGATGTCGACGGTGCGCCAGCCCTCGTCGAGCACGCGCGTGACCGCGGCGGCGAGCTCGTCGGCGGCGTCGTCCATGCCAAAGCTGTAACGGAGCATGAGCTCGACGGAGAGGATCTGCGCGATCGGGTTGGCGATGCCCTGGCCCGCGATGTCGGGCGCCGATCCGTGGCTCGGCTCGTAGAGGGCCGTGCCGTCGCCCAGGCTCGCGGAGGCGAGCATGCCGAGCGAGCCCGTGAGCATGGAGGCCTCGTCAGAGAGGATGTCGCCGAAGGTGTTCTCGGTCACGAGCACGTCGAACTGCGCCGGGTTGGCGATGAGCTGCATCGCGGCGTTGTCGACGTACATGTCCTCGAGCGTCACGTCGGGATACTCGGCGGCGATGTTGTGGGCGACCTCGCGCCACATGCGGGAGGTGTCGAGCACGTTGGCCTTGTCGACGGAGTGGACCACGCCCCTGCGGCGCCGCGCCGCGTCGAAGGCCCAGCGCACCACGCGGTCGACCTCGTACTCGGAGTACTCGAGGACGTCGCGGGCGTACTCGCCGCGGCCCCCGCCCACGCCGGCGCCCTCGACGCCCATCGTGCGCTCGTGGCCGCCAAAGTACAGGCCGCCCGTGAGCTCGCGGACGATGATGAGGTCGACGCCGTGCAGCACCTCGGGCTTGAGCGAGGAGGCGTCGATCAGCGCGTCGAACATGCGCACCGGACGCAGGTTGAGGTAGAGCCCGAGCTCCTTGCGGATGGCCAGGAGACCCTGCTCCGGGCGCACGGCCCCCACCTTGGTGTCGGTCCACTTGGGGCCGCCCACCGCGGCGAGGAGGACGGCGTCGGAGGCGCGCGCCGCCTCGAGCGTCTCGGGCGGCAGCGCCGAGACCGGGCCGCCCGCCTCCGTGGTGGCGTCGATCGCGGCGCCGCCGATCAGATGGTCCTCGCAGACGAACTCGACGTCGTACCTCTCGCCCAGCGCGGCGAGGACCTTCTTGCCCTCGGCGATGATCTCGGGGCCGATGCCGTCGCCCGGCAGCGTGCAGATGCGGTAGGTCTTGGAAGCCATCGCTAGTTCACGTCCTTCTCCGCCATGACGCGCTTGGTGCGCGCGACCAGGCCGCCGTCGTTGATGATCTCCTGGATGAACGGCGGGAACGGCTGCGCCTGGAAGACGGCGCCGGTCGTCTCGTCGGTGATGGCGCCGGTGTCGGCGTCGACGAGGACCACGTCGCCGTCGGAGATGGCGTCGACGGCCTCGGGGCACTCGAGGATGGGAAGGCCCATGTTGATCGAGTTGCGATAGAAGATGCGCGCGAAGCTCTTGGCGATGACGCACGAGACGCCGGCGGCCTTGATGGCCACGGGCGCGTGCTCGCGGGACGAGCCGCAGCCGAAGTTCTCGTCGGCCACCACGATGTCGCCCGGCTTCACGCGGCTGACGAAGGTGGGGTCGAGGTCCTCGAGGCAGTGCTTGGCGAGCTCAGCCGGATCCGAGGTGTTGAGATAGCGCGCAGGAATTATGACGTCGGTGTCGATGTCGCGCCCGTAGCGGAAGACGGTCCCTTTGAACTGCATCGTTGTCCTTTCTGGTCGCTCTCGGTGCCGCCGGGGCCATCCCCGTGCTCAAACAGTTGCTTCGCAAAACTGCGCGCGGGAATGGCCCCGGCGGCTCGTGGTCGAGAAGAACGTGCTGCCGGGAGGGAACCGTCTGACGCGGCTCGCGCCATGCGGACCCCACCTCACTTTCGTTGGCGCCATTCTAGCGTCGGGGCCGGGGAGCTCTTACCGAAAGGGAGACGGGTTCTTCGAGCATTAACGGAACTGCTCTCAGAACCCGTCCGGAGGATCAGGCTATGTCAGCGGCAAGGGCCCTACGCGAAGGGGTTCTCCGTGGGGTACGGGAGGCTCTTGGGCTGGTTGTAGGCGATGTCCTCGACGCCGAGGAAGCGCAGGGCGTCAAAGAGGGCGCGCCCGCAGTGGTTGAAGGCCACCGCGCCGTGGTGCGGGTAGCGCTTCTGGATCAGGACGTGGCGGTAGAAGCGGCCCATCTCCGGGATCGCGAAGACGCCGCGGCCGCCGAACGAGCAGGTCGTGACCGGCAGGACCTCGCCCTCGGCGACGTAGCTGCGCAGGACGCCGTCGGAGTCGCACTGCAGGCGGTAGAACGTGATCTCGCTCGGGGCGATGTCGGCCTCGAGGGTGCCGCGGGTGAAGTCGGGCTCGGAGCCCTCGGGCTCGAGCAGACGGTGCTGGATGAGCTGGAACTTGACCGCGCGGTCGGCGCAGAGCTTGCAGCTCGGGGTGTTGCCGCAGTGGAAGCCCATGAAGGTGTCGGTGAGCTGCCAGTCGTGCTCGAACTTGCCGGCGATCTGCTCCTGGTAGAGGGAGGCGGGCACGGAGTTGTTGATGTCGAGCAGGGTCACCGTGTCATCGGAGGCGCACATGCCGATGTACTCGGAGAGGGCGCCGTAGATGTCGACCTCGCAGGCCACGGGGATGCCGCGGGTGGCCAGGCGGGAGTTCACGAAGCACGGCTCAAAGCCGAACTCCTCCGGGAAGGCCGGCCAGCACTTGTCGGCGAACGCCACGTACTTGCGGGCGCCCTTGTGCTGCTCGGCCCAGTCGAGCAGGGTGAGCTCGAACTGCGCCATGCGCTCGAGGAGGTCGGGGTAGTAGTTGCCCTCGCCCATCTCGGCGGCCATGTCGGCGCAGACGTCGGCGATGCGCGGGTCGCCCGCGTGGGCCTTGTAGGCGACGAGCAGGTCGAGCTCGGAGTTCTCCTCGATCTCCACGCCGATCTGGTAGAGGCCCTTGATCGGGGCGTTGCAGGCGAAGAAGTCCTGCGGGCGCGGGCCGAAGGTGATGATCTTGAGGTTGCGCACGCCGATGATCGTGCGGGCCACGGGCACGAAGTCTTGAATCATCTGGGCGACCTCGGCGGCGGTGCCCACCGGGTAGGCCGGGATGTGGGCGGCGAGGTGGCGCATGCCGAGGTTGTAGCTGCAGTTGAGCATGCCGCAGTAGGCGTCGCCGCGGCCGTTGACCAGGTCGCCGTCGCCCTCGGCGGCCGCGACGCACATCGCGGGGCCATCGAACTTCTGGACGAGCAGGGTCTCGGGGGTCTCGGGGCCGAAGTTGCCGAGGAAGACCACGAGCGCGTTGGCGCCGGCGGCGACGGCCTCGGCGAGAGCGGGCTCGACGTCGGCCTCGGACTCGACGGTCTTGGTCACCTCGACGGCGTCGACGCCGAGCTCGGCGACGGCAGCCGCGACGGCGGCACGACGGCGCTCGGAGAGCTCGATCGGGAAGCAGTCGCGCGAGACCGCGACGATGCCGAGCTTCACGTCAGGGATGTTGCTGGACTTGAGTGCCATGCCTATCTCCTCTCCCGGGCGTCGACAGAGCCGGACGCCCCCTTCAGAAATGCCTTGTATCTAGGTTCAGTTTAGAAAACGTTTATATGTGTTAGAAATCTGCGAACGGTAGCTTTTCTATCGGAATCGGCGGTCACTAAACGTGCCGTTGTTCTTCTCGGTGTTTATAAACGTTTACATCTTTGGACGAGAAGAACGTGTGCCCGCTACGCCCCCATCGTTCCAAACGTATCCTTCAGCGCGGGGTAGAGGCCGTGCCAGATCTGATAGCGCCGCTCGTACTCCCCCGCCAGGGCTGCGTTGGGCGCGACCCTCTCGCGCTCGCCCACGATGGCGCCGGTGCACGCCGCGACGGAGGGGTAGGCGCCCGCCGCGACGGAGGCGAGCATTGCCCCGCCGTAGCCCGGTCCCTGCTCGGTGGTGGGCAGGACGAGCTCGATGCCCAGGATGTCGGCGAGCATCTGGAGCCAGAGGCGGCTCTTCGCGCCGCCGCCGCACACCGTCGAGGACGCCACGTCGACGCCGAGCGAGCGCGCGATCTCCACCGAGTCGCGCACGGCGAAGGCCACGCCCTCGAGCACGGCGCGCGTGAGGTCGGCGCGCGAGGTGGACATGCTCATGCCCACGAAGGCGCCGCGGGCGTTGACGTCGTTGAGCGGGGTGCGCTCGCCCATGAGGTACGGCAGGAAGTACGGGAGGTCGGCCGGAGCGCTCGCGGCGTCGATCCCCGCCTGCTCGGCGGCCATGTCGTCCGTGCCGAGCACCTCGCTTACCCACCAGGCGTTGCAGCTCGCCGCCGAGAGGATGCACCCCATGAGGTGCCAGGCGCCGTCCGCGTGGCAGAAGGAGTGGATGCGGTCGCCCACGCCCGCCGCGAAGCCCGCCGTGGGGATGAACACGGTGCCGGACGTGCCGAGGCTGATGTTCATCGTGCCCGCGCCCACGGCGCCGGTCCCCACCGCGGCGGCGGCGTTGTCGCCCGCGCCGGCGGCCACGACCACGCCGCTCGGGAGCCCCAGCTCCTCGGCGACCTCGGGGCGCAGCGCGCCGATGGGCTCGTAGCTCTCGTAGACGCGCGGCATCTGCGCCGCGGTGAGGCCGCAGAGCGCGAGCATCTCGTCGCTCCACGTGCGGCGCGCCACGTCAAAGAGCAGCGTGCCGGACGCGTCGGAGACGTCAGTGGCGTACGCGCCGGTGAGCAGGTGGTTCAGGTAGTCCTTGGGCAGCAGCACGTGCGCGATGCGCGCGAAGAGCTCGGGCTCCTCCCGTCGCATCCACAGGAGCTTGGGCGCGGTGAAGCCGGCGTAGGCGATGTTGCCGGTGAGCTCGAGCAGGCGCGCGGTGCCCACCTCCTCGTTGAGGTAGCGGACCTGCTCGGCGGTGCGGCCGTCGTTCCAGAGGATCGCGGGGCGGATGACCTCGTCCTTCTCGTCCAGCGCAACCAGGCCGTGCATCTGGCCGCCGCAGCCGATGCCCGCCACCTGGGAGGCGTCAAAGCCGGCGAGCAGCTCCGGCACGCCCTCGCGCACCGCGCGCCACCAGTCCGCCGGGTCCTGCTGGCTCCAGCCGGGGCGCGGGTACTCCACGCCGTAGGACCTGCTCGTGATGTTGAGGATCTTGCCCTTCTCGTCCATGAGCAGGAACTTGCAGGCGGACGTGCCCAGGTCGACGCCGATGAAGTACATGGTTGCCCCCTCGTCTGAACTTGACATTGTCGTCTGACGTCATCGTCAAATTGACACTGACGTCAGGTTATAGCGTCAAGGTCGCCAACGCAAAGGCCCGGGGCCGAGCGGTCGGCCCCGGGCGCGGTCAGGCTCTGGCGAGCGGTTCCTAGCAGTAGTACTCCATCGGGTAGGTGAGGTAGGCGTTGGGCTCGAGCTGGTCGGCCGTGACGTAGCCGCAGGGTGCCGCGAGCAGCTGCGGGATGCGGTTCACGATCGTGGCGCAGGTGTGCTCGACCGTGGCGGGCTTGACCACGTGGAACTCGGTGTCGGGCTCGCCGGAGATCCACCAGTCGCACATGTCGCCGTCATCGGGGCCGTAGACCTTGCCGATGGTCTCCTCCTCCACGGTGATGCCCTGCATGGTCTCGGCCGTGACCACGGCGGACATGCCGAGGCAGCGGCCGGCCTCGACGGTCTTGCCCAGGGTCTCGGAGTAGGTGTCCTGATCGGCGACGTACGGGACGTGCCTCTGCTCGATGGACTTGATCGTGAGGCCGAGCTTGTTGCAGATGGCCTCGACGGCGTTCCACGCGTAGGACGGCTCGAACTCGGCGGGGTGCGCGATCTTGGCCTCGAACTCCTCGGGCGTGAGGTCGCAGCCGTGGGCGTTGGCGAGCGCCAGGCCGTACTCGTCGACGTTGTAGCTGTAGGCGCCCTTGATCTTCTCGATCCTGTGGATGCCGCCGGCGACGATGCCCACCATGTTGATCCAGTAGATGTCCTGCATGCCGCTGCCGGTGATGGTGCAGCCGGTCTCCTTGGCCAGCGCGTCGAGGCGGTTGATCTGCGCCGCGGCGGTGGTCCAGGGGTAGATGGCCTCCTCGCAGGTGGTGATCACGTTGATGCCGCGCGAGACGCACCTCTCCACGTGGTCGTAGATGTCGCTGATGAAGCTGAAGAGGGTCACGACGGCGACGTCGGCGTCGCACTCGTCGAGGACCTTGTCGGCGTCGTCGGAGATGACGATGCCCGTCTTGACGCCGAGGCCGGCGAAGTCGCCCACGTCCTGGCCCACGACGGCCGGGTCCACGTCGATGGCGCCCACGATCTGCGCGCCGTGCTCGTACAGGTAGCGCAGGATGTACTTGGACATCTTTCCGCATCCGTACTGGACGACCTTGACCTTCTCCATGGTTCCTCCCTGCACTCGCGCGGCCGCCCGCTGCGGCCGACCTCGGGGCCGACTCTAGTGCCCGGGTATCGATTTCAGGGAAGGGGTCGCCCGGCGGGCGCGGCGGGCGGCGCGGCCAGAGGCCCCGATTCCGACGCGAGCGGCATGGCGGCCGAAAGGACCCGGCTGCCGCTCCGGTGCGTTGCTACATGGAACTGAAGTAGGTAACAGAGGCCGCCAGGCCGATTTTCAACCCCGGACCCCTGTTACCTACTTCAGTTCCATGTGGCAACGCCCCCGTCAGAAGGTCAGGCGAGAAGAACCCGAAGACAGCAGGGAGCCCCCGGTCCTTCTCGCCAAGCGAATCACGAAGTGAGCGAGCGCAGCGAGCGCTGAGCTTGGAGAGAAGGACCGGGGGCTCCCAGGCAGGCCAGGGACCTTACAGGTCGGACGGCAGCGCGATGTGGCCCGCCACGGCCGACGCGGCGGCGACGGCGGGGCTCGCCAGGTAGACCTCGGAGGTGGGGTCGCCCATACGGCCGACGAAGTTGCGGTTGGTGGTGGAGACGCAGCGCTCCCCTGCCGCGAGGATGCCCATGTAGCCGCCCAGGCACGGGCCGCAGGTGGGCGTGGAGACCACGCAGTGGGCGTTGACGAAGATGTCCATCAGGCCCTCGTGGACGCATTGGAGCCAGACGCCCTGGGTGGCCGGGATGACGATGCAGCGGACGCCGTCGGCGACGGTGCGGCCGCAGAGCACCTCGGCGGCGGCGCGCATGTCCTCGATGCGGCCGTTGGTGCACGAGCCGATGACGACCTGGTCGATCTTGATGTCGCGGCTCTCGGCCACGGGATGGGTGTTGGAGGGCAGGTGCGGCCAGGATACCGTGGGCACGATGTCGGCGGCGTCGATGTGGATGACCTGCTTGTACTGGGCGTCCGCGTCGGGGTGGTACTCGACGAAGGCACGCTGGGTGCGGCGGCTCACGTACTCGCGGCACTTCTCGTCGACCTCGAACAGACCCGCCTTGCCGCCGGCCTCGATGGCCATGTTGGCGATCGTGAGGCGGCCCTCGACGGAGAGCGCCTCGATCGTGGAGCCGGCGAACTCCATCGCGCAGTAGAGCGCACCGTCGACGCCGATCTGCCCGATCACGTAGAGGATGACGTCCTTGGCCGAGGCGCCCTCGGGAAGCTCGCCGTCCACCACGATGCGGATGGTCTCGGGCACCTTGAACCAGGCGCGGCCGGTGGCCATGCCCACGCCGGCGTCGGTGGAGCCCACGCCCGTGGAGAAGGCGCCGATGCCGCCGTAGGTGCAGGTGTGGGAGTCCGCGCCGATCACGAGGTCGCCGGGGACGACGATGCCGCGCTCGGGGAGCAGCGCGTGCTCGATGCCCATGCAGCCCTGCTCGTAGTAGTGCGTGATGCCCATCTCGTGGGCGAAGTCGCGCGTGACCTTGGTCTGCTCGGCGCTCTTGATGTCCTTGTTGGGAGCGTAGTGGTCGGGCACGAGGCAGATCTTGTCGCGGTCGAAGACGCCGGCGCCGATCTCGCGCACCGTCTTGATGGCGATGGGGGCCGTGATGTCGTTGGCGAGCACGAGGTCGAGGTCGCACTCGATGAGCTGGCCGGGGACGACCTCCTCGAGGCCGGCGTGGGCCGCCAGGATCTTCTCGGCCATGGTCTGGGGACGTGCCATGTACTTACCCTCCTTCGATGATGAAAAGGGACTGTCCCTTTTCATCACTTGCCCTCCTTGGAGCGGGTGGTCTGGATCATGCGGTTGATCGCGTTGACGTAGGCCTTGGCGCTCGAGACGATGATGTCGTTGTCCGCGCCGCGGCCGGTGTAGACGCGGCCGTCCTCGGCCGTGATGCGCACCGTGACCTCGCCGATGGCGTCGATGCCGCGCGTGATGGCCTTGACGGAGAACTCCGCGAGGTCGCCGTGGACCGCCACGACCTTGTCGATGGCCTGGTAGGCGGCATCGACCGGGCCGGTGCCGGTGGCGGCGACCACGTGCTTCACGCCCAGCTCGTCGCTGATGGTGGCCGTGGCCGTGGGAATCAGCGGGTCGCCGCAGGAGACCTGCAGCGCCTCGAGCGTGTAGACGGCCGCGACGTCGCGCTGGCGCTCCTGGACCATGGACTCGAGGTCCTCGTCGTAGACCTCCTTCTTCTGGTCCGCGATCTCGAGGAAGCGCTGGTAGACCTCGTCGAACTCGTCGTCGGCGAAGGTGTAGCCCAGCTCGGAGAGACGGTGGCGCAGCGCGGCGTGGCCGGAGCGCGCGGAGAGGATGATCTCGGATCCGGCGGCGCCCACGTCCGCGGGGTCGATGATCTCGTAGGTGTTGCGGGCCTTGAGGACGCCGTCCTGGTGGATGCCGGAGGAGTGCGCGAAGGCGTTGGCGCCGACGATGGCCTTGTTGGCCTGGACGCTCATGCCCGTGATGCGGGAGACGAGGTGGCTCGCGCGGGTGAGCTCCTGGGTCACGATGTCGGTATGGGCGTCGAGCTCCTCGCCGTGCATCTTGATGGCCATCACGACCTCCTCGAGCGCGGTGTTGCCGGCGCGCTCGCCCAGGCCGTTGATGGTGCACTCGATCTGACGGGCGCCGTTCTTGACGCCCTGGAGGGCGAGCGCCGTGGCCATGCCGAGGTCGTTGTGCGTGTGCACGGAGATGATGACGTCCTCGATGCCGATGACGTTGTCCGCGAGGCCCTTGATGCGACGGCCGAAGTCCTCGGGCAGCTGGTAGCCGGTGGTGTCGGGGATGTTCACGACGGTGGCTCCGGCCTTGACCACGGCCTGGATCACGCGCTCGAGGAACGCCTGGTCGGCACGGCCGGCGTCCTCGGCGTAGAACTCGACGTCCTCGACGTAGCGCTTGGCGTACTCCACGCAGTGGACGGCGCGCTCGACGCACTCGTCCTCGGTGATGCGGAGCTTGTCGCGCAGGTGGCTCGGCGAGACGCCGATGCCGGTGTGGATGCGCGGGCGCTTTGCCGTAGCCAGCGCCTCGGCCGCGCGGTCGATGTCCTTCTCGACGGCGCGCGTGAGGCCGCAGACCACGCAGTCGTCCCCGGCAAGCCGTCCGATCTCCTGCACGGAGCGGAAGTCACCCGGGGAGGAGATGGGAAAGCCCGCCTCGATGACGTCGACGCCCATGCGGATGAGCTGCTGGGCGATGACGAGCTTCTCCTCGGTGTTCATGGACGCGCCGGGCGACTGCTCGCCGTCGCGCAGGGTGGTGTCAAAGATGTGAATCTTTCTGGTCATGATGGCGGCCTTTCTCGTCTGCGGCGCAGTGGCCCAGTGTTAGAGCACGATTATGCCTAAAACTGGGCGCCGCGGGGCAGCGTGCGCGCCAGTTGGATTCTGCCCCGTAACAAACAGGCGGCCGACTACAATGGGGCGTGGCCCACGAAAGGAGACCGATGTACCGCCTCATCGCCTGCGACCTCGACGAAACCCTGCTCGACGACGAGCACCGCATCCCCGAGCGCGTTCGCCGCGCCATCGCAGCCGCGCGCGAGCGCGGGGCCCGCTTCGTCCCGGCGACGGGGCGCCCCTACGAGTCGGTCGACGACACCCTCGCCGACCTGGGCCTGCTCGACGAGCCCGGCGAGTACGTCATCTCCTTCAACGGCGGCGTCATCACGGAGAACGCCGACACCGCCCACCCCCTCACCACCTGCTCGCTCGCACCGGAGGTGGCCGAGGCCCTCTACCAGGCGGGCATCGAGCGCGGCCTGTGCATCCACGTCTACACGCTCGAGCACGTCTACCTCTACAACTACTGGCCGGCGGAGCGCGCCTACATCGAGGGCCGCATGAACATCGTGGAGACCCACGAGCCCACGCTCGGCTTTGTCGAGAAGAACGACGAGGTCGTGGTCAAGCTCCTCTTCATGAGCCTCGACATGGACGAGCTGCGCCGCACCGAGCGCGAGCTCTCCGAGGCCGGGCTCACCGAGGGCCTCGACGTGGTCTACTCGTCTAACCGCTACCTCGAGTTCAACGCCCCCGGCATCAACAAGGGCGCGGGCCTGCTCGCGCTCGCCGAGCGCCTGGGCATCGCGGCCGACGAGACCATGGCCATCGGCGACAACTCCAACGACGTCCCCATGATCGGCGCCGCGGGCCTGGGCGTGGCAGTGGCAAACGCCTCCGACGAGGCGCGCGCCGCGGCGGGCTACGTCTGCGAGGCGGACAACAACGCAGGTGGCGTGGCGGAGGCGATCGAGCGCTTCGTGCTCGCGTGACGCGCCCATCCTGCGGCTATAACTAACTGTTGGTTATATTCTACAGTTTTGAGATGCTATTCCTTAGCTTCTTGCTATAACCAATTATCCGCCATTCCATGCCGTTGGCGACATGCTGGGCAAACATACCCCCTCCCCCACGTATCATCTGTGCCGTCGCATTTTAAGCTTCCTGATATTGAGGGGAGGTGGTCTCGCCATCCCTGCCTGGCGGGCCCCCGCCGCCGCTTACGAGCCAACTTTCGATAATGGAGCCTTGTATGACCAACAACCTCAACAGCGAGCTTCGCCTCGCACGTCGCATCACCGCCGTCGGATCGGGCGTCCTGCACGCCCTCGCCGCGCTCTCGCTTCTGGGCGAGGCGCTCCACTGCGCGATCGTCCTCAGCGCCGAGCTTCCCGGGACGTGGGGAGACCCCCTCTTCGAGGTTCTTCTCGTCATCTCCCAGCTCGCCGCTGTCGGCGCCGTCGCGCTCGCGGCGCGGTTCCTGCGCCACTTCTGCGTCGACCCCTCCCCCTTCAGCACCGCCCAGTCGGCGCGGCTGGCGGTCATGGCAACGATCGTCATGGGCCGCACCGTGCTCGACGTCGTGCTCTCGCGCGCCTTCTACCCCGTTGGCCACGCGCCCCTGCCGCTTTTGTGCCTGGCCGTCGAGACGCAGGTGGTCCTCAAGGTCCTCGCGCTGGCCGTCTTTATCGGCTGCCTGGCGATGGTCGTGAGATATGGAAATGCCCTCAAGGAAGATTCTGACTCTATCGTTTAGACTAATATAGGAACGTCTAAAAACCGTCTACGGAGGTGATGAGGTGCCCATTGTCATGAGGCTCGACCGCGTCATGGCGGAGAGAAAGATTACGTCCACGGAGCTTGCCAAGAGAATCGGCACCTCCACGGTCAACCTCTCCAACATCAAGAACGGCCACATTCGCGGGGTCCGGTTCTCCACCCTCGAGGCACTCTGCCAGGTGCTCAACTGCAAGCCCGGCGACCTCATCGACTACCTCTCCCCCGAGGAGGCCGAGGCCGAGCAGTCCCTCGGCGAGATCCGCGAGCGCAACTACCAGTAGCGCGGCACCACGGCGCGGCCAACGGGGCGGCGGGGACATCCTCGCCGCCCCGTTTTCGTTCTCGGCATGTTGCTGCGCGGGGGGCGATGCCGCTGCTTAATGATTGCGCCCCATCCGGGATTTTGGCGTCCGCGTGCTTAGAAAACGCGTCTCATCCGGACGAGAAGAACCTCGCTGCTTAGAAAGCGCCGCCCATCCAGAGCGGAGCCCCTTGTTGGGAGGGGGCGCCTTCGGGATAGGCGGCAAAGTCTAAGCGCATCGTCGTTCTTCTCGTGAACGAGGCGAGATACCTAAGCAGCGAGAACGGGCCTCTCCGGATGGGACGCGATCCCTAAGCACGGATTCGCGTTTTTCCCGGATGGGGCGCGTTTCTTAAGCAGCGGGCGGCCCGCCTCCGCACCTACTCCCAGGCGCGGCGGCCCATCAGGCGGAAGCGCTCGATCATCTCGCCGGTGAGGCTCGCGCGGTCGCCGGTGCGCTCCAGGGGAATCTCGTCACGCGAGAACCAGCGCGCCTCCTTGAGCTCCGAGCGGTCCACGGCGATCGTCGGGTCCCCGTCCACCTCGCACCAGAAGCCCACGAGCAGGGTGTCCGTGAAGCTCCACGGCTGGCTCTTGTAGAAGCGCAGGTTCTTGACGGAAAGCCCCACCTCCTCCATCACCTCGCGGCGCACCGTGTCCTCGAGCGGCTCCCCGATCTCGGTGAAGCCGGCGACGAGCGCCCAGAGCGCGGTGGTCCGCCCCGCGTAGCGCGTGAGCACGATCTTCTCGTCACCGCCGTCGCAGCTGGTGACGGCGCAGATGATGCCCGGGCAGATCTTGGGGTAGACGATGTGCGCGCACTCCGGGCACACGATCTCGCGGCTCGCCGGGGCGAGCTCGGTCGGCGCCCCGCAGCGGCCGCAGAAGCGGTTGGCGCGGTACCAGCGGTCAAGCTGCGATCCTGTGGCCGCGGCAAAGAGCAGGTGCTGGGGCTCGGCGCGGCGCAGCCAGTTGACCGACTCGTACGCAAAGCCCGCCGGCGCCGCCACGCGGTCGTCGAGCGCCAGGAAGAAGCGCTCCTCCCCCAGCGAGAAGAGATAGGTCACGCGGCTCGGGCGGCGCGGGTAGTCCGCGAGGCGGGGCAGCTCGACCACCTCGCCGGAGTCGCCCGCGTCGGCGTCCGAGCGGCCGACGTGGCAGACGCGCGCGAGGCAGCCCGCGTCGGTGTAGTGCAGCAGGTAGTCGCCCGCGGCCGGCTCGTGCGGGGCAAAGTGGTTGTCAAAGACGTGCTCGGGCCCAAACTCCTGGATCATCTTGTCCCCCATCGAAAATGAGTCAAAAGGGGTCTGTCCCCTTTTGACTCACAAAGAGCTCGCTCACGAGCACGGCCACGAAGATGGTCGCAAAGCCCACGGCGATGCGCGGCGTCACGAGCTCATGGTAGAAGACCACGCTGGAGACCACGGCAAAGACGCTCTCCAGCGACAGCAGCAGCGACGCCTGGGCGGGCGGCACGTGGGCCTGCCCGAGGTTCTGGACCACCATGCACACGCACGACGAGAGCAGCACGAGGTACCCCAGCGAGAACCACACGTCGGCGGACGAGAAGATCGCGGGGCCGGGCGGAGCCTCGGTGAGAAGCGCCGTGCCGAGCGCGACGACCGCGCTCACGGCGAGCTGGACCACCGTGAGCGTCATCACGTCGTGCGCCGACGAGAAGCGCGCCACGAGCACGATGTGCACGGCGAAGAGCACCGCCGCCACGAGCGTGAGCCAGTCGCCGCCGCTCATGATCAGCGAGAGGTCGTCGCCCAGGGCGACCAGCCCCACGCCCACGATCGCGAGCAGCGCGGCCACGAGGTTGTTGGCCGCGGGTCGGCGGCGGGTCACGGCCCAGTTGATGAACGGCACCATCACGCAGTACGTGGCCGTGAGGAAGGCGTTGCGCCCGGGGGTGGTGTCGTCGAGGCCGATGTTTTGCACCACGAAGGCCGACCCCGACGCCACGCCGAGGATGGCGCCCATCGCGAGGTGGCTCAGGTCGAAGTTGTCGCGCAGGGTGCGCCAGAAGAGGGCCCCCACGATGATGGCCGAGGCGGCGAAGCGGATGCCCATCAGCCACGCCGGCGGGATGACGTCGAGGGTGTCCTTCATCACGACGAAGGAGCCGCCCCAGATGGCCGCGCAGGCGGCGAGGGAGACCTTCCAGACCCACGAGGGCACGGCGCGGCGCGAGGGGCGCGCGTCCTTCTCGGCAGCTATGTTCTTCTCTGTGCTCATGGAGCGCGATTATAGCAGCCCACTCGCAGGGCGCCAGCGGGCGGGCACCCGAAAAACGGCGCCGTCGGGACTCATGCGCGGCCCGTTTTGCCGTAAACTAGACCCTGGCTGGCAAGGGCCGGTCGCATGGCACCGACCTCAACACCACGGAGAGGAGCATTACATGCAGTATTCCGCAGAAGTCGAGAATATGTGCCCCGTCGCCAAGGGCGCATATCACGGCCCCGCGCCCATCCCCGAGGAGGGCAAGTGGGTCCAGGCCAAGGAGATCAAGGACATCTCCGGCCTCACGCACGGCGTGGGCTGGTGCGCGCCCCAGCAGGGTGCCTGCAAGCTCACCCTTAACGTCAAGGAGGGCGTCATCGAGGAGTGCCTCGTCGAGACCCTCGGCTGCTCCGGCATGACCCACTCCGCCGCCATGGCCTCCGAGATCCTCCCGGGCAAGACCATCCTCGAGGCCCTGAACACCGACCTCGTCTGCGACGCCATCAACGTCGCCATGCGCGAGCTGTTCCTCCAGATCGTCTACGGCCGCTCCCAGACCGCCTTCTCCGAGGACGGCCTGCCCGTCGGCGCCTCCCTCGACGACCTCGGCAAGGGCCTGCGCACCCAGGTCGGCACCATGTTCGGCACCAAGGCCAAGGGCGCCCGCTACCTCGAGCTCGCCCAGGGCTACGTCACCCGCATGGCGCTCAACGAGAACAACGAGATCATCGCCTTCGAGTTCCTGAACCTCGGCAAGTTCACCGAGGCCCTCAAGGCCGGCAAGACCCCCGAGGACGCCATCGCCGGCGCCATGGGCCACTACGGCCAGTGGGAGAACGCCGCCAAGTACATCGACCCGCGCACGGACGAGGAGACCCACACGGTCGCCAACGTCTTCCCCGTTCACGAGTAGAAAGGGAGGGAAAACCAAATGGCAGTTTCGTTTGAGGGCTATGAGCGCCGCATCGACAAGATCAACAAGGTGCTCGCTGAGAACGGCATCTCCTCCCTCGAGGAGGCCGAGCAGATCTGCCTCGACAAGGGCGTGAACCCGCGCGAGATCGTCGAGGGCGTCCAGTCCATCGCGTTCGAGAACGCCAAGTGGGCCTACGTCTGCGGCTGCGCCATCGCCATCAAGAAGGGCGCCACGAGCGCCTCTGAGGCCGCCGCCATGATCGGCGAGGGCCTCCAGGCCTTCTGCGTCCCCGGCTCCGTCGCCGAGGACCGCAAGGTCGGCAAGGGCCACGGCGACCTCGGCGCCATGCTCCTCGGTGACGACACCGAGTGCTTCGCGTTCCTGGCCGGCCACGAGTCCTTCGCGGCCGCCGAGGGCGCCATCGGCATCGCGCTCAACGCCAACAAGGCCCGCAAGAAGCCGCTGCGCGTCATCCTGAACGGCCTCGGCAAGGACGCCGCCCAGATCATCGCCCGCATCAACGGCTTCACCTACGTGAAGACCCAGTTCGACTACTTCACCGGCGAGCTCAACATCGTCGAGAAGATCCCGTACTCCGACGGCCCGCGCGCCGAGGTCAACTGCTACGGCGCCGACGACGTCCGCGAGGGCGTTGCCATCATGTGGCACGAGAACGTCGACATCTCGATCACCGGCAACTCCACCAACCCGACGCGCTTCCAGCACCCCGTCGCTGGCACCTACTTCAAGGAGCGCGTCCTCGCCGGCAAGAAGTACTTCTCCGTGGCCTCCGGCGGCGGCACCGGCCGCACGCTGCACCCGGACAACATGGCCGCCGGCCCCGCCTCCTACGGCATGACCGACACCATGGGCCGCATGCACTCCAGCGCCCAGTTCGCCGGCTCCTCCTCGGTGCCCGCGCACGTCGACATGATGGGCCTCATCGGCATGGGCAACAACCCCATGGTCGGTGCGACCGTCGCCTGCGCCGTCGCCGTCAACGCCGCGCTCAACGGCTAGTTCTTATCGCCAGCGTCTTGGCACGGGCCGTCACCTCCGGGTGGCGGCCCGTTTTTGTGGCCGCGTCGCCTGAGACGCGCTTAGGGAATGCGCCCCGTCCGGGGGCGTGGGCCCTTCTCGCTTAAGGATCGCGGTGCATCCGAGGATGCGAGTTTTTCTCGCTTAAGGATTGCGCCTCATCCGAGAAGGACGGGCCTCCTTGCTTAGAGATCGCGTCCTGTCCGGCAGCGCCTCCCCTCCCCGGGCGCCATGGCCCCCGGATGGGGCGCAATCCTTAAGCACAAACCGTCCTTCTCGCCGGATGGGGCGCAAAAGCTAAGCATGCCCGTGCCGCCATTCCGGATGCGCTGCAATCTTTAAGCGCGGCCCCGCCGATTCTCCGGATGTGCCGCGGTCTTTAAGCGAGAAGGGCCCGCGCTCCCGGACGAGACGTGACTCCTCAGCGCGCCGAACCTCGTGCCCGGTCGGCGCGGATGTGGTATCGGTTTCGGCGAGCGGTATTGCCCGCCTCGGCCGTTGTGATAGAGTACCCGCTGACTTGGATTCACCAGCGGATCTGGGAGGATTGAAGACATGGACGCCACCGACCTCGACCTCGCCCGAGCCCTGCTCATCGCCGAGAAGGACGCGACCCTCGTGGCCGTGCGCGGGGACGACATCCACGTCTGCCGCGAGCGCGGCGTCAAGCCCCTGCTCAAGATGATCAAGAGCGGGTGCAACCTGCGCGGCTACGCCGTCGCCGACAAGGTCGTGGGCAAGGCCCCGGCGCTGCTCTACGCCGTGCTCGGCCCCGACGCCGTCTTCTCCCCCGTCATGTCCTGGACCGGCCGCGCCGTGCTCCTGGCCTCGGGCATCGCGACGAGCTACGACACCCTCGTCCGCCACATCCAGAACCGCGCCAAGAGCGGCCAGTGCCCCATGGACTCCTCCGTCGAGGGGGTCTGGGAGCCCTACGAGGCCGTGGGCGTCCTCATGGACCGCGCCAAGCAGATGGCGCTGGGCGTCTAGGCACGGCAGACAAACTCATCAAGTAAGAGCTTTTGGCGAGAAACGCGGCTTCACGGCCGCGTTTCTCGCATATTCCCCTTACTCGGCGGAGCCGCTCGCACGGGTTGAACCCAGGCGGGACGCCTCGAAATCAGTCATACTTGACGGCAGGGAACGTAACGAGAAGGGCGGACGCATGGGCAGATCGGGCGGAGGCGGAGGCGGCTTCTCCGGCGGGGGTCGCAGCGGCGGTTTCTCGGGCGGCGGCAGGCGCTCCGGAGGCTTTTCCGGAGGCGGCGGCCGCTCCGGGGGTCGCTCGGGCGGCTTTGGGCCGCGCCTCGCGGGAGGTCCCGCGGGAGGCCCGCCTCCCGGCCCGCGCGGCGGCTACATGCCGCGGCCGAGCTTCCACATGCCCTTCTTCGGCGGCATGGGCGGCTTCCGGCGCCCCACCGTGGGCATGCCCGTGGCCATGGGCGGCAACGGGTGCGGCTGCGGGGGATGCCTCGGCGGCCTGCTGGGCATCGTCCTGGCCGCCCTGCTCATCGCGGTGCTGACCACGGGGCTCTCCACCTGCGGCGGCACGGGCGCGTACGGCGACACGGCCTACGTCGCGTCGGGCCAGGCCACGTCGACCGTCCGCGAGAAGCTCCCCGCCGACGCCGTCAACCGCACCGACTTCTACACCGACGCCGACGGCGACTGGATCCACGACGTCGGACGCCTCACCCGCGGCCTCGAGGAGTTCTTCGACAAGACCGGCGTACAGCCCTATGTCTACATCCTGCCCAACGGCACGAGCACCTCCACCGCTGAGCTCACCGCGGCCGCCGAGGAGCTCTACCCGCAGCTCTTCAACGACGAGGGGCACTTCCTGCTCGTCTTCTGCGACGACGGCGCCGGCACGTTCAACTGCGGCTACACCGTGGGCACCGAGGCCTCCTCGATCATGGACGCCGAGGCCCTGAACGTGCTCGCCGACGAGCTCAACGATGCCTACAACAACGCCGACACCGACGAGGAGGTGTTCTCCGACGCCTTTGCCGAGACCGCGGACCGCATCATGGCCGCGGCCGAGGACGAGCAGCGCGGACAGACCACCATGCTCGTCGTGGGAGGAGTGGTCCTCGTCATCGCCGTGAGCGGCGCGATCGCCTACGTCGTGAAGCGCCGCAAGGCAAAGCGGGACGAGGAGCAGCAGAGGATGGAGGACATCCTCAACACCCCGCTCGAGAAGTTCGGGGACAAGGACGTGGAAGACCTCGCCGACAAGTACGAGGACAAGGACTAGAAAGGAAACCTAGCATGGGCATTCTGGGCCGCTTCACCACCATCGTGAAGGCCAACATCAACGAGCTGCTCGAGAAGGCCGAGGACCCGGCCAAGATGGTCGACCAGTACCTCGTCGACCTCACCGAGTCCCTCGCCGAGGTCAAGCGCGAGACCGCCGGCGTCATGGCCGAGGAGGCCCGCACCAAGCGCGCCGCCGACGCCAACGCCGAGGAGGTCGCCCGCATGGAGGACCTCGCCAGGAAGGCGCTGCAGGCCGGCAACGAGGGCGACGCGCGCGTGTTCCTCGCCAAGAAGCAGAAGCTCGAGACCACCGGCGCCGAGCTCACCAAGGCCGCCGACGCCGCCAAGGCCAACGCCGACAAGATGCGTCAGATGCACGACAAGCTCGTGAACGACATCGAGGACCTCAAGGCGCGCCGCGAGACCATCAAGGCCAAGATGGCCGTCGCCAAGACCCAGGAGAAGGTCGCCGGCTACACCTCCGGCGCCGACAAGGCCGAGAGCGCCATCGAGGCGTTCAACCGCATGGAGGAGAAGGCCGACAAGATGCTCGACACGGCCGACGCCATGGCCGAGCTCACCACCGAGCCCGTCGACGATGCCGAGACCCTCGCCGAGAAGTACTCCGGCGCGGCCGACAGCGCCGCGGTGGACGACGAGCTCGCCCGCCTGAAGGCCGAGATGGGCCTGTAAGGTCGAGACACGCCTCGATAACGTGAGCGGGTCGGGCATGCGCGCCCGGCCCGCTTAACTTTTGCGTCTCGTCCGGGAAAACGGCGTCAGCGCGCTTAACAATTGCGGCTCGTCCGAAGATGCGGCCCCGCCGGGGGTACGGACAAAAAGTTGGACACTTTCGTGTCCGGATTGGAGTCCGCATGTACTCGCAGGAGGACAGGGAGTG
>CALUHH010000017.1 GCA_944320385.1 uncultured Atopobiaceae bacterium | reverse complement strand
TAACCCACGTAGCCCCGAGGGGGCCGTAGCTTAACGGGGAGAGGTCCCAGCCGCTTCCCCACATATCGTCTAAGCGCAGAACCGCCGATTCGCCGGATGAACGCGATTCATTAAGCAAGCGCCCCGCCGCCCTCCCGGACGAGCCGCATATCCTAAGCACCGCCCCGCCCCACGAGGTTACGCTCCGATGACGCGCGCCGCCCGCCCCTGCGCTAGACTATCAGGCGAGAAAAACGCGACTTCGCACCGACCACGGGAGGTCCCATGTCAGACGTCCTCGAGCGGTTCCTCCGCTACGTCCAGGTTGACTCGCCGTCCAACCCGGACAACCTCGACCAGACCCCGTCCACCCCCTGCCAGCACGACATGGCGCGCGTGCTCGCCGACGACCTCGAGGCCCTCGGCTGCACCGGCGTCACGGCCGACGAGCACGCCTACGTCACGGGCACCCTGCCCGCCTCGGCCGGCGCCGAGGACCTGCCCGCGCTCGTGCTCTGCGCCCACATCGACTCCTCGCCGGACGCCCCGGCCCACGGCGTGCGCCCGCACGTGGTGCGCTACGAGGGCGGCCCGCTCGTCTCGGGCGTCGTCGACGGCGAGCCGGTCCAGACCACGCCCGACCAGGTGCCCGACCTCGCGCAGTTCGTGGGCCAGGACATCGTCTGCTCCGACGGCACCACGCTGCTCTCCGCCGACGACAAGGCCGGCGTCGCCGAGATCATGGCACTTCTCTCCCGCCTGGCGGCCAATCCCGCGCTGCCGCACCCCCGCATCGTCGCGGCCTTTGTGCCGGACGAGGAGATCGGCCACGGCGCGAGCCTGCTCGACGTCGAGGCGCTCGGCGCCTGCGGCGGCTACACCGTGGACGGCGAGGCGCTCGGCGAGTTCAACTACGAGTGCTTCTCGGCCAGCGAGGCCACGGTCACCGTGCGCGGCGTGATGGTGCACCCCGGCGCGGCCAAGGACGTCATGGTCAACGCCATCACCGTGGCGAGCGAGTTCCAGCAGATGATCCCCGCCGCGGAGCGCCCCGAGCACACCGCCGGCCGCGAGGGCTTCTTCCACCCCACCGACATCGAGGGCACCGCCTCCGGCGTCACCCTCTCCTACATCCTGCGCGACTTCGACGCAAACGCCTTTGCTCGCCGCGAGAAGACCATGCGCGACGTGGCCGCCTTCCTCAACGACCGCTACGGCGAGGGCACCGTTACCGTGTCCATCCGCCCGCAGTACCGCAACATGGCCGAGAAGTTTGGCCCCGCTGACCAGCGCCTCATTGACTTTGCGCTCGAGGCCAACCGCGAGGTGGGGATCGAGCCCGTGGCGGTCCCGGCGCGCGGCGGCACCGACGGCGCGCAGCTCACCTTCCGCGGGCTGCCGTGCCCCAACCTCGCGACGGGCGGCTACAACGCCCACTCCGTCCGCGAGTTCGTGCCGGTGCGCAGCCTCGAGCTCACGGTCGACATGCTGGAGCGCCTCGTGGCCAAGTTCGCCGCGCCGGCCGCGCCGGCCGTCCCGGGCGCGCCCGCCGGCGGAGAGGCGTGAGCTCCGTGGACGCGGTCCTTCTCGCCTCCGTCGAGGTCGTGCTGCCGGTCTTTGCGCTGCTGTTCGAGCACGTGGGCAACGTGCGCTTCTCGGAGCGCCACCACAGCCACCACGACACCTACGTCGTGTCGGTCTCGTTCACGCGCGGCCTGGTCCTGGCCATGACGTTCATGAGCGTGCTCGGGCTCGTCCTGGGCTGGCTCTGCGCCGCGCTCGAGTTTCTCCCCGAGGCGCTGCCCGTGTTCGCGTTCTTTGACGCGTTCATCGTGACGTGCTTTGTGATGTGGGCGATCCTGCGGCGCTACAAGGTCTCGGTCTTTGACGAGCGCCTGATGATCACCCCGTTTCTGGGGTCCGACGCCACGGTGCGCTATGACCGGATCGACGTGATGCAGTGGACGGGCCTGCGCAAGGCGTCGGGCTACCGCGACCTCATCATCTGGGCGGGCGGCCGGCGCGTGGGGCGCCTGTCCGGCATGGTCGACATCGAGCAGATCCTCATGGCGATCGACCGCTTTGACGCGCTGCCGCGCGAGGAGAAGGGAATCATCTCGTGATCAAGCTGGTCCTCTCTGACATGGACAACACGCTCATCCCCTTTGGGGAGAGCCGCGCGAGCGAGCGCACCGTCGCCGCCATCCACGAGCTGATGGACGCCGGCGTGCGCTTTGGTCCCGCCACGGGGCGCGACTACTATGAGCTGCTGCGCTTCTTCCGCATGGACGAGTCGTGCTTCCAGACGGGCATCCTCTCCAACGGCAAGCGCGTCCGCCTGGACGGGAGCTACGTCCGCACCGTCCTGATCCCGCACGATGCCCTGGTCAAGATCGACGAGGCGCTGCGCCCCGAGAAGGGCATGTTCCTCGTGTGCTACCCCGAGCAGACCAACCTGCTCAACCCCGCCTACGGCGTGGGCACCACGACCGAGGAGCTCGCCGTCTTCGAGGCGCGCACGCGCTTCACGGGCGTGGTGGTCGACGAGGTCCCCGACGAGGACTTCATCGCCGCGACCATCGCCTGCCCGGGCCCGCCCGAGCGCATGGACCGCTGCCGCCAGATCGTGGCGGAGGCGGCGCCCGAGATGAGGATCGTCTCGCCGATTCCCGAGTGGTTTGACATCATGCCGCAGGGCGTCTCAAAGGCCGCGGGCCTCGACCCGCTGCTGGAGGCTCTGGACATCACGACCGACGAGGTCGCCGTCTTTGGCGATGCCGAGAACGACCTCGAGATCCTGCGCAGGGTCCGCCACTCCGTGGCCGTGGCAAACGCCACCGACGAGGTCCTGGCCACGGCCAACTATCGCGTGGGCGCCGCTGCCGACGAGGGCGTGGCCGACGCGCTGCTCGAGATCGCCCGCGCCACCCGCGCCGGCGAGATGCCCGCCTTCCTGCAATGAGACAGCGTGGACAGGCGTGTGACAATTAGGACAGGTTAAATTGTCACACAGCAGGGCGTGTGACATTTTAACCTGTCCTAATTGTCACACGCCACGCAAAGACAAGGAGGTTCGTCCCATGATCAAGCTCATCGCGTCGGACATGGACGGCACGTTGCTGGACGGCGACGCCAAGGTCCCCGAGGAGACCTTCGAGCTCATCCACGCCCTGCACGAGAAGGGCGTGCGCTTCGTGGCGAGCTCAGGACGCCGCTACGACACGCTGCGCTGGTTCTTCTCGCCCGTCGCCGATGAGATGGACTACGTGGCCTCCCTCGGCACGCAGGTCTACGCCGACGGCCGCCTGCTCGACCGCGAGGTCTTCTCGACCATCGCGGTGATGCGCCTGTTTGAGACCACCCAGCTCTTTGACTGCATCCACCTGGCGCTCTACGACGCCACGCACACCTACCTGCTCAACGACCAGAGCTCCTACCTGCGCGAGCTCGACAAGGACCTTCCCAACGCCGAGCGCATCTACGACCCGCCCTCGCCGGACGTGAGCATCATCAAGGCGGCCGTGTGCTGCGAGCTGCCCGAGCAGCTCATGGACATGGCCTACGTCCTCGAGCGCGAGCTCTCCGAGTGGTTCACCTTCCTGCCGAGCGGCTCGCGCTGGATCGACGTGGTGCCGCGCCACGTGAACAAGGCGACGGGTCTGGAGCAGGTGCTGCGCTACTGGGGCATCGACCGCAGCGAGGTCGTGGCCTTTGGCGACTCCATGAACGACTACGCGATGCTGCGCTACGTGGGCCACCCGTACGTGATGGAGAACGCCCGCTACGCCGTGCGCCAGATCGGCCAGCGCGTCATCGGGCGCAACACCGAGCATGCCGTCCAGGCCACGATGCGCGAGATCCTTCAGAGCCTGTAGCCGCCGCGCCGGCGGGCCGGCCGGCGCGGATTCGCGGGCCCGGCTGCCCTCTTGGCGCCAAACGTCACAGGTAGTGGTATGCATAACGCGTTAAACGAGAAGAACTTCATCTCGCGACACAAATATTTTTCTGGAGTCACACTACCTGTGGCGTTTACGCCGTCGCAACAATTCAGGTTGACAGCCACGTCAGGTTATATTGTCAACTCGTTCCGAGTTGACAATATAACCTGACGTGGCTGTCAACCCCGGGCCCAGCCGCCGGCCCCGCTACGCGCCGCGCTTCTCGCGCATGTGCAGGAAGTGCTGGTACGCGCCGATAAGGTTGGCGTCGTTGAAGAAGCGGCAGGTCACGATCTCGACCTCGGGGAAGTCGCAGAGCAGCTCGGCGTTGAAGCGCCGGTGCGCGTCGCGGACGCCCTCGATGAAGAGGGGGTTTCTGCTGATGCCGCCGCCCAGGCAGATGCGCTCGGGGTCGATCCAGCACTGGATGTTGTGGATCTGGATGGCGATCCCGTCGCACACGTCGCGGAAGAGCTGCGTCGTGACCTCGTCGCCCTCCTCGAGCCACGCAAAGAGCTGCCGCCCGTCGCACTTCTCGATGCCCTTGGCCTCGGCCAGGCGCCGGCACATGCCCACCGTGGAGCAGTCGGTGGACCACGAGCCCGCGTCGCGCAGCTTGCTCGCCTTGTGCGGGAAGCGGAAGTACATCATCGACGCCTCGCCGGAGTAGAGGTGCGAGCCCTTGAAGAGCTGCCCGTTCACGACGGTCCCGCCGCCGATGCCCGTGCCAAAGGTGAGCACCACGCCGTTCTGGACGCCCTGGAGGTTGCCCACGGCGAGCTCGGCCATCGTGGAGCAGCGCGCGTCGTTCTCGACCTCGACGGGCAGGCCGAAGCGCTCCTCCCAGGCGGTGACGTCCACGTTGAAGTTGTAGAGCAGCGCGCCGCCGGTGTGCAGGTACTTGCGGTCCACGTCGACCACGCCGGGCATGGAGAGCGCGATGCCCTCCACGGGCCCCAGCTGCGCGAGGATGCCCTCGAGCGCCTGGAGGAAGGGCTCCTGGTCGTGCGACATCGGGTCGGGCGTGGGCACCTCGCCCTGGAGCTGGATGTCGGTCCCCTCCATGGCGCAGTACTTGATGGCGGTTCCGCCCACGTCGAACACGGCGAGCCTGGTCATGCTTCCCCCTTTTGATCGTCTGACCACGTCATCGTAGCGCGTCGGGCGCGGCCGAGAAGAGCCTCGTCGGCAGGCGGCTCGGCCGGGCGCTGCGAGGGTATGTACACCCTGCCCGGAGAGTATGTACAGTCCGCCATCAAGTGCGGGCAGAAAACCCGCAGGTCAAGGCGCTGCCGAGAAGAACGGTCGGGTCGCGGAGTGTACATACCCTCAGGGCGGGGTGTGCATACCCTCACGGATCCGGCGCCGGGGCGCCGGCGGCTACTCCCTCACGAAGCCAAACGGGTGCTCGGGCCTGATGTAGCCCAGCAGGAAGAGCTCCTCGGCCGGGATGCGGCCCACGAGGTTGCGCGTGCCGTCGTTGGGCATCTCGCGCAGCGCCACGTGCAGCTCGCCGCGGTAGTGTGCGAGGTTGTCGTTGACCACGAGCACGTCGCCGGGGCGGAACACGTCGCAGCCGGCGTCGCGCGCGGGAATCTGCCGGTCACGGAAGCTCGTGCGCGGCCAGCTCGAGCGCAGCAGGTACGCCGAGGAGTCCGGGCGCTCTGTGTGGTCAAAGCCCCAGACGAGCTCGCGCTCCGCCTCGGTCACGCCGGGCTCCAGATCCACGCGCACGGTCACGCGGGACGTGTCCACGGCCGCCATCGCGGCGAGCTCCTCCTCGCTCGCGTACGCGTTGCCGACGATCACGTCGTCAATGAGCCCGGTGCCAATGAGATGGCGCACCTGCAGGTCGATGGGGCGGTGACGGTCGTCCTCGCAGGTGGGCAGGCCCGCGAAGACCGGCCAGGGCCCAAAGGTCTCCGGCTGCTGGCTCGAGACAAAGGCCGCGGTCCTAAAGCCCTCGCGCTGGTAGGCGCGGGAGAGCTCGCAGAAGCGCTCCTCGGACATGCCGGTCCAGGGCTCCGGGTAGAAGTTGCAGCACGTCACCATGTTGCGGCGGTCCGCCCCGCGCTCGGCGAGGAGGTCGATCGGCAGGCGGCAGCTTCCGTTGAACTCGGTCTGGATGCCGGCACGGTTGCGGGTGAGCATGATGTCGCCCATGTCGCCGAAGTGACCGTCCAGGCGGATGATGTCCACGCCCATGCGCGAGAAGGGCGTGAGGTCGTCAGGCGTCGCGCCCAGGCGCGCAAAGACGTCCTCGTTGGTGTCCACGGCCACAACAAAGCCCAGCTCATGGGCCTGCGCGACGAAGGCGCCAAACTCCGCGACGGTCTCCTCGGCGCCCTTCTCCACGGAGAGCAGGCAGGTGAAGATGCGGCTGAAGCCGTACTTGGCGGCAAGCTGCATGTAGGCGAGGTCCTTCTCGGGGGTGGAGTGCTCGGGGTAGAGCGAGATGCCCAGGCGGTGCATTGGGGTGTCCTTTCGACCGTGTGATGCGCTGAGTGCGCGGGGTGACACTATGATGATGCAGGGACATGACGCGGTCGAGAGGGGAGACCATGACGCTGCTGAGGGAGTTCTGCGCTGAGAACATGGAGCGGGTGCCGGCAGCCATCGCCGCGGGCGCGGGGCGGATCGAGCTCTGCGATAACCTGGCGGTGGGCGGCACGAGCCCCAGCTACGGCGTGATCTGCGCCGCCGTTGCCAACGCGCGGGCAACGGGCACGGCCGTCATGGCGATGGCGCGCCCGCGCGGCGGCGACTTCGTCTACGCGCCCGCCGAGGAGCAGATGATGCTCGACGACGTTGCCATGGCGCGCAGCCTGGGCGTGACGGGCGTGGTCTTTGGCTGCCTGGCGGCCGACCCCGCCACCGGCGAGCTCGTGGTTGACCGGGCCATGACGGAGCAGCTGGTCACCGCGGCACACGGCGCGCTCACGGACGAGGCCGGCAGCCCCATCGCGCCGGTGGCGGTGACCTTCCACATGGCCTTCGACGACCTTGCCGAGAAGAACCAGCTCGCCGCCATCGACTTCCTAGCCGGGTTGGGCGTCGAGCGCATCCTCACCCACGGTGGCCCCGCGGGCACGCCCATCGCGGACAACCTCGACCACCTGCGCCGCCTCATCGACCACGCCGCCGGCCGCATCACCATCCTGCCGGGCGGCGGCATCACGTACGACAACGCCGAGGCGGTCGCGGAGGCTCTCGGCGTCCACGAGGTTCACGGCACCAAGATCGTGAAGCTGGCCTGAGGCTCTTCTCACGGGCGGGGCGGGACGGACGCCTCCGGAGGCGCCCGTCCCATCCCCCGGAGGCGTCCGCCCCGCCCCGCCCCATTTGGCATGCTCGAGCGCAAACCCTCCAACCGTACCCACGAGAAAGGAACCCACATGAGATTCGTACTCACCGGCGACTCCGACTGCCCGATCGTCCGCATCGCGCTTGCGCAGGGCGAGTCCGTGAGAACCGAGAGCGGCAGCATGGTGTACTCGCGCGGGGTCGAGATCACCGGCGGGCTCAACACCAAGAAGAAGGGCCTCGGCGGCGTGTTCAGCGCCATCGGGCGCAGCATCACGAGCGGCGAGTCCATGTTCGTCACCACGGCCACCGGCACCGCGGCGGACGGCGAGATCGCGGTGGCGCCGCCCATCCCCGGCAAGATCGTGGAGCTCAAGCTCGGCGGCGCGCACCAGTACCGCCTCAACACCGGCGCCTTCCTCGCCTGCGACGAGAGCGTCGACTTCACGATGGTGAGCCAGGGCATCACCAAGGCGCTCTTTGGCAACACGGGCGGCCTGTTCGTGATGGAGGTGCACGGCGAGGGCTCCGTGCTGGCGTCTGCCTTCGGCGACATCCTGGCGCTCGACGTGACGCCCGGCGAGCCGCTGGTCGTGGACAACGAGCACGTGGTTGCCTGGGACGCGGACCTGGACTACCACATCGAGGTCGCGAGCGGCATGTTTGGCTTCACCACCGGCGAGGGCCTGGTCAACACGTTCAACGGCAGCGGCCGCGTGTACATCCAGACCCGCAACCTCGCCAACCTCGCCCAGGCGATGCACCCCTACCTGCCCACGACGTCGAGCTAGGGGCTGACGATGGTGTCCCAGGCGGTGAGCGTGCCCGTCAAGATAACGGACGGGCGGTGGGCGGACGAGCTCCGCCGGGGCAGCCTCTTCATGCGCTCCCTGCACGACTTTGGCGCGTGGTCGGTCTCCGACGAGAGCCGGATCCAGGAGATGAAGGACGGCGTCCAGGCCGACGTGTGCGAGGGAGTCGTCCAGCGGGTGGACCCCGCCGCGGGCGACGACCTCTTCAACGCCGTTGAGCCGTCCCTGCGCCAGGCGATGAAGGAGTGCTTCTACCTCGACAAAGAGAGGATTCAGTTCCTCAAGGTCTTCTGCATGTACGGCCTGACGTACCTGGACGACCAGAAGCGGTTCGAGAAGCCCGACGAGCGTCTGGCGGAGTTTGGCGACACGGCCGTGGTCATTTTCGACCCAGCGGAGTTTGCCCGCCGCGTCATGGGCGCCTTGCGCCGCGACTACGGAGACGGGTTCGCCTTCAGGGCGTCCGCGGTTGCCTACTATCCGCCGGACTACTACGGCCCGCTCAACGAGTTCTGCAAGGCGGACGAGTACGCCTGGCAAAACGAGCTCCGCTTCTGCGTGGCGCTGGCAGACGGAGAAGAACGACGGGTCGATGAGCTGGGACGGACCCTGTTTCCCCTTCAGGCGAGCGTCGAGCCCCTGCTGCTGAACGTAGGCGACCTGACCGACATAACCGTTGCCGTTCCGGTTGAGAGGCTGCTCACGCTTGATTTGCCGGAGCAGGTCTGGCGCGTCGTGCGCGAGGCGCCCCTCTCGAAGTGATGTGCGCGGTCACACGGCGGCTGCGTCCTCGGCTGCTCGTGAACTCCGTACCGCTACTGGGGAACTGGGGAACTTACTCAGGAACTTACTAGGGAAACTGAGGAACTCTACTAGTGAACTGAGGAACATTTCATCCCCAATCGGGACATAATCTGGACAGAATCAAGACGCGTCTCGATTCTTTCTGGACATGTCTCGAAACCTCCTCAGCTCCTCGGCGGCCTCCACCCTCTCGCCGCCGGTCATGCCGGTCAGCACATGCCTTACAATGTCCCTCACGGGCCCTCCGATCGTCGATTGTTCCTGGCAGAACCATCGTGTCGGAGGGCCCGGACACTTAGCGGAGGCCGCTCATCTCCAAAGTGGTTTAAAAGCGTTTTGCCGGAAATCTCTGAAAACCCAGCTCAGACACTTGAAAAAGTGTCAGGGGAGGGTAATCTCATTTGACTACAGTGGCAACCACTCTTGTCTGTGAGGACGTGCACATATGCAGCCCCATATTCTCCCGGCTCGTCGGGCGCCGCGAACCCTTCCGCGCCTGACGCTGCTGCTTGCGCTCGTGCCGACGCTCGTTGTTGCGGCGGCGCTGGCACTCTGCTCCCCGGCGACCGCGCGGGCCGATGGCCTGGCGGACCACACCGTCCAGGGAATCTCGCCCCGCAGCACCACGATCAACCTCTTTGACTACTGGATCCAGAGCCGCGACGCCAATGACGTCGAGCTCGACGGCACGGTTAATGAGGGCATCAACTCCGGCCACATCCTCAAGTTTGGCAAGGGCATGGGCCAGGGGCACGAAAGCTACGTCGCCGACACCGGCAACGTGAACAACTGGACGGAGAGCGCCCATCCGCGCACCAATATCGTCGCAGACGAGCTCGGCACGGACGGCTACCCCGTCCTCTCCGGGAAACTCGGCGGCAACTCCCTTGCCTACCTCTTCAACCCCGCCGCACAGAGCGAGGGCAAGACGTCCTTCTCGGACGTTGACGGCCTGATCCAGATTGACTCCGAGGGCTACTACTACTTTGACTGCCACAAGAACTATGCGGCCTTTGACGAGGCAACCAAGAGCTTTGTCCTGTACGACGCGCCTGGCATCGACGCCGCGGGCTCGTCCGGCGACGGCCAGTTCTTCCCGTTCACGAGCGCGGATAAGGTGTTCGCCGTCGTTGACGGCAAGCTGAGCGTTAAGAAGGATCCCAACAACGGGACAAACGGCTCCAAGACCACCAGGGTCAGCTCGCTCAGCGCCTGCGCCAAGCACTACTTTGGCCTCACCATGTCCACCCGCTTCATCCAGCAGAACGGCGGCATGACCGCGGACAAGAAGCACATCACCTACAACTTCTCCGGTGACGACGACGTCTGGATCTTCATCGACGGCCATCTCGTCGGCGACCTGGGCGGCATTCACGACATGACGTCGATCCAGATCGACTTTGCCACGGGTGACGTGACCGTCTTCAAGGACGTGAACGGCAACAACGCGTATGACGCGGGGGACGAGAAGTACGATGACGTCTCCACCACCCTCCAGGAGGCATGCGACCTTACGACCAAGACCTTCCCAGACAACACCTACCACACCCTCGACTTCTTCTACCTCGAGCGCGGCAACACCGACTCCAACCTCTCGCTGCGCTACAACCTGGCCACCTATCCCGCGTCCACCATCCAGAAGATCGATCAGGACGGCACCGGCCTCGCGGGCGTTGAGTTTCTGGTGACGGACCAGAACAACCAGACTGTCTGCACCGCCACGACCGACGCCACGGGCGCCGTCGAGCTCCTGGATGAGGACGGCGAGCACGTCTCGCTGCAGGAGCTCTACGACAAAGATGTGAAGTCGCTCACGTTCACGGAGCAGAAGACGCCTGCGGGGTATCGCTCCACCCAGCCGTTCACGATGAGCCTCAAGAGCTATAATACCGCGAACGGTTACCCTGCCGTGGTCCTTCTCGCCGAGGACATATGGGAGAAGGGCGCGTACGCGGCCTCGGGCGTGGCCTCGACGCTTTCCTCCGACCGGACGCTCAAGCTTGGGGACAAAGAGACCGTTGACTTTGACGGCGAGGGCACCCTCTTCATGGTCATCGAGAAGAACGTGGGCTCCGAGGACAACCCTGACTGGCGGCCGGTCTACGGCGACCCTGTCAGCGGCTGGCACCTCGCCCAGGGCGGCATGGCCGGCATCCTCGATGCCGCGCGTGCGACGAACGCCGTCTTCCAGCGCAAGGACTCCGGTTACGAGGCCACGATCGACGACCTTCCCGGCAACGTCTACGACTACGTGTTCTTTTGCGAGGCCCAGGACTCCGGCGTGACCCGGGGTGACGGCAGCCTGCGCGGCGGCTACTTCTACACCACGGCCAACAGCCTCGCGGGCGCCACGGCGGAGAACACCAAGCGCGTGACCAACTCGGAGGAGGCCTTTGGCCGGGTCTTCTCGGCACACGTCTACATCCCCAACATCCAGAACCGCTTTATCGTGCAGAAGGTCGACGACTGGGGCCGCCCCGTCGAGGGTGCGACGATGGCGCTGTACGAGAGCAACCAGGTGGAGCCGGGGCAGGACGGCGCGGCGCAGCTCAAGGAGGGCGCGAAGACGTACAAGACCGTCACGACCAGCAAGCTCACGGGGGCCACGGACGGCATCGACCTCGAGGGCGCGGGGATCTTCTCGAATTTGAAGGCGGGGGAGTACTGGCTCGGCGAGCTTTCGGCGCCCGCGGGCTATGCTCCCACGGACACGCTGGTCAAGGTGCTCGTGCGTTCCGACGGCGTGTTTGCCGACGCGGGCGAGTCCAACGACGGCGTCAAGGTGACGCGCGGCATCGGCAAGCTCGTGCGCTCGATGATCCAGTTTGCCGTGGACGACGACATCGACGCCACGCTGCACGACCTCGTGGCCACGCCGATGACGCTCGGCCAGGATGGCTGGGAGCAGGACGCTGACGCCGGGGCGCTGCACCTCACCTACGCCGATGAGGGCGATTCTAAGGACGCGGTGCTCGACTACGTTGCGAGCGTTGAGGGCGGTCACGCGTCCATCACGGTGGACGAGGGCATCCCCGGCCTCAAGGTGCAGCAGTGCAACGAGGTCACGGCCCCGGGGTCCGTCCACGACGAAGCCGACCCCCGGCAGGACATCGAGGACACCGACGTCACCGCCCTGTTTGGCGGGACCACGGTCGTGCAGCTCGAGAACAAGCGCGAGAGCCTGACGGTGACCAAGGTGCTGGAGAACGCTGACGTCAAGGGCGCGCCCGGTACGGATACCACGTATAGGGTGCAGCTTGCGCTGACGTTTGCCGATGGCGCGACCGCGCCCAGCTCGGTGCTCGCGAGCGTGCAGAATGCCGAAGGAACGGGGGAGCGCTCCTACTTTGAGCTGAGGCTGACCTCGGGCGAGAGCGTCCCCTTCACGGCCACCTATGGCCTCAAGGCCGGGCAGACCCTCTCACTTTACGGCCTGCCCGAGGGGACTGCGTATGCGGTGACTGAGAAAACGGATGCGCTGCCCGCGGGCGTGACGCAGAAGGAGATTGCGGGCGGCGACGGCGCGATTGAAGCTGCCGACACGGCTGCCGACGCCGTCACCATCACCAACCTCTACGAGGCCAAGGGTTCGCTCGAGCTGACGGCGAAGAAGGAGCTCCTAAACGGCCAGCTCGTCGCGAACGACTTCACGTTCACGGTGTATGACTCCGAGGGCTTCGAGGTCACCACCGGCACCAACGCCGCGGACGGAACCATCACCTTCAAGCCCATCGAGTACACCCTCTCCAAGCTCATTGCAGACAGCACGGGCGATAACGCGACGGCGAGCTTTAACCCGGATACCAGCTCCTACTCCTACGTGTACAAGGTGCAGGAGAACATCGAAGACCTGCCGGCGAGCTGCGTCCCCATCCAGACGGTGGAATACATCATCGTTACCGTGACCAACGATGGCACGCAGGAGCTCAAGGTGTCGTACACGCCGCCCCGGAACGGCTTTGTCTTTGTGAACTCCTACGGCGAGGATGGCAAGGCCGCGGTCTCCTTTGCCGGCAGCAAGAAGCTGGACGTCAAGGGCGGCGTGTCGATCCCGGACATCAACGGAAAGTTCACCTTTACGCTCACGGGCGTTGATAAGGCGGACGATACGACGGCCGCGCCCCTGCCGTTTGATGGCGAGGGCAACCCGGTGACCACGGCAACCTGCGACAGCACGGGCAACGTCAGCTTTGGCACGCTCACCTACACGATGGAGAATGTCTTTGGGAGCACGTCGAGCGACGGCACGGCGGGCAAGAAGCGCGAGCGCACCTTCGTCTACACCGTCACCGAGAGCTTTGCCAACCCCGACGGCCTGCCGGGCGTGACCAACGACCCGCAGACGCACAAGACCTTCAAGGTGACGGTCAAAGACGACGGCGCGGGCAACCTCACGGCAACGTGCACGGGCGCTGATGGCAAAGAGCTCACGGCCGGCGCGCTCTTCTCGTTTACCAACACCTTTGACCCCGCCGTGAGCTCGGCGCCCAAGACGGTGCGCAAGGAGCTCGAGGGTCGGGCGCTCGTTGCCGGCGAGTTTGAGTTCGTGATGCTGGACGAGAAGGGCAAGGAGGTCGCGCACGGCACCAACGGCGCGGACGGCGTCGTGACCTTTGGCGCGATCCCGTTCTCGGAGCCGGGGGAGTACCGCTACACCATCAAGGAGGTTGACTCCGGAGCCGACGGCGTGACGTATGACGAGACCGTCTACCACGCGACGGCCAAGGTCGAGCAGGGCAAGGGCTTTGCCCCGCTCAGCGTGACCTGGACCCTCTCGGCAACGGAGGGCGGGGAGGCCCTGCAACTCGTGACGTTTGAGAACACGTACGAGAAGAACGGCGGAGGTTCTGGCGGTGGCGGCACCGGTGGCGGAGGGGGCGGAGGCGAGGTCGACCCGGAGCCGGAACCCGAGCCCGAGCCTGAGCCCGAGCCGGAGCCGGAGCCGGAGCCGGAGCCCGAGCCGGAACCCGAGCCGGATCCCGAGCCGGAGCCCGAGCCCGAGCCCGAGCCGGAGCCCGAGCCCGAGCCCGATCCCGAGCCCGGTACCGATCCCGAGCCCGAGCCGACGCCGGGGGACAATGCCGATGACGACAACAGCGCCAGCATCAGCACCGACCCCAGGCCCGGCTCCGGTGTCGAGGTCCCCAATGCCGGCGAGCCCGCGTCAGCGACGCTGCTCGTGTGCGCCGGGGTGGGCGTGGCAGCTACGGGCATCGCGGTTCTTCTCGATAGGCGGTCATAACTTTGAACAACACAGCTCAGCAGGGGCGTCCGGCGGTTGCTGCCGGGCGCCCGCTCCCCGACGTCATCGGGCGTAGGCACACGTTTGCCTGGGAGCAGGTGCTCGCGTTCCTGGCGCAGCGCGACCGCGACGGATCGGGTGCCGTTGTTGGAAAGCGCGAGGTCGCCGAGGGCCTGCACATGAGCCCCAACACGGCGGACCGCGCCATGGTGCTCCTGCGCCGTCGCGGTCTGGTTGAGGCCGCGGCCCACCACGCGGACAACGGGGGCCAGCTCGCCAACAGCTACCGCCTCACGCACGCGGGCGCCGAGTGTGTTGCCCGGCTCGCCCTGCAGGCCTACGGCCAGACGCGCTGACCGCGTTTCCGGCGGGGCGCCTGGGACTGCAAGGTGGACGGGCAAGGATTGGACTTATTGCGGACCCCTCGGATGGATTTAGTCCAATAGGGAGTCCGATCTAGCTCTACCTAGTCGTAAATTGAGCTTAATCTCATGCTGGCGACCCCATTTAGTCGTAAATGGGGCTCGCTTACGACTATCGGGGACCAACCGGGGCGGCCCCCCTGTTGCGCGCTCAGCTTAGTGCGTTGATTTTTTCCTCGAGGTCGCCCATGTACCGAACGATCTCCTCGAACGTCGGGTACTCCCCGAAGAGCATGGGGGCCATCGAACGGTAGTCCGCCTCCAGCTCTCCGACCCGGAACTCCGGCGGAACCAGCCTGAGGGATCCCGGGCATGCCTCGCTCAGGCGCGCCCAGGGCGTGCGGTAGAACTTCTCCTTGAACTCCACCACGCGGGCGAGGAGCGCGGTGTCCTCGAGCGCCCGCTCGAGGACGGGGGAGTTTCCGAGCCGGTACAGGTCGTAGTAGTGCCGTGAGTAGCGCCTCGTCACGCCCGTACCCCAGCGCCCTCCAGTCGAGTATGAGGTCCACGTCCTCCGAGAAGCGCTGGATGAGGTGGAACGCCTTGGACAGGCTCGTGCCCCCTTTGAAGGTGAGGGCCTCCGAGAGGGGGCAGCGGTGGAACATGTGCTCGAGGGCGTAGCACACCCAGAAGTCCTTCTCCACGACCGCCGGCGTCGTGCCGAGGCGCACTGCCGCCGCCTCGAAGACGAGCCCGCGCTCCGCCGCGTCCGCGCGTGCGATCCTATCCATCCCGTCTCTCCTTCCATATCCTCTTTGCAGCCTCGGTGACCCACGAGGTGAGCCCCCTCGACTCCTCCAGGAAGGTCTCCGCGTCCTCGTCGGTGAGGTTCCGCGCGAGGGCGGACAGGGCCTCGTCGTCCGCCCCGCCCCTCCCGAGCGCCTTGAGCGCCTGGACTATGGTGCGGGTGACGGGCGAGCAGCCGAGGAGGTCGCGGTTCGCGCGGTGCCTCAGCTCGATCTCGTACGGCCCGTAGGAATAGGTCTTGTAGGGGCCGCTGCTTACGTAGACGTGGCGCGCGGGGACCTGGGTGTCGAGCCCCAGCGCGTTGAGCGCCGCGTCCCCCGCCGGCGTAACGACCCACTTGTTCGCGCGCGCCACCGCGCGGACCACCTCGTCCACGCTCGCGGGGACCTCGGTGCCGAGCAGCTCGCTTCTCTCCGGGACGTAGTAGACGCCGCGGATGGCCCGCGCCAGCTCGCCGCGGGCGTGCATCCTCCCGAGGACGTTGCCGGCGTTCCTGGCGCTCGTGATGTCGGCGAAGTCCGCGGCGGTGAAGGCCCTCCCGGGACCCTCCGCGGCTATCCTCTCCGCGACTCTCCCTGCCTCCGTCGACAACTCGCCCTCCTCTCGTTGATGAAAATAGTATACACATTTTTCATCACTTTGGCTCAGCCGCCCTACGCGGCTCACAGCCCCGACGCCGTCCAGTCGAGCGGGGCGCGGCCGACGGGCTCATAAGCTGCTCCGAAATGCTCCGCAGATACTCCGAAGTCGTCCCGAGGGCCATCGGGCGGAGCGTCGAGGCAGCGCGGGTAAGTTCCTCGCGGGCGCCGTAGCTACTGGCAGAACCCCAACGCCCGTTGATGCTGGAACAAGGCGGGTGGCGGATGCCCCTCAGCTGTGGATTGCTCGCGGCGGGTCAATTTACGCGCACTCGTGCAGCTTCGGCTGACCCTCAACTGGGAAAACGCGAGAAGGACATGCGCGAGTGCGCGTTGATTCGGGGGCCGGCGCACGAAAAAGCCCGGAGGCCACATGACCTCCGGGCTGACTTTGTATGGTCGCGGGGGCAGGATTTGAACCTACGACCTTCGGGTTATGAGCCCGACGAGCTACCAGACTGCTCCACCCCGCAATGGGTGCACTTCGTGTGTGCAAGGAATCACTATACCTATGGGTCCGTGTGTTTGCAAGCAGATCCTTGGTTGTGAACGACTCTCCACAACTCGCGCGGATTTCCGCCGGGGTCGCCCTGCCGGTGTGCGCACTCTCTGGCGGTGTGTACGCTCGGCGGCGGTGTGTACACTGGGCCGTCGGGCGCCTCTTGCAGACCCGCAGGTCAGAGGCTTGACGAGAAGAACGGGCGGCTCGGCGAGTGCGCACAACGCCGGAGAGTGTACACAACGCCCAAGGGGGCCGTCTCGACGACCTGCGCGCCCCGCGCCCGCCCGCACCCCGCTTCAGCCCGCCTTCAGCCCGCATCCAGCCCGGCCCAAGCCTTGTCGTCCGATTCTGGATTCGACTTCCAGACAAGCCCCAGTTCACAAGGCTTAAACCCGCGCGCGGGCCCATCGGCTAGCCTGACAGCGTCTTGCTATCGGACCCCGCGCAACGCGGAGAAAGGCGGACCACCATGAGTCAAAGCAACAGCGGTTGGGTGAGGCGGCGCACGGCGGTGCTGCTGACGGCGGCGCTCGCGGCCGCGCCGATGCTCCCCGTCACGGCGTACGCCACGGGCACGGACGGCTCCCCGTCGGGCGGCTCCTCCTCGCAGCCGGCCGACCAGGGCGTCGCCAGCATCGACGGCACGCCGTACGAGAGCCTCGAGCTCGCGCTCGCCGCGGCGCAGAAGGGCCAGACGGTCACGCTCAACCAGAACGTCGAGGTCGCGACCCAGCTCAGCATCCCCGAGGGCGTGACGCTCGACGGCGCCGGCCACACCCTCACCTGCACGGCCGCCATCGCAAACGGCGGCGTGATCGACGTCACCAGCAACGACGTCACGATCAAGGACCTGGTCGTCAACGCGGGCGGCAACGCCAAGCACGGCATCCAGTTCTACTGCGCCACGGGCGGCGTCGTGGAGGGCTGCACGGTCAACGGCGGGCGCTACACCTCCGTCGTCGTCAACGGTGCCGAGGTCAGCATCAAGGGCACCACGCTCAACCCCGACGAGGGCGCCTACGCGCACGTCGAGTACGGCATGGGCTCGGGCGTGACCTCCATCCCGTCCGTCGCGCTCGAGGACGTCACCGCCGGCAGCGATGCGGCCCCGCTCGTCTACGTTGACGCCGCGACCATGGAGCGCGTCGCCCAGAACAGCGACCCCCAGATCGACGCCTCCGACACCGGCGCCATCGTGGAGGCCATCAACAAGAACCTCACCGGCACCCAGATCTACGCCGGCGAGAACGGCGGCGCCACGAGCGAGAAGCCCGCGGACCCCAACCCCGACCCGCAGCCGCCCGCGGCAGACCCCGAGCCCGTGACCGTGTCCGAGGCGACGGGCGGCTCCGTCAGCGTCTCCGCCGAGAGCGCTGCCAAGGGCGAGAAGGTCACCATCACGCTGACCCCCGAGGAGGGCAAGGTCGTGGGCAGCGTCAAGGTCGTGGACGCGGACGGCAACGAGGTCGAGGTCTCCAAGGGCCAGAGCGACAACGAGTACACCTTCGAGATGCCCGCCTCCGCCGTCACGGTCTCCGCGACCTTTGTCTGCGACGGCGGCGAGTCCTGCCCGAGCCACGGCTTCGCCGACGTTGACCCGAGCTCGTGGTACCACCTCGCCGTCGACTGGGCGGTCCAGACGGGGGCCATGCACGGCTACGCCGACGGCTCGGGCAACTTTGGCCCCGAGGACACGCTCACGCGCGCGCAGATGGCGGCCGTGCTCTACAACATGGCCAACTCCCCGGAGGCCGACCTCTCCGGGCTGCTCGCCGACTGCGACGAGGGCGCCTGGTATGCCGACGCCGTGGCCTGGGCCCTCGAGCAGGGCGTCTTCCACGGCTACGCCGACGGCTCGGGCAACTTTGGCCCCGACGACAGCCTCACGCGCGAGCAGGCGGCCATCGTGCTCATGAACGCGGCCGAGCTCGCCGGCGAGGACGTCTCGCAGCGCGCTGACCTCTCCGAGTACCCCGACGCGGGCGACGTCTCGTCCTACGCCCGCGACGCGATGGAGTGGGCGGTCGAGCGCGGCCTGATCTCCGGCGTGGAGACCGAGGACGGCGGGCGCGTGCTCGACCCGCAGGGCACCTGCGACCGCGCCCAGCTCGCGGCGCTGCTCATGAACGCCTCCGAGCAGTCGGGGGAGTAGCCGGCGGGCCCCGCCAGCGGGGCGCCCGCCCGGCCCGCCGTCGCGCGGAACCGGGCGGGCGCCTTGTCGTTCTTGTCGTTCTTGTCGTCCTTGTCGCCCCTTTGGGGTGTGTACACTCGGCCACCAAGCACCCCTCACAAACCCGCAGGTCAGAGCCTTGCCGAGAAGAACGGTCAAGCCGGAGCGTGTACACACCCCGCAGCGGTGTACACATCCGCCGGGAGTGCGCACATCGCCGGTGCCGCGCTCACCGATTTGCGCAAAATTAAAACTTGCTGAACGGACTAGCATGGATTCAATGACCGCCCGCGACCAAGGGGTGACCTACCATGCACACAGTCCAGTGCACCACCTGCCGAGAAGAACGTCCGCTCGTCGCCGTTCTCGCGGCCCTGATGGCGGCCCTCGCGATCGTCCTGGCGCCGGCGCCGGCCCTCGCCGACGACGCCCCGACCGCCCCGGGTGACGCGCCCGCGGCGGAGGACGACTTCGACTACACCTACGACGACGGCTCGCTCGGCTTCTTCGAGTGGCTCGGCGCCAAGCATGCGGTCGCCGTGATCGAGGACGCGCCGAGCAACCCCATCGTCGGCGCCTACCAGGACCTCGACAACATGGGCTCCACCGAGAGCGCCTTCAACCTGGACAACATGGAGAAGTCGCTCGACATCATCGAGCGCTGCAACGACCTGCGCGCCCTGCCCGAGAACAACGCCGGCGAGCTGCTCGTCGACCCCTATCTCATGGCCATCGGCCAGGTAAACATGAACTACTCGCGGAACAACACCGCCCATTCCGGGGCCTACGAGGTGGCGGAGAACCTCGCCTGGGGCTATCCCGACCCCTTCACCGGCTGGTATGACGCCGAGAAGAAAGAATGGTATGGCGACGATTGCGCGGAGGCCCGCAGCTACTTCGAGTCGCTCCTGGACTCCGACGTCACGTTCAACAACGCCTTCTACTACACCGCTAACGCCTACCCCGAAGAGCTGGGGCGGACGGGCCACTACCTCAACGTCATCAACCCCGACTATGAGGTCACCGGTGCGGGCTACATCGCCCCGGGCAGCTGCTCCGAGCAGGCCTTCTACTTCTATACGTCCAACGACGGCTCCTACACCGTCTCCGAGTTCCGCGCCCTTCTCGCCGAGTATCGCGCGCTCGTGGACGCCAGCGTGACCTATCAGATTACCGCCACCTCCACGCCCTACGGCAGGACGTGGGTGAGCACATCCTGGGCGACCGCGGGCACCGTCGTCACCGTGCGCCTCACCCCCAACTACGCCTATGAGGTCGACGACCTGCTCGTCGAGGCCAAGGACGGCCGCATCGTCCCCACCACGCCCACGGGCAACGCCAACGAGTACACCTTCGTGATGCCCGACGTCGAGGTCACCGTCGCGGCGGGCTATGCCCTGCGCTTCAACGACGTGCACCCGGGCGAGTGGTTCGTCGACTCCGTCATGTGGGCCGCGGACAACGGCGTCATGGGCGGCTATGCCAACGGCACGGGCAACTTTGGCCCCAACGACGACATGCAGCGCGCCCAGGTGGCGTCCGTCCTCTACAAGAGGGCGAGCGAGCCCGAGGCGGACCTGTCCGCCCTCGAGGGCTACGTGGACGTTGGCAGCGACTGGTACACGAGCGCGGTCGCCTGGGCCGTGGACAACGGCGTCATCGTCGGCGACTCCGGGAGGTTCCGCCCCAACGACGTGGCGACCCGCCAGGAGTTCGTGACCATCCTCTGGCGCCTGGAGAGCGAGCCCGAGGGCACCGGCGACCTCGCGGACTACCCCGACGGCAGCGAGACCTCCGACTGGGCGCGCGCCGCGATGGAGTGGGCCACGGGCGTCGGCATCATCAACGGCAACGCCAACACCGGCGAGATCGACCCCACCGGCAAGCTCAACCGCGCGCAGGCCGCGACCATCATCATGAACTGGACCCAGCTCAACCAGGACTAGCGGGCAAAGCGCCCGACAGCCCCGTCGCACCCCCTCCCGCAGACCGATTGCAGCCCGCGCTAACGTGCGCAAGCACTAGCATGATATGAAGTGTCAAACCAGACCAAAGAGGTGATGCCCACATGCACCTGACCCAGCACCCCGCGCGCAAGGAGAGGCGCCCGCTCGTCGCCCTCGCGGCGGCCCTGATGGCCGTCTTCGCGATCGCGCTCGCCCCGGCGACCGCGCTCGCGTACGACTACACCTATGAGAGCGGCTCGCTCGGCTTCTTCCAGTGGATCGGCGCCGACGAGGCCGTCAAGGTCATCGAGGAGTCCCCCAGCAATCCCATCGTTGGCCAGTACCAGAACTTCACCAACATGGACTCCCGCACCAGCGCCTTCAACCTGGACAACATGTACCGCGCGCTCGACAACATCGAGTACTGCAACAACCTGCGTGCCAACCACGGCTCTCCCGTGTCCCGCATCGACCCGTACCTGATGGCGGTCAGCCAGATCAACACCAACTTCTCCTACGTCAACTACCTGACGCACTCCAACGCCTACGAAATCTCCGAGAACATCGCCTGGGGCTTTGCCAACCCCTACTCCCGTTGGTACTACGACGAGAAGTACGAGTGGGAGTCCGAGGAGCTCCGCCCCGCGCGCGAGCATATGGAGTCGCTGCTGGCCCAGGGCGTCCGCTATGAGGACGCGCGCGCCAGCGCCCTCAACTACATCAGGGAGCACTACACCAACAGCAGCGACCTCATCTATGGCAACAACGGCCACTACGGCATCCTGCACTACCTCAACCTCATCCACCCCATGTGGACCTACACCGGTGCCGCCTCCGCGGCCCCCAGCACCAACTGGTGGGACGGGGTCGACGTCTACGGCATCGACGAGCAGACCTTCCATTGGACCGCGTCGAGCTCCAAGACCTACACCGTGAGCGAGTTCCGCAGCCTGCTGGACCAGTACATGGACTTCATCAACGGCGACCGTCTCTTCTTTGACGTGAGCGAGGGCGACTGGTTCTACGACTCCGTCTCGTGGGTCGTGGAGAATAACATCATGGGCGGCTATGCCGGCACGGGCAACTTCGGCCCCAACGACGGCATGCAGCGCGCCCAGGTGGCGTCCGTCCTCTACAAGAGGGCCGGCGAGCCCGCCGTGGACCTGTCCGTCCTCGAGGGCTACGTGGACGTTGGCAGCGACTGGTACACCAACGCGGTCGCGTGGGCGATTGACAACGGCATTATAGTCGGCGACTCCGGCAGGTTCCGCCCCAACGACGTGGCGACCCGCCAGGAGTTCGTGACCATCCTCTGGCGCCTGGAGAGCGAGCCCCAGGGTAACGGCAACCTCTATGCCTACCCCGACGGCCATGAGACCTCCGACTGGGCCCGCGACGCCATGTCCTGGGCCACGGGCGTTAGCATCATCAACGGCAACGCCAACACCGGCGAGATCGACCCCGCCGGCAACCTCAACCGCGCCCAGGCCGCGACCATCATCATGAACTGGTCCAACTTGTAGCGGCAAGCCCGTCAGAGCCTCCCAACCGGCGCGACGCCCCCACCCCCAGGGCGCCGCGCCGTTTTTGGATATACTCGCCCCAACGCACTCCGTCGATTGGTACGCCATGTCAGACACGCCCTTCCTCACCGTCATGCTGCCCGTCTACAACGGCGAGAAGTACGTCGCGGACGCCATCGAGTCCGTGCTCGGCCAGCCCTGCCGCGACCTCGAGCTCCTGATCCTCAACGACGGCTCCACCGACGCTACCCTCAAGATCGCCAGCAGCTATGCCGAGAAGGACCCGCGCGTGGTGGTCCACAGCCATCCCAACATGGGGCTCGGCCGCAACCGCAACGACGGCTTCGCCCTCGTGCGCGGCCGCTGCCTCGCCTTTCTGGACCACGACGACGTCATCGTCCCGGGCTTCTACACGGACGCCATGCGCGACGCGCTGGGGCGCCTCTTCGACGCGGGGATAGAGGTCGTTGTGCCGGCGCGCCTGCACGCGGACGAGTCGCTCGCGCGCGGGTACCGCTGCGACGTGCCGCTCGAGGGCGTCTTCCCCGGCAGCGGCGAGGCCTCGCTCAACCTGCCCTATGAGTTTGCGACCATGCTCTACGCAACGGACGTGATCGAGCGCAACCAGATCAGGTTCTACGAGGGCGCCCCGGAGATGGAGAGCATCTTCCGGCACAAGGCCGTCTTCTGCGCCGAGCGCGTGCTCTTCACCAACGGGCTCTTCTTCGAGATTCGCCGGGACAACCCCGGCCAGATCACCAAGAACTGGAACGTGCCCGAGGTCGCCCGCGTCAGGGCGGAGCAGTACGCCAGGCTCGTGGAGTGGCACCGCGAGCGCGGCACCACGGGCGTGGTGCTCGACGAGATGGCCCGGCGCGCCCGGGAGGCCCAGGCGGAGCTCGGGACGTGCCGCCCAGAGCGCGTCTCGGCCCTTCAGAGGCTCCGGGACAACCATCGCGCCAGGAAGGCCCACAAGCAGTGGCTCGCGGGCATGGAGCCGCTCCAGCGCTACTTCTACGCGGGCTCCCCGGAGGCCGAGGCTTCGCTAAGCGCCGCCATCGGCGCCATCCTGCAGACGGCGGGCCTCCAGTAGTCCCACTACATAAGATATGCCGAGAAGCCCGGTGAACCGCCGGGCTTCTTCTTATGTTGGGGGAGCGCTCGCTTGCTTCCGCAGCGAGGCGATTATCGGAAGCGAATGCCAATTCACTTCCGATAATCACAAATAGCGGAAGTGAAAACGCGAGCCGCGTCAGCGATCGTCGCGCGAGCCTGCGCATACGGCATGCTGAGGCCATTGGGAGCACGAAGGAGGGGCGACTTCTACCAAAGCGACGAGCTCATAGAGGTGCTCGAGGAGATCTCGAACATGCCGGGCATACGACGGATGCTCTCGTGCCAGGCGTGAAGAGCCACACGCGCTCAGCAAGATGAAAACAACCCAACAATCGAGAAGAACGTGCGCCCCAGATGGGGGAGGGGGAAGAGCGCGGTTAATGAACCTTAAGAAAAGGGCGCTCAAATATAGAGGGACCTGAACAAATAAGATTTCAGGTTTGTTACGCAAAAAAGTCTAGGCAAATATAGAATTTGCGCTAAAATACACAGCGGCTCCTCTATAAGGCACCTGTTATTACAAACGAAGCCGCAGGTAAAAGCCATAGAAGAGATTATAAAGACCAATTTGGTCTCAGCGCACAAGGCGTAACGTGAGGGAAGGTCACCTACCCTTCAGGGACTTTTTTCGAACATAAGGAAAAAGTTCGTGACTGTGCTGAAAGATAGTGATACTATGCCACGCAGGATGCAGACTCATTGCCTGCACGCTTTGCCGTCTCTAAGTTGCGAGCAAGGCGGCAAAGTGGGAAAATGAGCAACCGTGTCCTAAGGTTTCTAGATTGTCTTTTGAAAGGAGACAACACATGACAGCTTGCACCAACCATGGGGGGAAGGCCCGTCGCGTCGTCACCGCGGCGCTCGTGGGCGTCCTCTCCGTCGGCACCGTGCCGATGGTCGCGCTGGCCGAGGGGGTCAACGACGGCATCCAGACGCTGGCCATGGACAACGCCTTCTCCAGCGGCTCCATGACCGAGGCCAAGGACAGCGACGGCCGCACGGTCGTCCTCAGCGAGGGCAAGACCCCGACGGTCTCCGAGGGCACCTTCCTCGTCCCGACCGAGGTCACCCCCGACGGCGGCGCCGACGCCGTGGACATCCACACCATCTACGACGGCCACGCCACCCACACGGTCAACGCCGCCCTCTCCTACTACAACGGCTTCAACAAGTCCGGCACCCCCATCGCCAACCCGGCGACCGACCCCTTCAGCGAGGGCAACTACTCCGTCGAGATCACCTTCAATGATGCCGCCTACCGCGGCCAGAAGCTCGTCGTCAACTTCATCGTCACCGAGAAGGCCGACCTCTCCGGCGCCACCCTCTTCGACAACGTCGCCGGCCTCGACGACGTCGAGGACACCACCTTCACGTGGAACGGCGCCGCCCAGAAGCCCGGCGTCGTCCTCGACGGCGAGGTTCTGATCGAGGGCACCGACTACGACCTCTACTTCGACACCGCCTCCAACACCACCAAGCCCACGAACGCCGGCACCTACAAGGTCTGGATCAGCGGCAAGGGCGCCTACACCGGCCAGCAGGTCATCACCAGCATGGTCGTGAACAAGCTCGACATCTCCAAGGCCGACATCACCATCGCCGACGTCGAGGTCGACGACAGCACCGCGGTCAGCGGGACGACCCTGAAAGTGGCCGACATCATCGCCGACGGCGTGAAGCTGACCACCGGCTCGGCTCACGATGGCTACATCCAGGCCGGAGAGCTCCACATCGACAACCTCACTTATAAGGCTGACGCCACCAGCGTCCTCACCGGTGCTGCCAGCGCCTCCGTGTGGGCCGACGAGGGCACCAACATCACCGGCAAGACCCCGCAGACCGTGACCTTCAACGTCGTCGACGAGGTCGTCGACTCCACGGGCTTCTACTACGGCGGCAGCACCTTCGCGTCCCACACCGTGACCACCGCGGACGGCCTCGTGGCCAGCGCCATCGCCGTCAACCTCGCCGAGGGCCAGAAGTTCGACGCCTCCAAGATCGCCATCAAGGACGCCACCTCCACCACCCTCGACAGCGCCTGGTACAGCGTCTCCTACGAGAAGGCCTCCGACGGCTCCGCCGTCGACGCCTCCGCGCTCTCCGAGCCCGGCGTCTACAAGGTCCACGTGCGCCTGAACGCCCAGGCGAGCAACTACGCCTACGGCAGCGCCACCGAGACCCTCACGGTCTACGTCCGCAGCGGCGAGATCGACGCGGCCAAGGACATCGTCTTCAACTACGACGGCAAGGTCGGCACCACCTTCTCCAAGACCTACGACGGCGCCGACTTCCTCGACCAGCTCGACATCACGGTCAAGACCTCCAACGGCGAGCTCGCCGAGGGCACCGACTACACCGTCAAGGCCTACAACGACCGCGGCGAGGAGGTCGAGAGCGTCGTCGACGTCCTCAACGGCGGCGCCGACTCCTACACCATCGTGCTCGACATCCCCGGCTACAACGACGAGATCGACGAGAAGGACCGCAGCTGCAAGGTCACTGTGACCCAGCTCGCCCTCAGCGACATCTACGTCTCCGGCAACCAGGTCACCGAGTACACCTACGACTCCAACGGCTATGGTCCCGCCGGCTGGGTCACCATCTGGTACCTCCCCTACACCGGCGACGTCCAGGAGCCGGAGCTGGAGTTCGGCTACTACACCAAGGACGGCAAGCCCGTCACCACCTACAACGCCGAGGACGCCGACAGCTACGAGTGGGTCGCCTTCCCCGAGGGCTCCGTCGAGGTGACCGGCTACGTCTACGACCCGACCGATGACTTCAGCAGCGCCACCAAGAAGGACGTCGACGAGGTCAAGGACAAGGGCACCTACCAGGTCGAGCTGCTGTTCGACAACGGCAACTACAACGTCTCCAACGACAACGAGACCGTGAACGTCCTCACCGTCTCCGACAAGGCCGTCGCCTTCGCCGACGTCGACCCCAACGCCTGGTACGCCCAGGCCGTCTTCCAGGCCAAGCAGCTCGGCTACGTCAAGGGCGTGTCCGGCTCGAACTTCTTCGCCCCCGAGGCCCAGATCACCCGCGCCGACGCCCTGGTCATCATCTCCCGCATGGCCGGCTTCGACGCCCTCCACGGCACCGACGAGGACTACCTCAAGGAGAACGAGGGCTTCGTGACCCGCTACAACGACGTCGACATGGGCGCCTACTACGCCAAGGCCGTCGCCTGGGGCACCAAGATGGGCATCGTCTCCGGCTACCAGGACGGCTCCGGCAAGTTCGGCCCGAACGACCCGATCACCCGCGAGCAGTTCGCCGCGATGCTGAAGAACTACGCGGTGGCCGCCGGCAAGTACGCCGCGGTCGACGCCGACGAGGTGCTCGGCTCCTACGCCGACGCCGCGACCGTGTCCGACTGGGCCGCCAGCGCCGTGGCCTGGGCCGCCGAGAACGGCGTCATGGGCAACAACGGCGCCCTTATGGGCCAGAACACCATCACCCGCGGCGAGGTCGCCGCGATGGCGGTCAACTACCAGCCCGAGGGCATCAGCTCCGAGGTCATCGGCTAGCGCCGTCCCCGCACTTCCCGGGTCCCTCCCCGCAAGGGGAGGGCTCCCCAGGGCGCTCATCCCCCGTGCGGTGAGCGTCCCGGGGAGCCTGAAGGCTCACGCAAGCTGTCGCGTGAAGGGCTGTGCGGCGGGGCGCCCTCCCCCTCGGTTTCGCTCGCAGGTGCGAGGGGGAGCGGCGCGCTCGACTGAGCCAGCCACCGAGTCAGCGCGACCACAGTAACTTGGCTATTTTGATCAGGGCCCTCTAGGGCCCTTTCTCATGCCGCGGGCCTCAAGGCAATTACCGCCGCGAAGGCGGCGGGAAGCCGAGGCGGGGCCCGCGGAAGGCGTGCATGCACCCGGAGCCCTCGGAGCGAGGCCGGCGTCCCGCCAGGGGCGGCCTCAAGAGGGGCTCCTAGCGGCCCCATGGGCCCGCCGCGACCGAGAGACGTTCCCCACGAAAGCAATCGTGATACGACAAGAGGCCCCGCGGGGCCTCGTCGATTAGCGCTCTCATTGACTGTTCCACACTGCCGGCTCGGCACGCATCGAGCGCGCCTCTCCCCCTCGCACCTGCGAGCACGTCGAGGGGGAGGGCGCCCCGCCGCACAGCCCTTCACGCGACAGCTTGCGTGAGCCTTCAGGCTCCCCGGGACGCTCACCGCATAAGATGAGCGCCCTGGGGAGCCCTCCCCCGGAGGGGAGGGACTCTCGGGGTGCCTAGAACGTCTTGGCGTAGTTCACGGCCATGGCCGCGACCTCGGAGCGGGTGATGGTGTTCTGGGCCATCACGGAGCCGCCGTTGCCCATGATGCCCTTGTCCACGGCCCAGGCCACGGCGCCCTGCGCCCAGTCGGACACGGTGTTGGCGTCGGGCAGCGCGGCGAGCGCGGAGCCGTCGGAGGCCTCGTAGTCGCCCGTGGCGATGGCGTAGTTGGCCAGCATCGCGGCGAGCTGCTCGCGGGTGAGCTTGCCGTCGGGGTCGAACTTGCCGCCGTTGCCGTTCACGACGCCGGCGTTGTGCGCCCAGGCGAGGGCCTGCGCGTAGTAGGCGTGGCCGTCGACGTCGGAGAAGCCGGTGACCCAGCCGGACTGCTCGTCGTACTCGTAGTCGCCCATGGCGCTGTCGCCGCCGGCGAGGTTGAACATGATGCAGACGGCCTCGGCGCGGGTGATCTGGGCGCCCGGCGCGAACATGTTGGTGCCGGAGATGCCGTTGACGATGTTGGTGAACTTGGCGTCGGCGACGGCGGAGGCGTACCAGGCCGGGGACTCGACGTCGTCGAACGGGGCGTACTTGACGACCTCGAAGTCGAAGGTGCGGGCCTTGAGGGCGTAGTTGGAGCCGGCCTCGTCGGAGAGGGCGATCGTCGCCGTGTAGGTGCCGGGGTCCACGGCCTCCTTGACAGTGCTCTTGCCCTTCTTGATCGTCACGACGTTGTAGAGGCTCTTGTCGAGCTCGACCCAGGCCTCGGCGTCAGCGTCCCAGTACTGGACGCCCGGGACCTCGACCGCGGAGCCGGTCCAGGCCACGGCGTCGTTGGTGTAGTCGGCGGCGGGGTAGTTCCTGTTGGCGCCGAGCTGGTTCTTGTTGGTCGGGAAGAGCGGGGTGGTGCCGTCAGCGGCCTTCTCCCTGCCCTCGCCGTCGTAGCCGTACGACTTGAGGTTGTCGAGCTTGCGGGCGGTCACCTCGAGGGTGAGGGTGTACTCGCCGTTGTCGGCGTCGGTCTTGTCGAGCGTGAAGGTCAGCGGCTTGATGGTGACGGTGTACTCGCCGGCGTCGACGACCGACTCGACGACGTCGCCCTTGGCGTTCTTGGCCTCGAGCACGAAGTCGGTACCGTACTCGAACAGGCCGCCTGCGGGGTTGACGACCTTGGCGCTCACGCGCTCGAGCTGGTCGGTGCCGTCGTACTCGGCCTGCTCGGAGTCGCCGGCGACCTCGCCGTCGAGGTAGAAGGACACGTTGTCGCCGTAGGCCTCGTCGCCGGAGACCTTGACCTTGAAGTCGTCGGTGCCGCCGACCCAGCGGCCGTTGGAGTCCTGGAAGGGCTTCACGCGGACGGTGACGGTGTAGTCGCCGGCCTCGGCGAGCGCGGAGGCGTCGACGACCTCGTGGGTGTCGTCGTTGTAGTAGCTGACCTCGAGCGCGTCACCGGAGTAGGACGGGGAGCCGTCCTTGTCGCGGACGGAGATCTTGGAGGCGTCGAAGGACTCCCCCTCGGTCAGGTTGACGTTGACGGTGCCGGGGGTCTCGGAGCCGTAGTACAGGCCCAGGACGAGGTCGGCGGGGTTGGTGAGGTGCTCGTTGGTGAAGACGCTGTCGTTCAGGTAGGAGAACTTGACGGTCTTCTCGCCGGTGACATTGGCGTCGTAACCAGCCTGTCCATCGGCAATGGCGGAAACGGTCACGGTGTACTCGCCGTGGCTGCCGTCGAAGGTCTTGGCGCCGGACGGGGCGGTGACGTCGGTGACCTTAAAAGCGCCGGCAAGGTCGGTTCCGACAACCGCCTTGACAACATCGGTGGCCGACGGAGCGGTCGTGGTGTCCGAGACGCTCTTGCCATGCTTGGAGACATCGAACTTCTCGACAGTGAAGCTAACGGTAACCTTGTTCTCACCGTTCACCTTGACAACAGCGCTGTAGCTTCCGGTGCCAGTAACGGTCAGGTTGTCACCCCTCCGAGCCTCCGTACCATCGGACTCGTAGTAGATAATCTCGGCACCGCTCGCGTACTTAATCTGAGTCTTATCAGCCTTTGCGATGCTGATGATCTTGTTTTTGCCGTCGTAAACGAGGCTCTTGTCCTCAGGGTCTCCGTTCTCGTAGGCGTACGCGCCGGCGTACTCGTTGTCCGCCTTGATGGAGAAGGCCATCTCGACCTTCTCGGTCGTGCCGGCGGCGGCGCCGTGCTCGGTGACGGTCACCCTGAAGTCGCCCTCGGCGACGGAGACGGGCTTGTTGGCCATGAGGGTGCCTCTCGCGCCGGAGGTGAAGAGGGAGCCGGAGAAGTACGCGGCGGCCGCGCCCTCGTCGAGGGTGTTGACGAAGTCGACGTAGACGGGCTTCTCGTCGGCGCCCACGTACCAGTACTGCTGGCCGGACTTGAGGCCCTTGTAGCCCACGACGGCGCCGCCGTCATTGACAGGGGTCCAGGTCGGGCTCACGACGGTGTAGGTGAAGTCGTAGTCGTCGTTGTTGACCGGGGTGACGTCGCCGCCCTGGTTGGTGACCTCGGTCGGAACGAGGTACTTGCCGGAGCCCAGGCCGAAGCTGACGGGCTTGGTGAGGTCGCCGGTGTAGGAGGCGCCCTTGCCGTCCTCTGCCGCGGTCACCTTGGCGTCGGTCGACCAGTTGGCGGCCAGCGTCTGGATGCCGTCGGAGGCCTCCGTCGCCAGCGCGACCATCGGCACGGTGCCGACGGAGAGGACGCCCACGAGCGCCGCGGTGACGACGCGGCGGGCCTTCCCCCCATGGTTGGTGCAAGCTGTCATGTGTTGTCTCCTTTTAAGGGGGAGACGGGGGCCGTCCGAGCGCGTAGCTCCCGCCGACTTGCACACGGTCTTGCACGCAAAAAATGTTGGCAAGCGCGTTGGGCGGAGAGGCCATGCGAGGGGGCGGGCAACTCTAGTTCAAGGAGAACGTGAGCGCGTCGTTCCTCAGGATGGTGTCGACGTTCGCCAACTACGGCAGGAGCTCCATCCTGTTTGGCGTGGCGGATGACGGCAGGGCCGTGGGCCTCGCCGACCCGGTGGCGAGTTGCCTCGGCATCGAGAGCCAGGTGAACGACGTCATTGAGCTGCCTCCTATTTCTTGGGCAAGGAGATGGAAGTCCAAGAAATGGGAGGGGGTTTACGGAGGCGTCTCGCTCCGAAGGGGGCGGCACCCTCAATCCCACGTCCGGCCAGAGTGCCCCCTCGTCTACCCGGAACGAAGGGGCTCGCGGGGGCGCCACGCGGGGCGTGAGCAAAGGCCCTCACAGGCAGTGGGCCATGTAGAGCGGAAGGTACCAGCGGTTGCCGTCGCGGCGAAGCTGCTTTGGGTGGAGCACCACCTGATTGCCCACCCGGCTGCCGTAGCGATCGGCAAAGTCGTCGAGGGAGACCGTGCTGTAGCTCTTCGTGGACTTCACCTCCACGGGGCACACGCGCGGCTTGCCGGCGGCGTCCGCGAAGCCGCGCGTCAGGAGAAAGTCGACCTCGCGGGGACGCGGCCGACCCCCCTCGCTCACGGGAGGCTTCTCCCACGCATGGTAGAACAGGGAGTGACCAGAGGCCCTGAGCTGCTGCGCCACGACGTTCTCGACGAGCATCCCGCGGTTGGTCGAGATTCTGCCGAGCTGCAGGTCGCGCTGGACGCGGATGGACTCCGGCCCATCGGAGAACGCGTGTGAGACCAGAAGCCCCGTATCCACCATGTAGCACTTGAGCGAGCTCGCCGCCTCGCTCATCATGAGCCCGACTGAGGGGTCGGTGCAGAGACGGCATAGGTTCGCGAGGTGGGCGTCCGCAAGCCAGTCCAGCGCCGTCTCGCAGCTGTCGTAGCGCGCCCCGCCCCCGAGCGAGGAGAACTTGAACCTCTTGGACGCCCCCGAGAGCTGGCCGGGGATCGCCTGGAAGATGGCGCGCGCCCGACGGGAGTCCACTCCGCCGAACTTGGCGATGTCGTCGAGGTACAGCCGCAGCGTTCTCCTCTTCACGTGCTCACACGGCTCGAAGTCCCGCTCCTCCACGAACGCCTCTACGGACTGGGGCATTCCACCCACGACCATGTATTCGTTGAACAGGCGCATGAGCTTCGCGTGGACGGCGTCGGGCAGCGATGAGAGCCTCTCCCAAGCTCGGCGGACCTCCTCAGCGTAGAGGTCATGCCCGCACGCCCAGAGGTACTCCTCGAAGTCCATGGGGTTCAGCTCAAGACGGTCCTCCTCCGAGGGAATGACTATCTCCCTGACGTTCTTCCGTATCGACACGAGCGATCCCGTCTCAACGTAGTCAAAGCGCCCGTCCGCCACGAGGTGCTTCACGTACTCCCGCGCGAGGGGAAACCTCTGGACCTCATCGAAGATAACAAGCCCATCTCGCTCGGGCAGCTTCGTCCCGTAGAGCAGCTGCAGCGTCCTGAGGAACGTGTCCACGTCGTCGCGCCCATCGCGGAAGAGGTTCAGCGTGTCCCTTCCCGCAACCGAGAAGTCTATGTAGATGGACGCGGCGTACTCGCGCCGGGCGAACTCCCGCACGAGGGTCGTCTTTCCCACGCGCCGCGCGCCCTCGATCAGGAGGGCGCTCCTGCCGCACGAGTCCCTCTTCCACTCGAGCAACTTGTCATAGCACTTCCTCCTATACATACCAGCACCTCTCTACAGAATCAGCCAGTCTCCGATACGATTATAACTGCAGAATCAGCCAGTCTAAAACAGTGAATTTGCTGCAGGATCACGCGAAACTGAGGCGCCGGCACCGCGACTATATCGGGCGGGCGCTATCACTCCGCCGCGGCAATCTGAAAGATTTTCGCCTGAGGCAGGATTTTTACACGCGCCCTCCGCCACAGGTGCGCCCCGCCCTCACGTCTCTCGTCCTTCATGTGAAAATAATTGCATCTGATGCAGATCTTTCACATGGAGACCGCCGCGATCATCCGCCAGAAGATCCTCTCCGCCGCCGACTTCCTGCTGCACCGCCGCTGACGCCCTACGCCGCGCCGTCGCCGCCCTTCTCGGCATGCGCCGGCCGATAGGGCTCGCCCGAGCGCTCCAGCGCAAAGATCAAGCGCACGAGCTTCTTGGTGGCGTGGGAGAGCGCCACGTTGTAGTGCTTGCCCTCGGAGCGCTTCTTCTGCAGATACGCGGCAAAGGTGGGGTCCCAGCGGCACACGTACTTGGTGGCGTTGTAGAGCGCGTAGCGCAGGTAGCGCGACCCGCGCTTCTCCATGTGGGGGTAGCAGTTCTTGAGCTGCCCGGACTGGTAGGTGGAGGGGGACATCCCCGCGTAGGCTAGCAGCTTGTCCGGCGTCTCAAAGCGCGAGAGGTCGCCCGCCTCCGCCAAGATCATGGCCGCCATGCTGTGGCCGATGCCGGGGATGGTGGTGAGCGGAGAGCCCAGCTCGTCCATGATGGCGCGGATGGAGGCCTCGACCTCGCGGATCTCCGCCCCCAGCTCGCGGATCAGGCGGATGGTGTGCTGCAGCTCCATGGACTTGGCCGGCATGTCCGAGCCGATGGAGCTCGCCGCGGCGACCCTGAGCTCGGAGGCCAGCTCGTCGCGCAGGTGGTTGCGGGAGCTCACGGCCAGAAGCTCGCGCAGCTCCCCCTCGTCGGCGGCGGCCACCTGCCGGGCGCCGGGGTAGCGCTCGAGCAGCGCGTGGACCGAGGCCATGTGCAGCGTGGGCACCATCCGCTCCAGCTCGGGGAACAGGATGCACACCAGGCGCGAGACGGACTGCTTGAGCTTCGCGCGGTCGCGCACCTTGTCAAAGCGGTAGCGCGTGAGCGACTTGAGCTCCTCGTTGCGGCGCTCCTCCCCGCGATAGGGCCGGAGCCCCTTGCCCGAGATGAGCATCGCGGCGATGTTGCGCGCGTCCACGCGGTCGGTCTTGGTCTTGCGCAGGGTGAGGCTCTTGCGGTAGAGGTTGGCCGAGAGCGGGTTGAGGACGTAGGTGTCCAGCTTGTTTGCCAGCAGGAACCCGAGGATGTTGTAGCTGTAGTGGCCGGTCGCCTCCAGGCCCACCCTCACGTCGTCGCCGGGCTGCGCGCACGCGGCGATCTTGTCGGTGAGCAGGGCAAAGCCCTCGTGGCTGTTGGGTATCGTGAAGACGTCCTCCAGCACCTCGTAGTCGGAGTTGAGGATGAAGCAGTCGTGCTTGTCCTTGGCGACGTCGATTCCTACGGAAATCATGGGGGACCTCCCATCACTGAGCCTGAGCCACGCTCGCAACGACCAGCTCGGCAACGCCGGGCGGTCACACAAACATAGCCCTAAGCGGGGCGGGAGGGGTCGCGGGAACCGCGGGCGGCGCCGTCAGGAGCGCCGCGGAGCCGCCGACCACGACTCCGGCCACGGGAAGACCCTGTCCCCGGAGACCGCCCAGGCGCGCTCGGCCACCTGCGCCATGGGGGCGTCGGAGGCGCTGTCCGAGAAGAACGCGCCCACGCGGGCGCCGGGCAGCGCCTCGCGCAGCCGGCGGACCTTCTCCGGGCCGTGGCAGTTGGGACCGTCGAAGCGGCCCGTGGCGCGGTCGACGCGCGACGCTATGGGCGGGCGGACCCCCAGGCGCGCGCACGCGGGCGCGAGCAGAAACTCCGGCGAGGCGGAGATCACGAGGTCGTCGTCCCTGCGGCGCTCCAAGTAGAACGCCTTGACCTTGCGCAGGTGTGCGTCCCAGAACTCCCCGAGAAGCGCATCGTCCACGCGGGCGCGGCGCAGGTAGGAGAACAGCCCCTCCTTCATGCGCGTCTTGTCGACGCGCCCGAGGGCGTAGAGCGCGGCCGAGGCCGCCATCCGCGGGACGCTGAGCAGGCAGGCGGGCCGCCGGCGCAGGCAGAAGAGGGTGAAGTCGACGGAGGAGTCCCCGTCGTAGATGGTCCCGTCAAAGTCGTAGGCGTCCACGGCTCACCCCGCGTAGATGATGACGAGCACCGCCGCGGCGAAGACCGCGAGCAGCGCCATGAGGGCCCTGTCGCCCAGGACCACCTCGATGGGGTCGCCCTGCCCCTCGCGCCCCAGCACCAGGCTGTAGCGCAGGCAGATGAGAAAGACGATGGGGATGGTGAGCACCATGCCGCCGGAGGTGCGCGCCACAGTGCCGGCGTCGGTGGCCCACAGGGAGTAGAACACGAGCCCCAGGGCAAAGAAGACCGTCATGTTGCTCGAGAGGAACTCCGCCGGGTACTTCTCGACCACCGGGCGGACCGGGCCGCCGCCTGCCGCGTCGAGCTCGCCCTTGCGCTTGCCCAGGCCGAGGTAGAACGAGAGCGAGAGCACGGTCAGGTACATCCAGGCGGAGATGTCTATCCCCGTGAGGCACGAGCCGTAGAGCACGCGGATGAGGTAGCCCGCGGCGAGGATGGCGATGTCGGCTATGGGCACGTTCTTGAGGCCAAAGCTGTAGCCGAGGTTGAGCGCCACGTAGGCGAGAAGGCACGCGAGCGAGGGCAGGTCGGGGCCAGCGGCGAGCAGGTCCACGGCGAGGCCCGCCGCGAAGAGCGCCACGGCCGCGGCCGAGGCCGCGCGCACGCTCACGGCGCCCGAGGCGATCGGGCGGTTGCGCTTGGTGGGGTGGGCGCGGTCGCGCTCGACGTCGCGGATGTCGTTGACCACGTAGACGCCCGACGCCACGAGCGAGAGCGCGCAGAAGCCCGCGACGGTGGCCCCGAGGGCCCGCCCGTCGGTGAGCAGGACCCCGCCGAAGGCTATGGGGAAGAACACCAGGACGTTCTTTATCCAGTGCTTGGCCCTCAGCAGGCGGAGGGCGGTGGAGAGCTGGGACACGTCAGACCTTTCTGCCGCGCGCCGCGCCCGCGGGCGGGGCGGCCCGTGGGCTATTCCGCTGCGACGAGCCCTACGAAGCCGAGGGTCTGGGACGCCCCGCCCTCGACGCCGGGCACGTAACGGTAGTCTACCCCGTCGTCGCGGAGGTTGTAGAGGACGCCGCCCAGGGCAGCGTCGGTCAGCGTCACCGAGACCTCCTCCCCGCGGGCGAGGAGCCCCTGGGAGAACTCCCGGTACTCGCGCGTGCACGAGGCGGAGTACAGGACGGCGGGCGCGAAGGTGAGGACGTCTACCGCCATCACGAGCGCGAGGGCCGCTCCGAGGACGCGGCGCGCCGCGGGGCGCGGGCCTTGGGCGCCGAGGAGCATCACGAGCGCCATGCAGGGGACCAGCCACAGGTACGGCGTGTAGCGCGCCCACCAGCTGCCGTCGGTGAGGCCGACGAGCGCCACCGAGGGCACGACGAAGGCCGCCGCGACGCCGAGCCACGCGCGGTCGCGGCGCCACAGCACTGCGCAGCCGACGAGGCACGCGGCGCCGGAGACGAGGAAGATGCCGCTGGAGAAGGCGCCAAAGCCGGCCCGCCTGGCGTCCACCACGCTGACCGAGAGCTCGTCGGCCGAGAAGGTGAACGGGACCTTGAGCTGGACGTCCTCCTTCCAGAGGTTGGACGTCTTGGAGAGGGCGGAGAGCGCGAACTGCTTGTAGGGGTTCATGCTGGCGAAGCTGTCCGGCTGGTAGCCCTCGATGATGTCCACCTGCTGGGAGCTGATGAGCGGGTAGAAGGGGCTGCCGTGGTCCACGGCGTTGCGGACGTAGCTGTTGGACCCCGCCACCAGGACGGAGACGGCCACCACGGCGAGGTAGTAGCCGGTCCTGCGCGCGAAGGTCCTCCCCAGGGCGGCGGACCCCCCGGAGAGGCGGGAGCGCACGAGCTCGAGCACCCAGAACGAGCCGCAGAAGAACCCGGCGTACACGAACCCGGTGAACTTGATGTTGACGCACACGAGCACCGCCGCCGCCAGGGCGGCGTCGGCAGCCGCGCCCCTGCCCTGGCAGAAGCGCTCGTCGGCGCGCGCCACGAGCATCGCGACGATGGCGAACAGGGTGCAGGCGAGAAGCCCGTCCACGTAGTTGGTCAGGTACTGCGGGAGCGTGATGGGGTTGACCGCCGCGAGGGCCGAGACGGCGCCCGCCCCGGCGGCCCCGAGGAAGCGCGAGCGCAGGTAGTGCCACAGCAGCAGCGCCATCGCCGCGCCCATCACCAGGTTGACGGACTTGCCGGCCTCTATGTTGCCCACGAGGGCGTAGGCGGAGGAGCCAAAGACCCAGCTCGCCTTGGGGTAGTGGTCCGCCCAGAGGGCGTGCGTCACCGGCGAGAGGGACACGGGCGAGCGCAGGTAGTAGGCGTCGATGCTCTCGTAGACGGGGTTCCACCCGTGGGCGAGCGCGCCCATGGCCACCTTCTGGTAGGAGTTGCCGTCGTAGCTCATGTCCACGAAGGCGCCGGCCACGGCCACGCTCGCGGCGGCAACGGCCACGGCGAGCAGGACGCCCGCGGCGAGGTCCGCCCGGGGAAGCCCGCGGTGCAGGGCGAGCGTCGCCGCCACCGCGACAACCGCGGAGGCGGGCAGCAGCAGCGGTCCCACCGTGACGCCCAGAACAAGCAGGGCGGAGCCGAGAAGGACGTCTATGCCCACGAACAGCAGCAGGGCGCGGCCGGCGACGAGCGCGAGGTCTTTGGTCAGGGTTCTCATGGTCACCTCAGAGGCAGAAGCCGGGCGCGACGCCCAGCTCGAAGTTGGGGCCGTACTTGATCGCCTGGGTGTGCCCGCCGCCGTAGGAGCGGAAGAGGAAGGACTCGCGCGCGGGGTCGAGCGAGCGCTCCCACCAGCAGTCCCAGGCGCCCGTCGCGCGGTCGTAGCGGCGGAAGGCGTCGTCGAAGAGGGGCGTCCCCTGGGGGCTGGCCTCAAAGAGCTGCAGGGCCTCGCCCTCCTCGGCCGCGCCCTCGCCCGCGAGCTCGGACTCGCTGAGGAGCCACAGGGCGTCATCGGTGTAGCCCGGCTCCTCGCCGAGGGAGGCGACCGTCGTCTTGTAGGCGGGGCGGATGACGGCGCGCAGGTCCTCCGGGAGGAGGCCCAGCGCCTCGCCGTTGAGCCAGGAGCGCAGCTCGGACGCCGCCCAGCCGCCCTCCGTGGAGCGGGAGCCGGTGACGCCGCGGGAGGCGATGGCGTCCGCGAAGGCGAGGACAAGCCCCGCGCGCGTGCCGTCGGAGAGGGCACCGCGGCGGTAGCCCACCACGCGCACGCGGGCGAGCGTGCCGTCGGAGAGCTCGACGATCTTGGCCTGGGAGCGCTCGGGCACGCCGTCGGCGTCGAGCACGCCCGCGGCCGCGCCGATGGCGGCCGCCTCCGCGTCGTCGCCCGCGGCGGAGATGCGCGCGGAGAGCTCCGCGACCTCCTGCCACGTCAGGGCGTTGAGGGCGGACGCTGCGGCGCTGGCGAGGCGGTCCTCCAGGACCTCCGCCTGGGGGGACCCGCCGTCCGGCGCCCCGCCCCCCGCGGAGCAGGCGGAGAGGGAGAGGGCGGCGCCGAGCGCGAGAAGTCCCCTCCTCGAGATGGAACGGTCCAGCACCAAGCTTGCCTCCCTCCGGGCGTTTTCTTCACGAGAGCAGATTATATCCGCGCGACGCCCCGCTCCGGCCATGCGCGGCCCCCGGGGAGGGCACGACGATGCAAGCCACACAAAGTTGCCGAGAAGGGCGCGGGCAGGGGCCGTGTGCCCAGGCAGCCCCGCCCCGTCTATCGCGCCGATCAGCTCGTTCGCCCACTCGACCGCCCCCTCAACCGAGCCTCTCGGCCTCGTCCGCGGCGGCGAGGCACCGCTCCCTGCCCATCGTCCCGGCCGCGGACCGCAGCGCGTCTGCGACCGGCTGCGAGGCGACCCCGTCGTAGAGGGTGGTCGTCCCGGGACGCCTGTCCACGACGCGAACGCCGCCCCCGAGCGACCTCCTCACCCGGCGCGGGGATGCCACCCAGATTCTTGATGGGTCCGCCGGCCGCCGCGCCAGGGGCTAGCCCCGCAGGTACTTGAGGCCCCTGCCCGCGCCGGTCGTCCTCGCGAGGCCGCGGCCCACGAGCGCCTTGAGGATGCCGTTGAGCTTTGAGCGGCTGAAGTCCACCCGCGCGTGCAGCTCTCCGCCCGCCTGCGCGCGGACGGGGCTGAGGAGCTCGTAGACGCGCATCTGGTCCTCCGTCAGGCCGAGGTCCTCGGCGAGGACGGGCAGGGTGACCGTGACGGAGTTCTCCCGCACGTCGAAGCGCGGCCTGCTGGCGCTGCCCGCGTAGGCCTCCCTGATCCGGAGGATCCCCGTGCCGAAGGCCTCGATGAGGCCGAGCCGGTAGAAGACGTTGGCGAGGATCGGGTTCCTCCGCACCGAGACCATGTCCGATAGGTACTCGTCCTCGGAGATGCCCGCGGGCAGCCCTCCCGGGGAGGACACCTCCACGCGGTCGTCGTACATCGAGACGCGGATGCGCGCCGAGACGTCCCACGTCCTGTGGACGAGGGCGTTGGCCAGGGCCTCGCGGAAGGCCGCGAGCGGTATCGTCTCGACCCTGCGACGCACGGTGCCCGAGACCTCCTCGTGGCAGTAGAGCTCCTCGAAGACCCGCGCCGCCTCCTCGAACTCCGTGAGGGCGCAGACCCCCTCGAGCGTCACCCGGCGCAGGATCACGCTCACGCTCTCCCCGAAGCGCGCCAGGTCGATTCCGGGGAGGCCGCCCTCGTCGGCAAGAATCTCCGCCGCCTTGTTGTAGCCCCGCTCCGTAGAGAGGAGGTCCAGTGTCTTCAGGGTGTCCTCGTTGAAGGAGGCGATGCCGACGCGCCTCACCATCGCTTCGCCCAGGGTCTTGAAGGTGAGGTCCTGGCGGGCGGCGGGGAGCTGCTCGAAGGAGGTGTTCCCCCCCTCGAGGACGAGGCGGGTGAGCTCGACCGTGTCCACCTCCACGGTCGCGGAGTCGCTGCGCTTGTATGCCTTCGACCGGTAGAGGTAGGGCTTGGAGGCGCCCGGGCGCACGCGCAGCTCCACGACGGAGTCCGCCTCGTGGACCTCGAGCGAGTAGTCGGGTCGGGGGGAGATGGCGTCGTTCACCCGGTTCTCGATGTCGAGGCAGCTCGCCACCGGGTCGGCGAGGCCCACGGCCCTGCCGTCGTCCGCCACGCCGAACAGCACGGAGCCCCCGCCGTAGTTTGCGAACGCCGACACCGTCTTGAGGAACGACGCGCTCACGTCCTCCTTGAACTCGAGCTGCCTGCCCTCTCGCATGACCCCTCCGTCCGAAGCTCTTGCCGACATGTTTTGCGCGCAAAAGTACGCGCAAAAGTTTGCTCACAACTATACACGCAAATCCCGCGAGGGGCGCCGGGGCGCGGGCGCGCCCCCACGTCGCGGGGCGGTGGTCCTGCCGCAACGCCCGGGCTCGGCGACCGTGGGGAGGCGACGCGGGGCTAGGCCCCCAGGTGATCGACCGGCACCACGCGCACGCCGTCCGGCCTCACGCGCGCGACCCCGCCGACCCCCACGACGACGGCGAGCACGGACGCGGGCCTCTCGCCCCGCTCGGTCATCTTGCGGTCGGGCGCCAGCACGCTGCGCGCCCCGACGTCCTCCCGGTCCGCCCCGAGCTTCACCTCGAAGGCGCCCCACGCGCCGTCCTCGCGCTCGACGACGAGGTCGACCTCGAGGTTTGAGTCGTCCCGGTAGTGCCTGAGCTCGGCTGGCAAGGCGGGCGCATGACTTTGCGCGCCACGAGTGGCAATCAGCCCACCGGCGACGGCTTTCGGATAATGCCGAACGGGATTTTCGGAAAATGCCGAACGAGGGACTGGGAAAATCCCGGTCGCACTGGTATGCTCGACGCAGATGGGCGCGAGGAGGAGGGGACATGGCAGAGGAGAGGCTGACGCCGGAGGGCTACCTCCCGCGCGTGGTCGACGAGCAGGTCGAGCGCTACCTCGCCACGTTCGGCGCGGTGGAGATAGCCGGCACCAAGTGGTGCGGCAAGACGTGGACCGCCCTCTCCCACGGGGCGAGCGTCAGCTACGTGGACGACGACCTCGACCTCGCCCGCGCCGACCCCTCCCTCATGACGCTCGGGGAGAGGCCCCACGTCATCGACGAGTGGCAGCTCGCCCCGAGGATCTGGGACGCCGTCAGGCGCGGGGTGGACCGCTCCCGGGGGATCCGCGGGGGGTGGATCCTCACGGGCTCCTCGGCCCCCCTCGCCAGGCGCGGCGCCGAGCAGCCCGCCCACAGCGGCGCGGGGAGGATCGGGCGCGTGCGCATGCACCCCATGACGCTCGCCGAGAGCGGCGACTCCACGGGGGCGGTCAGCCTGGCGGGCCTCTTCCGCGGCGAGTTCGAGCCCTGCGTGGCGCCGGACGGCACCCGCGAGCTCGTCGACCTGGCGTGCCGCGGGGGCTGGCCCGAGGCGGTCGGCATGGGCGTCGCCTCCGCCCAGACGGTCGCCCGCGAGTACCTGAGGCTGTTCTTCACGGAGAGCGCGCCGGCGGCGGGCAGGGACGGCGAGGTGACGAGCAGGGTCGTCGCCTCCCTCGCGCGCAACCTCGGCCAGGCCGCGACCTACCGCACCGTCATCGCGGACATGTACGGCGGGGAGGACGACCCCGCGTCGCTGATCTCCGAGGACACGCTGGCGTCCTACCTCTCGTTCCTCAAGCAGAGCTACCTCGTGGAGGAGGTGCCGGGGTGGGTCCCCCAGTCGCGCTCGCGCAAGAGGCTCGCCACCAAGCCCAGGCGCTACCTCGCGGACCCCTCGCTCGCGGCGGCGCAGCTCGGGATGGGGCCCGAGGCGCTGCTGCGCGACTGGCAGACCTTCGGCCTGCTCTTCGAGGCGATGTGCGTGCGCGACCTCACGGTGTTCGCCCGCGCCCTGCCGGACGTGGGCTTCGAGCCGGTGCGCTACTACCGCGACGACTCCGGCCTCGAGGCGGACGCCGTCGTCGAGCTCGCCGACGGCAGGTGGGCGGCCTTCGAGTTCAAGGTGAGCGAGGACAAGGTCGCCGACGGCGTGGCGAGCCTGCTGCGGCTGCGCAGGAAGCTCTGCGAGAACCCCCGGGCGCGCGTGCGCGAGCCCGAGTTCACGGCGGTGGTCACGGGCCTCTCCCGCTACGCGCGCCGCACCGAGGAGGGCGTCTACGTGATCCCTCTGCGCTGCCTGGGCGCCTAGCGGCGCGCCCGGCCCCGCCGCCCGCGAGGGCCTAGGCGCCCCCCGCCCTCACAGGCCCGGGGCGGGGGCGCCCGGACGCCCCTGGGGGCCGAGGACGTAGGTGACCCTGTTGCCCGCGCCCCTCGTCTCGAGCAGGCCGCGCGCCACCATGGAGGAGAGGAGGCGCTTGGTCTTGGTGCCCCCGTAGCCGAGCTCGGACTGCACCGCGGAGCGCGGCGCCTCGCCCACGCGAGCCAGCAGCCCGAGCACGCGCTCCTCGTCCGTCGGCGGCGCGGCGGCCGGAGCCGCCGGGGACCCGAGCGCCGCGGCGTCGCCCAGGTGGACCGTCAGGCGCGTGACGGGGGGCTCGTGGGCGTCCGAGAGCTCCACGTCGGCCGCGTGCGCGGCGGCGCACGCGGAGCGGATGGCGTCGAGGCCGCTCCCCGCGCGCTCGCAGGCGTCGATGAGCGAGAACATCTTCATGAGGGTGGGGTTCCGGGCGTCCGAGATCCCGCCCCTGAGCGCCACGTCGGCCGGGACGCGCAGGTCCCCGGGGTTGGCGACCTCCACCCTGTCGCGGAACTTCATGACCGTGACGGGCCTGCTCCCGTAGTAGTCCGCGTGTATGAGCGCGTTGACGAGCGCCTCGCGCAGCGCTCTGCGCATGGGGGTGTCGTCCACGCGCAGCTGGGCGGCGTCGGTGGAGAAGGGGCGCCTGAGGTCTGCGGTGAGCCTCGCTGAGACGGCCTGCCAGAAGCCGAGGACGTTGCCGGGCCGCTCCCCGTCGGCCGTGGTCACGCGGTCGCTCCAGCGCCCGCCCTCCCCCTCGTAGCGCTCCCGGTAGTCGAGGAAGAACGAGGGGAACTCGCGCACGACCTCGTGCTCGTGCCCGAACATGAGCAGGCCCGCCCGCGTGGCGAGCAGCGGCCCCTCGCCCCCCTCGCGCCCGAGCGCCCCGAGCCTCACGAGGAGCTCCTCGTCCGAGAGGGCGAGCCAGGAGTGGCCGGGACGGCGGGAGGAGAGCGCGTTGCGGTAGGCGGCGACGCTCTCGGGGCACAGCGCGTCGGGGCCGAAGCCCGGCAGCGGCGCCGCGTCGAGCGGCACGGGGCTCGCGTCGCGGACCATGGCCTCGTACTCGTCCCGCCCGTGATACCGTCAACGTACTTTTCGCCAATCGCGCAAAAGAATCGGCGCCGGTCGCGCAAACGGACTTTCGCCAGTTT
>CALUHH010000016.1 GCA_944320385.1 uncultured Atopobiaceae bacterium | reverse complement strand
CAGCGCCTGCGGGGGCCTCCCACCCATGTCGCGCATCGTCGGCGTAAACAACGTCATGGCACACAACACTTAAGCACGCAACCGCCCGCCGCCCGGACGGGCCGCGATCTTGGCACCGCGGCGCCCCCGCACGTGCTACACTGCCATCACCGAGGCGACCCCCATCCGCAGACGGAAGGGGGTCGCATGCGTATCGGGCGTCTTGCCGCTCGGCTGGGGGAGGGGCTCGCGGAGGCCCTCTGGCCCACGCGCTGCGTGGGCTGCGACCAGCCCGGCGAGCTCATCTGCGCGGAGTGCCGCGCCGCGCTGCCGTGGGTCGAGCAGCGCCGCGCCTGCCCCTGCTGCGGCGCGCCGCACGGCTTCCTCACCTGCACGGAGTGCGACGGCACCTGGCCCGCGCGCGCAACGATAGCCGCGCTCGGCTTCCACGGAACCCCCGCCCGGATGGTCACCTGCCTCAAGGACGGCCACGAGCTGCGCCTCGCCGCCGTGATGGCCGCCGCCCTGCTCATCGCCCTCGAGGAGGCGTCGGCCTGGCCCGCCCGCGACGGGCTCCCGCGCTTCTCGCCCTCTGCGACCGACGGCGTCTGCTTCGTCCCCGCCACCTCGGCGGCCTACGCGCGGCGCGGCTTCGACCACATGGAGCTCGTGGCTCGCGAGCTCTGCCGGGCGTCAGGCCTCCCGCTGACCGACGTGCTGGTGCGCCCGCGCGCCCGCGACCAGCGCGTGCTCGGCCGCGACGAGCGCGCCGCCAACCTCGAGGGGACGATGTTCGCCCGCGGCGACGTGGGCGGCGCGCGCCTGCTGCTGCTCGACGACGTGGCCACGACGGGCGCGTCGATCGCCGAGGCCACACGCGCCCTGCTCGCCCGCGGCGCCGCCTCGGTCACGGCGTGCGTCCTGGCCCGCGTGTGGTAGCCGGCCGAGAAGAACCTGGGGCCGGCAAGACAGCGCCCGCGACCGGTCCCGGCCCGGTGCCGGAATCGCGCCGTCTGTGCGTCGGCCGTGCGCAGACGGAGCGATTCCGGCACCATACGCACGCATTTCTCGGAAATCGGGCACCGCGGCACGCATTTCTCGCTTATCGGGCACCGGCATCCGCGAGCATGACGCCGCCGTCGGCACGCCCCCGGGGGTATACTTAGCAGACGTCTCGGCCAGGTCTGTGGTTGCGGGCGCCGGCGCCGCCGGGGCCCAAGTCCATGTCAGACGAGGACAAAGGGATCCACGTAAGCGCGGGCGTGCGCGCCCGAGCGATCATGGCTCGTCCTAGAGGTAAGTCGCACCGCCCGTCATACCTAAGAGGCATCCGGCCTCGCGGGCGAGAGGGGCAAAAGTGGAGGCGCCGCGGCGCCAAAAGCGACGTCCCCGGTGCGCGGGTGTGGGGGCAAAGACCAGGTCAGCTGGGCGGGACGCACGATGAGACCACGAAGACGGGAGTTCTCCATGAAGCGCCCGCGTTTCTCCCTTGCCGCAGGGGCCCTCGCCGCCGCCCTCTGCGCCACGCTCGTTACCGGCTGCTCGAGCATCGCCGACGTCCCCTCCGAGGTCGGCGGCGTCTTCCAGAGCATCGTCCGTGACATCACCGACCCCGTGACCGTCGCCGAGGCGCGCGAGCAGCGCCACGAGAGCCTCGTGCCCGCGGTGAGCGACGAGAGCCTCGTCACGCCCGGAACCCTCACGGTGGGCCTGCAGGCAACCGGCACCGCGCCGCTGGTCATCGCCGGCGACGACGGCGGCTACCGCGGCATCGACGTCGACACCGCCTACGCCCTCGCCGACCAGCTCGGCCTCGGCAGCGTGGAGTTTGTCCCGGTCCAGAGCGTCGCCGAGGGCGTGGAGACCTGCGACGTCGTCATGGGCGCCGAGGCGGACGAGACCGGCTGCACCGTCGTGGGCTCCTACGCCCAGAGCGCGCTCGGCGTCTTCAGCGCCACGGAGGTCGCCGCAGTCCCCGTGACCGCCGCCGACCTCGCCGGCGCCACGATCGGCGTCCAGGCCGGCTCGGTCTCGCAGGTCGCCCTCGTGGGGCTCGACCTCGGCGTCGTCGAGCAGGACTTCACCAACCTCAACGAGGCCTTCGAGGCGCTCTCGGCGGGCACGGTCAACTACGTCATCTGCGACGCCTACGCGGGCGCCTACCTCGCGACCTCCTACACGGGCGTCTCCTTCGCGGGCACCATCGACACGCCGCTGACCGTGGGGATCGCGGTCGCCGCCGACGCCGCGGAGCTACTCGGCAGCGTCCAGGCGGCCCTTGACGAGATCCAGACCAACGGCGTCGCCGCGATCGGCAAGTCCCGCTGGGTCGGGGACTTCCCCGCGCTCACCGAGGCCACGGTCGTGACCGGCCTGCCCGACCCGCAGGAGGAGGCCGAGAAGGACGAGGAGGCCGACAACGAGGGCGCCGACGCCAACTCCGAGGGCGCCGACGACTCCGAGGGCGGCACCCTCATCGGCACCGCCGTCGGCGTCGACGACGCGGAGGACCCCGAGGAGCCCGACGCTCTTCTCGCCCCGTGACGCACGCCGAAAGGAGCATGCCGCTCAGGCAGATGGTGACGCAATGAGGGAGGCATTGACCGCGCGCATTTGGGTATCAATGTCCTAGGAGCGGTCGCGCCCGCCGCGCCCGCCCATGGCAATCGTTAGGAGGTTCGCATGGTTGACATCAAGATCTCGGGCCGCAAGGTGGGAGTCTCCGACTCTCTTCGCGATCACGTTGAGGAGAAGGTCGGCAACGCGCTCAAGGTGTTCGATATCAAGCCCATGACCTGCGATGTCGTTCTGCGCGTGGACAAGAACCCCTCCAACCCCGAGCGCAAGACGTGCGAGGTCACGGTGTTTGTCCGTGACAACGTCGTCCGCGTGGTCGCGAGCTCCGACGACATGTTCGCCGCCATCGACGACGCCGCCGACAAGGTCACCCGCCAGCTGCGCAAGTACAAGACCCGCGTCATCGACCGCCGCCAGCGCGTCGCAGCGGCCAAGAGCGGCACGGTCACCCAGGAGGACCTGGCCAGCCTCATCGAGCCGGCCCCCGACGAGACCGAGGACGACCAGCTCGTGCGCGAGAAGTACGTCGACCTGTTCCCCATGACGGAGGAGGAGGCCCTCGTCCAGACCGACCTCATCGGCCACGACTTCTATGTCTTCACCAACGCCACCACCGGCCTGGTCAACGTGATCTACCATCGCAAGAACGGCGGGTACGGCATCATCAAGCCCAAGATCGAGGAAGAGAATGAGCAGTAGCGACACCACCAGCACCACCGCAATCGAGGACGCGGCCGCCGAGCAGGGGCTCGCGTCAGACACCAACGCCCAGGCGTCGCAGGAGGCTGCGCGCCTGGGCCGCGCGTATCATCGCGCGTCCAACGTGAGGATCATCGTCGACTCCTGCGCCGACTTCGCCCCCGGCGTCGCCGAGGCGCTCGGCGTCGAGGTCGTGAGCTTCACCTACGTCATGGGCGGGGAGGAGCACGTCGACGACCTCTGGAAGTCCATGACCCCCAAGGAGTTCTACGACCGCATGCGCGCGGGCGAGACGGCCACCACCTCTGCCGTCACCCCGGGCCACTACCTCGAGGTCTTTGAGCGCGCGGCCGAGGAGGGCACGCCGACGGTCTACCTGGCCTTCACGCGCGGCCTCTCCTCGAGCGTCGACGCCGCCCGCCAGGCGGCCGAGATGGTGCGCGAGAGCCACCCCGACTTCGAGATCTACGTCGTGGACAACGTCTGCCCGTCGGCGGCGGCCGAGCTGCTCGCCCTCGAGGCCGTGAACCAGGCGACCAAGGGCCTCTCCGCCAAGGAGCTCGTGGCCTGGGCCGAGGAGGCGCGCTACTACATCCACGGCTACTTCACGCTGGACTCCTTCGACGCCCTCGCGCGCGGCGGCCGCATCCCGCCCGCCGCGGCCACGGTGGGCGGCAAGCTCGACATCAAGCCCGAGCTCTCCTACGACACCAACGGCGCCCTCACGCTGCGCGGCATGTGCCGCGGCCGCAAGAAGGCCCTGCGCGCGATCCTGGCCGACTTCAAGGCCAACTACCTCGGCGCCGAGGGCGGGGACGACAAGCTGCCCCTGGCCATCGTGTCCGCGGACGCCGAGAAGGACGCGCGCTGGCTGGCCGAGCAGGTCCGCCGCGAGCCGGGCTGCGCCGACGTGCCCATCATCTACAGCTCCGTGGGCCCGGTCATCGGCGCGCACGTGGGGCCGGGCATGGTCGCGCTGCTGTTCTGGGGCAAGGACCGCCGCGAGGCCCTCTCGTTCACCGACCGCATCGCCCGCCGCGTCAAGGGCGAGAAGTAGCAACTGTCTGAAAACGGGGGTGATGAAAAGGGACTGTCCCTTTTCATCACCCTGCCTGTGGAAAGGAACCACTGTGCAGATCCGCAAGATCGCCTTCGTCGGCACCGGCATCATGGGTGCCAACATCGCCGGCCACCTCATGGACGCCGGCTACGACCTCACCGTGTACAACCGCATGCGCGCCAAGGCCGAGGCCCTTCTCGCCCGCGGCGCGCACTGGGCCGAAAGCCCCGCCGAGGCCGCGGCCGACGCCGACGTGGTCTTCACCATGGTGGGCTACCCGTCCGACGTCGAGGACGTCTACCTGTCCACCGACGGCCTGATCCGCACCGCCAAGAAGGGCGCCTGGCTCATCGACCTGACCACGAGCTCCCCGCAGCTCGCGCGCGACATCCACGACGCCGCCGAGGTCGAGGACAAGCACGCCTTCGACTGCCCGGTCACGGGCGGCGAGCAGGGCGCGATCGACGGCACCCTCACCCTCATCGCCGGCATCACCGAGGCCGCGGCGGCGCCCGTGCTCCCGGTGCTCGAGTCCTTCTCGTCCAAGATCTTCTACTTTGACCAGCCGGGCGGCGGCCAGACGGCCAAGCTCTGCAACCAGGTCTCGCTGGCCTCGTGCATGGTGGGCTACGCCGACACGCTGGCCCTCGCCGAGCAGTCCGGCATCGACGCCGAGAAGGTCCTCGAGGTCATGGCGTCCGGCACGGGCGGCTCCGGCGCGTCCCGGACCCTGGCGCCCAAGTCCCTCGCGGGCGACTACAAGCCGGGATTTCTTGCCGAGCACCTGCGCAAGGACATCGGCCTGGCCCTGCAGCGCTCCGAGGACCTGGACATCACCCTGCCCGGCGCCGAGACCGCGTTCACCCTCTTTGACATGCTCTGCCAGATCGGCGGGTCGCGCATGGGCACGCAGGCCCTGACGCTGCTCTACCAGGAGGAGGCCACGTGCGTGGCCGCCGGGCTCGACTGGTCGCTGCTCGACCAGGACGAGGACGACGAGCACGAGTGCCACTGCGGCCACGACCACGGCGACGACCACGAGTGCTGCTGCGGCCACGACCACGGCCACGGCGACGACCACGGCGACCACGAGTGCCACTGCGGCCACGACCACGAGCACTAGCGCCCGCCGGCCCGACCGCCACACAACACGCACAGTTCCGGTTTTGCCAAACAATATCCTGCGGATATAGAATACGCAACGGAACTGTGCGTGTTGCCGTGTGCGCCGCACGACAAATGAGTCAAGAGGGGTCTGTCCCCTTTTGACTCATGCAGGACAAGGAGAACCACCCGCTTCATGAACGCAACCGACAACCCGCAGAGCTCCATCGCGGTGCTCATCGACTTTGAGAACCTCGCCCTGGGCACCGGGCGGCGCAACCGTCGCGGCCACCAGGAGCCCGGCCCGCTCCCCGACGTCAAGCTCATCCTCGAGCGCCTCGTCGACAAGGGCCGCATCACCGCGAAGCGCGCCTACTGCGACTGGCAGCGCTTCTCGGACGCCGTCACGCCCCTCCACGAGCTGGGCATCGAGCTCATAGAGATCCCGGACCGCGCCTACACCGGCAAGAACTCGGCCGACATCCGCCTTGCCGTGGACGCGATGGAGATCTGCCTCACCAAGGACCACATCGACACCTTTGCCATCCTCTCCGGAGACTCGGACTTCTCGCCGCTCGTCTCCAAGCTCAAGGAGTTTGGCAAGACCGTCATCGGCGTGGGCATGAAGGAGGCCACGAGCAGCCTGCTCGCGGAGGTCTGCGACGAGTTCATCTTCTACGAGGACATCACCCGCGGAGCCGGCATCCCGGACTTCCAGGGCAAGGTGCCGCGCGAGAAGCAGGACTGCTACCAGCTGCTCTTTGAGACCATCGACGCGCTGCAGCGCGAGAGCGACAGCTTCATCCTGGCCTCGCGCCTCAAGGACACGATGAAGCGCAAGCGCCCGCAGTTCTCCGAGGCGTCCTACGGGTACCGCTCGTTCACGGCGCTTCTGCGCGAGGCGTCCAAGCTCGGATTCATTGAGATTCACCAGGACCCCAAGAGCGGCACGGCCGTGGTCGACGGGTTCTGTGAGTAGGGAGGACACATATGGCTGACACCCAGACGCCCGACATCTCGGGCCTCGTCGAGGAGCTCTCGGGCTCCAGCAGGCGCCGCCGCCAGGAGGTCGCGCACACGATCGCGCTGGCGGCCCGCGCCAACCCCGCCGTGGTGGCGCCGCACGCCGACGCCCTCATCGACGCGCTCTTCCGCCCCGAGGCCCAGACGCGCTGGGAGGTGCTCGATGCCCTCGGCTGCGTGGCGCAGGACAACCCCGACCTGGTCGCGGGCGCCTTCGACGGCGCGGAGGCGTCGCTTTTTGACGACGGGTCGGCCACGGTGCGCCTGGCGGCCTTCGAGTTTCTGTGCCGCCTCGGCGCGAGCTCGCCCGAGCGCTCCGACGAGGTCTGGCCCCTCGTGGACGAGGCCATCCAGTGCTACCACGGCGACGCCGAGTACCGCGACATGCTCGCGGCGCTGCTGCGCCTGGCCCAGGGCAGCGCCTCGGACGCCACCAAGGAGGCGCTCGCGGCGCGCGTGAAGTTTGACGCGGAGAACGGCACGGGCTACATCAAGTCCTTCTCGGCAGAGATTCTTCAAGCTCTCTTATAGGTTCGTGCAGAGCCCGGGGAGCCCGCGGCCAGGCCGTAGAATCAAAACCTGAAGATTGTTGACGGGGCGCGTCCGGCGGGGCGCGCCCGACGTGAGGAGAGGCACATGGCAGACGAGGACAAGATCAAGGACGAGGCCGAGAAGGACGTCGAGGTCGTGGCTGAGCCGGAGCCTGAGGCCGAGGTCGAGGTCGAGCCGGAGCCCGGGGTCGAGCCCGAGCCCGCGGCCGAGAAGGACGTGGAGCCCGAGGCCGAGGTTGAGCCCGAGCCCGCGCCCGACGCCGACGACGCCCCCGCGCACCGCACCCTGCCGGTGCCGGCGTGGGTCGCCCTCTGCGTCGTGGCGCTCGTGGTGGGCGTGCTCGGCGGCTACTTCCTGCTCGGCGGCGCAAGCGGCGGCTCGATCTCCCTCGACGGCCGCACGACGCTCTCCGCCGGCGAGCTCGACAGCGCCGTCGCTGCCTACACCTACGACGGCCAGCGCACGAGCATCACCGCGCGCGAGGTGCTCACCAACGGCGGCGCCACCCTGGACTCGCTCGCCAACGACGACGGCACCTACAACGTGCCCGCCGCCTCCGACGTGCTCGTGTACGCCCAGAACAAGATTATCCTCGCCGACGCGGAGAAGCGCGGCATCACCGCGAGCGACGAGGAGGTCTCCGACTACGCCGAGCAGATGACGGGCAGCGCCGACCTCGCCACCATTGCCGAGCTCTACGGCATCGACGAGGACACCGTCTACGACACCTTCGTCGAGAGCGTGACCGTGACCAAGCTGCGCGACGCCGTCTGCGAGACCGAGCTCCCCGCGCAGCCCACCGAGCCCACCGAGCCCGAGGAGGGCGCCGAGGAGACCCCCACCGCCGACTACGCCAGCTACATCATCGCCCTTCTCGGCGACGAGTGGGACTCCGAGGCCGGCACCTGGGCCCGCACCGACGGCGACTACTACGCCACGCTCTCCGGCTACGAGATCACCAACGACGCCGCGACCTACGCCGCCGCCGAGGCTGCCTACAGCGTGGCCTACAGCGCCTACTCCGACGCGTCCACCAAGGTCGGCGAGGAGTGGACCTCCTACACCAAGGGCCTGCTCTCGCACGCGTCGCTCCAGATCGGCTCCCTGGCGGAGTCCTGATGCGCGTCGCGATAAGCGCCTGCCTGCTTGGAGCCCCCGTCCGCTACGACGGGGGCTCCAAGCCCGTCTCCGAGGTGCTCGAGCTGGCGGAGAAGGTCGACGTGGTGCGCGTGTGCCCCGAGACCGCGAGCGGGCTTCCCGTGCCGCGCCCGCCCGCCGAGCAGCTCGGGGGGCGCGTGCTCCTGGCCGACGGACGGGACGTGACCGCGGAGTTTGACCTGGGGGCCCAGAGGTCCCTCGACGCCGTGAGACGCTCGCCGGTCCGCTTGGCGGTGCTCAAGGCAAAGAGCCCGTCGTGCGGGGTCGGTCTGGTCTACGATGGAACCTACTCTGGAAGGCTCGTTCCGGGCCAGGGCGTCTTTGCGGCGCGGCTCGAGAGGGAGGGGATCTGCGTGGTCACCGAGGAAACCGTGAGGGCGTGCAAGCCGAGCGTCGAGCACCCCGTCGCCATCGTGCTGGGAAGCGGCCTGGGGCACCTGGGTTCGCTCGTGCGGCCGGTGCGCCGCATCGACTATCGTGACATCGAGGGCTTCCCCGAGAGCGCGCGCCCCGTGGCGGGCCACAGCTTCGAGGCCACCGTCGGCACCATCGACGGCGTGCCCGTGGTCGTTTATCCCGGGCGCATCCACCTCTACCAGGGCTATTCCGCCGCCGAGGTCACGGCGCTCGTGCGCCACGCGCACCACCTGGGCTGCCGCGACATCGTCTTTGCCTGCGCTACGGGCGCGGTGCCGGGCCAGGCGCACGTGGGCCTGGGCATCCTGACCGACCAGATCAACCTCACGGGACGCAACCCGCTCGCAGAGTGGGAGGGCCTGCGCGACGTGGAGAGCCCCTTCGTGGACATGAACGACGCCTACTCGCCCTACCTGCGCACCATTGCGCGCGGCGTGGCCGACGACCTGGGCATCGCCGTGGAGGAGGGCGTCTACGCAGGCGTGCTCGGGCCGTGCTTCGAGACGCCGGCCGAGGTTGCCGCGCTGCGGACGCTTGGGGTGTCCTACGTGGGCATGTCCACGGTGTGCGAGGTCGTGATGGCGCGGGCGCTGGGCATGAACGTCCTGGGGCTGACGCTGGCAGCCAACGAGTCGGGTGCGCCGGCGGTCAGCCACGAGACGGTGCTCGCCGAGGCCGGCCGCCACGCCGAGAACTTCGAGGCGCTGGTGCGCGGCGTGCTGCGCCTGCTGTGAGGTTGACAAGGACGTCAGGTTATTTTGTCAACCGGGCGCGGTGTCGGGGCTGCTTAAGGATTCCGTCCCATCCGGCATCGCGGCCTGGGTCTGCTTAAGAATCGCGACCTATCCGGCGGCGCGGCTTCGACCTGCATAAACATTGCGCCCCGTTCGACGTCACCCTCTCGGACGGGGCGCAGTTTCTAAGCACAGCGTCCTCGCCGCTCCGGATGGGACGCAAAACGTAAGCAATCTCCGCTTGCCGTCCCGGATAGGACAAGATCCTTAAGCACGCTATCGCTCCCTCTCCGGATGAGCGGCAAATCCTAAGCACGTTTCCGCCGATTTTCCGGATGGGCCGCAATCCTTAAGCAGGGCCGAGAAGAACGAGCATACGTGGCCGAGAAAAACGTGCTTGCGCAGCAGCGGAGCTTCTCGTATAGTAATTATTCGCTGACACGCCAGCTTAGCTCAGTTGGTAGAGCACCGCTCTCGTAAAGCGGGGGTCACCAGTTCGAGTCTGGTAGCTGGCTCCAGCCAAACGCACAGGCCGTCGGGCTTCTCGCCCGGCGGCCTTTTCCGTGACGCAACCAGATCGTCGAGCATGCCATATGGGACAGAATCGCGCCCGGACCCGGGGAAACTGTCCCATATGGCATGCTCGGTGCCGTCCATACCCGGCTTGGGGACCTGTGCCATAACCGTTCGGTCTTCTGGGCGACCGTTCGGTCGCGGGATGTTGCGGCTCGCGCCGCTCTCTTGGACAATTGATGACATATACGACGTCCGCCGGCGGGGACGTGCCGCCGCACGTGAGGAGGTTCCATGCGCAGGGCCGAGAGAATCATCGGGGGGGCTGGCGCTTCTCGTAGCGTGTGCGGTCGCGCTTGGCGTAGCGCCTGAGGTCGCGCTTGCTGACGAGGTCTCCTACCTCGACGTCAATTGCCAGGTGGCTACGGCGGATGCGACGGAAGTTACGCAGGACGACTGGCAGTGGGGCAACGGTATGACCTGATACGTCGCGAAGGGGACGGTTGAGATTGACGAGCGCGTCACGGTCTCGGGCGCCGTCAACCTCATCCTTGCCGATGGCGCTCGGCTCACGGTGAACGGCGGCATCGAGGTTCCTGCGGGCAGCTCGTTCACGGTATACGGCCAGGAAGAGGGCACGGGCGCGCTCGTCGCCGACGCGAGCGAGGAGTATGGCTGTGCCGGCATCGGCGGAGATGATCGCGGGTCCGGCTCGAACATCACTATCTCGGGCGGCGCCGTCACTGCGACGGGAGCCTCGGGCGGCGCCGGCATCGGCGGCGGTATATATGAGACTGGCTCGAATATCAAGATCACGGGCGGCCTCGTCAAGGCCGAGGCATACAGTGATTATGAAGACGCTCTGGGCAACGGCTCCCATGCCGAGGGAGAGGCAGGCGTCACCATCACCGGCGGCTGCTTCGCACGGGACGCGGGCGGGGAGGTCGGCACCATCTACGGCATTGTCCCGGAGGCAGGCTATGCCGTGATGAGGAACGCCGAGGAGACAACGTCCGAGAGCTACCCCTGGGAGGTCGCGTCTTACGAAACCGGCGACTTTGTCGTGACCGGCGGCATCGCGAAAGAGGACTACGTGTTCGGAGGCAGCGCCCTTATCATCAAGAGCGAAAAGCCGATGACGGTCGCCATGGATTCGTCGGTTAAGACTGTCTACGGCACTATCGTTGTCGACGCCGACGAATCCGCCACCGCGCATGTCACCCTCGACGGCGTGAGTATCACCTCGATCTCGGGTAGCGTCATAAAGGTTAATCAGAGCTCGCTCGACCTCACGCTCAAGGGCAAGAACAGCCTGGCGACGAATGCTGCTAGCAGCAATGGGCTGTCGGCGCACGGCGACGAGCTCGTCATCAAAGGCGTCGGATCGCTTTCTGTGGCGGCTGGCGGCTCTTCGGGCATATTCTGCGCCGGCGACCTCACCATAGAGGGCGGACATATCTCTGTCCGGGGCGGCTCGCTTGATGATGCGATTAATGTCATGGGCAGCATCACGATACGTGATGGCCTCATTGAGCTGACAGGGGGCTCGCCCACGCCGCTGTTTGCTGTTGAGGGCATAACTATCACCGGCGGCGCGTTCGCGGACAGGGATGCCGTCACCGCGAGCGCCGCGGACGCATCCAGCCTCGGCATGGTCTACGGGGTCAAGCCCGCCGAGGACCACGCCGTGGTGGCCAATGCCAACGAGGGCGAGGACGGCTACCCCGTGCGCGTGTACCCCGCGGATGACGCGAGCTTCGGCGCGGACGTGCTCCAGTCCCCCATCAAGAAGGAGTACGACGGAGGTCCCGTGACCGTTGACGCGGCGGCCTTTTACCCAAAGCGCGGCGAGGCATCTGCCGTCGATGACCTCGTCATTGAGTTTGCCGTCCATACGGGCTCGACTCATGGCGATTCCGACTGGACCTCGGGTGCGCCCGCGGACGTCGGCAGCTACGACCTGCGTCTCACCATCCCCGGCAGGCTGGTCGACGACACGTGGTGGCGCAGCGCCTCAATCACATGCCTCGGCACTCCCAACACCAATGACGCCCCGGTCAAGATTTCCCCCGCCTCCGTCCTCTATGCGGTCCCGAGTGACGTCATCCTCAAAGCTGCCGTCGGCGAGGTGCTCGCGGACGTCGCGAACCCCCAGAAGCTTGACGCTCTTCTCGGCGCGCCCACGTTTGGTACCGAGAAGAACGAGGTGCCCGGCACGTGGTCATGGGCGGACGATAGCGTGACCCTCGACGAGGCCGGGGAGCACACGTTCAAGGCGGTGTTCACGATCGATGAGGCCTCCGGAGTGGGGAACTTCGACTTCTCCGAGGTCGAGGGCTGGGACGCCGGATCCGCGTCCTTCTCGGTCGACGTGACCGTGAGCGTTGCCGGGTCCGCGGTCGACCCCGATCCTGACCCTGACCCCGCGCCGCCCTACGTCCCTCCCGCGCGCCCGACGTACCCGCCCGAGGTGCCCGAGGCCGACGGCGGCTCCGTCGAGGTCTCGCCGAGCAGGCCCCACAGGGGCGACGAGGTGACCGTCACGCCGAAGCCCGACGAGGGCCAGGAGGTGCGCGACGTCAAGGTGATCGACAAGGACGGCGAGCCCGTCGAGGTCGTCGACAACGGCGACGGCACGTGGTCCTTCGAGCAGCCTGCCGGCGCCGTGACCGTCGAGGTCACCTTCGGCTGCGACGGCGGCGAGCTCTGCCCGGGCCACGCCTTCCCCGACGTCGACCCCGGCGCGTGGTACCACGACGCCGTCGACTGGGCCCTGGGCGTAGGCGCCTTCCACGGCTACGCCGACGGGACGTTTGGCCCCGACGACGAGCTCGGCCGCGAGCAGGCGGCCGCCGTGCTGTGGAACCTGCTGGGCGCCGGCGACGCCGCCGCCCCCGGGGCCGCCCTCTCCGACGTGGCCCAGGGCCAGTGGTACTCCGCCGCGGTCAACTGGGCCGTCGCGGAGGGCGTGATGGGCGGCTACGCGGGCGAGGGCCGCTTCGGCGTGGGCGAGGGCCTCACGCGCGAGCAGTTCGCCGCCGTGGTCGCCAGGGCGTGCGGAGCCGACCTGGGCGCCGCCGACCCCTCCGCGCTCGACGCCTTCGCCGACGCCGGCGGGGTCTCGGGCTGGGCCCGCGCGGCCGTTGCCTGGGCCGTCCAGAGCGGCGTGCTGAGCGGCGCCGAGCTCGCGGACGGCTCCCGCGAGCTGCAGGCGGGCCGTGAGGTCTCGCGCGCCGAGATGTCGGCGATGCTCATGAACGCCGTCCGCGCCGGCGCGCTCCCGCTGGGCTAGGCGCGGCGCCCGGGGACCCAGGTCCTTCTCGCCCGCCGTCTTCTCGAGCATGCCATATGGGACAGAATTGCTTCCGTATCCAGGAAAAAATGTCCTATATGGCATGCTCGCGTTTACCCGGCAGGTCTTTCCCAAAAGGTATCAGAACGTGTCGTCCTAACGCTCCCATACCGCACACGCAGCAAAATGAACTATCCACTTGGCTGATACCGCGGTTTCTGTCCGGTGGGTGCGCCATACTGTGACCAGCAGACGACGAGAAGAAAGGCAGCTCATCATGGCGGTTACCTTCCCGAAGGGCTTTTTCTGGGGCGGCGCGACGGCGGCCAACCAGCTCGAGGGCGCGTGGGACGTTGACGGGCGCGGGCCCAGCGTAGACGACCACTTCCTCGGGGGCTCGGTGGACACCCCGCGCGAGATCACGATCAAGATCGACCCGGACCGCTTCTACCCCAACCACGACGGCATCGACTTCTACCACCGCTACGAGGAGGACATCGCGCTCTTCGCCGAGATGGGCTTCACCATGTACCGCATGTCCATCGCCTGGAGCCGCATCTTCCCGATGGGCGACGAGCTGGAGCCCAACGAGGCGGGCCTCGCGTTCTACGACAAGGTCTTTGACTGCTGCCGCGCTCACGGCATCGAGCCGCTGGTGACGCTCTCTCACTACGAGATGCCCTATCACCTGGTCGAGAAGTACAACGGCTGGGAGAGCCGCGAGCTCATCGGGCTCTTCGAGCGCTATGCGCGCACCGTGCTCGACCGCTACCACGACAAGGTCCGCTGGTGGCTCACGTTCAACGAGATCAACCTCGGCGCGTCCTCGGCCGGCGCGCTCTTTGAGACGTCGATGATTCGCGGCTTTGAGGGGCCGGGCTCGGCCGTGGAGCTTACGCCGCAGCAGTGCTACCAGGCGCTCCACCACCAGTTCGTGGCCTCGGGCCGCGTGGTGCGCTATGCCCACGAGCACTACCCCGAGCTCAAGATGGGCAACATGGACTGCTTCATCCTCACCTACGCCGCCACGTGCGACCCGGCCGACGTCTGGGCAAACCAGGCCGAGATGGACCGCATGAACTGGTACTGCTCCGACGTGCAGGTGCGCGGCGCCTACCCGTACTACGCGCGTCGCTACTGGCGCGAGCACGGCGTGGAGCTGGACGTGCGCGACGGCGACCTCGAGGACATCGCCGCGAGCAAGGTGGACTTCTACACCTTCAGCTACTACATGTCCAACACGGTGACCACGCACGGTGACGCCGAGGTCACGGGCGGCAACATGGTCTCCGGCGGCAAGAACCCCTACCTGGAGAGCACCGACTGGGGCTGGCAGGTGGACCCCACGGGCCTGCGCATCGCCCTCAACCAGATCTACGCTCGCTACCAGATTCCGATGATGGTGGTGGAGAACGGCATGGGCGCGCTTGACGAGGTGGTCGAGGAGAACGGCGAGAAGCGCGTGCACGACCAGTACCGCATCGACTACCTGCGCAAGCATGTGGCGGCGATGGGGGAGGCCATCGACGACGGCGTGGACCTCATCGGCTACACCTGGTGGGGCCCGATCGACCTGGTCTCGGCCGGCACCGGCGAGATGCGCAAGCGCTACGGCTTCATCTACGTGGACAAGCACGATGACGGCACGGGCGACTACTCCCGCATCCGCAAGGACAGCTTCTACGCCTACCAGCAGATCATCGCCTCCAACGGCGTCTGTTAATTGGGGACAGTCCCCAATTAACAGACGGGGCGCGGCGGGCGGCTCTCCGTGCCCGCCGCGCCTGTCTGCGCAATGTAAGGGCTTTGTAAGCAGCGGCGAACGGCGCGGCTGCACGTCCTTCTCGCCCTTGAGTCACGACACTTTACGCTATTCTTATCGAGCGTTTACAAAGCTGTGACAATTGGCCGCGCGCGGCCAGCAAGGGAAGCGAGCGCACTTGATTAGCTTCGAACAGTTCCTGGGCGTCCTCTCGACCAACCCGTTCCTCGTGATCGTGATGCTCCTCGTCATGGGCACCATCTTCGTCAACGGGGCCACGGACGCCGCCAACGCCATCGCCGAGCCCGTCGGCACCCGCTCGATCGACGTGGACTCGGCGATTCTCATGTCGGTCATCTGCAACTTCGTGGGCCTCGTGGCGATGTCGTTCATCTCCACGGCCGTCGCGGACACCATCTCCGGCATGGTGGACTTTGGCGGCGACACCCACGCCGCCCTCATCGCGCTGGCCGCGGCCACGGTGGGCATCGTGGCCTGGGGCCTGGGCGCCTGGGCCTTTGGCATCCCCACCTCGGAGAGCCACGCGCTGATCGCCGGCCTCACCGGCGGCGCCCTCGCCGTCTCCGGCGGCCTCGACGGCGTCAACATGGGTGAGTGGATGAAGGTCGTCTACGGCCTCGTGCTCTCCACGGTCCTGGGCTTTCTCGCCGGCTGGGTGATCTCCAAGGTCATCCCCATCGCCTGCAAGAACGCCGACCGCCGCAAGGCCAACAACTTCTTCGGCCGCATGCAGGTGCTCGGCGCCGCCGGCGTGGCCCTCATGCACGGCGCGCAGGACGGCCAGAAGTTCATGTCCACCGCCATGCTCGCCATCGCGCTCTCGCTCAACCTGACGGTCGGCGAGATGGGCGGCTTCCCGCTGTGGATCATGGTGCTCTGCGCCGCGGTCATGGCCATCGGCACGGCCGTGGGCGGCAAGAAGATCATCAAGAAGGTCGGCATGGAGATGGTGCGCCTGGACAAGTACCAGGGCTTTGCCGCCTCCGTCAGCGCCACCGCGAGCCTGCTCATCGCCACGCTCACGGGCCTGCCCGTCTCCACCACGCACACCAAGACCGCCGCGATCATGGGCGCCGGCGCCGCCAAGGACCCCAAGTCCGTCAACTGGGGCGTCGCCAAGGAGATGGTCCTGACCTGGGTCTGCACGTTCCCGGGCTGCGGCATCATCGGCTACGTGCTCGCCAAGCTCTTCCTCGTGCTGTTCTAGTCCCGCTTGGGCGGCGCGCCCGCCGTTCTTCTCGACCGTTCTTATCGCCCGACCCGACAAAGGAGTCCACATGCCCCGCATCAAGAAGGAAGACGAGTTCTACACCATGCTCAAGGAGTTCGCGGCCCTCATCGTCGAGGCTGCGGACGAGTACAACACCGTCATCTGCAACTTCCCCGAGTCGATGAGCTCCATCCCGCAGATGAAGGTCTACGAGTCCAAGGCCGACGAGCGCGTCAAGGCCATCATGGCCAAGCTCTACACCTCCTTCATCACGCCGATCGACCGCGAGGACATCTCGTCGCTTGCCCTGGCCATGGACGACGTCGTGGACTCCATGTATGGCGTGGCGGTGCGCATGGACCTCTTCAACATCGGCGACCTGCGCATCGAGGCCAAGCAGATCTCCGAGCTCACGGTCCATGCCGTCCGCGAGATGCAGGAGATGATCAACCACCTGCCCGACTACAAGAAGGACCGCGTGGTTCTGGAGAAGGCCATCGAGGTCGGCACCGTCGAGGACGAGGGCGACACCGTCTACCAGCAGGCGCTGCGCCGCCTGTTCTCCGACGAGGAGGATGCCTCCGGCAAGTACGCGGTCACCTGGCTGCGCATCTTCGACCGCATGGAGCTCTGCCTCGATGCGTGCGACCGCGTCTCCGGCATCGTGCGCGACATCATCATGAAGGACGCGTAGGCGAGAAGAACGTTCATCGCGCTTTGCCGCCCCGCCGGCCCCTCCGACTTTCACGCAGGACTGCGCTTCGCGAAAGATCCTGCTTAGAAAGTCAGGGGGGCCGGCGGGGCGGCCGTCTCTGAACGGGTTCTCTTACCGGAAAAGGAAGGGCGCGGGGTTGATGCCGCGCCAGGGTATGTACACCTCGCCTGGAGGGTGTGTACACATTTTGGGGCTGAGCGTTCTTCTCGATAGCTTGTTTACCTGCGGAAATGTTGAATGCCCGAAAACGGATGGTGTACATACCCTGAAGCGGGGGTGTACATACCCTCGGGCGGTCAGGTGCATGAGGCGAGAAGGACGTGGCCTCGGTGTTGCGGCGGAGTATGGTTTTCTCGCCCGGCGCGGCGACTTCTATGCCCTTGCGCGGAAGCTCATGGTCTTTGCCGAGATGGGGGACTACGAGCTCTGGGCGAGCTCGTCGCAGGTGACCGACGTGTCCTATGTGCTGAGCAACGGCGGACGCGCGTCGTGCGTGCCTGCTGCGCGCGAGGCGCTGCTCGCCCTGCGCCGCTTCGTGCGCGTGCGCGCGCCGGGGGAGCGCGAGGTGGACCGGGCGCTGGAGTCCGACTGGCCCGACTTCGAGGACGCGCTGGTGTACCAGGTCGCGACGAGCATCGACGCAGCCGTCATCGTGACGAGAAACGCGCGCGACTTCGGGCGCTCTGCGATACCCGTGCGTACGCCCGAGGAGTTCTTCTCGTGGATGGAGCGTCGCAATCACGTCGCGTACGACGAGATCGCGCTCTGAGCCATGGCGCCGGGCCGTGCCAAAATGCTTTGACATGCAGGTCAGCGGCGGTCTGCTACACTGCTGCCACCAACCGCCTGCCTGCCCAACCGCCGACCCTAAGGAGGCCGCGATGGCACGCCCGGAGCGCATCGACGCCGTGCTATTTGACTTTGACGGGACGCTCTGCGACACGGAGCGCCACAACCTCGTGCTCGTGCAGGAGGTGCTCGCGCAGCTGGACGTGCCCATCTCCGAGCAGGAGCTCCACGCGCTCTCCGGCGGGGACGACCGTGTGGTGGTGCCGCCGATCCTGGAGCGCCATGGCTCGCCGTACACGATCGACGACTACGAGCGCCTGCGCGACTACTGCTACCGCACGTACTCCGAGGCGGACCTCGAGCTCGAGCCGGGCGCGCGCGAGCTTCTGGTTGGGTTGCGCGAGCGCGGGATCGCCGTCGGGCTGGTGTCGACCACGATCGCCCGCTGCGTCCTCACGGCGCTCAACCGCCTGCGCGCGACCGACCTCTTTGACGTGATGGTCTATGGGGACATGGTCACGCGCTGCAAGCCGGACCCAGAGCCCTACCGGCGCGCGCTCGAGTTTCTGGGCGTGGACGCCGCGCATGCGGTGGTCTTTGAGGACTCGTCGACGGGCGTGGCGGCCGGGCGGGCGGCGGGTTGCTACACGTTCGGTTGCACGCGCTGCGCGATCGGCCAGGACCTGAGCGGCGCCGACGAGCTCATCGACACCTTCGTCGGCCTGCGTCTGTAAATTGGGGACAGTCCCCAATTCACATAAAACTTTTCTGTAATTTGGGGACTGTCCCCAATTTACAGGGTCGCGGCAAGGGAGAGGAGCTGGTCCACGTCCTTCTCGCCCGTGGCCCAGGAGCAGACAAAGCGCGCGACCACGTTGCCGTCCGGCAGCTCGTAGAAGGTCTCGCACCCGCACGCTGCCTCGAAGGCGTCGCGCTGCGCCGGCGTCATGACAAAGAACTGCTGGTTGGACGCGGAGTCGCCGTAGGGCTCAAAGCCCAGCTCGCGCATGCCGTCGCGCAGCCTCAGCGCGCACGCGTTGGCGTGACGGGCCAGGCGCCAGTAGAGCGCCTCGCCGCCGTCCGCAGCGGGCTCGAACGCCGCCTCAAACTGCACGCCGAGCAGGCGCCCCTTGGCGAGCAGCCCGCCGCGCTCCTTCTGCAAAAACGGGAAGGCCTCGCGCAGGCGCGGGTCGGAGATGACCATGGCCTCGCCCATGAGCATGCCGTTCTTGGTGCCGCCGATGTAGAAGGCCCCGCAGCGCTCCGCGATGTGCTCCAGCGTGAGCCCGCCCGCGGCAGGGGAGGTGAGGCCGGAGCCCAGGCGCGCGCCGTCGAGAAAGACCGGCAGCCCGTGGCCGTCCGCCCAGTCGCAGATCGCGTCGAAGCGCGCGCGGTCCCACACGCCGCCGATCTCGGTGGTGTTGGAGATGTAGACGCAGCCCGGGCGCGTCATGTGGCGGCCCGTGGAGGTCTGGAAGCGCCAGACGCGCTCGGCTGCCTCGGGCGTGAGGAAGCCGTCACGGTCGTCGGTGGACAGCACGGTGCGCCCGCACGCCGCCACGGCGCCGGTCTCGTGCACGTTGATGTGGGCGTCCGGCGTGCAGACGGCGCCCTCCCAGTCGCGCAGCAGCCCGGTCACGCCGATGACGTTGGTCGACGTCCCGCCGATGCAGAACTCCACGTCCACGTCGTCGCGGCCGCACGCCGCGCGGATGAGCGCGCGGGCGCGCTCGCAGTGGGCGTCGCCCTCGGTGTAGCCGACGGTCTGCTCGTCGTTGGTCGCCACGAGCGCGGCCAGAATCTCGGGCGCGGCGCCCTCGGAGTAGTCGTTGCGGAACATGCGCATGGTGTGCCTCGGTTCTTCTCGCCGCTTTTCTCGGCATGATTGTACGCCGTCTGAACCTCAGGAACTACGAACACATGTTTGTAAATAAGATGAGAAGCGCGTATAATTGGCCCATCGAGCGGGCGGTGCCCTCCCAGTCCTTGCGGGGAGATTGGAGGGTTATGGATAAGCTCACCTTGCTGCTGCTTGCTGCGGCCGTGCCGGTCTTGGCGGTCGCCTTTGTGGTCCTTCTGACCAGATAGCGCGCGGGTGACGCCCCTTCCATAAGGAAACAGCCGCCTGCCGGGGCGGCTGTTCCGCGTGGGCGTTACCCCACAAAGTACAAATGCCTCACAGGAGGGCGCTCACCCTCTGCTCGATACCGAATATACCCGTTTCGGCCACCCCACAGACCGTGGGTATTCCCGGGCCGGGCCCCGTGTGCGTTGCGGGGCCCTCTGCCCGTGCGTGCGCAATGTTACAACCTCAGCAACCCGTCGTTCTTCTCGCCCGGAAAGGGGGTATCGTCTTCGCAGCAAGCAGCACACGGCACACAATCCCGGCACGAGGGGGCAATCATGGCAGTGGAGAAGAAGGACATCGACTGGGGCAGCCTCGGCTTTGCCTACCAGCCGACCGACTACAGCTACGTCTGCAACTACCGCGACGGCGCCTGGGAGGAGGGCGGCCTCACCACCGACCACACCCTCACGCTCTCCGAGTGCGCGGGCATCTTCCACTACTGCCAGGAGGTCTTCGAGGGCCTCAAGGCCTACACCACCAAGGACGGCGACATCGTCTGCTTCCGCCCGGACCTCAACGCCAGCCGCATGGCCGACTCCGCGCGCCGCATCGTGATGCCTCCCTTCCCGGAGGACAAGTTCGTCGAGGCGGTCAAGACGGTCGTGCGCGCCAACGAGGCCTGGGTGCCGCCCTTCGGGTCTGGCGCCACGCTCTACGTGCGCCCCTTCATGGTGGCCACCGGCGAGGTCATCGGCGTCAAGCCCGCCGACGAGTACCAGTTCCGCATCCTCGTGACGCCCGTGGGTCCGTACTACTCCGGCGGCGTCAAGCCCGTGGCCGTGCGCGTGCCGGAGTACGACCGTGCGGCGCCCCACGGCACCGGTGCGATCAAGGCCGGCCTCAACTACGCCATGTCGCTCTACCCGAGCGTCCAGGCGCACGCCGAGGGCTTTGCCGACAACATGTTCCTCGACCCGCAGACCCACACCTTCGTGGAGGAGTCCGGCGGCGCCAACTTCCTGTTCGTGGACCGCGAGGGCACGCTCGTGGTGCCGCAGTCCGCCACGGACTCCATCCTGCCGTCGATCACGCGCCGCAGCCTCGTGCAGGTTGCGCAGGACATGCTGGACATGACCGTGGTGGAGCGCCCGGTCAAGTTCGAGGAGGTCGCGAGCGGCGCCTTCGTCGAGTGCGGCATGTGCGGCACCGCGGCCGTGATCAGCCCCGTGGGCAAGGTCGTCAACGGCGACGTCGAGGTCGTCTTCGGCGAGGGCGGCATGGAGCACGTCGGCCCCGTCATGGCCAAGCTGCGCGAGACGCTGACCGGCATCCAGGCCGGCGAGGTCGAGGGCCCGGAGGGCTGGGTCGTCAAGATCTGCTAGGCGAGAAGAACCTCTGATTCGGGGATGCCGCCCCGCCGGCCTCCGACCTTCACGCAGGACTGCGCTTCGCGAAAGCTCCTGCTCGGAAGGCCGGAGGCCTGCGGGGCGGTCGTCTCAGAGGGGATTCTCTTACCGGCTGGCTTGTGGTGCTCGGGCATCCTCCTCTTTGTGGCTTGAGTGGGCAAGTATAGGTACCCACTCAAGCGAAAGGGGAGAGAAGTACCTGCGAAAACGTTGCCCACGCAGGACGCGGCAGGGAAGATGGCCCGGGCATTTTGCCCACTCAAGACGGGGGCGCCTACGCAGGCCGGCAAGCGAGCCACGCGGGCCGGCGGGAGCGCCCATGCGGGCCGGCAAGCGGGCAGCACCGTGCCCTCGCCGCGCGACGGCTGGCGCGCGGCCGCTACTGGGCGGAGTACGACTGCGCGGCGAGGTCGCGGAGCTGGGCGGTGGTCAGCTCGGGCGTCAGGATGAAGGTGGCGTCGGTCGCGAGCGCGCCCGGCTCGAGGAGCTCGAGCGCCTCGAAGTAGTCCAGCGTGGCGAGCAGGTCGCCTGCCTCGTTGCTCACGAGCAGAAGCCGCCAGTCAAAGACGTCCTCGTCGCTCACCTGGTACATCGTCTGCGGATGGCGGGGGAGCATCGTCTTTCGGTCCTCGTGCAGGAGGTACATCCCGATGACGTGGCCGTCGTCCTGGTCGCGATAGAAGCGCGGGGGCAGCTTGGCCGCGCCCTCCCAGACGTCCGGCTCCTTCTTGCCGCGCAGCCTGTCCAGCAGTCCCATCGTGCCTCCCTACCTCGGCGGACGCGAACAGCGTAGCACGCCGGGGCGCGTGCCTCAGCCGGAGAGCCGCAGTCGGGCGCACTTCTCGGCGTCGTGCGCACCAAAGCGGGGTGCGCACGACGCGGGGAGGTGCGCGCAGCGGCGAGGCGTGGCGGCGCGCGTCGGCCGCGCGGTACCGGCGTGGCGGCAGCACGGCCGCCCGCGCTATACTTAGACGCCGGAAACCACGCGAGAAGGGACCCGCCACATGGCACAGAAGGTTCAGGGCACCGAGGACCTCTTCGGCAGCTACATGCGCGCCTGGCAGCGGATGCAAGACGTCGCGCGCGACCTGTTTGGCGCCTACGGCTTTGACATGATCGAGACGCCGGCCATCGAGCAGGTGGACACCTTCGTCCACGGCATCGGCGAGTCCACGGACGTGGTGCGCAAGGAGATGTTCCGCGTCTTCTCGGGCGCGCTGCTGCCCGACGTACTCGAGCGCGGGTCCGAGAGCCACCTCAAGCCGCGCCAGCGCATGGCCATGCGCCCCGAGGGGACGGCAGGCGTGGTGCGCGCAGCTGTGGAGAACAACTTCGTCCCGCAGGGCGCCGCGCCCGCGAAGCTCTGGTACGCCGAGGCGATGTTCCGCGGCGAGCGCCCGCAGAAGGGCCGCCTGCGCCAGTTCCACCAGGTGGGCGTCGAGTGGCTGGGCGCCGCCGACCCCGCGGCGGACGCCGAGTGCATCATCATGCTCATGGAGTACTTCGAGCGCCTGGGCTTTGCACGCGACGGCCTGCGCCTGGTCATCAACTCGATGGGCGACGCCGCGTGCCGCCCCGCCTACCGCGACAAGGTCCGCGCCTTCATCCTCGACCACGCGGGCGAGATGTGCGAGGACTGCCTCGAGCGCGCGCAGATCAACCCGCTGCGCGCCTTTGACTGCAAGAACGACCACTGCCGCGAGGTCATGCAGGGCGCGCCGCTCGCGCCGGACAACCTCTGCGAGGACTGCGCCGCGCACTACGCCGCCGTCAAGCGCTACCTTGACGCCGCGGGCGTCTCCTACGTGGAGGACCCCACCCTCGTGCGCGGGCTCGACTACTACACCCGCACGGTCTTTGAGGTGGAGGCCGTGGGCGCGGGCGTGGGCGCCATCGGCGGAGGCGGCCGCTACGACGGCCTGATGGAGCTCGAGGGCGGCAAGCCCACGCCGGGCCTGGGCTTTGCGGTGGGCTTCGAGCGCATCGCGCTGGCGCTGGCGGCGGCCGGAGTGGAGATGGGCGGCGCCGAGCCGAGCTGCGTCTACGTGGCGTCGACCGGCGGCGCCGACGAGCGCGCGGCGGCCTTCGACGCGTGCCTGGCGCTGCGCGGCGCGGGCATCCGCACCGAGGCCGACTACCAGGGCCGCTCGCTCAAGTCCCAGTTCAAGCAGGCCGACAAGCTGCACGCGCGCGTCTGCGTGGTGCTCGGGGCCGACGAGGTCGCCGCGGGCGCGGCCACGCTGCGCGACATGGAGAGCCACGAGCAGGCGCAGGTCCCGATGGCGGAGCTGGTCGACGCCGTGAGGGCGCGCCTGGGGTAAGGGCGGGCGTTCTTCTCGCCTCTCCTTCTTGTCCGTCCGTCGCGATTTGGAGGGTATGTACACCGCCCCGTGAGGGTATGTACACCCCGCCATCGAGTGCGGGCCGCAGATCAGCAGGTCAGAGCCTTGCCGAGAAGAACGAGCCGCCGGGAAAGTGTACATACCCTCAGGGGGCGGTGTACACACCCTCGCCGCCGGGCGAGAAGGACCTCCCGCCGCGGGCCGGCATCTGTGGACTTGCTATGAACGTTTTTTCACGGGCCCTCTCGGCGCACTTTTTGCGCGGCCTCGCCGAGCTGGTACCGGTGCGGCCCTTGAAAGCTTGGCGTCACCTCCGCGCAAGCTCGGCGCCCGCCAAGCGTCAGTGGGGCGCAAGTGCCTCTCGCTACCATGGGGCGCATGATTACGATCTGCGACATATCGGCTCTTGCGCGCTGGGCGGAGGTCGGCCTCGCCGACCGTCTGGGCGAGCCCTGCGCCCCGCCGGCAAATGGGGCATGGTCGCTCCCCAGCGCCGCAAGTCTCTCTGGGATTGACCTTGCGGGCGCCCGCATCGAGGCCACCGCTGCGCGCCCTCTCCACATCCTCGTCTCGTCCGCGGAGGGGCGTGTGCGCTCGAAGCGGCTGTGCAGCCACGTCTGGTCGACCGAGCTTCCGGACGGCGCCCTCTACCAGCTCACCGACCAAATTCTCATAGCCTCGCCTCAGTTCTGCCTCCAACAGATGGCGGGTGGGTCCAGCATCGCGCGGCGCGTCGCCACGGGCATGGAGATCTGCGGAGGGTACGCGCGCTCCCCGCGTGCGAGGGGAGGTTTCCACAAGAGACCGCCGCTCGTCACGGTGGACGACCTCATCGCGCACTTCGAGGAGAACCACGGCTACGGTGCCCGCCGCGCGCGGGAGGCGCTTGCGTACGTGGTGGAGGGCTCGCGCTCGCCCATGGAGACGGTCGTCGTCCTTCTCTTTACGCTTCCCGTTGAGCTGGGAGGGTGTGGCCTGCCGATGCCCAGGCTGAACTGCCGCATCGAGATTCCGCCCTCGCTGCAGGCCGCGCTCGGGAAGCCCTACCTCACGGTTGACCTGTGCTGGGCGGAGTGGGGAATCATCCTCGAATACGACAGCTACCTCTGGCATCGCACCAAGGCAAAGATTGACGAGGACAGCGCGCGTAGCGAGGGCCTGCGCGACATGGGGTGGATGGTGCGCTCCGTCACTGCCGGCATGCTTGCGAACGACCAGATGCTCGACGAGCTGGTGCACAAGGTTGCGACGCGCGCAGGGCGCCAGCTTCCCGACGATGACGCCTATCGGCTCCGCCAGCGCGCCCTGGTCCGCGAGCTTCTTGCGCTCTAAGGGCGGGCCCTCAAAGGTGCTCCGAGCTCGAATTGGATTGATACCACATGCGCTATCATAGGAGTTGAGGAGATGCCATCAGTAGAGACCATCCTCGCGCTCATGAGGACGAATCCCCGTGGGGCGGGCTTCAGAGATGCCCTCCGCGTGGCGGCGCACTATTTTGGCCCGCCGCGCGTTAGGGGGTCTCACCACTTCTTCTCGATGCCATGGCGCGGAGACCCGCTCGTCAATCTCCAAGAGGACGGGAAGCTCGCCAAGGCGTATCAGGTCCGACAGCTGCTTGCTGCCATCGAGCGATTGGAGCGTGAGCGTCATGCATGATCCGCGCGCGTACACGTATCGCGTCTTCTGGTCCGAGGCGGACGGGTGCTTCGTGGCGACCGCGCTTGAGTTTCCGAGTCTCTCCAGCCTGGGGGAGACGCAGGACGAGGCGCTTCACGGCATGGTCGACGTAGTGCGCGCGTCGCTGGATATTCTCAGGGAAGAGGGGAGGGACGCGCCGTCTCCCATGGGCTCTCGCCGCTACTCCGGGCACCTCTCGCTGCGGATTCCGCCGGAGGAGCATCGCCGCGTGGCGATGGAGGCGGCGGAGGCAGGCGTCTCCATCAATCAGCTGGTCGCGGCGCGCATCTAGCCTGCGCCAATCGGGAGTCTGGAGGGTATGTACACCGCCCCGTGAGGGTATGTACACCCCGCCATCGAGTGCGGGCCGCAAACCAGCAGGTCAGAGCTTTGCCGAGAAGAACGAGCCGCCGGGAAAGTGTACATACCCTCAGGGCGGGGTGTACATACCCTCCCGCCGCCGGGCGAGAAGGACCTCCCGCCGTCACTGGTAGCGCAGCGACTCCACCGGGTCCATCTTGGCCGCGCGCCGCGCCGGGTACCAGCCGAAGACCACGCCGATCCCCACGCAGATGCCCGTCGCCATGGCCACCGTCGCCGGCGAGATCACGGGCACGATGGCCTCCCCCGCGCCCAGCATCGACCCCAGCGCCGAGCCCGCCACCGCGGCCAGCGCCCACGCGCCTCCGTAGCCCACGGCGACCCCGATCACGCCGCCCACGATGCAGATCGTGACGCTCTCCAGCAGAAACTGCCCCGTGATGTCGCCGCGCCGCGCGCCGAGCGCCTTGCGCAGGCCGATCTCGCGGATGCGCTCGGTCACGTTGGTGAGCATCATGTTCATGATGCCGATGCCGCCCACCAGAAGCGAGATCCCCGCCACGGCCAGCGCGAGCATCCGGAAGGTCGCCGTGGTGGCGTCGAGCTGGTCGATGAGCTCCTGCGCCGTCTGCACGTAGACGTAGCCCTCGTCGCTCGAGAAGCTGGTCTGGTCCGGGTCGGGGTAGGGGATGTTGTAGCGGCTGTAGAGGTAGTCCTCGGTCGCGGCGGCCACGGCGTACATGTCCGAGCCCTCGCGCGCAAAGCCGAGGATCTGCCAGCTCCCGTAGTTGCCCTGGCCGATCAGGCGCGTCACGGCGGTCTCGGCGGGCATGTAGGCGGTGTCGTTGTCGTAGGTGAAGCCCTCGTCGACCACGCCCACCACCGTGTACTGCGAGGAGCCTATCCGCACGGTCTGCCCCACGCAGTCGGCGTCGGGCGACCCAAAGAGGTTCTTGACCGAGCTGCCGCCCAGCACCACGACCATCGCGCCGTCCTCGCAGTCCTCGGCGTCAAAGAGGCTGCCGCGCGCGGCCTCGTAGCCCATGGCCTGGAAGTACTCCGGCCGGCACGCGTTGATGTTGAGGTAGTCGACCGAGGCGGTGCTCGAGGACGCCTGCGCGCTCGTGTACGTGAAGCCGGTCACGAACTCGTAGTCGCCGGCGAGCGCCTGGCCGATCTCCTCGATGTCGTCCTGGTCGAGCGCCTGGTTGCCCGGCGGCCAGCACGTGATGTTGACGGTGCGGGACATGTTGAGGCCGAGCTGCCCCACGAGCTGCGCCTTCACGCCGTCGATCAGCGCGGTCATGGCGATCACGGCCCCGATGCCAATGACGATGCCCAGCACCGTGAGCAGCGTCCGCGCGCGGTTGGCGAGAAGCGCGGAGGAGGTCTCGTAGGCGAGGTCGCGGGCTCTCATAGGGCGGGCACCCCCAGAAGGAGCGCGCGGCGGGCGGACGGGCCGGGCGCGGCGGGCGAGAGGGACGTGGTCTCGTTGGCGCTGCCGGGCGCGCCGTCATTCTCGGTTGCTGCCGCGGCGTCGCGGGTAGCGAGGTCTGCCAGGTAGCGGCGCTCCTCCTCGTCCGAGAAGAGCTTGCCGTCGCGGATGTGCACGGTGCGGTCGGCCCAGGCGGCGACGTCGGCGTCGTGCGTGATCAGCACGATGGTCTTGCCGCGGGCCTGCATGCGGCGGAAGGTGCGCATGACCATCTCGCCGGTGGCGGTGTCGAGGTTGCCGGTGGGCTCGTCGGCGAAGATGATCGCCGGGTCGTTGACCAGGGCGCGCGCGATGGCGACGCGCTGCATCTGCCCGCCGGAGAGCTCGTTGGAGCGGTGGAGGTAGTGCTCCTCGGGCAGGCCCACGGAGCGCAGGGCGCGCCAGGCGGCGAGCTCGCGGTCGCGCGGGGGCAGGTCGGAGTAGACGAGCGGCAGCATGACGTTGCGCAGCACCGTCGCGCGCGGCAGCAGGTTGAACGACTGGAAGACAAAGCCCAGGCGGCTGGCGCGCACGTGGGCGAGGTCGTCCTCGGAGAGCTCGGTGACGTCGATGCCCTCGAGCAGGTAGGTGCCCGCGGTCGGGCGGTCGAGGCAGCCCAGGATGTTCATGAGCGTGGACTTGCCCGAGCCGGAGGGGCCCATGATGGCGAGGAACTCGCCGCGCGCCACGGTGAGCGAGACCCCGCGCAGCGCCGGGGTGTAGCCGGCGGCGGTCTCGTAGATGCGCCAGGCGCCGCGGATGTCGATGGCGGGCGTCATGGCTAGGCCGCCGCGTCGGCCGCGGCGACGCCGTCGGTGGCGAGGGCGTCGGCCGCACCGCCGTCCATGGTGGCGGGCCCGTCGTTGTTCTCGCCCTCCGCGCCGCCGTCGGAGGCCGTCACGGAGTACGGGTCCAGCACCACGAGGTCGCCGTCTGCGAGGTCGCCCTCGAGGGCCGCGTTGGTCGCGCTCTGCGCGGTCACGGTGACGTCGCGGCGCTCGCAGGCCTGGGTCTCGGGGTCGGTCATGACGTAGACGTAGTAGCTCGTGCCGTCGTCTGTGGCCAGGGCCGAGACGGGCACGGTCAGCGCGTCGGGCACGTGCTGCAGCAAGATCTCGACGTTTGCCGTCATGCCGGGCTTGAGCTCGGGGACGGGGTTGGGGATGAGCAGCTCCACGTCGTAGGTCACCACGCCGTAGTTGTAGCCACTGGGGTCGGAAGCGGAGACGGTGGAGATGCGGGTCACCTGCGCGTCGAGCAGGGCGTCGGGCAGGGCCGAGAAGGTCACGCGGGCCGCCTGCCCCACGGCGATCCGCGAGATGTCGACCTCGTTGACCTGCACCTTGACGGTCATCTGGGAGAGGTCGGCGATCTGGATGAGCGCGCCGCCGGAGGTGCCTCCGTCGCCTCCCGTGACGGCCCCGGCGCCGAGCGCGGCGCCCTGGACGGCGTTCATCACCACGACCGAGCCGCCCGACGGAGCCTTGACGGTGCGCTTGGCCGCCTGGGAGACGGCCTGGTCGTGAGCCTGCTGCGCGCTCTCGAGCGTGAGCTTGGCGGAGTCGATCTGCGCCGCGGCCTGCTGGACGTCGGCCCAGGTGGCGGACGCGGGGACCTCCGTGGTGGTGCCGTCGCCGTTGTCCACGTAGGTGGGGCCGGCGCAGTACGCCTTGTAGGTCTGGTTGTAGGACTCCTGCGCGGAGGTGACGCCCGCCTGCGCGCTGCGGACGCCGATCTCCGCCTCGCGCACGGCGCGGTCGAGGTCGTCGTTGCGCACGGTGAGCAGGACGTCGCCCTCCTGCACGACGGAGCCCTCGGACACGTTGACGGTCTCGATGATGCCGTCGACCTCGGGCGTCACCACCACGGAGGAGAGCGGCTGGGCGGCGCCGGTGGCCTGCACGGACTCGGAGAACTCGCCGCGGAAGACCGGCATGGTCTGGATCTGCGGGGCCTCGGCCGCCTGGTTGGCCTGGCTCGTGACCACGCCCCAGGCGATGGCCGCCACCAGGACGATGCCGCCGACGACGCCCGCGGCGATGATCTTCTTGCGGCGGCGGGCCTTGCGGTGGCGCATGAGCGACTCGTAGGCCAGGCGCGCCTCGACGTCCTCGTCGGTCTCCTCGGGGAGGGGGTCGGCGGCGGGCGCGGAGATGACGCCGATCGGGTCCTGCGGCGCCTGGGTCTTGGGGCTGTTCTCGTCCTTCTCGGCCATGATGCCTCCGGCTTTAGGGGTGGCTGCTCGCTTGAGCGTACCCCATCGTGGGGCGGCCCGGGAGCTGCCTTGCGCGCGGGCGGGTACAAAACCGCAGGTGAGCGGCGGAGCTTACGATACTGTCACGGTTGGCGCCCACCGCCTCCGCCACCGCCCCCTGAGGGTATGTACACCGCCCCGTGAGGGTGTGTACACCGCCCCGCCTGGCGCCCTTTGCAACGCCGCAGGTCAGAGCCTTGCCGAGAAGGACGCGCCGCCCCGAGACTGTACACACCCTCAGGGGCGGGTGTACATACCCTCAGGGGGCCGCGTTGTCCGCGCCCGCAGCGTCGCTGTGGTAGCGTTGCGGGGAAGGGGGAGCCTATGGACGACGCGCGCGTGATATACGAGGACGAGGTTCTTCTCGCCTGCGACAAGCCGGCGGGGATCTTGGTGCACGGCGACGGCACGGGCGCGCGGACGCTCACGGACGTCGTCGCGGGGCACCTCGCGGCGGAGGGCCGCGCGGGCGTGCGTCCCCAGGCCGTCCAGCGCCTGGACGTGGAGACCACGGGGCTCGTGCTCTTCTCGCTGGACCGGGCGGCGCAGCCGGCGCTCGACGCACAGGTTGCCGGCCATGACATGCGCAAATGCTACCTCGCCGTGGTTGCGGGGCGCTTTCCCTGGGCCCAGAGGGACGTGCGCGTGCCCATCGGCCGCGACCGGCATGATGCCCGGCGCATGCGCGTCTGCCATCCGGGCATGGGAAAGCCGGCCGAGACGCGCGTCCGCAGGCTCGCCGTGCGGGACGGGCGCTCGCTGCTGCTGGTGGAGCTCGGGACCGGGCGGCGCCACCAGATTCGCGTGCACCTGGCGTCGCTCGGCTTTCCCGTCGTGGGCGACGCGCTCTACGGCGGCGCGCGCTCGACGCGGGGCCTGCTGCTCCACGCGTGGCGCGAGGAGCTCGACCATCCCGTGACGGGGGAGCGCCTGCGCCTGGAGACCGCCTGGCCCGCGCGTCTGTGGCCAGAGCCGGTGGGTTTGTAGCCGCGTTCGACGCCCGGGGCTCCGGAGCGCCGTCGATCCCGCACGCGCGCCCGCTAGGGTATGTACACCGGGCCCGGAGGGTATGTACACCCCTCCGGGCCCCTCGTTCTTCTCGGCAGGGCTTTTACCTGCGCAAACGCAACCGTCCGAAATCGGACGGTGTACACACCCTCAGGGGGCGGTGTACATACTCTCAGGAGGGGCAGAGAAGGCCGAGAAGGACGAGGGTCTCGCCGCCGTGCCGCCCGCGTCCGCCGAGACACGCGCCCAGAAAACGTTCCGCTGTGCGATACTTATCAGGAACCATGCGCCTTCTGAGGGGGAGGCGCCGGCACGGACATGACCGCAGCCAGGGAGAGGGGCAGAGATGGCCGATACCATGCGTGGCGTGTACACCAACCTGACCGAGATCCGCCGCAACGTGTTCTCCAACGTGGCCAAGATCGCCTACGACATGAAGGACGACGACGAGAAGACCACCCGTCGCAAGATCCGCGACCTGCCCTACGAGATCATCCCCGGCGACGTGGCCACCTACCGCGAGTCGGTCTTCCTGGAGCGCGCGGTCGTGGAGCAGCGCATCCGCCTGGCCATGGGCCTGCCGCTGCAGGGCGTGGACAAGCGCGAGAGCCTCACCGACGGCCTCGCGGACGCCGCGGTGCCCGAGACCTACTACGAGCCGCCCCTGATCAACGTCATCAAGTTTGCCTGCAACGCCTGCGACGACAACGTCTACCGCGTGACCAACGCCTGTCAGAGCTGCCTGGCGCACCCCTGCCGCGAGATCTGCCCCAAGGGCGCCATCTCCTTCCGCCACAAGAAGGCCTACATCGACCAGGAGAAGTGCGTGCACTGCGGCATGTGCTTCAACGCCTGCCCCTATCACGCCATCCAGCACCACGTGCGCCCCTGCGCCGACGCCTGCGGCATGCACGCCATCGGCTCGGACGAGTACGGCCGCGCGCAGATCGACTACGAGAAGTGCGTCAGCTGCGGGCAGTGCCTGATCAACTGCCCGTTTGGCGCCATCGCCGACAAGAGCCAGATCTTCCAGGTCATCCAGGCCATCAACCGCGGCGACGAGGTCATCGCCGAGGTCGCCCCGGCCTTCGTGGGCCAGTTCGGCGGCAAGGGCAACGTCGACAAGCTGCGCCAGGCGTTCACGATGCTCGGCTTCTCCGGCATGGAGGAGGTCGCCATCGGCGCCGACCTCTGCACCGTCCAGGAGGCCGAGGACTTCCTCGAGGAGGTGCCCGAGAAGATCCCGTTCATGGGCACCTCGTGCTGCCCGGCGTGGTCGGTCATGGCCAAGACGGAGTTCCCGGAGCAAGCCGAGTGCATCTCGATGGCGCTCACGCCCATGACGCTGACCGCGCGCATGCTGCGCCAGCAGCACCCCAACGCCAAGATCGTCTTCGTGGGGCCGTGCTCGGCCAAGAAGCTCGAGGCCATGCGCAAGTCCGTCCGCTCCGAGGTGGACTTTGTCCTCACCTTCGAGGAGATGGCGGGCATGATGAAGGGCGCCGGCATCGACGAGTACACCAAGCTCGAGGGCGAGGGCGCGTCCGACTTTGGCGTGGCCTCCGCCGACGGCCGCGGGTTCGCGGTCGCGGGCGGCGTCGCCAACGCCGTGGTCAACGTCATCAAGAACCTGCACCCGGAGCGCGAGGTCAACGTCGTCAACGCCGAGGGCCTCGAGAACTGCCGCAAGATGATGAAGGACGCCGTCAAGGGCAAGTACCCGGGCTACCTGCTCGAGGGCATGGCGTGCCCGGGCGGCTGCGTCGCCGGCGCCGGCACGCTGCAGTCCATCAACAAGACCGCCGCTGCCGTCAAGCGCTACGCCAAGAAGTCCCCGCACAAGAACGCCGACGAGAACGAGTACCGCGACCTCATCCCCTCGCTCGAGCGCCCCGAGGACGGCAAATAGGTCAAAAGGGGACAGACCCCTTTTGACCCATCGGTGGGACAGGCGCCTGCGCGTCTGTCCCACTTCCATCAAGCGAGAAGGGAACACATGCTCAACGTAGATCGCGCGGTCCTGCACGTCTTTGACTTTGACTCCGGCTCCACGTACTTCTCGGAGCGCCCGCTCGATCTGGACGTGCGGTCCACCAAGTCCTTTGTCCAGCGGCACCTGCGCAAGATTTCGTCCAACGCGGAGAGCCGCCACGGCGCGTTTGCCGCGGACTCCGGCTTTGCCGTCGAGCTGCAGCGCTACCTGGCGGGGGAGCGCGAGTTCGTGGAGTTCTCGGTGGAGATCGCCCAGTGGTTCTGGGAGGAGCTGAGGCGCGCGGAGGACCTCGAGCAGTGCGACCTTCTCGTCGCGGACTTCACCGACACCGACGCCGCGAGCGGCGAGGACGTGGAGTTCGAGGGCGACGCGGGCCGGCGCTTCTTTGCGATCGAGCTGCTGCCGCGCCGCCAGGCCTTCGTCCACGAGGTCGAGGGCGACGCCAACGGCATCTCGCGCGTGGACGCCACGCTGCCCAACCCCTCGCAGAAGGTGGCCAGCTACGTGCTGGTGGACGCCGCGACCGGCGCGATCGACTTCCACGACAAGGAGCGCAGCGTGGGCGGCGCCTCGGTCATGGTGATTCCGGAGCGCTTCCTGCAGTGCACGAGCGAGGCCTCCAGCCACGAGGTGATCGACGAGGTCAGCGTCATCGTGCGCGACGTGGCGGAGGAGTTTGGCCTCGAGCCGGCGGTGGAGGTGGGCCGCGCCAAGGCCTGCGTGGCGCGCGCCGCCGACGTGGAGGAGTCGTTCAGCCCCGCCGAGGTGGGCCGCACGGTCTTTGCCGAGCGCCCGGACGTGGCCGAGCGCTTCGAGGAGCGCGTGCGCGCGGCGTCGCTGCCCGAGGAGGCGCCCGTGCGGCGCGGCGTGGCCAACCGCCTGACCAAGAGCCACAAGATCCGCACGGACACCGGGGTGGAGATCACCTTCCCCTCCGAGCTGGCGGAGCGCCCGGGCTACCTGGACTTCTCGACCGACGCCGAGGGGCGGATCACCATCACGGTGGGCAACGTGGCGCGAATCGAGAACCGCTAGCGGGGCGCGCGTCAGGCGAGAAGAACCTCTGCCCGTCGGCCATTTTGGCCCCGTGTTCATATCGTGGCCGCCCCCGTTTGCCGCTAGAATATGGGGACGCGTCTTCTGCACCCTATTCGTACCCAAGGAGACCACATGTCACGAGACCACGTCTCTTCGAGCGGCGCCTTTGCCTCGCCGCGCAGCGTCACCCGTCGTGACGCCCTGAGACTTCTCATCGGGGCGGGCGCCTGCGCCGCCCTGCTGCCCTCTGCCGCAAACGCCGCGCCTAGCACGCAGGAGCGCCTCGACGCCGCGCAGATGGACTATGACCAGGCGGTCGCTGAGCTCGAGGCCCTGGGCGAGGAGGTCGCCGCGGCGGCAGGGCAGCTCTCGCAGACCCAGGACGCGGTGAACGACCTCAGTCAGCAGGTCAACCAGAAGCAGGACGAGATCGACGAGAAGCAGTCGCAGATCGACGACAAGGAAGTCGAGATCGAGGAGAAGCAGGACGACATCGACGCCAAGCAGGCGGAGATCGAGCGTCGTCAGGAGCAGCTCGGCGAGCGCATGAGCTCCTCCTACAAGGCCGGCCCAACCTCCACCCTCGACCTGCTGCTGTCGTCGGCGACCTTCGAGGAGCTCACGAGCAACATCTACTACCTCGACAAGGTCACCGAGGCCGACCGCGAGATGATCGACACCGTCAAGACCCTCAAGGCCGAGCTCGAGGAGGACAAGGCCCAGCTCGAGAAGGACAAGGCCCAGCTCGAGGAGGACAAGGCCGCGCTCGAGACCGAGAAGGCCGCGCTCGAGGAGCAGAAGGCCGAGCTCGAGGAGCTCGAGGCGCAGCAGGCGGCCGAGCTCGAGGCCGTCCGCGCCAAGCAGGCGGAGTCCGAGGAGCTCGTCGCCAACCTCTCCGACGAGGTCAAGGAGCTCATGGCCCAGCGCGACGCCGAGCTGCTCGCGGCGCAGCAGGCCGCCGAGGAGGCGCGCCGCCAGCAGGAGCTCGCCCAGCAACAGCAGCAGGGCGGCTCGTCCGGCGGCAGCTCGGGCGGCGGCTGGGGCAGCACCGTCATCACCGGCTCCGGGCCGCTCGCCGCGGTCCAGAGCGCCACGTACACCACGCCGTCGCCGGGCTCGGGCCTGTGCGCCGCGTGGGTGTCCACGGTCTTCCGCAACGCCGGCATCGGCTCGTTCTACGGCAACGCCGACGACATGTACTACACCTGGTGCGGCTACCCCACCTCGCAGATTCAGCCGGGCATGATCATCGCGGTCAACACCTGCCCGTACAGCGCGGCGGCGATCATCTACGGCCACGTGGGCATCTACGTGGGCAACAACACCGTGCGCGACAACGCGAGCGGCCGGATCCGCACGATGTCGCTCCAGCAGTGGATCAGCGACTACAGCGTCACCTCCACGGTGCGCTGCGGCTGGCTGGGAGGCATCGCGCTCTCGTAGCGAGGGCAAACGATCAGCAGGTTACAGGGGGCGGCGGCACGAGGTTCTTCTCGGCCGCCGCCCCTTTCTCAACCAGCGTTTTAAGGGCGGTCTGGGGAGCTTCCGCGCGCCTTTGCGTACCGTACAATGACGCATTGCAAATCTTGGAAACACAACGGAAATGTGAGGGCGCAGGATGGGTCGCGCAAACAACGGGGGCAGGCCGAGCGCCAGGTCTCAGCAGCGTCAGGCGCGGGGTCTTCTCGTCGTGGCGGGGGTGCTGTGCCTCGCCCTGGTGGGCGGCGTGGCCGCGCTCTTCTCGCTTGTTGCCTCCGCCGAGTCCGCTCCCGCCCCGGCCCCGACCGAGGACGGCTTCGTGGACATCATCCAGGATGACGAGGCGCCCGCCGAGCCCGAGCCCCCCGCCGACGACCGCGCCGCCGACCTCGCGCTCGACCCCGAGAAGCAGACGGACTGGAAGTTTGACGGCACGGGCGAGAAGACCGTCTACCTGACCTTTGACGACGGCCCGTCCGACAACACGCCGCGCGTGCTCGAGGTCCTCGAGCGCTACGGCATCAACGCCACCTTCTTCGTGACCGGCCACGAGCCGGACAAGGCCCACTACATCAAGGACGCCTACGAGGCGGGCAACTCCATCGGGCTGCACTCGATGACGCACAACTACGGCCAGATCTACGTCTCGGAGGAGGCGTTCTTCTCGGACCTCGAGGCCGTGGGCAACATGGTCAAGGAGCAGATCGGCTACGTGCCCTACCTCACGCGCTTCCCGGGCGGAGCGTCCAACACGATCTCGGCCAACTACTGCGCGGGCATCATGTCCGCGCTCGTGGACGACGTGCAGGCGCGCGGCTACCAGTTCTACGACTGGAACGTGAGCTCCGGCGACGCGTCCGGCACCAACGTGCCCGTGGAGACGCTCGTGCAGGGCTCGTGCGTGGAGGGCTACACCAACGTCATGCTGCTCTTCCATGACTCCAACACCAAGGACACCACGCCCGAGGCTCTGCCGCAGATCATCGAGTACTACCTCGAGCGCGGCTACAAGTTCGAGCCCATCACGCGCGAGGCCTTTGTCTGCCACCACGGCGTGAACAACTAGCGGCCCCTGGGACAGTTACCCCGGTGGGACAGTTACCCCGGAGGTTTCTGTCCCACAGATGACGCTCAGCGTGTGGCTAGGTGCGGGGATTCTATGGCCTGTCTGGGAGCCTCCGCGATTGCTCCATGGGGCGAAGGCGAGCGATTGAGGCTCTTGTCAGCTGGGAACAATCCCCTCACCAAGTCGGGCAAGAGGGGGTGGGGATAGATGCCGAGCATACCCAGAAGGCAGGCAGAGTCCGAGATCTATCACGTTGTGTGCCGCGGGGTCGGGAAGCAGATAATCTTTGAGAGCGATGTCGACCGGGGGTACTATCTCACCATCCTTGGGAAAGGGCTGAAGGCGTCGGACGGGGACCTTCTCGCATGGTGTCTCATGGACAATCACGTCCACCTGCTCCTTCAAATCTCCTTCGAAGGCCTCTCGAGCCTCATGAGAGCCGTTAATTCCGAGTACGCGATGTTCTTCAACCGTAGGTATGAACGGGTAGGACATCTCTTTCAGGGACGCTTCAGAAGCGAACCGGTCGAGACCGACGAGTATCTGCTCACCGTAGTTCGCTACATCCACCAGAATCCTCTCAGGGGCGGGATATGCGCGACGTGCGACTACCCGTGGAGCAGCTACGGGGTCTTCGTCGGAGGGGTGGACCGCTTTAGAATTCTGAACCCGCGGCCGGTCCTCGAGGCATTTGGCGGAGTGGGGGAGTTCATTCGATTCCATGATGAGTCCGATGTGGGGGCGCGCTGCATAGATGCCGACAGGGGCTGGGGTCGGATGGGAGACGAGGAAGCCGCGCTGCTTGCCCGGGAGGTTCTGGGGGGACGGAGCGTGGGGGAGGTTGCCTCGTTTCCGAGGGAGCGACGGGATGCGGCAATCTGCGCGCTGCGTTCGCTGGGCCTTTCCGTTCGGCAGGTCGAGCGTCTGACCGGCGTCTCTCGCGGCGTTATCTCGCGTGTCCGTGGGACAGTTACCCCGGTGGGACAGTTACCCCGGAGGTTTCTGTCCCACCCCGGTGGGACAGAAACCTCCGGGGTAACTGTCCCACCGGGGTAACTGTCCCACGCCGCCGTGTTCTTCTCGCTTACTGTCTTGTCAGCTGTAAAGGTTGCTGTCATACTGTCGGTTTGCCGACGAGGGGAGCAAGCATGCTGACAGACGAGCTGCGCGCCGAGGTCGCGCGCCTCAAGGCGGAGCGCGATGCCGTGGTCCTGGCCCACTACTACGTGCCGCCCGAGGTCCAGGAGCTCGCGGACCACGTGGGGGACTCGTTTGCCCTGGCGCGCCTGGCCGCCACGCTGCCGGCGTCCACGCTGGTCTTTGCCGGCGTGCGCTTCATGGCGGAGAGCGCCAAGCTCCTCTCGCCGGACAAGACGGTCCTCATGCCCGACCCCGCCGCGGACTGCCCGATGGCGCACATGGTCCGCCGCGAGACCGTGGAGGCCGCGCGCGAGCGCTATGGCGACGACCTGGCCGTGGCGTGCTACGTCAACTCCACGGCCGAGGTGAAGTCGTGGTCGGACGTCTGCGTGACCTCCTCAAACGCCGTCAAGATCGTACGCGCGCTGCCGCAGCGCAACGTGCTCTTTGTGCCTGACCGCCACCTCGGTCGCTTCGTCGCCGAGCAGGTGCCCGAGAAGAACCTCATCCTGAACGACGGGTTCTGCCCCATTCACCAGGACATCTCCGCCGCAGAGGTGGCCGCGCTCAAGGCGGAGCACCCGGGCGCGCCGGTCCTCGCGCACCCCGAGTGCGGGCCCGAGGCGCTGGCGCTCGCGGACTTTGCGGGGTCTACCTCGCAGATCATCGACGCCGCCGCGGCCGGCGACGCGAGCGACTACATCATCCTCACCGTCGACGGCGTCCGCGGCGAGCTGGAGCGCCGCTGCGCGGGCACGGGCAAGCGCTTCCACTTCCCGGCGACGCGCCCGGTCTGCCCGGACATGGCGCGCATCACCGTGGAGCGGCTGGTCACCTGCCTGCGCGAGGGCAGCGGCGAGGTGGAGCTGCCGCCCGCCGAGGTCGCCGAGGCCGCGCGCCGCACGCTGGAGCGCATGCTCGAGCTGGGGGCACGATGAGTGGGACAGAAACCTCCGGGGTAAGTGTCACGCTCGACTGCGATGTGGTGATCGTGGGCTGCGGCGTGGCCGGGCTCTACTGCGCGCTCAACCTGCCCGCGGCGCTCTCGGTGGTCCTTCTCTCCAAGGAGGCCGTTGGCAACTGCGACTCCATGCTCGCCCAGGGCGGCATCTGCGTGCTGCACGACCCCGAGGACTACGAGGCGTTCTTCGAGGACACGCTGCGCGCGGGCCACTACGAGAACCGCCTGGAGAGCGTGGACCTCATGATCCGCGCGAGCCGCCCGATCATCGACGACCTCATCAAGCGCGGCGTCCGCTTCGCCCGCACGGCCGCCGGCGAGCTCGACTACACGCGCGAGGGCGCCCACTCCCGGCCGCGCATCGTCTACCACGAGGACGTCACCGGCGAGGAGATCACCACGCACCTGCTGGCCGACGTCCGCGCGCTGCCCAACGCCCGCATCCTCGAGAACACCTGCATGACCGACCTCATCGAGGGCTTTGACCGGGAGGGCCGGCGCGTCTGCCGCGGCGTGGTTGCCACGGGCGAGAAGAACGAGCGGCTGGAGATCCGCGCCGACGCCACGGTCCTTGCCACCGGCGGCGTGGGCGGGCTCTACGAGCACTCCACCAACTTCGACTGCCTCACCGGGGACGGCTGCCGCGTGGCCGCCGAGCACGGGGTTCTTCTCGAGCACATGGACTACGTGCAGATCCACCCCACGACCCTGTGGACCGAGCGGCCCGGGCGCGCCTTCCTGATCTCGGAGTCCGCGCGCGGCGAGGGCGCGGTCCTGCTCAACGACGCGGGCGAGCGCTTCGTGGACGAGCTGCAGCCGCGCGACGTGGTGTCCGCGGCGATCCTGGCGGAGATGGCGCGCACGGGCGCCGCGCACGTGTGGCTCTCCTTTGCGCGCGTGCCCAGGGAGGAGATCGAGGGCCACTTCACGCACATCCTGGAGCGGTGCCTCGAGGAGGGCTACGATATTCGGGAGGAGCCGATCCCGGTGGTGCCGGCCCAGCACTACTTCATGGGCGGGATCCACGTGGACTCCGACTCCCAGACTACGATGCCGCACCTCTTTGCCTGCGGGGAGACCTGCTGCAACGGGGTGCACGGGCGCAACCGGCTGGCGTCCAACAGCCTGCTGGAGTCGCTCGTGTTCGCGCAGCGGGCGGCCGACAAGATCATGCGCGACCGCTTTGCCGACGACACGGCGGCGCAGCTGGCCGCCGCAGCCCGGGCGCGCTCCCGCTTCATCGCGGGCTCGCGCGACGTGACCGACGTGGCGCTGCTCACCGGCGCCGAGTGAGACTGTGGGGACAGGTGCGTGACAATTAGGACAGGTTGAATTGTCACATGCCCTCGATGTGACAATTCAACCTGTCCTAATTGTCACACGCAGAGGAGAGGAGACCCCGATGACCGACCCGATGGTTCAGCTTCAGATGGACGAGCACATCCGCGCGGCGCTCAAGGAGGACATGCCCTTCGGTGACGTCTCCACCGCCGCGGTCATGCCCGACGCCCGCCCCGGTCGCGTCCACCTGATCGCCAAGGCGCGCGGCGTGATCGCGGGCCTCTCGGTCTTCTCGCGCGTCTTTGAGCTGCTGGACCCCGCGGCGCGCGTGAGCGCCAGCGTGGTCGACGGCGAGCACGTGGAGCCCGGCGAGCACCTCGCCACCGTCGAGGCCGACGTGCGCGCCCTGCTGGAGGGCGAGCGCACCGCCCTCAACTACCTGCAGCGCATGAGCGGCATCGCCACCTACACCGCGGGCGTCGCGGCCGGGCTCGCCGGCACCGGCACGCGCCTGGTCTGCACGCGCAAGACCACGCCGGGCATGCGCCTGTTCGAGCGCGAGGCCGTGCGCCTGGGCGGCGGCTCGATGCACCGCTTTGGCCTGTCCGACGGCGTGCTGCTCAAGGACAACCACATCGACGCGGCGGGCGGCGTGGCGCGCGCCATCGAGTGCGCCCGCGCGTCGGCGCCCTTCGTCGACAAGGTGGAGGTCGAGTGCGAGACGCTCGACATGGTGCGCGAGGCCGTGGAGGCCGGGGCGGACATCATCATGCTCGACAACATGTCCCACGACGACATGGCGGCCGCCATTGCGCTGATCGCCGGCCGCGCGCAGACCGAGGCCTCGGGCAACGTTGACGCCGCCAACGTCTCCGCCTACGCCGACCTGGGCGTTGACTTTGTCTCCTGCGGCGCGCTCACGCACTCCGCGCCGATCCTCGACCTCTCGCTCAAGCACCTGGAGGTCCTGGGGTGAGTGCCGGGTCCGGGGACGCGCGGCGGGCGCGGATCGTCGAGGCGCTGGCCGCGGCATCGGGACCGCTCTCGGGGACGGCGCTCGCCGAGGCGTGCGGCGTGAGCCGGCAGGTGGTGGTCCAGGACGTGGCGCTGCTGCGCGAGCGGGGCGAGAAGATCGTCTCCACCAACCGCGGCTACGTGCTTCTCTCCGACGAGCCCGCGCCGCCGCGGCGCCTGTTCAAGTGCCGTCACACCGCCGAGCAGGCGGCCGACGAGCTCACGTGCGTCGTCGATTTGGGCGGGCGCGTGGAGGACGTCTTCGTGAACCACCGCGTCTACGGCGTGGTCTCCTCGTCGCTGGGCGTGGGGAGCCGCCGCGACGTGGAGCACTTCGTGGCCGAGCTCGCCTCCGGCGTCTCGTCGCCGCTGCTCGAGGTCACGAGCGGCTACCACTTCCACCACGTGAGCGCCGCGAGCGAGGAGATTCTCGACGAGGTCGGCCGCGCCCTCGCCGCCCGCGGCTACCTGGCCGAGCTCACCGACTACGAGGCCGCCACCTTCGCGTAGGCGGTCCTTCTCGCCGTTGTGTACGCCCCACGCCGTTGTGTACACGCCGCCGCGTTGTGCGCACTTCTCGCCAGCTCATCTACCTGCGCTTTTGCCGAGAAGAACCTCGAAGGCAGTGTACACATCGCCGAGGAGTGCGCACAACGCCGAGAAGTGCGCACACCGCCTCGGCCTCGGTCCCGGCTCGGGTCCCGGCCGCCTTTTGGGTATACTCCCAACGTTGGCTGAGAAGGGAGGCCCGTCGCATGGACGAAGAGAGCGTCATCAGTGACCTCGAGCCCTCGATTCCGCGCACGCCCGCCCAGGCCGTGCTGCGGATGGTCTCCATTTTGATGGGAATCCTCGGCGCCATCGTTCTTCTCGGCGGCATCGCCCTGCTCGTGGGCAACGTCATGGGACTGCTTCCTGGCGGGGACCTCTGGACCACCGTGACCTTTGGCGTGATGATCGTCGTGGCGGCGGGGCTGCTCCTGCTCACGGCGGGGCTCGGCATTGTGGCGTCCAACAACTCCGCGCGGGTGGGGCCGTACCGGTTCCTGTGCTACCTCGTGGGGCTCGCCGTGCTCGTGGCCATCGTGTGGGGCTGGGGCGTGGGCTCGTTCATCCTGTTCAACCCCATCGTGCTCGCCGCGACGATCGTCTACGTGCTCATCTGCTCGCGCCTGGCCGACAAGGTCAAGGAGGAGCACGACGAGGGCGTCCGCGGCGAGACCTTCCTGCGCTCGCGCCACCAGCGCGTGCTGCACCTGCTCTCCGAGATCATCATCCTCAAGGGCGTGGTCACCATCGTGGCCGTGCTCGTTCTCGGCGCCGCGCTCGTGGTCTACGGCGAGGGCGAGCGCGCGATCATATCGGGCGTGCCCGTCACGGTGAGCAGCATGCTCTACGCGGTGCTCGCCGTGGGCGGGGTGGCGTCGGGCGTGAGCGTCCTGGCAGGTGCCCTCGGCATCCGCGGCTCCAACCGGCCGCAGAAGGTCGTGCCGTTTCTGGTGGTGGCCGCGCTGTCGTGCGCCTTCGACCTCGTGCAGGTCGTGGGCATGCTCCTGGAGCGCGGCGTCTTTGGCGTGACCTTTGACGTCCTGTTTGACCTGCTGTTCATGAGCGTGTGCCTCTATCTGGCCGTGCGCGTCATGCGCCAGCCCACGCCCGAGGAGCTCTCCGCCGCCGCGGGCGTCGCGCTCGTGTCCGGCGCGGACGAGTGATGTGCGGCAGAGGGCGACCAACCAGCCTGTCCCAATCGTCACCATTCGCCTCATGCCCAAGAAAGGAAATGACATGACCAACGGGACCATGCTCCAGGGCTTCTCCTGGTACCTGCCCGCGGACGGCTCGCACTGGCGTCGCATCGCCGAGCAGGCGCCCGACTTCGCCTACCAGGGCATCACCGCCGTCTGGCTCCCGCCCGCCTACAAGGCCGAGAAGGGCCGCGAGGACGTGGGCTACGGCGTCTACGACACCTACGACCTCGGCGAGTTCGACCAGAAGGGCACCGTGGCCACCAAGTACGGCACCCGCTCCGAGTACGAGTCCGCCATCGCCGCGCTGCAGGCAAACGGCATCCAGGCGCTCGCGGACATCGTGCTCAACCAGCGCCTCGGCGCGGACGGCTGCGAGGACGTCGTCGCGCGCGAGGTCAACGGCTCCAACCGCGAGCAGGTCACGGGCGCCCCGCAGACCATCTCGGCGTGGACGCGCTTCACCTTCCCCGGCCGCGCGGGCACCTACTCCGACTTCACCTGGGACTGGACGTGCTTCCACGGCGTGGACTGGGACGACCGCGCCAAGCGCAAGGCCATCTTCCTCTTTGACGGCAAGCACTGGGACGGCGCCGTCGACCGCTCCGAGAACGCCAACTACGACTACCTCATGGGCGCCGACGTGGACGTCAACGACCCGCGCGTCTTTGACGAGCTCGTGCGCTGGGGACAGTGGTACGTGGACGCGTGCAAGCTGGACGGCTTTCGCCTGGACGCGCTCAAGCACATCGACCGCGGCTTCTACCTGCGCTGGCTCGACGCCGTGCGCAAGCACGCCGGCCGCGAGCTCTTCTGCGTGGGCGAGTACTGGGGCCGCACGGTGGGCGAGCTCCAGGCCTATCTCGGCGAGGAGCGCGCGCTCTCGCTCTTTGACGTGCCGCTGCACTACAACCTCTACCGCGCGAGCTGCTCGAACGGCAACGAGGACCTCTCCAAGATCTTCTCGGGCACGCTCGTGGAGGCCGACCCCGTGCACGCCGTGACCTTTGCCGAGAACCACGACACCCAGCCCGGCCAGGCCCTGCAGTCCTTTGTCCAGACGTGGTTCAAGCCCTCCGCCTACGCGCTCATCCTGCTGCGCGAGGCCGGCTACCCCTGCGTCTTCTACGGCGACCTCTACGGGATGCCCAACGACGGCAACATCCCGGCCGTTCGCGAGCTGCCGCTGCTGATGGAGGTCCGCCGCCGCTTTGCCTACGGCACCCAGCATGACTTCCTGGACGCCCCGGACGTGATCGGCTGGACGCGCGAGGGCGACGACGAGCACCCGGGCTCCGGCGTGGCCGTGGTCCTCACCGACCGCGACGGCGGCGAGAAGCGCATGTTCGTGGGCGAGAAGCACGCGGGCGAGCGCTGGGCCTGCGTCGTGGGCGAGCAGGACGACGTCGAGGTCGGCGCCGACGGCTGGGCCACGTTCCGCACGCTGGGCGGGCGCCTCGCGGTCTACCTGCCGGAGAAGACCGCCGACGCGCTGGAGAACGACCGCCAGCTGCACCGCATCACCCGCGAGATCGCGGAGGACACCGAGGAGATGCGCGCGTAGGCCGCCACGGCGCCACGTTCTTCTCGGTCGTAAAAACGTCCGGCCCGCGCACCTCGGCAGGAGGCACGCGGGCCGGACCCTTTTCTGTTAATTGGGGACTGTCCCCAATTTACAGGTCGAGCTCCATCAGGCGCGCGATGGCGACGATGTAGATCTTGAGCGCCTGGCGCAGGCCCTTCTCGGAGATGGCCTCGTCGGGGCCGTGCTCGGTGCCGGCCCAGGCGGGGCGCTCCTCGCCGGGGTCGTTGGGGCCGAAGGCGCAGGCGCGGGCGAAGTGGCGCGCGTAGGTGCCGCCGCCGATGGTGAAGGCCTTTGCCTCCTGACCGGTGTACTCGCCGTAGGTGGCGAGAAGGGCCTGGATCTCCGGGCTGTCGGGGCTGATGTAGAACGGGGCGTCGCCGGAGGTCTGCTCGTAGGTGCAGCCGTGCGCGGCGGCGAGCTCGCCCAGGCGCGCGGTGATGGCCTCGCCGGTCGTGGTGGTGGGGTAGCGCGAGTCCACGGTCTGGACGAAGCGGCCGTCGACGGTGCGGACGGTGCCGGCGACGCAGGTGAGCTCGCCGAACTTGTCGTCTTGGGCGGCGATGCCGGAGGCGCGGCCGTAGGCGTCCTCGGTGAGGGTGACCAGCAGCTCGAGGAAGGCGCGCTCGCCCGCGCCCGCGAGGCCCTGCGCCAGCAGGTAGCGCGCGAGCACGCCGATGGCGTTGACGGTGCCGGCGGGCATCGAGGCGTGGCCGCCGATGCCGGTGGCCGTGATGCGAGCGAGGCCCTCGCCGGCCGGCTCCACAGCGATGCGCTCAGCCGCGGGCAGCGCCGCCGCGTCCGCGCGGACGACGGCCGTGGCCTGGCCGCAGATGGCGTTGGGGACGGTGCCGCCATCGAGCTCCACGATCTTCTCGCCCGTGACCGGGCCGGAGGTGAAGCGCCCCTGGTAGAGGCCCTTCTCGCCGCAGATCAGCGGGAAGTCGGCGTCGGGGGAGAAGCAGAAGAGCGGCTCGGGGTAGCGCTCGAGGTAGTACGGCACGTCGCCCATGCCGGTCTCCTCGTTGTTGCCGATGATGCAGCGCAGCGTGTAGGGGAGGGTCTCGCCGGCGGCGGCGCGGCGCGCGAAGAAGTGCGCCGCGTAGAGGGAGAGCACGAAGGGGCCCTTGTCGTCCTGGACGCCGCGGCCGACGAGCCAGCCGTCCCTGCGCGTGACCTCGAGCGCGGGGAAGGTCCAGCCCAGGCCCAGCGGCACGATGTCGGTGTGGGCGATCGTGGCGAGGTAGCGCTCCGGGCCCGAGGCGCCGGGGACGTCGGCAAAGCCCAGGTAGCCGTCGACGTCGGTCACGGCGAGGCCCAGGCGCTCAGCCATGCGCTCCGCCTCGTCGAGGGCGTCCCAGGAGGCCGGGCCCCAGGGCTTGCCGGGCTCCGCGGCCGTGAGATCCTCCACGGACTCGTGGCGCACGAGGCGCGCGATGTCGGCGACGACGTCCTCCCAGACGTCGTCGACGTAGGCGTCCACCTGCTGCTTGAACTGCTCGTCTACCATGTGCCCTCCCTGGGTCGGGCGCCGCCGGCGCCGGGTGTTCTCGCCGTCCATCTTAGCGCGGCCGGCGGGTCGGTGCTTAAGAATGTCGTCCCGTCCGGGATTTTGGGATTGCGCCGCTTAAGAAGTCGCTTCCGTCCGGAGGGCGGCCGCGAAGCCGCTTAAGTGTTGTGTGCCAACACGTTGTTGACGCCCCGGGGGTGACAAACAGGGAGGGTCCCGCCAAGCTGTGAGT
>CALUHH010000015.1 GCA_944320385.1 uncultured Atopobiaceae bacterium | reverse complement strand
GGACACTCACAGCTTGGCGGGACCCTCCCTGTTTGTCACCCCCGGGGCGTCAACAACGTGTTGGCACACAACACTTAGGCTTTGCCTCCCGTCCGGGAGAACGGCGAGGCGGCGCTTAAGGTTTGCGCCCCGTCCGGACCGTGGCGGGATCCGTGCTTAAGAAATGAGCCCCATCCGGCGAATCGGTGGTGCCGCGCTTAAAGATCGCGGCCCATCCGGAGCTCTGGGTCCTTCTCGCTTAATGATCGCGTCCCGTCCGGCGAGAAGGACGATCCGTGCTTAAGGATCGCGCCCCGTCCGGCGAGAAGGACGGTCCGCGCTTAAAGATCGCGCCCCGTCCGGGAATTCCGTTCCGCCGCGCTTAGAGATCGCGGCCTATCCGGCGAGAAGGGCGGTCCGCGCTTAAGGATCGCGCCCCGTCCGGGGGCCGCGGCGCCCGGGTCCGGGCCGCCCCGCCGGATGGGACGCGTTTACTAAGCACGGAGGCCCGTCCTTCTCGAATGAGAGCGATTCTTTAAGCGGCGCCACGCCGTCCGCCCGGATGGGAGCGATCCCTTAAGCGGCGCCACGCCGTCCGCCCGGATGGGACGCGTTTCCTAAGCACGGAGGCCCGCCCCTCTCGAATGAGAGCGATTCATTAAGCGGCACCCCGCCGTTCTCCCGGATGGGGCGATTCCTTAAGCGGCGCCACGCCGTCCGCCCGGATGGGAGCGATTCTTTAAGCAACTCGGGCCCGCCCGGCGTGTCCCCGCGCACAGTTCTGCAGCCGCGCGCCCTGGGCGCGGCGAAGCCGTCTGAGCACGGGGGCACGCCGGGCGGGCCCCGGAATGCCGGCTCTTCTTGGTGGAGGCTCTTCTCGCCTACTTGCCCACGATCACGAGGTCGTGGGTGGAGGCGGTGAAGGGCTCGTAGCCGTCCTCGGTCACCACGCCAAAGTCCTCGAGGCGGATGCCGAACTTGCCCGGCAGGTAGATGCCCGGCTCGATGGTCACGACGGCGCCCGCCGGGACTGGGCGGTCCCAGGCGCGGTTGAAGTTGGGGCGCTCGTGGATCTCGAGGCCCACGCCGTGGCCGAGGCCGTGGCCGAAGTACTCGCCGTAGCCCGCCTCGGAGATGACGTCGACCGCCACCTGGTGGATGTCGCGGCCGATCACGCCGGCATGGACCGCGGCGGCGCAGGCCTCGTGGGCGCGACGGACGACGTCGTAGACGGCGCGCTGCTCGGCGGACGGCTCGCCCACGCAGACGGTGCGCGTCATGTCGGCGTGGTAGTCGTGGTACCCGGCGCCGTAGTCCATGACGATGAGGTCACCCTCCCTCACCACGTAGGGGCCCGGCTGGGCGTGCGGGTTGGCGCCGTTGGGGCCGGCCGCGATGATCGTGCCGAAGGAGAGCTCGTCGGCGCCGTGGGAGAGCATGTAGTTCTCAAGCTCCACGCGGATCTCCTGCTCGGTGAGGCCGGCGCGGATGAAGCCGCAGATGTGGTCGAAGGCCTCGTCGGTGACCTCCTGGGCGCGGCGCATGAGCGCGATCTCCTCGGCGTCCTTGACGCTGCGCAGATCGCAGATGTCACCATGGAGGCGCGGGGTCAGGCAGGCGATGCCGACGGCAGAGCAGGCGGCGTTGAAGGCGTCGAAGAACGAGAGGGTGCAGGTGTCCTCGACGGCCACCACGCGGGCATGGGCGTCGCGGGCGCGCTCGGCGGCCCAGCGGGCGGGGTCGATGACGTCCATATCGATCTTCCAGGGGCAGTCGGCGCCCAGGCGCTCGCGGAAGGTGTTGTAGTAGCGCGAGTCCGTGTGGAGCCAGAGGCCGTCGCGCGTCACCACGGCGGTGTGGGCGATCTCGAAGTCGAAGGTGCGCTCGGCGCCGGTGAGCCAGCGCAGGTCGGGGTTGTTGCGCAGGACGACGGCGTCATAGCCGCGCTCCGCCATGAGCTCGCGAAGGCGCTCCACGCGCCCCGCGCAGGCATTGGTGTCTGCCATTGGGATCTTCCTTTCCGAGGTTGACGGTCTTGTGTCGACGGTCCCGACGAATCAGCGCGACGCGCACCAGGCCGCGACGTGCTCCTCGAGCAGGTCGTCGGGAACCACGCTGAGGCGCACGCGCCCCAAGGCGCGCGGCGTCGCCACCATGAAGCGATTGGTGCTCCTGAAGCGCTCCGTGCGCATCGCCGCGACGAGGGCCTCGGGGTCGACCGTGGCCTCGGTCGTCCCCAGCCCGAGCCGCTCCAGCAGCTCGTCCTGGGTGAACATGTCGTCGACGGAGAGCTGCTCGAGCGCCACCGCGAGGCGCGCCGAGAAGCGCAGGCCGTCGGCGAGCAGCGCGGAGGCGGGCGCCCCGTCGCCCAGCAGGGAGCGCAGGGCGCCGGCGAGCTCCTGCCCGTAGGCGATCGACTGGCGCGTGGCGGCGGACGTGGAGGCCACGACGCGGCCGCGGCTCTTCACGGCGTCGAGCAGCTGGCGCAGGATGACCTGCTCGTCACCGGCGACGAGGTCGTCGGCGGAGTCCCAGAGCCGCTCGAAGGCCTTGTTGCTGTCGCAGGCGGCCGTCGCCGCCATGAGGGCGAACGCGTGGCGCAGCTCCTCGTGCGCGGGGTCGAGGTCAAAGAGGTTCACGTCCACGATCGAGAAGCGCGCGCCGCCGTCGTGGCGCAGCATCCCCGGAGCGCCGGGGACGTCGAGCGGGCGCGGGGTCACCGACGCCGCCACGGCCACGGGCGCCGTGGTCGGGACCTCGACGAGCGAGACGCCGCCGCACCACAGCATGCAGGCAAACGAGGCGCACGAGAGGGTCTGCTCCCCGCCGATGGCCACGACGAGGTCGTCGGCCGTGATGCGCGCGCCGAGAAGCAGCTCCGCGAAGGCCTGCGCCCGCATGAGGTCGCAGCCCCCCGGCGGCATCTCGAGCGGGCGCACCTCGAAGCCCGCGTCCAGCAGGTCGCGGCGATAGGTCTCGAGCAGGTCGGCCGAGACGCCCGCCTCCCCCACCAGGGCGCAGGCGTGCGGCTTGCCGATGGCGGTGCGCAGGTCCTTGGCAACATGCCCGGAGAGACCGATGCCGCCGCGCACGTCCATCGACGCGCTGCGCAGCGCCACCCACTGCCTCATGCGGTGAAGCTCGCCCACCGCCTCCGCGGTCTGGTCGCTCATAGCAGGCCCCTTTCCCAGAGCAGCTGGCCCGCCTCATGCGCCACCTGCTCGAACGTCTTGTTCCTGATGTCGATCGTGAGGTCGGCCACCGCCTCGTAGAGGGGGCGCCGGTGGCGGTAGACCTGCGCCGCGTGCTCGGCCGTCCCCAGGTCGGGGCGACGCTCGGGGCAGCGAATCTGGCGCAGCGAGTCGGCGAGGTCGCCGTCGAGGAAGAGCACCGAGCCCATCTCGTGCATGAGCGCGCAGTTCTCCGGGCGCTCGACGATGCCGCCCCCACAGCTCACCAGCAGGGACTTGCGCGCGGCGAGGCGCGCGAGCTCGCGGGTCTCGGCGTCGCGGAAGGCGTCCTCGCCGTCCTCGGCAAAGACCTGCGCGACCGTCTTGCCGAGCGCGCGCTCGACCAGGCGGTCGGTGTCCACGTGCGGGCGATGGAAGAGCGCGCCGAGGTTGCGGGCGAGCGTCGACTTTCCCGCACCGAGAAAGCCCACGAAGAAGATGTGGTCGCACCCCTCGTGTACGACGTATCCCGCGGCCCTGTCCTGCACGCAACCTCCTCTGAATCTACCGCACCCGATTCTAGCAGTGAGCGGGCGAGCGCGCACCGAGCGTCCTTTTCGGACGAGGCGGAATGTTAGACGGGAAGGACGTCGCTCCCCTACTCGCCCTCGAAGGCCACGCCGCGCAGGGCGAGCCGCTCGAAGACGCGGAAGACGTGCGTGTACCAGAGGTCGGTCCGGGACTGCGGGCGCACGAGCACCGTGCGGACGCCGGCGAGGTTGCCGGCCGCGACGTCGGTGAACACCTGGTCGCCGATCATCACCGTTGCCTCGGGCCCCACGCCCGCGCGGCGCATGACCCGGCGCAGCGCGACCGGCAGCGGCTTCATCGCGTGGTCCACGAAGCCCACGCCGAGCTCGCGCGCCGTGCGGCTCACGTGGCTCGTGTGGAAGTTGTTGGAGACCAGGCACAGCGCCAGCCCCGCGTCGCGCGCGCGGTCGAGCCAGGCCGTAACCTCGGCGGGCGCGACGCGCGCGTCGCGCGGCACGCAGGTGTTGTCGCGGTCGAGCAGCACCAGCCGCACGCCGTCGCGCACGAGGGCGTCAACGTCCACGAGCGGAAGCGCGGCCACGTAGCGCGTGGCCCTGAAAAGACCCATCGTCCGCCCCCGCTACCAGGACTGCATGTGCTCGTCGTAGGTCTCGGAGAACTGCGCGGTGTCGGGCGTGATGTAGAAGTACAGGTAGGTCGTCTCGGAGGGGTTGGCCGCCGCCTGGATGGAGGGCAGGCCCGGCGAGCAGATCGGCGTGGGCGTGAGGCCCTCGCGCGTGTAGGTGTTGTAGGGGTCGTCCACCTTGAGGTCGTCGGCGGTGACGTTGCGCCCGAGCGAGTAGACGAGCGTCGCGTCGCTCTGCAGCATCATGCCGATCTCCAGGCGGTTGTAGAAGACCGAGGCGATGTCGGCGCGCTGGTCGTCGGAGGCCGCCTCGCGCTCGATGATCGAGGCCATCGTGATGATGTCGTCCTCGTTGACGGTGACGCCGTAGCGCTCCTGGATCGAGGCGATGCAGGCGTCGAAGTCGATGCTCGCGACCTCGGTCTCAAACTGGTCGAGCATCGCGCGGATGATCTCGTCGGCCGTCACGTCGGACGTGGGGAAGCCGTAGGTCTTGGGGAAGAGGTAGCCCTCGAGCGAGTCGTCGCTCACGTCGGAGAGGAAGGCGTAGTCGGCGACGTAGTTGGAAGCCTTGGCCTGGGCGAGGAAGTCCTCGGCGGGGATGCCCGCCTTCTCCTCCACCAGCGCGGCGATGTCGGAGAGCGTGTAGCCCTCGGGGACGGTGATGGTCACGGCCATGACCGGGCCGGTCGTGAGCTGCGTGATGATGTCGGACTGGTCGATGCCGGTGACGAACTCGTAGGTGCCGCTCTTGAGGCTCGACTCGGCGTTGGTGCGGCGCACCTCGTTGAGGAACTCGCTCTTGTTGGCGATCAGGCCGCCGTCAAAGAGGGCGTCCGCGACGACGGACGCGCCCGCCCCCTCGGGAACGGTGATGGTCACGGTGGTGCCCGGCGTGATGGTCTGGGTCTCCCCGCCGCCCTCGCCCGCGGTGAGCGCGGGGACGAGCACGAGGACGACGCCCAGCACCAGGGCGATCGCGACGAAGGCGAGGGCGAAGTAGGGAGCCCTGCTGCCGTGGCGGGCGTGCTCGTCGCGCTGGACGCCGTGAGCGCCGGCGCGGCGCGTGGCGGCCGCGGTGCGGCTCGAGACGCGGCTCCCGGAGAGGGCGCTCTGCGGGGCGGTCACGTTGCCGGTCGAGAGGGGGGACTGCGCGGGGGCGGAGCCGGGACGCGCGGAGGCGTCGGGGGTTCCAAAGTGGGACCCGCGGGGGGTCCTGCCGTCGGTAGTGGCCATCGTGCCCTTTCAGCTCTGCCTGGCGTCGAGCCAGGACTGCAGGAACAGGGACGCGGCAACCATGTCGACCTTGCCGCGCATAGAGCGCTCGGAGAGGCCCTGTTGTTTAAGGATACGCTTAGCTTCCGCCGACGAGAGGCGCTCGTCCGCAAACTCCAACGGAAGTCCGCAGGATTTGGCTATCTTTTGGGCCTGCTCCCTGATGCGCGCCGCCTGAGGGCCCTCCTCCCCCGCCAGCGTGAGGGGCCGCCCGCAGAGAAGGACGTCGGGCTCCCAGTCCTCCAGGACGCGGCGGAAGCTGCGTGCCCCGGCCAGCACCTCCGCCGCGGGGAGCACGCAGACCGGAGACGCGACGCGCGCGTCGGGGTCGCTCACGGCAACCCCGACGCGCACCTCGCCGATGTCGAGCGCCAGGACCCTCACTAGATGCCCAGCGCGGCGCGGGCCGCGTCGAGGGCGGCGTCGATGCCGGAGGCGTCCGAGCCGCCGGCCTGCGCCATGGCGGGCTTGCCGCCGCCGCGGCCGCCGACCAGGCCCGCGATGTCCTTGATGATCGCGCCGGCCGAGAAGCCCGCGGAGACGGCGCCGTCGGTGCCGCCCGCGAGCAGGGCGACCTTGCCGTCGGGGGTGGCGGAGGCGATCACGCAGGCCACGGGCTCGCCGCCCGCAGCGTCGCGGATGCCGTCCCAGGCGGAGCGCATCTCCTTGCCGGAGAGCCCGTCGAGGCGGGCGACGACGACCTTGTAGCCGTCCATCTGCACGGCGGCCTTGTAGGCGTCGGCGACCTTGCCGGCGCCGGCGCCGGTCGTGGCGGCCTCGAGCGACTTGCGGGTCTCGCGCAGCTCCGCCTGCAGGGCGGCGACGCGCTCGGCGACGTCGTCCGGGCGGCACTTGAGCTCGCGGGCCACGCCGTCGAGGGCGAGCAGGCGCTCGTCCACGTACTCGATGGCGCCCATCGAGGTCACGGCCTCGATGCGGCGGGCGTTGGAGCCCACGGAGCCCTCGGAGACGATCTTGAACAGGCCCAGGTCGGCGGTGTTCTTGGCGTGCGTGCCGCCGCAGAGCTCGCGGGAGAAGGGCTCGTCGCCCTCGCCGGTGGAGACCACGCGCACGACGTCGCCGTACTTCTCGCCAAACAGGGCGACCGCGCCGGAGGCCTTGGCATCCTCGATGCCCATGACGCGGGTCACGATGGGCTCGGCGGCAAAGATCTCGGCGTTGACCATGCCCTCGATGCGGGCGAGCTCCTCGGCCGTCACGGCCTCGAAGTGGGTGAAGTCAAAGCGCAGGCGGTCGGGGGCCACCAGCGAGCCGGCCTGGGAGACATGGGCGCCCAGGACCTTCTTGAGGGCCGCGTCGAGCAGGTGCGTGGCGGTGTGGTTGCGACGGATGAGCTCGCGGCGGCCGGCGTCGATCGAGGCGGTGACGGCGTCGCCCGCGGCGATGGAGCCCTCCTCGACGGTGGCCGCGTGCACGTAGAGCGCGCCCTTGACCTTGGTGTCGGTCACGCGCAGGCGGGCGCCGTCGCAGGTGATGGCGCCGGTGTCGCCCACCTGGCCGCCCATCTCCGCGTAGAACGGCGTGCGGTCGAGGACCACCTCGACCTCCATGCCCTTCTCGGCACGCTCGACCTCCTCGCCGTCCGCGACGACGGCCAGCACGCGCGCGGAGGCCTCGTCCTCGTCGTAGCCGACGAACTCGGTGGCCGCGAGGCGGTCGGAGAGCGCGGTCCAGACGTCGTTGAAGGTGCCCCAGGCGTCGCGGTTGGCGGAGGCGCGGGCGCGCTCGCGCTGCTCGGTCATGCAGGCGTCGAAGGCGTCCATGTCGACGGTGACGCCGCGGCCCTCGCAGATCTCGCGCGTGAGGTCGATCGGGAAGCCGTAGGTGTCGTGCAGCTTGAAGGCCACGTCGCCGGGCAGCTGCGCGCCGTCGCCCAGCTTCTCGAGCTCGGCGGCGAGGCTCTCCTCGCCGGCGTCGAGCGTGGCGCCGAAGCGCTCCTCCTCGGCGCGGACGATGCCGTCGATCAGGGCGTGGCTCTCCACGATCGCCGGGTAGTTCTCGCCCATGAGGCGGCAGATCTCCTCGACGTAGGAGCACAGGAACTCGCCCTCGATGCCCATGAGGCGGCCGTGGTAGACCGCGCGGCGCAGCAGGCGGCGCAGGACGTAGCCGCGGCCCTCGTTGGAGGGCAGGATGCCGTCGCCGATCATGAAGGTGACGGCGCGCGCGTGGTCGGCCACGATGCGCAGGCTGCGGTCGCGGGCGGGGTCGTCGCCGTAGGCCTTGCCGGAGAGGCGCTCGCCCACCCCGATCAGGGTCTGCAGCAGGTCGCCGTCATAGTTGGTGCCCTTGTGCTGCATGATGGCCGCGATGCGCTCGAGGCCCATGCCGGTGTCGATGTTGCGGTGCGGCAGCTCCGGCAGCGACCCGTCCTCCTGGCGGTCGTACTGCGTGAAGACGAGGTTCCAGAACTCGAGGAAGCGGTCGCAGTCGTCGCAGCCGGGGCCGCAGTGCTCGCCGCCGCAGCCGAACTCCTCGCCCTGGTCGAAGTAGATCTCCGAGCACGGGCCGCAGGGGCCAGTGGGGCCGGCGGCCCAGAAGTTGTCGTCGGCGCCGAGGCGGGAGATGTGGTCGTAGGGGACGCCCTGCTCGTGCCAGAGCTCGATGGCCTCGTCGTCGTCCTCGAAGACGGTCATGTAGAGGCGCTCGGGCGGCAGGCCCAGGTGCTCGGGGCCGGTGATGAAGTCGTAGGCCCAGGCGATGGCGTCGGCCTTGGAGTAGCCGCCAAAGGAGAAGTTGCCGAGCATCTCAAAGAAGGAGAGGTGCGTGGCGTCGCCGATGTTGTCGATGTCGTTGGTACGCAGGCACTTCTGGCAGGAGCACGCGCCGATCTCGGGCATGGTCTTCTTGCCCTGGTAGTACTCCTTGAACTGGTTCATGCCCGCGTTGGTGAGCAGCAGCGACGGGTCGTCCGGGACGAGCGAGGACGAGGGGTACAGCTTGCAGCCCTTGCTCTCGAAGAAGCGGAGGAAGTCCTCGCGGATCTCCGCGGTGGTCATGGTCTTGTAGTCGGCGGTGCTCATTGGTCTCCCCTGCGGTTGGGTTTTATGCGCATACAGCCTTGTGATTCTAGCACGTGAGACCCGGCCGTGGGGCTTGGGCCGGTCCGCCCGCGGACCTACGCGTCCTTCTTGCCAGCCGCGTCACATGACGTCTGACGGGTATACTCATCCTAGTTCCAGGCTGCTCGACGATGGGAGGCCGCCATGATGTACCCGTTTCTCACGCTCGATGACGGCACCGAGATCGTCCACTCGGACATGGGCGACGACGGCAGGGTCAAGGTGTACATCGAGAAGCCGGACGCCAGGGACTGCTTCCATCACGTGACCTGCATGCTTCCGGACTACGAGTGGCTCGACTGCGAGGGGTTCACCGAGGAGGAGCTTGCCCGCTACGACGAGGTGGTCTCGTCGACTGCGCATCTCATCATGGAGTTCGCAGATGACGGGGGGTTCGACCATGCCTCAGGTTTTTAAAATCGGACCCTACTGGGTGTACTTCTGGTCGGGAGAAGGCGAGCCCCTCGAGCCCGTCCACGTTCACGTCTGCGAGGGCGCGCCGTCCGCCACCTCCACAAAAATCTGGCTGACCCGCGCGGGAAAGTGCTACCTCGCGCACAACAACTCCCGGATTCCCCGTCAGACCTTGAGAAACATCATGCGAATTATCGAGGCACGGGGCGGGGAGATCATCGAGAAGTGGCAGTCCTACTTCGGGGGCGCGCACTTCTACTGCTAGTACGACACATCGTGCGGCGGACGACCTGATACCGTGGGCCGAAAATGCCATATGGGACGGAATCCGCGACGCACGGGCCGGAAAGTGTCCCATATGGCGTTGTCGGTCGAGGGCCCGGCGGGCCGAGAGCCCGCACTCATGGGTGCGGGCAAGAAGTGCGGGCGGATTTGGCCGACAAGGACGTCGAGTGCGGGCAGACACCCGGCAGATGCTGAGAAGTGCACCGCAGGGGTGCGGGCCTGAGCGCACTCGATGCCCGCACTCATGAGTGCGGGCGACCACCCGGCGGATGACGAGAAGTGCGGGCGGGCCGCGCACGGTGGGCCGAGAAGCGCGGGCGCCCGCAAAACGCGCCGGGCCGGGCTGCCCGCGGACCTACGCGTCCTTCTCGCCCGCCGACGGGGCGGCCGGGGCGGCTCTCTTCTGGTCGTGCAGGCGCGTGAGGCCGTCGAGCAGGCGCGAGCGCGCGATGAAGGTGTCGTCGTCGAGGGCGTCGAAGGTGGGCTGGGGCCGGCCGTCGGCGTAGTTGAACGGCGTGGAGCCGAAGATCGCGCCCTCCTTGGAGACCAGCTGGCGACCGGTGTGGGACTCGAAGTAGTAGACGAAGAAGCCCTTGATGGCGGCCGTGAGCGGCACCGCGAGCAGCATGCCCACCGCGCCGCCCAGCGCGCCGCCGATGATGATGCCCAGCAGCGAGAGCGCGGGGTGGATCTTGATCGAGGAGCGCATCACGAGCGGAGAGAGCACGTTGTCGGTCACGTTTTGCGCCACCACGGTGATGACGAGCGTCCAGAAGGCGCAGGGCAGGCTCACGAACAGGCCGAGAAGGACGGCGAAGATCGAGGACAGGAACGGTCCGATCACGGGCACGAAGTGCAGCACGAACGTGGCGATGCCGAGCAGGCCCGCGTAGGGGTGGCCGAGAAGGGCGAGGCCGGCCGCGACCATGAGGCCGTTGGCGAGCGAGGTGATCAGCGTCCCGCGCATGTAGCCGCCCATGGAGCGGGAGAGGACGGCGAAGGTGAGCACCATCTCCTCGTCGTACTCCGGGCCGGCGATGACGGCGAGCTCGCGCATGATCTTGGGGTAGTCGAGCGCGAACCAGTACGCGAGGATGAGGCCCAGGAAGAAGGTCACGAAGTGGCCGGCGAGGTCGGTGAGGTTGGCCACGAGGCCGGTGGAGAGGTTGCGCGCGAGGTCGGAGGCGATGCCCGAGCCCGCCTCGGTGAGGACCTGGACGAGCGCGTTGACCGTGCTCTGGACGTTGGTGCTGCTGCTGGAGCCAAAGGTGTCCCAGAAGGTGCCGAGGGCGTCCTCCACCTGCGAGAAGTAGGAGGGGACGTTTCTCAGGAGCGCCATGAGCTCGCGAGCGAAGGGGCCCACGAAGAGCGCGACCAGGGCCACGATGCACGACACCACGATCAGCAGGGCGAGAAGGGCGGCGATGCTGCGCGGGACGCGGCGGTCCTCGAGCCAGTTGGTGATGGGGCTGCAGATGAAGCCCGTGATGATGCCGATGAGCAGCAGCTCGACCGCCTGGCCCACGACGGCGAGGCCGCGCACGGCAAGCAGGAAGAGCACGATGGCGCCCACGATCGCCCAGGTGACGGTCGCGCGCAGGCGCCACTTCTCGTAACGGTTCATGGTCCTCCTTCGCGGGAGCGGCGACGGCCCCCGCCGTCTCATGCGCGCATGAGCCCCTCGGGGTCGATCTTGTCCTGCAGGCGCCTGAGCGCGCGGCGCAGCAGGCGCGAGACCTGCACCTGCGAGATGCCCTCGCGCTCGGCGATCTCGACCTGCGTGAGCCCCTGCTCGAAGCGCATCTTGATGATCTCCTGCTCGCGCGGCGAGAAGTCGGCGATGGCCTGCTCGAGCACGATGCGGTCGTCGGACGCCGCCAGGTCGGGATCCTCGGTGGCGTAGTGGTCGATGACCGAGGGGCTCTCGTCGTCCTCGCCGGACCCGCCGCCCTCGAGTGGCACCGAGCTGTAGGCGCTCGAGGACTCCATCGCCTCGAGGACCTCGTCCACGCTCGAACCCAGGTAGTCAGCGATCTCGGCGACCGAGGGGCTGCGCTGAAGCTGGTTGGTGAGCTCGTCGGTCGCCTGGTTGACCTTGGCGGAGAGCTCCTGCAGGCGGCGCGGCACCCGCACCGACCACCCCTTGTCGCGGAAGTGGCGCTTGATCTCGCCCATGATCGTGGGCGTGGCGTAGGTGGTGAACTCGAGGCCGCGGTCCGGGTCAAAGCGGTCGATGGCCTTGATCAGACCGATCGTGCCCACCTGGATGAGGTCCTCGAGCGACTCGCCGCGGTTCTTGAACCTGGAGGCGAGAAAGCGCACGAGGTTGATGTGGTTGACGATCAGCTGGTCGCGCGCCTCGGCGTCCCCCTGCTCCTTGAAGCGGCGGAAGAGCTCCCGGGTGCGGTCCTTGTCCCAGGCCGCCTTGCCGCCGGAGGCCCGGCGGAGCGCCCGCGCCGCGGCCCGCTCGGCGGACCCGTTAGTCGTCATGGGCGTCCCCCGCCCGCTTGACGAGATGCAGCACGCGCCCGTCCTCGGAGACGGAGAAGACGTCGCACACGGCGGAGAGCAGCACCTCGACGAGGTCGATCGACTCGTCGGCCGGCTCGGCGTCGCCCAGGGTGAAGTCCATCGCCATGGCGTCGCCGGTGAGCGAGAAGGACACGCCCACGCGCTCCGGCGCCGTGGCGCAGGAGTAGACGAAGCCCTCCTCCGCGATCATGCGGACGTCCTCGACGTCCTCCACGCTCATGTCGCAGCAGACGGCAAGCGTGGAGGCGGTCATGCGCACCGAGCGGGCAAACTCGGCCTCCGCGGGGACCGAAAGCGTCACGTTCTTCTCGTCCATCACTGCTCCTCCGCGTCACCCGCGGCGTCCGCGGGCTCGCCTGCCTGGGTGCCCACGCTGACGTACTCGACGTAGCGCGGCGGAACCTGTTCCTCGTCCTTCTCGGCCCGCTCCGGGGCCTCCCCGCCCTCGAGGCGCGCGACGCGCTCGGAGGAGGCGCCGCCCTTGAGGCGCGAGACCACGCTCGCCACGCCGGAGACGGCGGTCTCGGCGGCGCGGTTGACGGCGCCGGTGACGGTCGAGGCGGTGCCCGAGACCGAGGAGACGTCCTCGAGGATGCCGTTGACGCGCTCGAGCGAGACGTTGGCGGTGTCCAGGGAGACCTCGGCCTTCTTGAGCAGGGGCACGGCCTCCTTGGCGGCGGGCTCGAGCTCGTCGACCATGCCGTCGAGCTTGGCCACGATCGGCTGGGCCTGCTCGATGACCTCGTTTGCGGAGGTGGTGAGCTTGTCGATGCTCTTGCGCGCGCTGCGCATCGTCAGGGCGACCTCGACGACGGCCCAGACGCCGATGAGGACGAGCACGACCAAGGCGACGTTCAGAAAGTCCATTGCGCCCTCCTTAGGAGCGACGGGTGCGGGGCGGGCGCCCCAGTCCCCCATTTTACCCAACTGCGCCGGCGTCGTTTCCGCTCGTCTCGGCGTCCGCGATGTCGCGACCGATCGCCTCCTGGCGCCACGCCTCCCAGCCGCGCGGGCTCGCCTGGTAGAAGCAGCCGCGCTCGAGGCCCTCGGGCAGGTAGCGCTGCGGCACCCACCCGCCCGGGTAGTTGTGCGGGTAGAGGTAGGCGCCGTACTCGTCCGAGCCGGGGCGGTGGCGATCGCGCAGGTGGCTGGGCACCTCGCGGCGCGGCCCAGAGCGCACCTCGGCGAGGGCGGCGTCGATGCCGGCCTCCGCGGCGTTTGACTTGGGCGCCAGGGCCACGTAGGTGGCGGCCTGGGCCAGGTTGATGCGGCACTCCGGCATGCCGATGACCTCGGTGGCGCGGAAGGCGGCGTGGGCGACGAGCAGCGCCTGCGGGTCGGCGTTGCCCACGTCCTCCGAGGCGCAGATCATGATGCGGCGGGCGATGAACTTGGGGTCCTCGCCGGCGTCGAGCATGCGGGCGAGCCAGTAGAGCACGGCGTCGGGGTCCGAGCCGCGCATGGACTTGATGAAGGCCGAGATGACGTCGTAGTGCATGTCGCCGGACTTGTCATAGGGCAGGCCGCGGCGGGGGTTGGCCTCCAGGACGTGCTCGCGGGTGATCGTGGCGGGCACGCCGTCCAACTCGTCCGCCGGGCGGTCCACCATCTGGGAGGCGAGCTCGAGCGAGGTGAGCGCGGCGCGCCCGTCGCCGCCCGCGAGCGTCACGATCTCGTCGGCCGCCTCGGGCGCGAGCGCGAAGGCGCCGGCGAGGCCCTCCGGGGCTGCGAGCGCGCGGCGGATGAGCTCGCGGACCGAGTCGTCGTCGAGGGCGGTGAGCTCCACGACGCGGCTGCGGCTGATCAGGGCGGAGTTGACCTCGAAGTAGGGGTTCTCCGTCGTGGCGCCGATAAGGACCACGATCCGGTCCTCCACCGCGTGGAGCAGCGCGTCTTGCTGGCTGCGGTTGAAGCGGTGAATCTCGTCCACGAAGAGGATCGTGCGCCGGCCCATGCTGAGCAGGCGGCTCTCGGCGGCCTCGATCTCGCGGCGGAGGTCCTTGACCGTGCCGGTGATGGCGCTGACCTCGACGAACTCGGCATGCGTGGTGTTGGCGATGATGCGCGCGAGCGTGGTCTTGCCCGTGCCGGCCGGCCCGTAGAGGATGACCGACGACAGGGTGTCGTGCTCGATGGCGCGCCGCAGCCAGCTGCCGGGCCCGACGGCCTTCTCCTGGCCGACGTAGCCGTCGAGCGTCGTGGGCCGCATGCGGGCTGCGAGCGGCGCGTTCTCGATTTTGCGCGCGGTCTCGACGCGCGTGAACAAGGTATCCATGGGAACGATTGTACGCCATCACGCGGGATGGCGCCGGACGGGACGCAGGGAGTTGCTTCGGGACGTGCTCTGCGAGAAACGTCCCTCCGCAACTCCCGGCGCCCGCGGGCGGCGGCGCGCCCCTGTCGGCACTCTGGGGCTGAGGTGCGGGATCGCGACGCTTTTGTCGCCCAAACCGTCGCGCTGCCGCACCTTAGCGGAGGACCCTACAGGTGCTCGGCCACGAAGGCGTCGACGGTGGACCAGTAGAGGTCGGGGTCGGTGCTTGCCGCAAGACCGTGACCGGCGCCGCTCACCACGAGCTTCTCCTTCTGCTCGCTCGCGCAGGCGTCGTAGCACTCGTCGAGCATCGAGAAGGGCACGAAGGTGTCCTCGTCGCCGTGGATGAAGAGCATCGGCACGCTCGCGGAGCGCAGGGTCTCCACCGACGAGGCCGCCTCGAAGGTGTAGCCGGCGCGCAGCAGGCACGCCGCGTCGGCGACGTTCAGGATCGGGAAGCTCGGCAGGCCGAAGACGTTGTCCAGCTGCAGGACGAACTCGTCCCAGACGCTCGTGTAGCCGCAGTCCTCCACGATCAGGCTGACGTTGTCGGAGAGGCCGTCCAGGCCGGAGGCCATCATGACCTCGGCCCCGCCCATGGAGACGCCAAACAGGATGATGCGCGCCTCGGGGTCGCGCTCGACGATGTCGTCGATCCAGCCCAGGAGGTCGTACGCGTCGCCCCAGCCCATCTGGATGAGGCCCGTGTCGACGTTGCGCTCGTGGCCGCGCGCGGCGGGCGCCAGCACGTTCATCCCCAGCTGGCTGAAGTGATAGGCGTACTTGGCCATGTCGGCGGGCTCGCCGATGTAGCCGTGGCAGACCACCGCCCAGGTGTGGCCGTCGGAGTGGGCCGCGCCGTCCGCGCCCTCGAGCTCCCAGCCCAGAAGAACCGTGCCGTCCGACGCCTGATGGGAGACGCTGCGCTTCTCGGACTCGAACCAAGAGCCCGCCTCCTCGGCGTATGCCTCGTCGAGCTTGGGGGCCTCGGCGTAGTCGATGCCGTCGACCTCTCCCCCATGGATCGAGTTGGCCATGGAGACGCTGGAGGCAGGGTTGAGCGCAAAGTCCACGAGGAAGTTGCCGGCGAGGCCGAGCCCCACGGCCACCAGCACGAGAAGCGCCGCCACAACGACCGCGACCCGCCTTGTCCTTCTCGTCAGTGCCATGCCTCCCCTTTCGCGTCTCGGGGCATTGTACACGTGTGAGCTGTAGCGTCAAAGCGGAGTTGAGACGCGTGGGCGCAGGGCGTTCGCCGGGCGAGGCGGAACAGGAGGCGCCGCTACGCGCGGACGCCGGACGAGAAGTACCCGCGGTTCGGGAAGAGCCCGGCGGCGTCGGGGAACAGAGCCTCGCAGGTGGCCATGAAGTAGTCGTCGGTCATCGAGGAGATGAAGTCCACCACGGTCTGGTCCGGGTCGCGCTCCCAGTCGTAGCCGCGCCCGTAGAACGCGAGGCGCCGCTGCGTGGGCAGCACGTGGTGCGCGAAGATCGCGGCGGACTCGTCGCCGGCCGCGAGCGCCTCCAGCTCGTAGTCGTAGAGCCGCCCGAAGAGCTCGGCCACCTCGGCGGAGAAGTCGCCGTTGACCTCGCCGGCGCCGTAGATCTTCTCGTAGTTCTCGCGCTTGGCGCGGCGCATCTCGGCGAAGGCCTCCTCGCTCATCTCGATGCGGTCGCGGCCCAGGCTGTGCTCCACGACGTCCGCGACAAAGGCCGCGAGCGCCCAGGCGTTGTAGCCGCCGCCCAGGCCGTCGTCGAAGGTGTCCTCGGAGCAGAGGCCGGCGCTGATGGCGTCCTGGCGGTCCTTGCCCACGTAGGCGATGATGTCGGAGACGCGCACCACGCAACCCTCGAGCGTCATGGGCCGCAGGTGGGCGATGGTCTCGTCGCCGTGCTCCCAGCACGACTCGACCACGCGGTCGAAGGTGTCGAACTCCGCGAGCCCGCTCGTCTCGAAGCTCTGCTGCTCGAACTCGCCGTTGTGGCAGAGGGCGCCGTCGAGGGTCTGCAGGCTCACGTTGCGCCCCGCGAGCACGTCGACCACGCGCACGCTCTGGACGTTGTGATAGAACCAGCGCCCGGTGCGGGCGTGGTAGACGTCGTTCAGGAAGCGCTCGCCGGCGTGCCCGAAGGGCGTGTGGCCCAGGTCGTGCGCCAGCGCGATGGCCTCGATGAGGTCGAGGTTAAGCCCCAGCGCGCGGCCGATGTCGCGCGCCACGCGCGCCACGAGCTGCACGTGCAGGCCGCGGCGGCAGAGGTCGTCGTTGGCGCGGAACGAGAAGACCTGCGTCTTGCCCGCCAGGCGGTTGTAGGCCGGCAGGTGCATGAGCTTCTCGGCATCGCGCACGAAGGCGGGGCGCATCGCCGTGTCGCGGTCGCGATCGCAGGGGTCGCGGCGGATGGCAGAGGCGTCGCGGCAGGCAAACGGCGAGAGCGACCCGGAGGCCAGGCGCTCCGCCACGGCCTCCGAGGCCTCCCGCGAGAGGCGCCCGGTCAGGTCGGGCGCCAGCTTGTTCGTTGCCGCCGGCATCGGGGCGCTACTCGTTCACGACCAGGCAGCCCAGGTCGAGGTGCTGGCCCCAGGTGCCCATGACGGACTTGCGACCGCAGCGCGCGTAGACGCCGCGGAAGGCGCCGCGGCACAGGAACAGGCCGAGCATGTCGCCGACCTCGACGGGCTCGGAGCCGCCCTCGCCGCCCACGACGACCTCGGAGCGGTAGGCGGAATCGCAGCGCTCGATCACGGCGCCCTCCTCGCAGCCGGCGAGCAGGACGCGCCACCACTCGTCGCGGTCCATGCGGTCGACGCCCGCCACGGCCTCGGAGGCGCGGTAGCCGCCGGCCGGGCGGACGATCCAGCCGTCCGGGTCGGCGAGGTAGGGCGTGAGGTCGCACCCGCGCTCGAGGAAGTGGGCCTCGGGGACGTGGGCGCGCACGAAGGCGAGCTCGTCGGAGGTGAGGACGGCCTCGGTCTCGGGCGCGTGGAGCACGGCGAAGATGGCGTTGGTGGCCACGGGTGCGGCGCAGAAGCCGCCGATCAGGCAGGCCAGACCGCGGCGGGCGGCCTCGACGAGCGCCTCGGCGCCCGCGCAGGGCTTCTCGAGCATCTCGCCCATGGGGGCGCGGCGGTAGACGCAGACGACGGGACCCTCGGAGTCCACGAGGCGACGCTGGCCAGCAGCCTCCTCGATGCGCAGGTCGCGGATGTCGACGAAGCGCGCGAAGACGCCCTCCTCGGCGAGACGCTCGATGAGGTCGGCAAACTCCACGGCGGAGGCGCTCTCCGGGTAGTCCACGATGCCCACGACCGGGCGCTCGGGGTGGTGGGTGCCGGCGTCGGCGTTGGCCCAGGAGGTGTAGGTCTCGCGCAGGGCGTCGATCACGCCGCCCACCGGGTCGAGGGTCTGGATGTCCTCGTGGCGCTCGGCGAAGCGGCGGTAGGCCTCGGTGAGGCGCACGGCGCGCGTGACGTCGATAGCCGAGGTCATGCCCGCGCTCGTGGTCGCCACGCCGCAGAAGCGGAAGGCGCCCGTCTCCTGGTCAAAGAGGGTGTCGAGGCGCATGAAGGGAAGCAGCTGGTCGTAGCCGGTGGGGATGAGGGTCTGCTGCTCGAACTCCTCCGACAGGCGGAAGAGCACACGATAGTCGGCGTCGTCGAGGTAGTGGGCCGTGACCTTCTCGAGGATGCGGCCGAAGGTCTCCGCGCCCTCGCGCAGGATGCCCAGCTCGGCGGGGCCCAGGACCTTGGGCGTGACGGCCCAGTCGGGGACGCCGCGACCGCCCCGCACGGGGTGGGACGCGGCGAGGAAGGCGTCGCCGGCGGCCTTGCCCTCGGCGTCACCCCCCAGCTCGTTCACGATGGCGCAGAACTCGGACTCGAGCGCGCGGCTCTGAAGATTGCTCATGGATGACTCCCTTGGGGTCAGCTTTGGCGTGTTTGCGCTGGGGTTTTACCGTTGCGGTGCGTGCATTGTAGGTGTTGGCGCGCACGCGCGCGAAAAGCCGACAAAATATATAGATATATGGATGCTTGGTGAAGACGCGCTGCTCAGAGGCTACGAGACGTACCAGAGACCGTCGGCCGGGGCCACCTCGAAGCCCATCGCGTGCTCGAGCGCGAGCGAGGCCTCGTTGTCGGGCCACACGGCCGCCCAGGGCACGTTGCCGGCCTCGAGCGCGCGCGTGACCTGCGCCGCGGCGAGCTCGGTGCCCCAGCCGCGTCGGCGCGCGCCCTCGAAGACCTCGAGCATGCCCATCGAGCCGTCCGCGTGCTCGCCCACAAAGCCCACGATGCGCCCGTCCTCGAAGCCGCCGAGGAACGCGCCCGCCTCGAGCAGCTCCTCCAGCTCGCCGGGGGCGAGGTACTCGGGGTGCGAGTAGTGCTCGCGGATCACGCCGGCATAGGCGGGCGTGAGAACGCGCACGTCGCGCGTGACGTCGCGCTCGGGGGCCTCCCCGCGCCAGGTCACGAGGTGGCAGGCGCGAGCCGTGCCGCCCACGGCGCGCACGACCTCCCGCGCCGCGCGCCGATCGCCGCAGACGCAGGCCACGCCGCGCGAGCCGATGCACGTCAGGGCGCGGCGCAGGACGGTCGGGGCGCTCGCCCACATGAGGGTCTCCCCATTTGGGAACCCCAGCACGACCGCGCCCTTGTCGGCGAGAAGAACCTCGCCGATCCCGCGGCGCAGGGCCTCCGCAACCGGCAGGGCGGCGTCCCCGGCGCGCTGCGCCACCGCGAGCGCGATCGTGCGACGCTGCTCGGGCGCCACGGCCGTGGCGTCGACGACGAACGACAGGCGCTCGGCGAGCATGCGCTGCCCCTCCGGCCCGGGATGGTCCGAGCCGTCGGCCAGAAGCTCGGGCAGGCGCTCGGCGTCGAGCAGCGCCGCGCCGTCGACGAGGCGCATCTGCGGGTGCCGCCGCACCGCCGCCGCGATGAGTCCCTCGACCTCGTCGGCGCAGCTGCGCGGGTTGGTGGGATAGACATCCTCGGCGTGCGGCAGCGGCGTGAGCACCCACGTGGGGACGGTGGGCCACGCCTCGGAGACCTCGTAGAGGTAGGCGAGAACCTCGCGGCCCACGCGCGAGGCCTGGCACGGCTCGTAGCGGTAGTTCTCGCCAAACTCCACGACGATCGCCTCGGGGCGCGCGGCGTCCGCCAGCCCCGCGAGCGAGCCGGGCTGGAAGACCTGGCCGCCCACGCCCTGGTTCAGCAGGTCGAGCCCCAGGTGGTCGGCGAGGCGCGCGGTCCACGAGCGGCCGGGGTCGCCGGCGACGAAGCCCTGCGCGATGGAATCGCCGAGCACGAGCAGCTGCCCGCGGGCGTCGACGGGCTCGAGGTAGGTGCCGTCGGCGCGCACCTCGCGCACCGCGCACGACGAGAGGCACGGCAGCCACACGCGCACGCGGTGGGGCTCCCCCATCCCCGGCAGGGGTATGCGCACGAGGCCGGGCTCGGGGGCGGCGTCCGGGTCGTCGAGGGCAAACTCCACGAGGTTCTTCTCGTCCGGGAGCGTCGTCGCCAGGTGGCGGCCGTCTATGTCCACGGAGACGCCGTCGAGCGGACCGTCGGGCGCGCCGCCGTGGCGCGCGACGTCGTCGAGCACGGCCTGGGCGCCCTTGGAGGGCGCGTCCACGCGGACCTCTATGGAGACGCGGGTGGCGTCGGTGGCAAACTCCAGCGACACGCCCGAGGTGCAGGCGGACATGCTGCGAAAGAGCCCGGGGTGCCACGCGCGCACGCTTCCGAGGGCCCTGAGCTGGTCGGCGGTGAATCTGATCGGGCGGACCCATCCGCCCTTCTCGACGGTGGTATCGAGGGCGCCGTGCAGCAGGTCCGCGGCACGCGCGCTGATGGCGAGGTTCATATGGTTCCCAGCGGTTGAGGTGCGTTTCTGGCCAGAACATTGTACACATGCCGGCCATGGCGGGTTATGTGCGGGAGATGGACGTTCTTCTCGGCCATTCCGTCGTTTTGCCGCACATCAATCCTTGAGGTGCGGGAGATGGACGTTCTTCTCGGCCATTCCGTCGTTTTGCCGCACCTCAGCCGTTGTCGCGCGAAAGCCGGGCAGCCTGGCGAGAAGGACGTCTGCCCGCTACTCCCCCTCTCGGACGGGCTCGTAGAACTCCGCGCCGTCGTCGAGGCGCAGCACGAGCACCTGGCCCAGCCCCGCCCCGCCCGCGGCGCAGCAGTCGATGTCCCAGCGGTCCGCCCCCACGCGCACCATGCGGGCCAGACCGTCCTCGCCCACCGGCGCGCGGTCGAGCTCGTGGGCCATGCGCTCGAGGTAGGGCGTCGGCGTGTGCCCAGCCACGACCACGGGGCCGGAGCCGTCCGCGCCGGAGAGCCCGCGCGGCGCGCCCCAGAACTCCTCGCGGATCCACGAGAGCTCCTCGGGGTCCTGCGCGCGCAGGTAGGCCGCGGCGGAGTCGTCGTCCCAGACGCCCGGCGCGGGCGCGGAGAGGTTCACCCCCGCGTGCACGAGCAGGTAGCGCCTGTCGCCCACCACCGTCTGGTCCCAGCGGGGAAGCGCGCGGACCCACGCCACGAGCTCGTTGGCCTCGTCGTCGGCGAGCTCGGCGAGGCCCGCGGAGGTCTTGGCGCCGCCGTTGATGCCCCAGTTGAGCTTTGCGAGCGGGTCGTAGGGGTCGTCGAGGCACGACACCATCAGGTCCTCGTGGTTGCCCATGAGCGCGCGGACGTTGGGCAGCGCGCGGCACGTGCGCAGGACGCCCACCGGGTCGGGGCCGCGATCGACCATGTCGCCCAGGCAGAAGAAGCGATCGTCGACGGAGGGGGACAGCCGGTCGAGGACGCGCTCGAGGGTCGCGCGGTGGCCGTGAACGTCCGAGAAGACGTATGTGGACATGTCGCGATCCTCCTCGCTGCCGCCTCGTGCCGTGCGCCCGTTCCCCTCAGCCTAGCACCTCGGCGGCGCGCCCCGTCCGCCGGCACGGGCGAACGGCGCCTGCGAGGCACGTGACGGGCCTAGCCGCGCCGCGAGCGGCGGTACGCGCGCAGGCGGCGCAGCCTCCAGGCGCCCAGGGACCCGACCTCGACCACGCGGGCCGGAAGGCGCTCCTCCCCCGCCCGGCGCACCACGTCGACGACCTCGGCCATGGTCTGGTCGAAGCGGGCCTTCTTGAGGCGGCACTCCCAGACCACCACGACCGTCCAGCCGCCGTCCACGAGCTCGGCGCGCACGCGGGCGTCCCGCGCGCGGTTGCGGGCGAACTTTGCCTCCCAGAACTCCGGGTGCGTCTTGGGGCGCGAGGGCCCGCAGAACGGGCAGCGGTGCCAGAAGCACCCGTTGATGAGGATGGCCACGCGCCTGCCGGGGAAGCACACGTCCGGATGGCCCGGCGCCTTCTTCCAGTGGAGCCTGTAGCCCGTGAGGCCCGCGGCGCGCAGGGCGGCGCGGACCCTGAGCTCAGGGGACGTGTTCTTGCTCCGGTTTGCCTGCATGACGTGGCGCGTCGCCTCCGAGGACGCCGGCGGCACGTCCGAGCGGCGGGAGGCTACCACGCCGGCGCCGCGCCGGGCTCGGTGGGCGCTCCCTCGAAGTTGAGGTCGCGCGTGAGCTCGCGGGCCGCCGCGCGGTCGAAGCCGGCGGAGAAGAGCTCGTCGATCGTCGGCAGCACGCGGGCGCGGGCCGCGTCGAAGAGATCCCAGAAGCTCGTCGTGGCCACCTCGTGCGTGAAGGGGTTCTCCCACGGGCGGTGCTCGCGGTTGTCGAAGTCCGAGGTTTCCTCGGGCCGCGCGCGATGCGACATGCAGCGCACGAGCGAGTGGGGGCCGCGCGTCACCGCGCGCTCCACGGCCGCCAGGACGTCGCGCTTGCGCCCGGAGGGCGAGTCAAAGACATGCTGGGCCAGGCGAAACTCCAGGACCGCGGTGGAGAAGGTCCGGGGGTCGATGGCGCGCCCGAAGATCCACAGCGCCACGTAGAAGTAGACCTTGTCGATGGCCGCGAGCACGTCGCGCGAGGCCTGGAGCACGCGCTCGTGCGGGCGCCACCGCTCCACGGTCTTGCCCGTGAGCGCATAGAGCGCCATCTCGTCGAAGTCGCGCTCGATCTCCATGTGGACGTTCGAGGCGGCGCTCTCGTCGAGCCCGGGGACGCCGGCCGCCGTGAGGCCGTTCTGCCAGAAGTAGACGAAGGGGTGCATCGTGGAGTCGAGCAGCCAGTGGCAGGCGAAGCCGGCGACGTAGGCGCGCGCGATCTGCCGCTCGTGCCCCTCGAGGCGCAGCGCGGCCTCGCGCATGGCGACGAGCAGCGCGGCGGGATCGCACTCGTGCAGGGCCCCGCCCAGCGGCGACCACTTGTGCATCAGCGGGTCGATCCGGAGGTAGAACAGCGGGTCCGGACCCTGGTTGCCCAGCAGGAACGCGTCGCGCTCGCCCACGGAGCGCAGGCCCAGAAGATCGGTGACGTCCTCGAGGACGCCCCGCCCAAACAGGTCGTGCGTGAGAATCGCCGGCATGATGGCCCTTTCGTCGTGGTTCTTCTCGATTATGCCACGCCCGGCCGCGGCACGCCGGCGGGCGCGGATGACGTTTTCGCAGGTGCCAGAAATCCGACATCTGCGTGTCACCCGCACGCAGATGAGGCAATTCCGGCACCATTCGCACGCATATAGCCCGATTTCGGCACCGCGCCACGCAGATGCCGGGTTTTTGGCACCTGCGCGGATGCCCCGCGGGCCCCGCGTTCTTCTCGCCCCGCTTTTACCCAGTTCTTACCGACGCGCGGGCCTGCGCTCGCCTACCATAGACATGTTGTGGCATCCGCCGGAAGGAACATCTATGGCACACCAAAAGATGACAAAGGCCGAGAAGAGCTGGATCGTCTACGACGTGGGCAACTCCGCGCTCGTCCTGCTGGCCACGAGCGTCATTCCCATCTACTTCTCGTCGCTCGCCCCCGAGGGCGGGGTCGTCGTGGCCTGGAGCTACGCCGAGACCGTGGCCTCGCTGATCATCGCGCTGCTCATGCCCGTCCTGGGCTCGATCGCCGACATGCAGGGCATGAAGAAGAAGTTCATCGTGGGCTGCGTGGGCACGGGCGTCGTCGCCACCATCGCGATGGGCTTCGTGACGGCGGCGCTGGCGTTTCTGGTGGTGTACGTGATCTCGTCGGTGGCGCTCAACTCCTCGATGGTCTTCTACGACGCGCTGCTCGTGGACACCACCACCGACGAGCGCATGGACGAGATCTCGTCGGCGGGCTACGCCTGGGGCTACATCGGCAGCTGCGTGCCGTTCATCGCGTGCCTGGGCGTGGTCCTGGGCTACGAGACCCTGGGCATCACGCTGCAGACCGCCATGCAGATCGCGTTCTGCATCACCGCGGCGTGGTGGGCCGTCTTCACCGTGCCGCTGCTCAAGAACGTGCAGCAGCTCCACTTCAAGCCGCGCGCGCCGCACGCCGTGAGCCGCGCGGTCCGCGGACTCGCCGGCACCCTGCGCGAGATCTGGGCCAACCGCGCCATCCGCTACTACATGATCGCGTACTTCTTCTACATCGACGGCGTGCACACGATCATCAAGCTGTCGACCAGCTACGGCACCGACCTCGGCATCGACTCCACGCAGCTCGTGCTGGCGCTTCTGGTGACGCAGTTCGTGGCCTTCCCGTCTGCGATCATCTACGGGCGCCTCTCGTCCAAGTACGGCACGCGCCGCATGCTGCTCATTGCCATCGCCGCCTACTTTGGCATCACCCTTTTTGCGGCGTTCTTCCTGCGCTCGGCCGTGGAGTTCTGGTTCCTGGCAATCCTCGTGGGCATGTTCCAGGGGGGCATCCAGGCGCTCTCGCGCAGCGAGTTTGGCAAGCTCTGCCCCAAGGAACGCGCCAACGAGTACTTTGGCTTCTTCGACATCTTTGGCAAGTACGCCGCGATCCTGGGCACCTTCCTCGTGGGCACGTTCACGGCGCTCACCGGCAACTCCAGCATCGGCGTGCTCTCGATCGCGGTGCTGTTTGTCGTGGGCTTCTTCGTGATGCTGCACGTCCCGGAGCGCACGGCGTAAGTTCTGCCGGGAATAACGGGCTTGTTGTGGTCAGTTCTTCTCGTCAAAGTGACCACAACCGGCCCGGTATCTTGTGCCGGGAATAGCGGGCCGGCTGCGGTCGTTTCCACGGTGGGAAAGTGACCACAGCCGGCCCGCTATCCATCACCCACCTTGTTGCGTCTCAGAGAATCCCAGTCCGGCACCATCGACGCCCCGTCAGGAAGCGCGAGCTCCGAGCCACGCTTGGGAACCCCATACTCATCGAGAATGGCGGCAAACGTCGACGGCTTTCCCGTAGCACCAAACCGGAAGCGCATCAGCGAGACGTCATAGAGCGTGAAGCGCGAGCCGCGGATGTTCTCGTCGGAGAGGACCTCGTCGATGTCACGCCCACCCATGAGCTCCTCCTCGACGTACTTGCCGTCCCCGTCCAGCTCCCCAAGGATCACAAGTCCGTCCGCGCGCACCCAGCAAAAGTCGGCCCGGTACGGTCTCCCCTTCTCGACGACGCGCGGAACCTCGACCTGCAGCTCGGGGCAGACGTAGCCGAGCAACAGCATGCGGGCGCGCGCGATGGATTCCCCGCCGTTCTCGCTGCGCGGGTCCGCCCATGCGAGCGTACGCAGGGCATGCCCCCTCATCCGCGAGTGCGGGGGCAGCGCCTCGAGGTGGCGCTCGAGCTCTTCTCTTCCCACGACCCCGATTCTAATCGCGGAGTCCACCACCCCCAGCCCGTGCGCAAAGTCCGCCCAGCGGAGGCAGTCGGAGACCGTCTGGCCTGGCGCGGTCACGCGCAGGCCGCTGACGACCTCGATGTCGCGCGAGGCAGGATCGGCAGCAAGCACGGCATGGCGCCTCAGCAGGCGCAGGTTCGACCCGCGCGCGTCCGGCGTCACGGCAAGATGAACACGATCCAGGAGGTCGTTCGAGACGTCGACGCCGTACGCGACGGCCGCGGTTGGGCCGCAGAACACCCAGTCTGGATGAAGCTCCTGCAGACCGCGAGCCAGACACAGGGCCTTCTCGCCCGTCTTGAGGCAGTTCCAGGTCTGTGCGTCCGCAAAGAGCCCACGCGCAGGCGAGACCACCTGTCCCGCAGCAACCCTCCTTGACAGTGCCCTTCTGATACTGTCGGGATCGTCGGCGGGCACGACATAGCAGCTCCCCGCCTCGGCCGCACCCGTCAGCAGCTCCTCGATCCTTCGGTCGTTCTCTCTGCTCATGGTCCACCGCCCTCTCTCGTGAAGGCGGATTCTCCACGATATTCCGAAGACCTGCCGTGTCATATTTGGGGAGGTGGTTGAAAGTGTGATTCGATTTATCGAACCGCGCGCGACCTTTGGCAGGTGGGGCTGGCAAAGTCCCACAAGGGCGGGCACCAAAGTTTCGGCAAAGGTTCACCGGCGGGCTTATTAATCGGTGAGCGGTAGACGACCGCACCCAGCCCGCTTCCAAGAGGAGAATTACGGGCCGGTTGCGGTCAGTTCTTCTCGTCAAAGTGACCACAACTGGCCCGATATCCGACACGCATAATAGCGGGCCGGCTGTGGTCGTTTCCACGGTGGGAAAGTGACCACAGCCGGCCCGTAATCACTGCCAAGAAGAACGGGGACCAGCGCCTACGCCAGGCGGTCGAGGATCTTCTCGAGGCGGTCGCAGGCCTCGTCGACCTCGTCGCGGGTGATCACGAGCGGCGGCAGGAAGCGCAGGATCGAGCTGCCGATGTGGTTCATGACCAGGCCCTCGGCCAGGCCCTCCTCGACTACCTCGGCGGCGATCGGCGCGGCAAGCTGGGCGCCGCGCATGAGGCCGTGGCCGCGCACCTCGACGACCTGCTCCATCGCGGCGAGACGATGACGCAGGTGACGGCCCACGGAGAGCACGTGCTCGCCGATCTCGCGGTCGACGAGCTCCTCCACCGTGGCCAGACCCGCGGCGCAGGCGAGGTTGTTGCCGCCGAACGTGGAGCCGTGGTCGCCGGGGCCCATGAGGTTGGCCACGCGGGCGCGCGCGGCGACGGCGCCCATGGGGAACCCGTCAGCGATGCCCTTGGCCATGGTCACGATGTCGGGCTCAACCTCGCAGCGCTGGTAGCTGAAGGGAGAGCCGCAGCGGTAGAAGCCCGTCTGCACCTCGTCGATGATCAGCAGGACGTTCTTCTCGGTGCAGAGCTCGCGGACGTCGCGAACGTAGTCGTAGTTGGCGTTCCAGACGCCGCCCTCGCCCTGCACGCACTCCAGCATGACCGCGCACGGAGCGCCCTTTCCCGAGCGGCACACGGCCTCGCGCAGCGCGTAGATGTCGTTCAGGGGCACCGAGACAAAGCCGGCGGGCAGGGGGCGGAAGCTCTCGTGGAACTTGTCCTGGCCGGTGGCGGCCAGGGTCGCGAGCGTGCGGCCGTGGAAGCTCTGGCGCGCGGTCACGATGGTGTACGCCCCGCCCAGCTCGCGCTCGCCCCACCGGCGGGCGATCTTGATGGCGCCCTCGTTGGCCTCGGCGCCGGAGTTGGCGAAGAAGGTCTTCCAGCGGGTGCCCGTGGAGCCCACGACGTGGCCGCCCTCGTCGGTGGTGGTGGAGAGCATGGTGGAGATGGCCGCCGCCAGGCGCACGCGGTTCTCGTCATAGAAGTAGTTGCTCGTCTGCCAGACGCGGTCCAGCTGCTTGGCGATCGCCTGCTTCACGGCCGGGTTGCAGTGCCCCACGCTCGCGCAGCCGATGCCGCCGAGCAGGTCGATGTACTCCTTGCCCGTGGAGTCCACGAGCGTCGCGTCGTGCCCGGAGACAAACTCCACGGGATAGCGGGAGTACGTCGGCATGACGTAGGCCGCGTCTGCCTTGGCGACCCGATCCTCGACGGTGGAAAAGGCGGACGTGCTGTCGTTCTTCTCGTCGGTCATGAGGCTTCCTCTCCTAGGACTCGTCCTGTGTGAACATGGTACCGCAGCCGGCGTCGGTGAAGATCTCAAGAAGCAGGGAGTGCGGGAAGGTTCCGTTGAGAATGACCACCTCGGAGACGCCGGCGTCGAGCGCCTCGGAGATGGAGCGGATCTTGGGCAGCATGCCTCCGTCGAGCCGCCCGGAGGCGAGAAGCTCGTGGGTCTCGGAGCGCGAGAGGCTCTGGATGAGGGAGTCCTCGTCGGAGACGTCGGCGAGCAGGCCATCGACGTCGGTCAGGTAGATGAGCTTGTCGGCGCCCATCGCCTCGGCGATCTTGCCGGCGGCGACGTCAGCGTTGATGTTGAAGAAGCCGTCCGGCGCGCAGCCCACCGTGGCCACCACGGGGATGTAGCCGTCGTCGAGGATGGTCTCGATGAGGCTCGGGTCGACCTCGCGGATGCGGCCCACGCGCCCGAGCTCGGGGTCGACCGGCTCCGCCTTGAGCGTCTTGCCGTCTGCGCCCGAGATGCCCACCGCGTTGTGCCCGTACTCGTTGAGCGCCCAGACGAGGTCCTGGTTGACCTTGCCCACCAGCACCTCGCGCACGGCCTCCATCGTGGCCTCATCGGTCACTCGCAGGCCGTCCTTGAACTGCACGGGCAGGCCGAGCGCCTTGACGTGCGCGCTGATGGCCTTGCCCCCGCCGTGCACGAGCACGATGCGGATGCCCAGGAGCTTGAGCATCTCGATGTCGGCCACCACCTGGCGGCAGAGCTCGGGGTCCTCCATGGCCGAGCCGCCGTACTTGATGACGAAGGTCTTGCCGGCCATGCGGTGGATCCACGGCAGGGCCTCGTTGAGGACGTCGACCTTCGAGGCGGCGAGCTCCCGCTCCTGCCTGTCGCGCTGCTTCATGTCTGCTCCAATCTGGCGAGAAGAACGTGGGGCCGTACGGTCCGGGACGGGGTTGGCCGAGAAGGTCCGGCGCTCAGACAGTCCTCGGCGCACAGAGCGCGCCTGCGGAACTCGCGGCGGACCTTCTCGGCCAACCCGTCGCGAGCGGCTCCGCGTAGGGCGGGATGGGGAGGTTCCGCCGTGAGTTCTTGCCGAGCGTCCTTCTCGGCAAGCTGTCTGAGCGCCGGAGCCTCCCCATCCCGACCGGGCAGGTCAGGCTACGTGCGGTAGTCGCCGTTGATCGTGACGTAGTCGTGGGTGAGGTCGCAGGTCCAGACACGCGTCGCGGCATCGCCCATGCCGAGGTCGACCGTGATGGCGATCTCGGGCGCCTCGAAGCGGCGCAGCATGTCCTCCTCGTCCATCGGCACGGTGAGGCCGGCGCGGCACACGGGGACGCCCATGAAGTCGATGTCGACGCGCGTCTGGTCGAAGGGCACGCCGCACTTGCCCGCGGCGGCGGCCACGCGGCCCCAGTTGGCGTCGTGGCCGAAGATTGCGGTCTTGACCAGCGGCGAGTTGGCGATCGCGCGCGCCACGGCGTCCGCGTCGGCGTCGTTTGCGGCACCCGTCACGTTGACGGTCACGAGCTTGCTCGCGCCCTCGCCGTCGGCGGCGATCTTGCGTGCCAGGTCCACGGCGGCCACGCGCACGGCGGCGGCCACCTGGGTAAACGCGGGGTGGTCGAGGTCGATCTGCTCGCCGCCCGCGGCGCCAGTGGCAAGCAGGAAGGCCGAGTCGTTGGTGGAGGTGTCGGAGTCCACGGTCACCTTGTTGAAGGAGACGCGCACGGCGGCGAGAAGGGCCTCGCGGGCGGCCTCGGGCGTGAGCGGGGCGTCGGTCGCGAGCACCGCGAGCATCGTCGCCATGTTGGGCTGGATCATGCCCGAGCCCTTGACGAAGCCGCCCGCGTGGAAGGCGCGCGGCGCGCCGGAGCGCTGCGGGAGCTCGCCGGCGACCGAGACCTCCTTGGGCACGGTGTCGGTGGTCATGACCGCGCAGGCCGCGTCGTGAGCAGCCTCCGGCGTGCCCGCGAGCGACGCCACGGCCGCCGGGACGCCGGCCTCGTAGGGGGCAAACGGAAGCTGGACGCCGATGACGCCCGTGGAGGCCACGAGCACGTCCTCGGCCGCGCAGCCGAGCTCGGCGGCCACGTGGGCGCAGGCGCGCTCGGCGCAGGCAAGCCCGGGCTCGCCCGTCGCGGCGTTGGCGTTGCCGGAGTTGAGGACGATCGCGCGAGCGCGGCCGTCAGCAACGTGGGCGCGGCTCACCGTGACGGGCGCGGCGCAGAAGCGGTTGGTGGTGAAGGTCGCAGCGGCCACACAGGGCTCGTCGGCCACGACGAGCGCGAGGTCCAGGCGTGCTGGGTTGCGGCGAAATCCCGCCGAGACGCCCGCGGCGCGGATGCCGGCGGCGGCGCAGACGCCGCCCTCGCAGGGGATGAGCCCGCAGGCCTCGGGCGTGTCGGGCACGACCGGGACCGCAAGTGGTTCTATGGTTGCCATGTTCTTCTCCGTATGTTCGGCCGTCACACGCGCGGGGTCACCTCTGGCAGGCCCGGAAAAAAACATACTTTGGTTTTCTGAAAGCCGACGTCTTCCCAGTTGGCAAAAACGAGGACCGCATTGAAAGTATGTTATTTTCCGACCGCACGGAACGAGCGTTTCAGACGAGGGGCGCCGGGGCCAGGAGCCCGGCGGTCTCGGGAAGGCCCAGCACCACGTTGGCGCACTGGACGGCCTGGGCGGCCGCGCCCTTCCCGAGGTTGTCGATCGCGCACGAGGCGACGATCGTGCGTCGTCGCCGCGCGTCGAGGGCGACGCCCACCTGGGCGCGCGCGGTCCCGAAGACCGACGACGTCGCCGGCATGGTCCCGGCGGGCAGCGTCGTGACCAGCGGCTCGTTGGCATAGGCGCGCTCGTAGGCGGCCTGCACGTCATCGGCCGTCACGCCGTCGGCCGCCTCGAGGTAGACGGTGGAGAGCAGCCCGCGCGTGAGCGGTGCGAGGTGCGGCGTGAAGACGACGGACATCTCGCGCCCCGCAACGTCGGTGAGGGTCTGCTCGATCTCGGGCGTGTGGCGGTGCTTGGCCACGCCGTAGGCCTCAACGGACTCGTTGGCGTGGCAGTAGTGCGTGCGCGCGGTGCAGCCGCGCCCGGCGCCCGAGACGCCGGAGATGGCGTCGGCGATCACGAGGTCCCCGGTCGCGAGCCCGGCCGCGAGGGCGGGCGCGGCGGCGAGGGCCGTGGCCGTGGGGTAGCAGCCCGGCACCGCCACGAGCACGGACTCCCCCGCCCCGCGGCGGACGGCGAGCTCGACGAGCCCGGCTCGGAAGAGCTCGGGTAGGCCGTAGACCGTACGTCCGAGCAGGTCGGGGCTCGTGTGCGGGGTGGCGTACCAGTCCTCGTAGACGGCGGCGTCGCGCAGGCGGTAGTCGGCGGAGAGGTCGAGCACGGTCACGCCGCGCTCGAGCAGCGCCGGCGTGAGCGCGAGGCTCGCGGTGTGCGGGACGGCGAGAAACGCGACGTCGGCCGCCGCGGCGATGGCGTCGGGCTCCGGCAGCGACAGCACGAGGTCGCAGGCGCCCGCAAAGGCCGGATAGACCGCGTCGAGCCGCGTGCCGGCCTCCTTGCGGTCCGTGGCCATGGTCAGCTCGAGGTCGGGATGGCCCAGGATGAGGCGGCAGGCCTCGATGCCCGCATAGCCCGTTGCCCCCACGACGCACGCCCTGATGCTCCCCATGCTCCCACGTCCTTCTCGACAGCTTTTTTCTCGCACTCTACGGAGCGCCGCCGCAGCTGTCAACGAGGTGACATGCGCCGGACACACTTCGCAGGGGCGCTGTGAGAGCCCCTCGGGAGGGTATGTACGCTGCGCATACCGGGTATGTACACCGTCCGAGTTCGGGCTGATCATGTTTTAGCAGGTCAGAGGCTTGCCGAGAAAAACGTGAAGGCCGGAAAGTGTACACACCCTAGCAGGGGGGCGCACCTGCCCCTCACGGGACGCGAAGCGCAGCTACGCCCGAGAGAGCCCGCGCAGGAAGTGCGCGACGGCGACCGCCCCGGGGTCGGCGATCCCCCGGCTCGCCTCGCCGAGATTCCGCGCCGGGCCGTACTTTGCCACCTGGTCCTTCGTGGCCTCGGCCCCGGCCTCCGCAGCGTCGGCGATGTCGTCGAGGAGGTCGAGCTCGTCGCCCTCGCAGGTAGCGGCAGCCTCCCCCGCCGCGACGAAGGCATCCATCATGGTCTTGTCGCCCTCGCGAGCGGAGGTCGCCTTGAGGAGGTCGCTCGTGGCGCGGGCGACCATCGCCTTGAGCTCGTCGACCGACGCCTCCGAGCCGTCCGGGGCCGCCTCCTGGAGCCCGTCGAGCCAGACGTGCCAGAGGGGCGCGGCGGCGCCGTCGAGGCGCATCACCGCCGTCGCCACGTCGTCGAGCATCTCCTGGATTCCACCCTCAGAGGACACCACCGCCTGGCTCACCACAGAGGCGACCGTGACCATCGTCTCACCGAGGTCGCCGTCGCCGAGACGAGCGTCCAGAGCCGCAAGCTCCTCCTCCGCCATGATCACGTCCGTGCAGGCGTGAATCAGCCGCAGCGCAAGCTCTTCTCGCTTCATGGTCCCTCCCGACGCCGGGATCCTCGACTTCAAGAAGCGATTGTATGGGTGCGACGCCGCCCACGCCCAGGCAAGACGGCCGAGAAGCGCGGCTGGTCGGCAAACGCGCTACGCGCCCTCGGCGGCGTCGATGCCCAGGCGCTCGGCGGTCTCCTCCTTGATCCAGAGGGTGTCTTCGTCGCGCGAGATGAACTCGCGGCCGCTGTCCTCGAGCACGTAGACGTCGGTGCTGTCGACCGGCAGCTCGAAGAGGTCGTCCTCGTAGTCCACGACCTCGTAGTTGGTGCCGCTCAAAGAGACGCTGCGCACCTCGCGTGCGTCGGTCTCCACGCCCTCGGGGTAGTTGCTGTCGCAGGCGTTGAGCCCCAGCGCGCCGCCCACGACGAGCACGCCCGCAATCAGGACACCGGCGACGATGCGCCTGGCTTTTCCGGCCATGAAGTCCCCTCTCGACGGGGTTTGGGAGTCTTTAGGGAGATTCCAGCGAAGCGCGACGCGACCTAGAACAGGATCTTCATCTTGGCGAGCGCACGGCTGAGCTCGAGATAGCTCACGCCCGCACCGGAGAGCGACGAGAGGCAGATGGGGACGGGAATGCGGTCCTTGGCGGCGATGGGGCGCAGCACGCAGCCGTCGTAGGCGCTCAGGAACTCCCCGCCCACGGCGAGGGACAGGCCCTGCCGGTCGTGGATGAACTCGGCAAGGCCCTCGGGGCTCGTGATCTCGACCAGCTCGGAGGTCATGCCCCGGGAGGCGTAGGCGCGGCACACGGAGTCGTTGAAGTGCTCGTAGCCGGGATAGAGCAGCACGGGACGGGTGTTGATGTCCTCGAGGGTGAGCTCGACCTTCTCGGCGAGGGGGTTCTCGGCGGCCATGACCACCGCCGGCATCATGGTCCCCAGCCTCCCGCAGACGACGCCCTCCCCCTTGACGGGCCCAAGCGTGATGAGGGCGCAGAAGCGTCCGGCCCTGAGCTCGTCCACGCAGGTCTTGGCATCGGTGAGAAGGACGTCCGTCTCGCAGCCCAGGGCGCGGGCGGTCACGGTCTTGATGAGCGCGCAGAACTTCTCCACGCCCGGGAACTCGGGGGCGCAGAAGCCCACCACGAAGCGGCCGGAGACGCCGCCGGCGGAGCGGGCCCGCGTGTGCACGAAGCGCTCGAGCGCGTCGAACTCCGTGAGCACCTTGTTGGCGCGGGCGCCGAAGGCCTCGCCGAGGGGCGTGGGGGTCACGCCGGAGCTGGTGCGGATGAAGAGGGGGTCCCCGATCTCGTTCTCGAGCTCGGACATGGCCTTGGAGACCGCCTGGACGGAGACGCCCTCGCAGGCGGCGGCAGATGAGAAGCTGCCCGTGGAAAGAATCGCCGTGACATACCGAAGCTGCTTGATGTTCACGCGCAATTCCCCTCTCAACAATCTCGTTGCCCTAGCCCTATGGATTTTCGCATACGTAACAATTTGAAGCTCTTTACTCGGACTGACCTCAAGATGTGGTTTAGGTACGAACGCTTTGCCCAGCTGCGAGCTGCACCTTGCGGGGAACGTTCCCTCATGACATGAGCTGCGCCGTTGTGCGGTACACTTCTGATGCTTTGTGAAGGGAGCACGCCCACATGGACATCAATCAGATCGCACAGATGGCGGGGGTCTCGCGCGCCACCGTGTCGCGCTACCTCAACGACGGCTACGTCTCGCAGGAGAAGCGCGCCGCCATTCGCCGCGTCATCGAGAAGACCGGCTACGTGCCGTCGAGCCAGGCCAAGGCCCTGCGCACCGGCAAGACCAACGTCGTGGGCGTCATCATCCCCAAGATCAACTCCGCCTCCGTGAGCCGCATGGTCGCGGGCATCACGCTCGTCCTCAACGAGGCGGGGTACCGCGTCCTTCTCGCCAACACGGACAACGACGAGGCCCGCGAGGTCGAGTTCCTCCGTCTCTTTTCCGAGAAGAACCAGGTGGACGGCGTCATCCTCATCGCCACCGTCATCACGCCCGAGCACCGCGAGGCCATCTCCGCCCTGCCCGTCCCGGTGGTGGTGCTCGGTCAGAACGTCGACCTCTGCTCCTGCGTCTACCAGGACGACTACGAGGCCATGCGCGGCGTCGCCGCGATCGCGCTGCGCGGTGCCGCCCACCCCGCCTACATCGGCGTCTTCGAGGAGGACGTCGCCGTGGGCCACATGCGCCGGCGCGGCTTTGTCGACTCGTGCGCCGAGGCCGGGATCGAGGTGCCCGAGCGCGCGATGCGCATCGCCGAGTTCACCGTGGACTCCGGCTACGAGCAGGCCGAGGCGCTGCTCGAGACCTACCCCGAGCTCGACGTCATCGTGTGCGCCACCGACGCCATCGCCTACGGCGCGCTCACCTGCCTGCGCGAGTACGGGCGCTCCGTCCCGGGCGACGTGGCGGTCACGGGCATGGACGACTCCGAGATCTCCCAGATCGTCACGCCCACGCTGACCACGGTCCACCTCCACTACAAGACCTCCGGCGTCGAGACCGCCCGGATGCTCGTGGGCATCATGACCGGCGACGACTCCATCCCCCGCGAGCTCAAGATGGGCTACGAGGTCGTGACGAGAAACTCCACGCGCTAGCGGCGGGCTGCGAGCCTGTCGTTCTTCTCGCTTGCCGTCGCCGACGTTTTCCTGCCGTTCACCGCCACGGCACACCCCTCATCGCGCGCCGTCGTAACGTGAAATCGTTCTCATATGGGAACGGTTTCCTACGGTATAATCGACGTGGAGACAACAGGAGAGCGGAGCCGATGGCACTCGATTACAGACAGGCCGCCCTCTCCCGATAACGGGCTGGATTCGGTCGGTTCTTCTCGCTAAAGTGACCAGATTCGGCCCGTTATTGAAGCACCCGAAATAACGGGCCGAAATCGGACACTTCTGATCCAAAAACCGTCCGAATCCAGCCCGATAACGCCCCTCCCTCGGGACCGCCCCACCTGCAAAGGAGCAGCATGTCACACGGAACCTGGCGCAACGGCTTTCACCTCATGCCCCCCACGGGCTGGCTCAACGACCCCAACGGCCTCTGTCAGCTCGGCGGGACCTATCACGTGTTCCACCAGTACAGCCCCGACTGGCCCGCCCCGAGCGCGCCGCGGGGCTGGGGCCACTTCGCGAGCGACGACCTCGTTCACTGGCGCGCGGTCGGCGACGGGTTTGCCATCGCGCCGGACACCCCGGACGAGGCCTCGGGCGCCTACTCGGGCTGCGCCGTTCCCGTCGAGGGCGGCGTGCGCCTCTACTACACCGGCAACGTCGAGGAGACCGGCGACTTCGACTACGTGCGCGACGGGCGCCGCTCCGTGCAGATTCTCATTGAGAGCCCGGACGGCTGTCAGATGGGCGAGAAGAACGTGCTGCTGAGAAACGCCGACTACCCGACGTTTTGCACCCGTCACGTGCGCGACCCCAAGGTCTGGCGCGAGGGCGGCGCGTGGTGGATGATCCTCGGCGCACGCGACCTCGACGACCGCGGCCTGGTGCTCAGGCTGCGCTCCGACGACGGGGTGGCCTGGGAGAACGCCGGAACCGTCCGGTCGGCCGAGCCCTTCGGCTTCATGTGGGAGTGCCCGGACCGCATCGCTCTCGGCGACAGCGAGTGGCTCTCCATCTGCCCGCAGGGCATGCAGGACCGCGCGTGGGCGAACGGCATCCGAGACCAGGCAGGCTACCTGCCGCTGCCCGCGGGCGAGACGCTCGGGCGGGCGGGCGACCTCGCGCTGGACGCCTCCACCTTCCGCATCTGGGACCGGGGCTTTGACTTCTACGCGCCGCAGAGCTTCGTCGACGAGTCCGGCCGCACGCTGCTGGTGGGCTGGATGGGCACGCCGGAGGCGCCATGGGAGAGCGCGCCGGAAGGCCTCTCGTGGTGCCACTGCCTCACAGTGCCGCGCGAGGTGACGGCGGGCGCGGACGGGACGCTGCTGCAGCGGCCCGCGCGCGAGCTCGAGGCGCTGCGCGGCGCGCGGCACGAGCTTGCCGCGGACGGGTCGCTCGAGCTGGTCGAGCACCGGGCGGACGTTCTTCTCGGAAGTGTGGAAGGCCCGCTCGAGCTCTCTCTCGACGGCGCGCTGTTCGTGACGTGGGACGGGGTCGAGCTTGCGCTGCGCTTTGCCGACGACGCCGTCGGCCGCGGGCGCGCCGTGCGGACCGCGCCGTGTTCCGACCTACGCGACCTGCGCGTCCTCGTGGACAGCTCGGCCGTGGAGGTCTTTGCCAACGACGGCGAGCTCGCCTTTGCCACTCGCTGGTTCCCCCGCTCCCCCTCCCTCACGATTGATGAAAAGGGACAGTCCCTTTTCATCATCTGGGAGATGGGCGACGGCATGGCGGGCACGTACTAGCCTCCCCGCACACCCACCCCAAGAACCCAACACTGTCAGGGTGAACGGGCCGTCCTGTCTCGGCGGGGCAGCCCGTTTTTCTCGCCTTTCGAATGCTAGTGTGATAGGATAGATATCCTATACGCTATACAAGGAGGCCACATGGACGCCGCAGCCGTTGAGACCGCGCCCGTTGCCGCACCTAAGCGCCCCCGCACGGGCTCGGCGAGCGTGCAGATGAACACGCGCATCGACCGTGAGCTCAAGCGCGCGGGCGACGCCGTGCTCGAGCAGGTCGGGCTCACCCCCACCGAGGCGGTGCGCTGCCTCTACGAGCTCGCGCTGCGCCACCGCGACCGCCCGCAGGAGCTGAGGGAGCTTCTCGAGCCCACCTCGCAGGAGGAGCGCGCCGCCCGGGAGGCCGAGCGCGAGTGCAGGCTCAAGGTGGCCCTGGAGGGCGCCACGATGTGCCAGCGGTTCTATGACGAGCACGGAATCACGCCCGACCCCACTATGGCGAACTTGCCCTACGACAGGCTGCGCGAGCTTGCGCTCATGGATGAGTACGGCCTGCTCGACGAGCAGGACGGGGCCTTCCTCTATGGCCCCGATTACGAGGAGGCGCGCTCCGCATGAGCTCCGTACCCCAACGCGTCGTGGTCGACACCAACGTATGGCTCGACTACTACCTCGCTGCCCGGCCCGGACACCAGGCCGCCCGCCGTGCCCTGCTCGCGGCCTACGAGCGAGAGGTCAACCTGCTCTACGCCGTCACAACGGCAAAGGATGTCTACTACCTGAGCTCGGTCAACCTCAAGCGGGACACTCGATGGTCAACCGGCACGCTCACGCAGGGAGACGCCCTCGCCATCGCGGAACTGTCCTGGGGATTTGTCACCAATCTCAGCGAGATGGCCACGGCCGTGGGCGCGGACAACGCCGACGTCTGGCTCGCGCTCAAGTACAAGCACCTGCACCGTGACTTTGAGGACAACTTCGTGCTGGCAGCGGCGCAGCGCGCAGGGGCGGACCTCATCCTCACCACCGACGAGGCCCTCATGCACCACGCGCCCGTCGCCTGCTTGCGCCCGGAGGACTTTCTCGCCCTCCTGGAGACGCTGGAGCCGCAGACGGCCTAGTCCCGACGAGCGCCGTCCAGCGAAGCGAGAAGGGCCGCGCGCCAGCGCTCAATCAGGCGCTCGAGCGGCCACGCCGCGTTGGCCGGGCTCGTCGAGGGCAGCACCTCTGCCGGCAGGCCGCAGATTGGCTCCAGCCAGCGGCTGTAGAGCCGTCCCGCAGTGGCGCCGTTGCAGAGGACGGCCTCGATCGGGGCCACGCTCGTAATCCGCGCGACGTCGGCGGGCACCACGTTGCGGATGGAGGCGTCGCTCGAGCCGCGCACGTCGCAGCTCTCGATCACGTCCCAGAGCGCGACGCCGTGGCGCAGCAGCAGCGCACGCTTGGCGTCGATGTCGTCGAGGGCGGGCTCGCGCTCCCCCAGCACGTCCGCCATCACGCGCCAGAAGCGGTTACGCGGGTTGCCGTAGTAGAAGCTGTTCTCGCGCGAGAGCGCCGAGGGAAACGAGCCCAGCACGAGCACGCGGCTGCGCTCGTCGAAGACCGGGGAGAACCCATGGGATATGCGCTGGTAGTCTGCCATGGGACAATCGTAGCGCGCCGGCGACCGGTTTGCTACCGCCCGCCGAGACGCCCGCACGCGCTCGGCGAGTTTCCGCTGCCGCCGATCCGTCCACGCGCCTAAGGTGGAACGTGCCGGGAAACCGCCTCGCCCCCGAGAGGAACCCCATGCTCGAGCTACCCTGTGACATCACCGACCCGCTGGGGCTGCACGTCCAGCTCGCCGTCCTTCTCGCCAGCGAGGCGGGGCGATGGCGCAGCCGCGTGACCCTCGAGCACGCGGGCCGCACCGTGGACGCCAAGCAGGCGCTCGAGCTCATGATGCTCGGCGTGCGCTCGGGCGAGCACGTCGTCGTGCGCATCGACGGCGCCGACGAGTCCACCGCCGCGCGTGCGATCGGCGACATCCTCAAGACGTTCTAGCATCGGCCGCCGAAGGGCCGCGCCCTATCCCCTGACCTGCGCCTCGAAGCGCTTGTAGAGCGCCCCGCCCGCCGCGGCGAGGGCCACCGCCACGACGACCGACGCCGCTGCCACGCCGTAGTCGCCGCTGCCGAATGCGGACGCCGCGACCGTCGAGGTCACGATCGAGGGGATGCGCCCGAGCGTGGTGATGGCGAGCACGGCCGAGAAGCGCATGCTCGTGAGGCCGGCAAAGTAGGTGAGGAAGTCCTTGGGGGTGCCGGGGATGAGAAACACGACGAGCATCACGAGCTCGAGCCGGCGCGTGTTGTGCAGCCAGGAGAAGCGGTCCAGATGGCTGCGGTCGAAGAACAGCCCCACGAGCGACCAGCCCCAGCGCCGGACCGCCCAGTAGATGGCACTCGAGGCGACGGCGCTCGCCGCCATGCACACGAGGGTGCCCTCGACAAAGCCGAAGGCGTATCCCGCGGCAAGCTCCACGGGCTCCCCCGGGAGAAACGCGAGGGCGATCTGCAGGGCGTTGACGCCCCCTACCGCAAGACGTGACAGCAGGGCGTGGTCCGCCACGAAGGCGCGCACGGCGGCCGGGTCGGACGCCCAGGCATAGACCTCCGGCATCCACCGCGCGCAGCACAGGGCGAGCACCGCGGCCACCGCCACGAGCGCCGCGACCACGCGGGCGCGGCGGCGCGCGAGGCTTGTCTCGCTGTGGTTCTTCTCGCCCATGTGTCCCTCCTCGTCACGGCCATTGTGCCATGCCCGCCGGACAAAAACCCTCGCGGGCGCCCACGCTTGCCGGATGCTTACATGCCGGCGACGTGCGCCAGCAGCGCCAGCTCGAGGCCGCCCAGCGCAAGCGAGAACACAAGGCAGCACAGAAGGACCGTCCGCTCGGAGATCGTCTTTGACATGTCCGCCCTCCCGTCGCCTCGTCCGCCCGGTGGCGCCGCGCTGCCGAGTCATGAGCGCGGCTGCCCCGGGATGGTGACGATTGTCCCAGGGGCGGCCGGGCGGGGCCATCGATTGCGCTTACGACCAGGTGACGGTTTGGTAAGGTGGCTGGCTGCGGCGGGGCGGTGTGCGCACTTCTCGGCGTTGTGTACGCTCGGGGGCGTTGTGTACGCTCTGCGGCGGTGTGCGCACTTCTTGCCAGGCCATCTACCTGCGCTTCTGCCGAGAAGAACCTCGGGGTCGTGTACACAACGCCGGAGAGTGTGCACAACGCCCCGGAGTGTGCACAACGCCCCAGGCGCGCGGGGCTAGCCGCGGATGACGGAGAGCGCGGCGCGGACGGCCTCGTCCTCGTCGTCGGTGACCATCACGAGGTCGGGGTCGAGCGGCGAGATGTTGCCCGCCGCCGTCACGGTGCCCTCGAGCCACTCCATGAGGCCGCGCCAGTACTTGGAGCCGAAGAGCACCACGGGCACGCGCGTGACCTTGTGGGTCTGCACGAGCGTCAGCAGCTCGAAGGCCTCGTCGAGGGTGCCGAAGCCGCCTGGGAAGATGATGGCGCCGCTCGAGTACTTGACGAACATCGTCTTGCGCACGAAGAAGTATCGGAAGGTCATACCCAGGTTGACCCACTTGTTGATGCCCTGCTCGTGCGGGAGCTCGATGCCCAGGCCCACGGACTTGCCGCCCGCCTTGGCCGCGCCGCTGTTGGCCGCCTCCATGATGCCGGGGCCGCCGCCGGTGATCACGGCAACGCCCGCCTCGGCGAGCTTGCGGCCCACGTGGCGGGCGGCGCGGTACATCGGGTCGGTGCGCGGCGTGCGGGCCGAGCCAAAGACGGTCACGGCCGGGCCCAGCTCGGCGAGCGCGCCGAAGCCGTCGACGAACTCGGCCTGGATGCGCAGGACGCGCCATGGGTCCATGTGTAGCCAGTCGGTGGAGTCCTCCGGGGCGAGCAAGTTGCCGGTGGTGGTGTCGGAGGGAATCATCGGCCCGCGCAGGATGACGGGACCGCGGTGGTAGGTCGTGCCCAGGGGCTCGTCGTGCGGGGCCGTGAGGTCGAGGTTCTTCTCGTCTGCCATGGGTGTCTCCTTTGGTCGGGCGCACTACGTTACGCGCCCGGCGTCAGCTGCGGGTAAGCTGCGCCATAGCCTTTGTGTACCCATTTGCGCGCGCGAGCGACGCCGGGCCGTGCGTCAGCGGCCCTCCCAGTCGTCCGGGTACCACCACGTGCGCGAGCCGTCCGCGGCGGGAGGCTCGTCGCTCCGCTCGCGTGCGCGCACGACGAGGTCGTCGAGCAGGCCCTGGAGGGCCTGCTGGTCGTCGGCGACGTAGATGCAGCCATTGCGCCGCAGGTAGATGCCCTGGTCCGAGTCGTAGCTCACCGTTGCGAGCGGCTCATCCGAGCCGTCCAGGAAGACGAGGGACGAGAAGTACCCGCCCGTCATCGTCGGCGGCGGGAAGAGACCCTCAAGCAGGAGCCGCGCCGCCTCGCCGTCCCAGCGCGAGAAGGACGCGGAGCCAAAGGCCCCGAGCGCCTCGGAAACGATGGCGGGGTTCTCGGTGACGCGCGAGCCTTCGGCCCCGAGCATGGGGTAGTTGCTCACCTCGACGGCCGCGACGTGGTCCGCGTCGGCGACGTCCTCGAGCGGGGTGACGCGCGCGGGGGCGGAGGCTTGGCGCACGAGCTGGGCGCAGCACGCGCCGACCGCGGGCAGGCACCAGACGGCGAGCGCGATCACGGCCGCCGCGACGACGGCGGTCACGGCCATCCTGGTTCTTCTCGGCAGCGTCATGGCACTCCCCTCCCCACCTGTCCCTCAGTATAGGGGCGGGCGCGTGGAAGGATGCTTAGGTTTTGGGCTTCGTCCGGCGGGCGGGGCGGGTGCATGCTTAGCTTCTGCGTCTCGTCCGGGATTTCGGGGTCCGCGCGCTTAAGAAAGTCGCCTCGTCCAAGATGGGCTGATCAGGCTCTAGGAAAAATAAAGTCGCACGTTATTCTCGCCCCCGAACGAAGGCCATTTGCTCAGCGAGAAGGACCGGCGGCACCGGACGAGACGTGATCTTTAAGCGCGACCGCGCCCCATTTCCGAACGAAGCGGGATTCTTAAGCGCGCGGACCCCGAAATCCCGGACGCGCCGCAATCTTTAAGCAAACGCGCACGCGCGCCGAAGCCTACCCCAAGCCGAGGGCCATCCCCGCCAGACGCACCGCCAGCGCCACGACCCAGGCCACGCCGCACTGCATGGCGATCACGGCCCACATCATGCGCGTCCCCAGCTCGGCCTTCACCGCAGACACCGCCGCCACGCACGGCGTGTACAGCAGCGTGAACGTCAAGAACACAAAGGCCGTGAGCGGCGAGAAGAGCGTCGCGAGCCCCGCCGTGGAGCCGCCCATGAGCACCGTGAGCGTGGCCACGACGTTCTCCTTGGCGCCGAAGCCCGCCGCGAGCGCCGCCGCGGCCTCCCACGACCCAAAGCCGAGCGGCGCGAAGAGCGGTGCCAGCAGGGCGCCCAGCGCGGCGAGCATGCTCTGGGACTGGTCGGACACCACGTTGAGGCGCACGTCAAAGGTCTGCAGGAACCAGATCACCACGCTCGCCACGAAGATGATCGTGAACGCCTTGGTGGCAAAGCCCTTTGCCTTGTCCCAGGCCAGGCGCGCCACGGTGCGCGGCGCGGGCATGCGGTAGTTGGGAAGCTCCATCACAAACGGTACCGGGTCGCCGCGGAAGGCCGTGCCCTTGAGCACGAGCGCCACGAGGATGCCCACCACGATGCCCATGAGGTAGAGGGCGATCATCACGAGCGGCGCGGCCTCCGGGAAGAACGCCGCCGAGAAGAGCGCGTAGACCGGGACCTTGGCTGAGCAGCTCATGAACGGCGTGAGCATGACCGTCATCTTGCGGTCGTGCTCGGAGGGCAGGGTGCGCGTGGCCATGATCGCGGGCACCGAGCAGCCAAAGCCGATGAGCATGGGCACGAAGCTGCGGCCGGAGAGGCCCAGGCGCCGCAGCAGCTTGTCCATCACAAAGGCCACGCGTGCCATGTAGCCGGAGTCCTCGAGAATCGAGAGCAGGATGAAGAGGACCACGATAATCGGCAGGAAGGAGAGCACCGACCCCACACCGGCAAAGACGCCGTCAATGACCAGGCTGTGCACCACCGGGTTGAGCCCAAAGGCCGTGAGCGCGGCGTCAACCTGCGCCGTCACCCACTCGATCCCCAGGGCGAGAAGGTCGGAGAGCCGCTGGCCCAAGACGTCGAAGGTGAGCCAGAAGACGAGCGCCATGATGCCCACGAAGACCGGGATGGCGGTGTACTTGCCCGTGAGGATGCGGTCGGCCGCCACCGAGCGCGCGTGCTCGCGGCTCTCGTGCGGCTTGACCACGCACTCGGCGCAGACACCCTCGATGAACGAGAAGCGCATGTCCGCCAGCGCCGCCATGCGGTCGCGGCCGCTCTCCCCCTCCATCTGGCAGATGATGTGCTCCACGGCGTCAAGCTCGTTCTGGTCGAGCCCGAGGGCGCCCATGACGAGCCGGTCGCCCTCGATGAGCTTGGTCGCCGCAAAGCGCACCGGCAGGCCGGCAGCCGCGGCATGGTCCTCGATGATGTGGCAGATGCCGTGGATGCAGCGGTGCAGCGCGCCGTGGTCGGGGCCGTCCGCCGCGCAGAAGTCCACGCGGCCGGGGTGCTCGCGGAAGCGCGCCACGTGCAGCACGTGCTCCACGAGCTCCGAGATGCCCTCCTCGCGCGCGGCGGAGATGGGCACCACCGGGATGCCGAGCGCGGCCTCCAGACGGTTCACGCTCACCGTGCCGCCGTTGGCCGTGAGCTCGTCCATCATGTTGAGGGCGAGCACCATCGGGCGGTCGAGCTCCATGAGCTGCAGCGTCAGGTAGAGGTTGCGCTCGATGTTGGTGGCGTCCACGATGTCGATGATCGCGTCCGGGTTGTCCTCGAGGATGAAGCGGCGGCTCACCACCTCCTCGCTCGTGTACGGCGAGAGCGAGTAGATGCCCGGCAGGTCCGTGACCGTGGCCTCGGGATGGCCCTTGACCTGGCCGTCCTTGCGGTCCACGGTGACGCCCGGGAAGTTGCCCACGTGCTGGTTGGAGCCCGTGAGCGCGTTGAAGAGCGTGGTCTTGCCGCAGTTCTGGTTGCCGGCCAGGGCAAGGCTCAGCGGACGCCCCTCCGGGATGGCCTTGCCGGCCGCGCGCGGCGCGTACTTCTCGCCGATGGCCGGGTGCGGGGAGGCCTCCAGGCGCTCGCGGGTGCGCGGGGCGTCGTGCATGTCGTGCACGTCCCTGAGCGCGATGTGCGCCGCGTCGTCGCGCCGCAGCGTGAGCTCGTAGCCGCGCAGGCGGATCTCCAGCGGGTCGCCCATCGGGGCGCGCTTCATCAGCGTGACCTCGACGCCGGGCGTCAGGCCCATGTCGAGGATGTGCTGGCGCAGCGACGCCTCGTCGCAGTCGACCGACGCGACGATCGCGTCCTTGCCAATCTCGAGCTCGTCAAGGTTCATGAAGATGGTCCCTCCCGACTTCGTCCGGACGCCATTGTACCCGTGCGGGCGCGACGGAGCGCGGCAGCAGCGACGCCGAGTAAGAGAAATGTGCGAGACCGGGGCCACAATCCGCGTACTTCTCGCATATTTCTCTTACTCGGCGACCAGGGGACAGACCGCTCAGGCGAGAAGAACGCGCCTACTTGACCGCAAAGGCGACGCCCAGGGCACCCGGGCCGCAGTGGGAGGTGATGACGTCGCCCGTGTCGTACCACTCGACCTCGCGGAAGCCGAGCTCGCGGGCGTGGTCGGTCGCCACGCGCTGGACCTGCTCGGGAAGGCCCGGGCTCTTCACGAGCACCACGCGCGCCGGGTCGAACTCCTCGCGCAGGGCGAGGTAGTCGATCAGCGCGACCGCGGCGGACGCCATGGAGCCGCGCAGCTTCTTGGTGGCCACGAGCTTGCCGTCGAGAAGCTCCACGACGGGCTTGATCTTGAGCAGCGTGGCGCCGAGAAACGCCACGTTGGAGAGGCGGCCGCCGGCGCGCAGGTAGCCCAGGTCGCCGGGGAGAAACGCCATGCGCACGCGCGACGCGAGGTCCTCCGCGAAGGCGCGCGCGTCGTCGACGGCGGCCTCGGGGTGCTCGTCCACCCAGCGGCGCGTCTCGCGGACCACGAGGCCCTGGCCGATGGTCACGTGGCGGGTGTCGATGGCGGTCACGTAGTCGCGCCCCTCGGCCGCAGCAACGGCGGACTCGAGCGAGCAGGTGGTGGCGGCGGAATAGGCCAGGTGCAGGATCTGCGCCGCGGGGTCGGCGGCGTGGATGCGGTCAAAGGCAAGCTGAAAGTCGTGCGGGGTGCAGCCGCTCGTCTTGGGCAGCACGCCGAGCTGGCGGCACTGCTCGAGCATCTCGGCGGGCGAGATGGCACCGTCGTCGATGGTCTTCTCCCCCAGGGAGACGTGCATCGGCACGAGCTCGATCCCCCGTTCGGCGGCCTCGGCGGCGGGAATGTCGCAGCCGGTCTCGGCGGTGATGACGATCTTTGCCATGGTTTCCCCCAGACGACAAGAGACTTATGTATGCACAGTTTAGCAGCTGCCAGACCGACGGAAGACCGGGGCCCCGGCCCTCCTTTCCGCAGTTGCGACACAACTCGCCGCACCAAATGTGAGATGCTATGGCGTTGCAACGCAAGCTCGCGCAGGAAGGGAGGCCCATGTATCTCGAGCACATAACTCGTCCCGAGGACGTGAGGGCGCTCCCCTCCTCCGCGCTGCCCGCGCTCTGCGACGAGATCCGCTCCGCCATCATCGAGAGCTCCGCCGTCGTCGGCGGGCACATGGGCTCCAACCTCGCCGTCGTCGAGCTCACCGTCGCGCTCCACCGCGTCTTTGAGACCCCGCGCGACAAGATCGTCTTTGACGTCTCGCACCAGACCTATGCGCACAAGATGCTCACGGGACGCGCGCGGGCGTTTCTCGACCCCACCCACTACGAGGACGTCTCGGGCTTTGCCAACCCCGGCGAGTCCGAGCACGACCTCTTCGCCATGGGCCACACCTCCACCTCGGTGAGCCTGGCCTGCGGCCTCGCCACCGCGCGCGACCTCGCGGGCGAGAGCCACGACGTGGTCGCGGTCATCGGCGACGGCTCGCTCTCCGGCGGGCTCGCCTTCGAGGGGCTCGACAACGCCGCCGCCCTGGGCAGCGGCATCATCGTCGTGGTCAACGACAACGAGTGGTCCATCGCCCCCAACCACGGCGGCATCTACCGCAACCTCGCCGAGCTGCGCACGACGGGCGGCCGCGCCGAGCGCAACGTCTTCCGCTCCCTGGGCTTTGACTACCGCTACCTCGCGGACGGACACGACGTCGCGGCGCTCGAGGGCGCCCTCGCCGAGCTGCGCGGCTGCGACCATCCCGTGGTCCTGCACGTCCACACGCGCAAGGGCTGCGGCTACGCGCCCGCCGAGGCCGACCCCGAGACCTGGCATCACGCGAGCCCCTTCGACGTTGAGAGCGGGCTTCCCGCCGTGCCCGGGGCGAGCGTCGACTACGCGCGCCTCACCGGCGAGTTCCTCCTGGGGCACATGGCCGATGACCCGCGCCTCGTCGCGGTGAGCGCCGCGACCCCCTACATCATGGGCTTCACGCCCGAGATGCGCGAGCGAGCCGGCAGCCACTTCGTCGACGTGGGCATCGCCGAGGAGCACGCCGTCACCTACGTGACGGGCCTCGCGCGCGCGGGCGCCCACCCCGTCCTCGGCGTCTACGCCACGTTCCTGCAGCGTGCCTACGACGAGCTCTGGCACGACCTGTGCCTCAACGGCGGCGTCGCCCCCGCTACCATCCTGGTCTTCGGAGCATCCGCCTACGGCACGACCGACGCCACGCACCTCGGCTTCTTTGACATCCCCATGCTCGGCGCCATGCCCGGGCTGACCTCCCTCGCCCCCACCTGCCGCGAGGAGTACCTCGACATGCTCTCCTGGGCGCTCGACTACGACGACGGCCCCGTCGCCATCCGCGTGCCCGTGGCGAGCATGGCGTCGCGCCCCGGCTTCGCTCGGCCGGCAGACGGCTACGCGCGCGGCTGGGAGGTCGTGCGGCGCGGCCGCGACGTTGCCCTTCTCGCCCTGGGCGACCTCCTGCCGCTGGGCGAGAAGATCGCGGACGCCCTGGCGCAGCGCGGCGTGCGCGCGACCCTCGTGAACCCGCGCCTTGCCACGACCGCCGACGAGGACCTGCTCGACAGGCTGTCCGCGGACCACCAGCTGCTGGTCACGCTCGAGGACGGTGTCCTGGAGGGCGGCTTCGGCGAGCGCGTGGCCCGGGCCCTCGCCTGCGAGGACGTGCGCGTGCGCTGCTACGGCCTGCCGCGTGCCTTCGCGGACCGCTATCAGCCCGACGAGCTTCTCGCGAGCTGCGGCATGACCGTCGAGGGCGTCACCGCCGACGTGCTCGCCCTGCTCGGCGCGTAGCGCGCCCCTGGCGCTGCCGTGCTTAACAATCTCGCCTCATCCGGAAAAAGCGGACGGACGTGCTTAAAGATCGCGTCCCATCCGGATAGAGGGCATCCCGCTGCTTAACAAACGCGCTCTGTCCGGACAAACGGCGGCGGCGTGCTTAAGAACCGAGGCGCATCCGGACTCCAAGGCCCCTCGCGGCTGCCGTCCCTCCGGAATGGGCGCGCTTTCTTAAGCAGCCGCCCGCCCGTGCCCCGGACGGAGCCAATTCTTTAAGCGAGAAGGACGTGCTTTCCCGGATGAGGCGCGATCCTTAAGCGCGGAGCGGCGGCTCCCCCGAACGGGGCGCGATCCTTAAGTGTTGTGTGCCATGACGTTGTTTACGCCGACGACGCGCGACATGGGCGGGAGGCCCCCGCAGGCGCTGTGC
>CALUHH010000014.1 GCA_944320385.1 uncultured Atopobiaceae bacterium | reverse complement strand
ATCCCATATTCGCGTCTACGGGTAAAGAAGCGCGGCCACTGCGCGAGAAGTGGCAACTTCAATATAGGAGGAGGAGCATAGTGCTCGCCACGAACGTGGAGCTCGGCCGCTGGGGCACGGTCTTCGCGGACGACAAGCTCGCCGCCGCGATCGTGGACCGCGTCGTCCACCACGGCAGGCTCGTGGAGTTCGGCGGGCCCAGCCACCGTCTCGAGGAGTCGCTCATGCTGGGCAAGTCGGGAAGCTAGCGGCGCGCCCGCGCCGAAACCCGAAAACCTTTCGTGGTGAAACCCGAAAGAAAGGCGCGCTCTTTTCCGAAAGCAAGGGTTGACTAAACACACGCGCCAAGCTGCGCCCTATCCGGCCCATCATCGAGAGGCCACGGCTGGGGGCGCCACGGAGCGAGGCGTTCCCTCGGTCACGTCCCGGTCCCGGCCCCGCTGCCGAGGACCGCATCGGGCGCATGCTAAAATAAATCCGCTCGACTGCCGCTGCGAACGCCAACGCCTCAAGCTTGGAGGGACGCGCATGGACCGTGACTTCTGCGAATGGGCGTCCGACGCTCAGCTACGCGCACCCGACGGTTTTTCAGAGGCGGCGACTGCGGCGGGGGTTGCTGCCTCGGCTGCGGAGCGTAGCAAGATGCTGGCTTACGCGTTCCGGACCTTCAGCCGCGGCCACGTGCAGCTGCTCGGGCGCATTCTCTCTGGCTATGAAAAGGCAAAGAAGCTGCAACTCCGAGGGATGGTCGCCTACGCGGTGGTTGCTATGCTGGCCTTGGTCGTTCTTCTGGCGCTACCGCTTTCCATGGATACGGAGCTAAGGATTATCATGTGGCTCGCGGTTGCCGGGCTGCTATTCATTCCGTTCATTCCCCTGTGGATCCTGCTCTGCAATCACGTTTTCGCACCCGATTGGAATACCTATGCAACGTGGTACCGTCGCCGGGACCGTAAGGGGCTCGGTTTCGAGGACCTCTATCGCGCCATGGGCATGACGCGTTCGTAAGGGCGGGGAGAAAAGAAGCCGTGCCAGCGCTCATCCGCTACGAAGACAAGAGCGCTGGAGCCAGCTTTCAGCTTTCCAGGCGCGGCAACTTCCGCCTGATTTTCGCCAAAAACGGCTGTATTACGGCCTTGTTTTCGCCAATGAATGCGAAAACAAGGCCGTATCCATCAAAGGGCGAGAGTAATCGGAGGCATCGGTCGGCGTGCGTCGAGCTCTCGCCACACGCTGCGCTCGTCCCTGCTAAATCGCCTCGAACTCCCTCAGGACCTTCTCGATGTCCGTTCCCTTGATCTTCTTGAGCGCCTCCTTAAGCGCAAACCGCTCGACCAGCCCGAGCTTCATGTCGGTGATCGGCTTGCCGTCGCGCAGCTTCACGCTCGCCATGAGCAGGTCGCGCACGTCAAAGACGCTGCCCCACACCTCGGGCACGCCGCGGTCGACGTCGCAGAGCGTGTAGACGGCCTCCATGCCCGTGCGCATGGAGTACTCGGTCGTGAAGATGGTGTCGCGCGGCGTCTCGGCAAACTGGCCGATGAAGGCAAAGTTGACCGCGCCGTCGGGCACCACGTCGGGGCGGTCGCCCGCGGCCCGCGGCATGAAGAACGCCGTGATGTAGGGCATCATGACCGGCACCGTGTTGGCGTGGTGCGCGGCGAGCTCGGCGATGCGGTCCTCGGGAACGCCCATGTGGTAGAGCCACTCCTGGCAGATCTCCTCGCCGGTGCAGTCGCGCATGGGCTTTCTCACGTAGTTGCCGGGCTCGTCGGGGAAGAGGCCGTACACCCAGACGCACAGCTCGTTCTTGGGCTGGTCGCGGAACTGCTGCTGGCGGTTGAGCGTCCAGCTCATGAGCCAGTTGGAGTCGGTGCAGGTCACGATGCCGCCGGTGACCACGCGGCCGCTGAAGGGGTCGCGCTTGCAGATCGCCTGGATGTAGGGTGGGATCTCCCCGTCGAGGGTCGTCACCGTGGCGCTCATCCACTTGGTCTTCTCGGGGTGGCCGCAGAAGGTGTCGGGATGGCCGAAGCTGGGGTCCTGCGCCGCGATGCGGCGCCACATGTCCCAGCCGCCGCCGGGGGAGAGCTCGGGCCTCCACGCCGCGGGTCTGTCTTGCGCTCCCATGGTTGAGTTCTCGACGCAGCCGCCGTTGGTGATGAAGACGAGGTCGTCCTCGGTGAGGTCAATGACCGTGGTCGCGCCGGCCTCGGCTCCATCGACTGCCGCCGTTCGGCTCAGCACGATGCTCGTCGCCACCTTCCTCGCGGGCGAGCTGTGGGGGTTGCGCGGAAGGGCCGCCTGCTGGATGCGCTGTATGGTGTCCTGGCCGGTGCCGGTGCGCGGACGCACCGGGCCCGCGCCGCCCCCGATGGAGAACCTTATGTCCTCGACCTTCGTGTTGAAGTGGAACTGCACGCCCGCGGCCTTGAGATACTCGACGAGAGGCAAGATCATCGACTCGTACTGGTTGTACCTGGTGAAGCGCAGGGCGGAGAAGTCCGGCAGCCCGGCGATGTGGTGGATGTAGCGCTTGATGTAGAGCTTCATCTCGAGCGCGGAGTGCCAGTTCTCGAATGCGAACATGGTGCGCCAGTACATCCAGAAGTTGGAGGAGAGCACCTCGTCGTCAAAGAAGTCGGTGATGGGACGGTCGTAGAGCTTCTCGTCCGGCGTGAAGAAGAGCTCCATGATCTCCATGGCAGCCTTGTCCGAGAGGCCGAACTTCCCGGCGCACCCCGCGTCGCGCCCGCGATCTTTCGTCGCGCGGCAGAGCGAGTAGTTGGGGTCCTCCTTGTTGAGCCAGTAGTACTCGTCAAGTACGGAGACACCGGGCGTCTCGATGGAGGGGATGGAGCGGAACAGGTCCCACATCACCTCGAAGTGGTTGTCCATCTCGCGGCCGCCGCGCATGACGTAGCCAAGGCCGGGGATGTCGAGGCCGTCGCACGCGCCTCCCGCCACGTCGTCCTTCTCGAAGATGTGGATGTTCTTGCCCGGCATCTGGGCGTCGCGGACGAGGTAGCACGCCGCGGAGAGCGCGGCGAGGCCCGTGCCCACGATGTAGGCGCTCTTGTGCTCGATGCCCGCGGGCTTCTTGGGACGAGCGAATGCCTCGTAGTTGCCGCTTGAATAGTACATGGTCGCACCTTTCTTACGTGCGCACCGGGCGTGTCCGATGCGTCTGGTTCCATGGTGGGTCCGCGGCGGGCGGCGCACCATGGGCAGAACGGTGCTTCTGTACGGTTTCTTATCAATGCGGCCGGATTGTACAGGCGGGCGAGAAGAGCGGGCGAGGCCCGCGTCGCTCCCCTCTATGACGCGGCGGGCCCTTCCGGCACGCTGCCCTCGCTCCCGGCGACGTAGCCGCCGGGGATCTCGAGTCGGTCGAGCGCGGTCTCGATGGCGCCGTCTGCGACGGTGGCCACCCGCTGCACCAGCTGCTGCGGGTCGTCGCGCATGTCTCGGGCGATCCAGTCCAGGACCGTTCCGATGAGGGCGTGGGCGAAGAAGCGCGCGATGAAGTCCCTGTCCTGCTCGCGCACGTACCTGCGCGCCGCGTGCTCGTCAACCACGTCCTTCACCAGGTCGCTCACCACGGGGACGAGAAACCGCTCCACCTGCTCGCGACTCATGTCATGGTAGATGCTCGTGATGAAGGGCTTGTTCTCGCGCAGGGAGAGAAACGTGTCGAGGAGGCCGGTCTGCCAGGTGTCGGCGGTCTTGTGGCCGGCGATGGCCCGCGCGGCGTCCTCCTCGCACGACCACTCGACCAGGTCGTAGATGTCCTGGAAGTGATAGTAGAACGTCATGCGGCTGATGCCGCAGTCGTCGGTGATGTCCGCGATGGTGATCTTGCCCAGGGGCTTTTCGAGCAGGAGGCGCTTGAGCGACTCCTCGAGCGCGCGCTTGGTGAGCTGGCTTGGCATGGGCCCTCCCAGTGGTCGTTTCTCTCCGTATACCCTTGCGAGGCGAGGGGTGTGCAGGTAACTTCGACTCCGGGGCGGAGACGGGGCTCTGCGTAACAAGGGGGTGGGGCTCGCTCGTGACCCTCTTCAAACTGCCTCTTTGCCGATGTGTTGTCGGCAGATCCCCACAGAGAGTAGAATTCGCTCTGTGTTCAAAGGGCAGGAGGGTTATTCCTTGTACCTCGAGATCGGCGAGTTCCAAATTGGAGCCGCTCCCCGTGATGTTCGGCAGGAAGTCGCGAGGAGCTGACGGCACAACCTGCACACGGTGATGCCGGCCCGACGCCGGTTCACTCTGTCGTGCGCGCACGGTTCGAGCCCAAGGGCCGCGGCTTTGCTGCCGCGGCCTTTTCCATCTCGATCGTGCAAAGGAATAGCCAATGAGGGAAATAGACTTCCTGGGCGGCCGCCCTGCCGCCAACCTCGCGCGCTTCGCCCTGCCGGCGCTCGGCGCCAACCTGCTGCAGTCCGCCGACCAGGTCGTGGACATGCTCGTCGTGGGGGCGTTCGTCGGGGAGCGGGGGCTCGCCGCGCTGGTCCCCGCCCTCGGCTACCCGGGCATCCTTGCCGCCCAGGCGCTCTCGCCGGTGCTGCCGTGCGCCGTCGGGGCGGCGTACCTACGGCGGTACGCCCGCAGGGTGAGGTCTGAGACGGGCATTGGCGCGAAGGCGGCCTCATGAGACGCGCGTGGAAGAGCGATGGCCCGCGCTGGCCGTTGCCGGACTCCGCCCGAGCAACTCTTACGGAGGCCCCGCCGCCTCGCCGCTCTGCGTGCTTGCGGGCGCAGGCTTCCCGTAGGTGGATGTCCGCCCCTCGGTGGGGGCTTCAGGCTGAGACGCTCGTCTCAAACGTGCTCGACACATTGTTTCACCTGCTCGGGCACCCTTCCATATCTGGGTCAACGGGGTAGCCTTGTTCTCGAAAGCCAAGGGAAAGCGAGGCTCCATGTCAGGTAGGTTCGAGCGCTTCGAGAGTCTTTCCGAGGACCGCAGGCGCGCCGTCGTTGACGCGGCGGTCGAGGTGTTCGGAGGCGATGACTACGCCTGTGCGTCCACGGCGGACATAGCGAGGCGCGCGGGCGTGTCGAAGAGCCAGTTCTTCTTCTACTTCAAGAACAAAAGGGACCTCTACCTCTACGTCCTCACAGCGGTCACCAGGCGCGTGGCCGACGCGGTGGTCGACGAGCGCTGGCACCAGATTGACGACTTCTTCGAGATCATGCGCTACGCCGCGACTCGGAAGGCCGCCCTCGTCAGGCTGAGCCCGCGCATCATGGACTTCTTCGTCCGGGCGTTCTATCCCGGTCACAGAGACGTTTCCGGGGTGCTCGACGCCTTCATGACAGATTCCGTGTCAATCATGGTGCGAACGTACCTGGGCCATGTGCACTGGGAGCGCTTTCGGGAGGACGTCGATCCCATGCGGGTGGTGCGCATGCTCGTATGGTGCGGAGACGGCTATCTGCACGAGCGGCTGCGCGGCGGGGGGACGTTCGACATGGGGGAGATGCTCTCGGAGTTTCTCGTCTGGCTCGACTGGCTCAAGAGGGCCACGTACAAGGGGGAGTACCTATGACCGCGAACGGAGCGGGGCCTGCGATTCGCGTGTGCGGGCTCACGAAGGACTACGGACGGGGCCGTGGCGTCTTCGACGTCAGCCTTGAGGTGGCCGCGGGAGAAGTGCTTGGGTTTCTCGGTCCCAACGGGGCAGGAAAAACGGTGACGATGCGCCACCTCATGGGATTCATCAAACCGCAGAAAGGAAAGGTCGAGATTCTCGGGCACGACTGCTTCCTTGAGCGCCCGCGGGTGCAAGCCCGCCTGGGCTATTTGCCCGGAGAGAGCGCCTGCATGCAGGAGATGACGGCGCGGTCCTTCCTCGACCTCATGGCGGGGATGCGGGGCATGCGCGACCGCTCCCGGATGCTTGAGCTCGCCGACGCCTTCGGACTGGACCTCGGCGCGCGGATCGGCAGGATGTCAAAGGGCAACCGGCAGAAGGTCGCGATCGTGGTGGCGTTCATGGCGCGCCCTGACGTGCTCCTGCTCGACGAGCCGACGAGTGGCCTCGACCCGCTCATGCAGGAGCGCTTCCTCGACCTCGTTGCAGAGGAGCGTTCGCGTGGCGCCGCCGTCCTTCTCTCCTCGCACATCTTCGAGGAGGTCGGTCGTGCGTGCGATCGAGTGGCGTTCATCCGCTCGGGACGGGTGGCCATGACCTGTGCCATGGACGAGGTGCGCTCGATGCGCGGGCGCGGCTACTCGGTCGAGTTCTCGAGCGCGCGGGAGCGCTCGCGCTGGGAGCTCGCCCACGGGGATGAGCCCGCGGAGGGGGAGACCCGCGGGGTCGAGCTCCGCGACGTGCGCGACGTGAACGCGCTCATCCGCGAGCTCTCCTCCTACGACGTGGCCTCGGTCACGTCCCGCGAGCAGACGCTCGAGGAGCTGTTCCTGCACCTGTACGAGGGCGTCGAGCCCTTGCGGCAAGCCTAGGGGGTTCCGATGATCCTTCCTCTTTTCAGGCACGAGCTCCGCTCCTGCCTGTTCCCGACCGCAATCATCGCCGCGGTGGTGGTTCTCTATGCCTGCGTCATCATTGGCATGTACGACCCCGAGCTCGGCGAGTCGCTTGCCCTCATGCGCGACGCCATGCCCGAGCTCTTTGCCGCCTTCGGCATGGCCGACCAGGGGACGACGCTTTTGGAGTTTGTCGTCAACTACCTGTACGGCTTTTTGCTCGTTGTGCTCCCCCTCGTCCTTGCGGCGGTGCTCAGCAGCCGGCTCGTTGTCCGTCACGTCGAGCGCGGCAGCATCGCCTACCTGCTCGCACAGCCCGTGGGGCGCGCGAGGCTCATGCTCTCGCAGGCGGGCGTTCTCGTTCTTTGCCTCGTCCTTCTCGCGGTGGTGCTCACTGCGTTCGAGCTGGCTGCGGCCAATGCCATGTTCCCCGGCGAGCTTGCCGTCTCCGACCTCGTTGCCGTCAACGCGGCGACGTTCTGCCTGTGGCTGTTTCTCTCCGGCATGTGCTGGGCGGGAGCCTGCGCTCTCCCGAACGTCTCCGCCGCGAGGTGGGCGGGCATTGCCGTGTGCACGCTCTTCGTCCTCGTGCAGATGCTCTCGGGGGTGGGCGACGAGCTCTCCTGGCTCGCCGATGTCACGCCCCTCTCGCTCCTCGACCCCCTTGGGGTCGTGGGCGGGGAGCCCAGCGCCCTTGCGGGTGCGGCCACGCTCGGCATCTCGGGCGCTGCACTCTTTGCCCTCGGGACCGCCGTCTTTGTGCGACGCGACCTGAGCGTGTAGGAGGAGATTCGGAATCGGGCCGCGTCCGAAATGGGTGGCGGGAACACACGTGTCCGGCTTACGCGTCTTTGTCGCATCGAAAGGGGTAGCATCACTGTCTGGAAGAACGCTTGGGGCAGCGATGGAGGTTGCGTGGAACAGAGCTCGGACATCCAGCGTGACCTTGCTGTCTGCGGCCATGCCCTCGCCGCGGGCGAGAAGACCCGTCGTGCGGCGGACGGCGCGCACGACCCGACGCCCACGCCGTACTTCGTGCTCGAGGACCTTCTCGGCACGCTTGGGCTCACCTCGGATGACCACCTCCTCGACGTGGGCTGCGGGGCTGGTCGCGTGCTCGCCTACTTCGTGGGCGCGGGGTTTTCCGGGCGCGTAACGGGCGTGGAGCTGGACGAGCGCCTCGCAGCGGAGGCGGCCTCTTGGTCGGCGTGCTACGAGCAGGTGCGCGTGGTCTGCGCAAACGCCCTCGACTTGCCGCTTGTCCCCTACACGCACGTCTACCTCTTCAATCCATTTGACACGCCGGTGCTTCGGGCGTTTCTCGACAGGCTCGAGCGCGAGGCCGCGGGCCCGGTGACCCTCATTCACATGTCCGACAACGGAGAGTGGCCCGCCTACCTGGGGCGACTTGGATGGAGCCTGCTGCGGGAGGGGACGGTTGTGTTTCCCGGCGAGCAGGGCGACTGCCCGCAGCACTTCTCGGTGCGTCGGTTCGAGCCGCCGCGGTGAGGCGGTGTCCGCAGGCGACTGGGAGCCGCTCGGGAGAATCACCGACCGCATCCTCTCCGAGGTGCCGGTCATCCGCCGTGTGACGTACGATTTGACCCCAAGCTCGTCGGCACGATCGAGTGGGAGCATCACTTCCGCCTTTTTTCTCCACGCGTGTGCGCGGTCAATACGGATGAAGGTCATTGCTGCTGGGGAGCCGTGATGCGACTGGGGGCGCGACTCGTCAGGCCTATGCCGAGACGAACTTGCGGCGCAGCTCGGAGCGGGCCGCCTCGTCTACGCCGAGCGTGTCGGCGAGATACGCGTCGAGCGAGCCGTACGCCTTGTCGATCGCCTCCTGCGCGTCTCTGCCGCCCGGCGCCCGGAACACGGGCAGGCGGACGAGGCGCGCTTCCGGGAGGAGCTCCATGGGGTCGGGCCAGCGCTCCGCCTCCTCGTCGGTGCGAAGGTCTATGACGAGGCGAACGTCATAGACGTCTCGCAGCACCCTCGCGTCCTTGGTCGTGGCCGGTCCGAGCATCCCGGAGCGCAGCAGGCGACGCGGCAGGATGTGCGCGTCGCCCGCGGGGAGCCCTCCCAGGTCGCGGGAGTTGTGCAACCCCTCGAGGGCGATCTTCCCGTAGTTGGACCCATATGGCTCGACGATGTCCCGAATGTGATGCCCCTTCAGCTCGTTTCACGTCACCGTGGGTTCTTATTCCCCGCGCGCGTCCGGCACACACACGGGGCCGGGCGCCTACATCCTGACGAGTAGCGTCGGCTCCTCCTCGTACAGGACGTTCGTACCGTACTGGAAGCCGTTTGCCAGCGTCTCCGGTCGCATCAGCACCACTTCGAGGGGCGGTGCGCCCTCGAAGTCCTCGGCGGCGGCGTTCTTCTCGACCGTGTACAGGGAGGGGTCGAGCGTGCCGGGCGTTATGCCGAGGCGCTCCAGCCCCGTTTCGGGGTCCGTGTTGTCATAGGCGAGCCTGACGCTGAACCATCCCTTGTCGCGTACGTCAGGTGACGATTCGAAGAGGCCGGGGGCCGCCCTGAGCTCGTATGACTCGAAGGCGGCGGGAGAGGGGCTGCGGCCCTCGATCTCTGCGAGGTCCCCGTCTGCCCAGAGCTCGTCGTAGGAATACGGGTCGTCGACCGCCTCCAGCGTCACGTCGCCGGAGCGCAGGCGTACGCCGCACTCGTCGGAGGTGACGTAGGCCCCCTTGCCCACGGGGACCCAGTCGACGATGAGCCAGCTTCCGGTCTCGCCCGCGTCGCGGAAGGGGTCGAGCCTTCCGAGCTTCCCGTCCTCCGCTCCGGCGATGGTTGTGTCCGAAGGGCGCGCCTGGCAGACGACGACCTTCGTGGCGGGGTCTCCGCCGGTCAGCGGGAGGAGCGACCGGCAGGTTGCGTCGACGGGCTCGATCCACGAGGGGCGCGCGGGAACATTTGTCGGGAAGGCGCCGGCGTAGTCCGCATCCGGTCCGGATATGTCGATCTCGACGTCGCACATGCCAAGCCTGACGCGGGACGCCTCCTCCTCGAAGAACCGGTCGTCCCCCGTGTAGAGCGCATGGAAGAACGACCCGCTCTCTCGCTCGGCCTCGTCCTTCTCGCCCCACTCGTATGTCGAGATGCATCCGTCGAAGAATCCGTCCTCGGCGGGAGAGACGCCGTTGATCAGCACGAGCGTGACGGTATAGCCGGCGTCCTCGAGCTGCTGCTGCCCGCGCCCGAGCTCCTCGCGAAAGCGCCGCTCGTATGCGGCCGTAATCTCGCCCTGCTGCCTGTTGTCGCCGACAACGCCCTCCTCGAAGTCGACGAGCACCGTGGTGCCGTCGTCCATGGTGCAGAAGGCCATGTCCGTCGACTGATAGCCGAACAGGACGTACGAGCGCCCCTCCCAGATGTTGACCACCTCGGCGTCCGCGCCGTATTTCTCGGCGTAGTAGCCCTCTGCCTGGCGCGCGACCGAGCGCTCGTCATAGTTTCCGAGGTCGGAGCATCCCGCGACCAGAAGCGAGGCAAGGCAGGCGCACAGGGCGCAGAGCACGCACGACAAGGGCGGGTGCGGCTTTGTGTCCGTCGTGGGGCGGGGGCGCGCGGGCGCCCGGTCGGTCGTCTGGGGCATGCGATCATCTCCCTCGGCTGATGCCGTGCCTCCCATTTTCGTCGAGCGTGGGGTACCGCTCAACGGGTGTCGGCGTGGCACGGGGGTCGGCGGCGCCTTGTTCCCACCCGAGCGGGCGGGTATCCTAGGTGGCTCTTGCACGCAACCGTTTGGAGTCGCATTCACATGGACCTTATCGCCACGCTCGCCGAGGAGCTCGGCCTCAAGCCCGAGGCCGTCGCCGCCGCGGTCCAGCTCATCGACGAGGGCAACACCATCCCCTTCATCGCGCGCTACCGCAAGGAGGCAACGGGCGGCATGGACGACGTCGCCCTGCGCACCCTCGACGAGCGCCTCGCCTACCTGCGCAACCTCGAGCAGCGCAAGTCGGACGTCATCACGCTCATCGAGGCCCAGGGCAAGCTCACGCCCGAGCTCGAGGAGCAGATCCGCTCCGCCACGCAGCTCCAGCGCGTGGAGGACCTCTACAAGCCCTACCGCAAGAAGCGCCTGACGCGCGCGCAGAAGGCGCGCGAGGCCGGGCTCGAGCCGCTTGCCAACATGATCTTCATGCAGGTGGCCGCCAAGGGCTCGGCGCTCGACGAGGCGGCGCGCTTCGTGACGCCGCAGGCGGCCGAGGCGGGCTTCGACACGCCGGAGAAGGCCCTTGCCGGCGCCGCCGACATCGTGGCCGAGGTCGTGGCAGAGGACGCCGAGAACGTGGCTGACCTGCGCGACTTCACCGAGGCCACGGCCGACGTCGTGTCCGTGGCCGTGAACGCGGACGAGAAGACCCCCTACGAGCCCTACTACGACTTCGCCGAGCCGGCGCGCAAGATCCCCAACCACCGCGTGCTCGCCATCGACCGCGGAGAGCGCGAGGAGAAGCTTCGCGTGCGGGTGCGCGTGGACGACGCCGCGGCCGTCGCGCGCCTGGCCGCCCGATGGCCGCGCCGAAGCGGCGTCTTCGCGCCAGTCCTGGACGCCGCGATCGCGGACGGCTACAAGCGCCTCATGGCCCCGTCGCTCGAGCGCGAGGTCCGCGCCAAGCTCACGGTGCGCGCCCAGACCGACGCCATCGGCGTCTTTGCCAAGAACGTCGAGAGCCTGCTCTCGGCCCGCCCGGTGCGCGGCGCGCGCGTGATCGCGCTCGACCCGGGCTTTCGCACGGGTTGCAAGGTGGCCGTGCTGGACGAGTACGGCACCCTCCTCGACCACGGCGTGGTCTACCCCACGGTGCCGCGCCGCGACGTGGCCGGCACCAAGCGCGAGCTCGCGCGCCTCGTGAGCCGCTATAACATCAACACCATCGTCATCGGCAACGGCACGGCAAGCCGCGAGACTGAAGGAGTCGTCTCCGAGTTCATCGCCGAGTCTGCGCCCGACCTGCGCTACACCATCGTCAACGAGGCCGGCGCGTCGGTCTACTCCGCCTCCGAGCTCGCGAGCAAGGAGTACCCCGACCTCGACGTCACCACGCGCGGCGCCATGAGCCTGGGGCGGCGCCTGCAGGACCCGCTCGCCGAGCTCGTGAAGATCCCGCCCCAGTCCATCGGCGTGGGCCAGTACCAGCACGACCTCGACCAGGCGGAGCTCGCGCGCACCCTGGGCAACGTGGTGGAGGACGTGGTCAACCGCGTGGGCGTGGACGTCAACACCGCGAGCGCGAGCCTGCTCGGCTACGTCGCGGGCGTCACGCCCACGGTGGCGCGCAACATCGTTGCCTACCGCGAGGAGAACGGCCCCTTCACCGACCGTCGCCAGCTCAAGAAGGTCTCCAAGCTCGGCCCCAGGGCCTACGAGCAGTCCGCGGGCTTCCTGCGCGTCAACGGCGGCGCCAACCCGCTCGACGCCACCGCCGTGCACCCGGAGAGCTACCCCGTGGCGCAGGCCCTGCTCGAGCGCGCCGGCGTGACCGAGAAGGACCTCGCGCGCGGCGGCATTCCCGACATCCAGCAGCGCCTGGGCAACGTCGCCCTGCTCGCCGGGGAGCTCGACTGCGGCCTCATGACGCTCATCGACATCGTCTCCGAGCTGGAGAAGCCCGGGCGCGACCCGCGCGACGACGCCCCCGAGGTGGTCTTCAGCCGCGCCGCGCTCTCGATCGACGACCTCCAGCCCGGCATGGAGCTCACGGGCACCGTGCGCAACGTCGTGGACTTCGGCGCCTTCGTCGACGTGGGCGTCCACCAGGACGGCCTCGTGCACGTCTCCAAGATGGCCCGCCGCTTCGTCAAGCACCCGAGCGACGTCGTGGCCGTGGGGGACACCGTGAAGGTCTGGGTCGAGCGCGTGGACCGCGACCGCGGCAAGATCTCGCTCACGATGGTCGAGGGCAAGTAGGGGCGGGCCCCGCCGTGAGGGTATGTGCACCCCGCCGTGAGGGTGTGTACACTTTTCCGACCCGCCCGTTCTTCTCGCCAAGCGCTGTACCTGCGCAAATGCGAGGGGTGCGGGTCCGAGTAGTGTACATACCCTGAGGGGTGGGTGTACATACCCTCAGGCCCTGGCTGCGAGGGCACAAAGCCAAGGAAATTAGAGCAAGCTAACCTGATTTTGGCCGCTGAGACCGGGTACGAGGGGAGTATCTACATCCAACGTGCCCGGCCGGCGGAGCTGCCGCCGGGCAGGGAAGGGGTCGCCCCATGTGCACGGGCATCCGCTTTACCAGCACCTCCGGCGCCATGTACTTTGGCCGCAACCTGGACTGGACCCAGGGCTACGGCGAGCGCGTGGTGATGACGCCGCCCGCCGCCCACGTCCCGTCCGCCTTCGTGCGCGAGGGGGACCTCGAGCGCGGCTATGCGGTCATCGGCATGGGCATCGTCGTGGACGGCATCCCGCTCTACTTTGACTGCGGAAACGAGAAGGGCCTGGCGGTCGCGGGTCTCAACTTCCCGCAGAGCGCCCGCTATGCGACTCGGCACGAGCACGGGGCCATCAACGTGGCCGCCTACGAGTTTCCGCTCTGGGTCGCGCGGAACTTCCCGTCGCTCGCCGCGGTCCGCGAGGCGCTGGAACACGTCAACGTGGTCGCTAAGCCGGTGAACGAGCAGCTGCCGGTGGCCAACCTGCACTGGATCATCGGAGACGCCACGGGCAGCGTGGTCGTGGAGTGCCTGGAGGACGGGCTGCGCGTCTGGGAGAACGACGTCGACGTCCTCACCAACGAGCCCGACTTCGGCTGGCAGCGCACCAACCTACGCAACTACCTCACGCTGAGCGACGCCGACCCCGAGCCCGCCGCCTGGGGCCCCGCCAGGCTCGCGGCCTTTGGCTCCGGCATGGGCATGCACGGCATCCCCGGGGACTACAGCGGCCCTTCTCGCTTTGTGAAGGCGGCCTTCGTGAACGCGCACTATCCCGCGCAGGACGACGAGCGCGCCAACGTGACGCGCCTGTTCCGCACGCTCGGCTCCGTTGCGGTGCCGGACGGCTGCGCGCAGGTGGCGGGCGGCGCCTTCGAGCGCACGCTCTACACGAGCTGCTTCTCGGCCGCGAGCCTCACCTACTACCACGCCGCCTACGACGACCTGGAGATCAAGGCCTACCCGCTCGCCTCGTGCGACATGAACGGCTCCGAGCCGGTCATCGTGCCCGCCGCATAGCCGCCGTCTGTTAATTGGGGACAGTCCCCAATTAACAGAGTCACCTCAAAAAAGGAGAACAACATGCACAGTCCTGCCGTCAGCGCAGGGCCGTCGGGAGCGTCTGCCGCAAAGGAGCGCTTCCTGGTCCTGCCCATCGTCATTCTCATCCTCGCGCAGATGGGGACCACCGGCGACAACGGCGCCCTCTCGCTCGCCGCCTCGGCCCTCACCTCCGACCTCGGCGCCACGACGTCTGAGATACAGCTCGCCAACATGATCTACCCGCTCGTGGGCGGTGCGTTCATGATCGCGGGCGGCCTGCTCGGCACCATCTTTGGCTGGGTGCGGACCTTCCGCACCGGCGCGCTCGTGTGCGGCCTCGGCGAGGTGGTCCTCGCCTTCGCGCCCAGCATGGCCGTCTTCATCTGGGTCGGCCGCGTGCTCGTGGGTCTGGGCGCGAGCCTGCTCGTGCCCTCCATCCTGGGTCTGATACCGCTTCTGTACCGCGGGCACAACCGCATGGTGGCGTTCGGCTGCATCGGCGCCGCCTCGGGCCTCTCCGCGGTGCTGCCGCTCATCCTCGGCGTGGTCATGGAGGCCGCCGGCATGCGCCCGACCTTCCTGCTGCTCGCGGCGTACTTTGTCGCGGTGGGGGCGCTCTCGCTGCGCCTGCCGCACGTCGCGCAGTCCGCCGAGAGGCTGCCGTTCGACGGCGTGGGCGTGGCCCTTGCCGCCATCGGCCTGTTCCTCGTGCTCGTGGGCCTCTCGAGCATCTCCAGCTGGGGCCTCGTCGATCCCTTCGCGGGCTGCCCGTTCACCGTCTTTGGCATCTCCCCGGCGCTGCCCTCCGTGGCCCTGGGCATCGTGGTGCTCGTGGTTCTCGTGCAGGTCGAGAAGAACGTCGAGAAGCGCAACGGCATCGCGCTGCTGCCCAGCTCCTTCCTCAGGACCCCGCAGGTGCTCGCCGGTCTCACGGCCAACGCGCTCATGTTCTTCTTCATGGGCGCCCAGTCCATCCTCATGGCGCCCTACCTGCAGCTCGTTGCCGGTTGGTCGCCCATCGACGTGGGCACGATCTCCATCGTGACGGGCATCCCCACCTTTGCGCTCTCGCTCGGCATCCCCAAGCTGATGCCGCACGCCAACCCGCGCCACGTCATCCAGGCGGGCTACGTGACCATGGCCATCGCGCTCAGCGTCATGGCGCTCTCGGTGACGTCGTCCGGCGCCAGCACCGTGCTCGTCTACCTCGGCGCCTTCCTTGCCGGCGTGGGCGCGGGCACCGTCGCCTCGCATGCGAGCAACGTCGTGGCGGCCGCCCTGCCCGAGCGCGACGCCTCCCAGTCCGGCGGCATCCAGAGCACCATGCGCAACGTCGGCCAGGCCGTGGGCGTGGCGCTGCTGGGCGCCGTGCTGCTCTTCGGCATCACCAGCATGGTGCGCGACGGCGCCGCGACGGACACGGCGCTCTCCTCGCAGGTCCGCGGCGACCTCGCCACCATGAGCGTCAACCTCGGCAGCAACGAGGAGTTCGAGAAGCAGCTCCAGAGCATCCCCATGACCGACGCCGAGCGTCAGGAGCTCGTGCAGATCGACGCGCGGGCGCGCTCCGAGTCCACCCGCACCGCCTATGCGGTCGGCGGCGTCATCGTCCTTCTCGGCTTGCTGACAACCCCTCTGATCACGACGTTCGACAAGCGCGCGGCGGCGTGAGGGGCGTAGCCTGCAAAAGGGGACAGGTGGTTGACAGTCGCGTCAGGTTATATTGTCACACCGCAAGCGTGTGACAATATAACCTGACGCGACTGTCAACCCCTAGCAGGCTACGCCTCGGGGTCGGCGATGAAGCGCAGCGACAGCAGAAACAGCGCGCTGATCGCCAGGCAGGCGAGCTGCCCCGTGGCGTCGATCAGGAACTTGCACGCCACGGCGCCGACGCAAAACGACGCCACGAGCCCGGCGTAGCGCGCGGAGCGGTGCAGCTCGTGCTTGTCGCCTCCAAAGAGGCCGTCATAGAGGGTCTCGCCAAAGGAGCGCAGGTTGCCGGTGCAGAAGACGCTCGCGTAGGCCGACTTGGTGCCAAACTGGCGGAAGTTCTCGTAGGACACGGCGGCGCAGAACGAGATGGCGCTGTTGACCAGCAGGTCGGGCGCCCATGCGGGCAGCAGCGCGATCGCCGCAAACGCGACCGCCTCAAAGACCGCGACCCAGCGCTGCATGCGGTGGGTCGCGTGGCCGTGCACCCGCACCAGAACGTGGCGCGAGAGCATGATGCCCAGGACAAACGCGCAGATCGAGACCAGGTAGTGCGCCACGCCGAGCCACGCTCCCTCGGCGAGGTTCATGCACAGAAGGACGATGTTTCCCGTCTGGCCCGTGGCAAAGACGTGGTCGTGCAGCAGGTACGAGTACGCGTCCATGAACCCGCCCGCGCAGATGACCGTGAGTCCCAGCCTCACGGGAACCTTGGGCTTTCGTGCTGTCTCCATCGTGCGCTCCATGTCACTCTCCGCTCGACGCCGCTCCGGCCGCGTGTCATGCTAGAGCAAAACGCGTACGCGGCGCGACGGTTTGCGGGAGGGAAACACAATGGGCGCAGATGACCTGGCGGGGGGCGAGAAGAACCTCGAGCTGCGACGCGACGCCGAGGGGCTCGCGCTCGTGGGCGACGGCATGGTGCTCCGCGCGGACTTCTCGGCCCTGCTGCCCCGGCTGCGGCCGGACCGCCTGGGCCGCGAGCTGCTCGTGCGCGCGGCGCGCGTGCGCGGCGTCGAGGCGCCCGCGGCGGTGGACGCCACGGCCGGGCTGGGGGAGGACTCCCTGCTGCTGGCGGCCGCCGGCTTCACGGTCACGATGTTCGAGAAGGACCCCGTGATCGCCGCGCTGCTGCGTGACGCGCTCGAGCGCGCTTCGGCCGACCCCGCGCTGGCGGACGTCGCGACGCGCATGGAGCTGGTGGAGGGAGACTCCGTCGCCGGCCTGCGAGGCCTGGGCTTCTCGCCCGACGTGGTGTTTCTCGACCCGATGTTTCCCGCGCGCACCAAGAGCGCTGCGGTGAAGAAGAAGTTCCAGCTCCTGCACCATCTCGAGCGGCCGTGCGACAACGAGGCCGAGCTCTTGGGCGCCGCGCTCGCCGCCCGGCCGCGCAAGGTCGTGATCAAGCGACCGCCCAAAGGACCGCTGCTCACGGGCGCCAAGCCGAGCTACCAGGTCGCGGGCAAGGCCGTGCGCTACGACGTCATCGTCCCGCCGCCCGCATAGTACAATCAGGTCACCGAAGCCCCCGAGCAAAGGAGTCTCGCATGGACCTTCCGAACAAGCGCCCGGACGACATGGCGCGCATCACCACCCCCGAGCTGGCGCAGGCCTTCATCGACGAGCAGGTCGAGGCCGTTCGCGCGCAGGTCGGCGACAAGAAGGTGCTTCTCGCCCTCTCCGGCGGCGTCGACTCCTCCGTGGTGGCTGCCCTGCTGATCAAGGCCATCGGCAAGCAGCTCATCTGCGTGCACGTCAACCACGGCCTCATGCGCAAGGGCGAGTCCGAGCAGGTCGTCGACGTCTTCAAGAACCAGATGGACGCCAACCTCGTCTACGTTGACGCCACCGACCGCTTCCTCGACCTGCTGGCCGGCGTCGCAGAGCCCGAGCGCAAGCGCAAGATCATCGGCGCCGAGTTCATCCGCGTCTTTGAGGAGGAGGCCCGCAAGGTCGCCGACGACGTGGACTTCCTCGCTCAGGGCACCATCTACCCCGACATCGTCGAGTCCGACGGCGTGAAGGCCCACCACAACGTGGGCGGCCTGCCCGACGACCTGCAGTTCGAGCTCGTCGAGCCCGTCCGCCTGCTCTTCAAGGACGAGGTCCGCGTCGTGGGCCGCGCCCTGGGCCTGCCCGAGGGCATGGTCGAGCGTCAGCCGTTCCCGGGCCCGGGCCTGGGCGTGCGCTGCCTCGGCGCCATCACGCGCGACCGCCTGGAGGCGCTGCGCGAGGCCGACGCCATCCTGCGCGAGGAGTTTGCGGCGGCCGGGCTTGCCGGCAAGGTCTGGCAGTACTTCGTCGTGGTGCCCGACATGCGCGCCACCGGCGTGCGCGACGGCAAGCGCGCCTACGACTGGCCGGCCATCATCCGCGCCGTCAACACCGTCGACGCGATGACCGCCACGGTGCCCGAGCTCGACTGGGCGCTGCTCAAGAAGATCGTCGACCGCATCCTCGCCGAGGTGCCGGGCATCTGCCGCGTGACCTACGACCTCACGCCCAAGCCCGTGGGTACGATCGAGTGGGAGTGATTTTCGGGGTCTGACGCTTCGCAACACCATCTTCCATATTCCAACGTTTTCGCAGGTCAACAAAGGGTTTCGTTCAACTTGGGCGAAACCCTTTGCCACACTCCAAGACGCTTGAAACAGGATTGTTTGTGGCAGTTTTTGTGGCACCCGTGGCACCGGCAGGGGGCTGCAAAGGGGATTGCGGAAAGAATGGAGACGGCAATGGCAACCGACTGGAAGGCACTCGAGGACGCTGAGGACCACGCCTACTTCATGGCGGAGCTCATGGATATCTCGCCCGAGAGCTTCACCCTCGAGGAGAAGAAGCAGATCCTGCACGACATGATCGCGAGCTCCTCCGCCATCGAGAACGCGATGCGCGATGAGTTCGCGGAGCTCGACGAGGTGACGCAGACCCGCCTGATCGACGGCCTCGCGGCGGACGGCCCGAAGAGCCGGGAGTGGTGGTACAAGGTGCTCGTGGACGGTCCCCGGCACCGAGACTTCCCGACGCTCACCGACGGCCCGCGCCGGAAGCGGTAACGACGGAGGCCCTCGCCCCGAAGAAGGGCGAGGGCCTCCTGCTTGTGTACTCCTTCGTGAAGCCGCGAAACGCTACGGATCGAGCCGCCCGATAAGCCAGAGCAGCGGCAGGAAGGGCAGCATGCCCAGGCACAGCAGGACGGCGAGCGCCGTGGCAAGGCCCCAGGCGACGTCCTCCCGCGTCACGACAGAATCTCGTTCACGCGCGCCTGCACCGTATCGTAGAGGCTTCCCAGGCGGCGCCTGCGCTCGGCGCCGTTGCCGTAGTCGCCCCGGATGACGGCGCGGGCCAGCGCGTCGACATCCGTCCCGCCGGAGCCCCCGGCGCCCAGGATCTCGTTCACGCGGGCCTGGACCGCGTCGTAGTTCGCGCCGAGAGCCGCGCGCCGGGCGTCGCCGTTGCCGTAGTCCCCGCGGATCACCGCGCGGGCGAGCGCGTCGACGTCGGGGGCAGCCGGCTGCGCGGGCGCGCTCGAGCCTCCCGCCAGGATGCGGTTGACCTCCGCCTGCACCTCGTCGTAGCGGCTACCCAGGGCCGCGCGACGCGCCTCCCCGTTGCCGAACTCGCCGGCAATGACTCTCCGCGCGAGCTCCGAGACCGTCCCGCTGGGCGCCGTCGCGCCACCGCCCGAGGGCGCGGAGGCGCCTCCCGTGATCGCCGCTTTGAGCGCCGCCCACTTGGACGCCGAGACGTACGGCGCCGGGCACCGCTTGCCCGTCACGTCGAAGTGGCGGATGACCCCGGAGGCGCCGATGCCGTACTTGGCCATGAGCCGCTTCACCAGCCAGGCGAGCTTCTGGATCTCCGTCGCGCTGAAGTCCTCGCCGGCGGAGACGACCTCGATGCCGACCGCGCGGCAGTTCATGAGCCAGTTCCCGGCGTGCCAGGCGGTGTCGCCCTCGGCCACGCTCTGGTAGATCTCGGGCGTGATGTCGTCGATGAAGTAGTGCGCCGACGCCCCCTGGCCCTCGTTCCTCGAGAAGTACGTCGCGTTGTTGCGCGCGCTCGCCAGGGTGGCGGTGAAGTGAACCACGATGCGGTCGATCACGTGAGAGCGCCCGCGCGTCATGTGGTCGCTCCCGCACTGCTTGAAGAGGATGCTATACGCCATCGGTCACCTCCTCGAAGCCGCCGTCCTCGCCCTCGTCGGGCTCCCAGCCGTCCGGCGCGGCCGCCTCGACGCCCTCGCCGTGCAGCGCCTCCCAGCGCTCCTCCTCGCTCGCGTACTCGCGCTCCTCACTCATCGGAACCACCGCCCGAGGGCAGCACCGCGCCGAGCTCCGCCATCACCGGCGTCAGCACGGCCATCACGAGCGCCACCACGATCGCGCGCCACTCGGGCTCCAGCACCGCGCAGCCAACGAGCATGTCCACGTTGGCCACCACCACGCCCAGCACGCCCTGCACGATGGTTCTCGCCAGGCGCCACGGCCAATCGTTCGAAGTCAGGAATGTCTCCATCATTGCCCCTTTCGCAGATTCTCGATCTCCGCCTTCACGACGGCGACGTCCTGCTCCAGGGCGTAGGTGCGCTCGACCATGCGGTTGTGCTTCTCGACCTGCCGCGTCAGGTTGTCGATCTTGACCTCCATGACCGCGCGGCTGCGCGAGTTCGACACGAGCACCCCGGCGAGGGTCAACACCCCCGTCACGAGCGCCGCGATCACCGACTCCATGCGCACCTCCTCCCCGGACGGGAGCGCCCCGCCCTTCTGGGAGAAGTGTCGACCGTGGTCACAAACGCCAATGTCTAGCTGCGAATATGTTGTGATGCGTCGCCTTCCGTCGCTTCACAAAGCAGTTCACAAACGAGATGCGAGGCAGAAAAAAGCGCGACGTCAGAAATGGGGCGTCGCGCACGGGTCTGGACTATCGATTCGAGCCTTCGTCGGGTTAATCGATCGTTGCGATACCCCTTTCCACGAGGTATTCAAGCATTGCCTCATGGACATCTCGTTCGTCGCGCCACTCCATCGCCTCGGCGTAGTCGACGGCGTCGCCTCGATAGCACGAGGGGAACCACTGTTTTAGAACCCTGGTGACCGCAAGGTCCAACTGGTCAGCCAGCTTGTCGCGTTCCGGTCTGCTTTTCACCAAGAACTCGTCCTTGCTCACCCCGTGCATGAGCAGCGTGTTGAGCAGCTGTCGGTAGGAGCCGAGCTTCTGCTGCTCAGCAAGGATATAGGGGAAGTGATCGGGATTCAGGTAGTTCTCAAGCCAGTAGTCTCTGACGCCCTCGTAGTCCATGACAGGAAGCTCGAGGGTCCAGCAGTACTTGCCGGCAAGGAAGTCTGGGTGGACATCAATTGCGCGGGCGATGAGGTCGAGAAGCAGAGGAGTGATCTTGTTGTCGGAGACAGCACGTCGAATAGTCCTGATGTCCTTGCCGATTCCGCCTCGCTCAACAGATCTACCAAGAGCGTAAAGACTGAATCCTCGTCGCTTAATGACACTCTTCATCCACTCCCCGTGAACGGGGATCTTCATCTCAGTCTTAGGCATTTGACCTCCTTTTGATATAGGGCATTTTTCGGAAAAGATAGTCTCTGTCGCTTTGTCACAGACCGTCATAGAATGCAACAAAGCAGCTGCAAAAGACCAGTTAGAATATAGGGCATACACGCCCTATATTCAAGAGGAAAGCGAGAAGACGATGTGGTGCCTGGAGGAAGAGAAAGAACCGGAGACGATTGAAGCCCCCGCAAGTCTGGGAGAGGTCGCAAAAAGTGTAATGACAAAGATTGTTGATGCGGAGGCAGTCGCCTCAAAACGTGCAATGGAGATAATCAGCCTCCAAGCGGATGAAACCGAGGCGCTCCTTGCGGGCGAAGCCCTCAAGCCAGAACAGTTCAATGTCCTAATCGAAGAGCGAAAGGAGATCAGAAAGGTGGCTTGCGAGCAGGCGAACAAGTCAATGTTCAAGAGTTGGCAGTTCTGGCTCTGTGCCGCAGCGATTCTAACGACCAGCGTTGCTGTGGCCAGAAAGATATAAAGCAGCGAAACCCCGCCCTTCGCGCCGCCCGCACGGCAGGTTCGTCCCCAGCGACGTCCGGCGGCGCGTCCACCCCTCCGGCACATGCGGCGCAAGCGCCGCACGCGCCGGAGGGGTGCCTATTAAGAGCTCTTCGCAGTGAGGTACCCCGCGCCCCCGACGCCGTCGATCCTCATGTACTGGTAGCCCGCGCGCGAGCTCGAGTAGGTCGTGCCAGCCCCTCCCACGAGCGACGTGCACTGATAGAACGTTTGGAAGCCGGAAACGCCGGAGGAGGGCAGCGCCCAGTCGGCATCCGCCCAGATCGTCACGAGCGACCCACACCCGCCGAAGGTGTAGGCGAGGTCCTCGAGCGAGGACGGGTCGAGCCCGGAGAGGTCGATCTCCGTGAGCCCCTCGCAGCTGTTGAAGGTGTGCTGCATCTCGCGAACGCCGTTCAGGTTGCCCATGCCGGCGACTTCTGTGATGGCCTGGTGCCCGTAGAACCAGTAGTTCGTGTTCACATGGTCATAGACGGACATGTCCGCCGCGACGGTCACCGACTCCACGTCGTGCCGGTGGTCGTACCAGGGCTGGTAGCCCACCGAGTTGTACCGCGCGTTCGCGCAAAGATGCCCGGACGAGACCAGCTCCCGCTCCGCCTCCGGCTCCGTCGAGGAGGTCAGCACAAGCTCGCCGTCGTCGTAGAGGAAGCAACGGAACCACTTGCGCTCGTCCTCGGACCCGTCCGTGTGGGTCAGCACGCCAGTCGTCTCGAAGTGCAGGTTCAGGTGGTCGTCCGTCTGCTCCGGGACGTAGCCCCTCTCCCCGACGAGGCGCTGGCAGCCGCTGAACATGAGGGTCCCGCTCTCGACGTGCGCGTAGAAGTTGTCTGCGCGTATCGTCTCGAGGCAGGAGCAGCTCACGAACATCTGGTTCATGTTGGTCACCGTGACGAGGTGGCCGAAGCCCACGACCTCGACGAGGTTCTCGCAACCGTGGAAGAAGTAGGCGGCGCTCTCGAGGCCGCTCTCCTCCATGTCCTCGTCGATGACGGCCCGCGTGACGGAGAGCTTGTCGTCGCCCCACGGCCTGGAGCCCGCCGAGGAGTAGCCCGCCGGGTCGACCTCCCACGCCTTGAGTATGACCGCGCCGGGCACGTCGGAGGAGCGCCCGTCGCGGTAGTTGAGCTCGAGCGTGCCGTCCGCGAGCAGGAGGGCCCGGATCTTCACGCCTACGTCCCACGAGAGCGCCAGGATCGCCGGCGCCATCTCACCCGGCGTGTAAGTCTCGGAGAGGCCGTTCTGCGCGCGAATCGCGTCGGCGATGCCGTCGAACACGGAGTCCGAGATCACGCCCGCGCCGGAGGTCGCCGGCGCTTGGTAAGGCGTCCCCGCCTTTGTTCCGTCGAGCGCCAGCACGGCCACCGCCATCTCGGAGGGCAGGTAGGTCCCCGACCCACCGTTCTGCACGCGGATCGCGTTGGCGATGTCGGTGAGCACCGACTTCTGGATCGTCCCCAGGGCCATCAGAACTCCACCTCGCTCAGGTCGTCCAGGCCGGCAATCGCCTGGTCGACGTACTCCTTCGTCGCGTAGGCCGAGAGGTCGGGCGTGGCACCCGGCGCGCCGTCCTCGCCGTCCTGACCGGGAGCGCCCTGCGGGCCCTGCTCGCCCGTCTCTCCCTTGAGGCCGGAGAAGGCGAACGCGAACGTGCGCGCCCCCGGTGTCCCGCCGAGCGTCACGGTCACGGACGGCGTGCCCGCGGAGGCGTCCACCGTGGCGGTCGCGCCCACGATCTCGGCGTCGGCCCCGTCCTGCCCGTCAGCGCCAGGGGCACCGTCCTGACCGTCGGCACCCGGTGAGCCGTCCTCGCCGCGCAGCCCCTCGAGCTGTTCGGCGGTGAAGTCCTCGAACGTGAACGCGTCGCCTTTGGGCCCGCGCAGGTCGGCGGAGCTCGTGCCGCTCGCGCTCGTCACGGTGAGCACCGACCCCGCCCACGAGTGAGTGCAGCTCACGCCGTCGGCCCCGTCCGCCCCCGGCGCGCCGTCGCTGCCGTCGGCGCCGGGCGGCCCCTGCACGCCCTGAGGGCCGCGCAGCGCCTCCAGCTGCTCGGGGGTGAAGTCCGAGTAGAGGAAGGGATCCCCCTTGTCGCCCTTCTCTCCGTCCTGGCCGTCCTCGCCCGGAGGCCCCTGGATGCCCTGGGGGCCCTGCAGCGCCGACAGCTGCTCGTCGGTGAAGTCCTCGTACGTGAACGCCTCGCCGGGATCGCCCTGCGGGCCCGGAGGCCCCTGCACACCCTGGGGCCCGCGCAGCCCCTCGAGCTGCTCGGCGGTGAAGTCGGCGTACGTGAAGGCGTCGCCCTTGTCGCCTTTCTCGCCGTCGGCTCCGTCTGCTCCGGGAGGCCCTTGGGTGCCCTGCGGCCCTTGCAGCGCGACAAGCTGCTCGGGCGTGAAGTCCTCATAGGTGAACGGGTCTCCCTTGTCGCCCTTCTCGCCGCGCAGGGAATCGACCTCCTCCTCGGTGAGGTCGTCGAGGGTCATCTTGTCGCCCTTGGGGCCTCGGAGCGCCTCCAGCTGCTCGGCGGTGAAGTCGGAATACTCGAAGGGGTCTCCCTTTTCGCCCTTCTCGCCGTCGTCGCCCTTGTCACCCTTTGGGCCGTGCGTGAGCGTGGCGGTGGTGGTGCCCGTCGCGTCCGTGATGGTCACGACCGCGCCAGCCTCGGTCTGCTCGACCTTGGCTGCGGGGCTCACGCCGTCCTTGCCGTCCTTGCCGGGTGCGCCGTCGACGCCGTCCTGCCCGTCGGCGCCGGGAGCGCCGTCCGCGCCCGGAAGCCCGTCCGCGCCGTCGAAGTCCCCGCGAGCGACTGCCTCCAGCAGCTCGTCCTTCGCCTGGGTCGCCGCCGCGGCGGCTGCGTTCGCTGCCGCGACAGCGCCCGAAGCCCCCTGCGCGGCCTCGACGGCCTGCTCCGCCGTGGCCACCGCGCCCTGCGCGGTCGTCACGGCCTCCTGCGCCTTGGACACCGCCTCGGAGATGAGCGCGTCGGCGTTCTCGTACTTCTGAACAGCCTCGAGGAACATCGAGTAGCCGTCGGAGCCGCCTCCCTCGCCGCCTCCGAGCGCCGCCACCACGCGCACGGAGAACGGCAGCGACGAGATGGCCTCGCCGTCGCGCGTCACCAGCACCTGGGCGTCCACGGTGCCCTCGGAGCACGCCATCGCGGCGGGCCAGAACACGCGGAAGCTGCCCTCCGCCGCGTCCACCGCCTCGAAGGGCTCGCAGCCGCGCACACGCCGCTCGCGGTGCCGCCACAGTAGGTACACCGAGGCGTCGCTCAGGTCCACCGCCTCGCCGCCGCGCGCCACCGCGAGCGCGATCCCGCGCCCCTCGGCGTCGGCGGGAGAGGCCAGGAAGCAGCCGCCGAGCGGCGCGTCGCACTCGTCCCACGTCACCGCCCGCAGGCCGTCGCCCGCGAGCGCGAAGGTGTCATCAGCCATGTCAGAACTCCTCGCTTCCAAGGTCCTCGTACGATGCCACCGTGTCGGAGGCGGCCGCCGCCGTCTCCTCGACCTCCGCCACGCGCGCGGCCACGTCCGCGGAGGCCGCCCACGTCGTGCGCTCCACCGTGCCCAGCGTGAGCCGCACCGCGGGCGCGCCCTCGCCGAGCTCGCGCACGCGCCGCACGCAGCGCGCCCGCAGGTGCCACTCCGGCGTCCGCGACGAGTCGACCACCGCCACGTCGTCGCCCAGGCGCACGCCCGCTCCGCCCTCGACGGCGGCGACGTCCACCTCGTAGGAGACCTTCGGCGCGCACGCTGACGCGAGGGCGCGGATCGTCAGGCTCCGCAGCAGGTAGGGGTCGTCGCAGTCGGGGAAGATCACGTGGCCGAAGCGGTGCGCCTTGCCGCCCGCTCCGTCCGGGCGGCCCCACTCCAGGCGCGCCTCGTCGTCGCCCACCCAGTTCGCCCCTCCGTTGATGGAGCCGAAGGTGAGCCGGCGCGTGTAGCCGCCCGTCGGGACGCCCTGTTCGTCGTAGATGGGCAGGCCCTTGCCGTACCCGTAGAGCGCGGTGAACACCTCGTCCTCGAGCACCGTGCGCGTGCACGCCGCGAGCGTCTTGCCGTAACTGAAGCGCGCCCCGCTCCAGGCCCCGCGACGCGCGGGCAGGTTCACCGTCCGCGCGCTCACGCGCCCGTCCTCGACGGAGACAACCGCCTCTGCCTCGCCGCCCCAGACCTCCTCGATGCGCCTGAGTGCCGCGAGCGCGTTCACGTGGTAGAGCAGGCACCCGTGCTCGTAGGCGGGCGCGCCCACCTCGCCCACGGCCCAGCGCGTCGGCGCCAGCGCGGCGGCGAGCGCCTCGGAGGCGGTCTTTCCCACCAGCTGAGCCTCCTCGACGAAGTCGCCCAAGAGCTCGCAGAGCGATGACTCCGCGTAGACGTGGGCCGGCGCACCCAGCGGCTCGTCGGTGCGCACCACCACATGCTCGCGCCAGACGCCGTCGGCGGGGTCGCGCCACAGCAGACGCTCGCCCTTCTCGGGCGCGGCCAGGCAGTCGAACTCGACGGTGTCCTCGCCTCCGATTTCCTCCGTGTGCGTCACCGCGCCCACGGCCGGCAGGATCCCCAGCCGCCCGTCGAACCGGTCGAACAGGTAGAGCGTCGGCGCCATCTTAGAGCCACCTCTCCGCCCACTCGACGGCGTGCGCGGAGCACCCGGAGAACGTCAGCGTATGCGCGCCGGGTTCGAGGGGGAAGAATGTGCTCTCCACCGCGACGTCGGCCACCGCGTCCTCGCCGTCAACGGTCACGGTCTCGTCGGCGAAGTCCATGACGACCTTGTCCCCGGCGGAGAACGCGCGCTCCACCAGCACGTAGCGCCCCAGCTCGTCCGTGACCTTCACGGACGTCCCCGCGAGCGCCGTCAGCGTCGCCACCGGCCACGTCCGCCACGTGCCGCCCACCGTGAGCAAGGTCGCCGCGCTCGACTTCGCATCGCCGTAGGCAACCGGGTCAAAGCAGGTGAACGCCACCTCGCAGCTGCCGCCCTCGAAGAGCGAGTCCCAGTCGGTGACATCCGTGACCACCGCGTCGCGCCACGCGAGCCCCGGCTCGCCGGGGAGCTCGAGCTCGCCGCCCCCGGGCGCCGCGAGCCACGCGTACAGCTCGTGCCGAATCTCGGAGCGCTCCTCGGCGGAGAGCGCCACGCCCGCGTCCAGGAAGAGCCGCACGCGCAACACCCTCGGCGGCAGCTCCGAGCCCAAAAGCACCGCGCCCGGCCGCCCCGGCACCGCGAGCGTCCGCGGCGAGAGCCCGTGCCCCGCCGGCTCAACCAGCTCCGCCGCCACGTACGGGGAGAAGTCGTGCCCGTTGTAGGTGATGGAGCTCACAGCCGCCCCCGCGCCCGCCCGTAGGCTGTTGCGCGGCGCTGCTGCTCGCGCCCCATGCGGTCGGTCTCGGCCGAGGCCGCCCGCTCCCGCGCGCCCTGCGCAGAGCGCCGCTGAGGGTCGCTCTTGCGCACCACGTCGCGGTCGTCGACGCCACGCCCGGCCCTAGTCCTGTCCGCCATAGTCGATCACCACCGTCAGAAGAATCGCGAACCCCCAGAGCCAGCGCCCGGAGCCGTCTCGGCCCCTCGGCGCGGAGCCCCCGGAGTCCACGGAGCTCACCCTGCATCTCCAGCCCTCGCCGGCGCCCTCCCAGGGGTCGCGCCTCAGGTCGCGCTCCACCGCGCGGCACGTGGCCTCGGCGTCGCGCGGGTCCTCGCAGCACACGAGCACGTCCACGGGCACCCGCCCGCGCTCGGTGCCGTCCGCGAGCCTCGCCTCGCGCTCCCAGGTACCCGGGGTCAGCACGATCGGCTCGCAGCAGACGCGCGCCGGCGGAGGCGAGCAGAACACGTTCGCGTAGCCCAGCGTCCCGAGCAGCGTGGCCACCGCGTCAGCGACCCCGCCGCCCTCGGCGTCCCAGTCGGAGGGCACGTAGGCCCCCAGCGCGGAGAGCTCCGCCATCAGCCCACCTCCAGCTCCCAGTGGTGCACCTGGCCGCGCACCACGCAGCACCGCCTGCACGCCCTGACGAGCATCGACGGCCCCGCGCCCACGAGCACGCGCGACCCCGCCGGCACCTCGAAGGCGCCCCCGGAGTTGACCGCGTCAACGTAGACCGTGCCGCGCCCCGCGTCGGCAGAGCGGTGCGCGTCGGAGACGGCCTCCTCGGAGCGCTCGAACCTCACGTGCCGCACGAGCCGGCTCTCGCCGCGCGAGCCGTCGGCCTCCACCAGCTGCACGATCATGTCGTCGGGCAGCAGCCTCTTGGGTATCGGCCTCAGGTACCTCATCGGCGCGCCCCCGAGAAGCAGAAGCCCGTCCCCGCGAGCTCCGCGAGCGCGGCCTCCCGCGCCACCTCCGAGCCGGTCGTCCCGTCGTCGCGATAGTTGGTGACGGAGAAGGACCCGATGGAGAAGCCGCCCACGCGCCCCTCGCCGTACTCGGCGTAGGCGTCGGCCGCCGCGCACACCGCGCGCCGCCACGCGTCGGCGTCGCCCTCTTCCCAGCGGGGGTCGGGCTCGCGCCGCCCGGTCAGGCCGCAAACGCACCGCACCGCCGCCGGCAGCGCCTCCGCGAACGCCTCAGCGGCGAGCGCCCCGCCGTACCCGTCGAGATAGAACTCATAGGAGACGGGCGCGGGGCCGCAGCCGGCCGCGCCCGTCGCCCCGTTCACTAGGCCAGCGGCGCGCAGGAGACGTGCACGCCGTCCAGCTTGTTGTCCAGCAGCTCCACGATGCCGTACTTGCGGTACTTCATCATGTAGCTGTCCAGGTTCTCCAGCTCGTCGGGCGAGAAGACCCTCGAGGCCACGTGCTTGTCGAACTTGATGACCGCCGAGCGCTCCACCACCATGAAGTTGATCGGCGCGCCCGCGCCCACCAGCTCGTAGTAGTTGGCGAGCTGGCCCGCCTGCGGGCTCGAAACCTTGGTGTAGGTGCCGGAGCTCTCCGTGTAGTAAGTCTTGCCGCTCACGATCGAGGAGTCCTCGGTCTTCACGTAGGAGCCCTCGGCGCGGGAGAAGCCGAACCGGTCCTCCTCGCCGGAGTTCAGCGCGATGGCGCTGTAGAAGCGCGTCTGCGGCACCTCCACCACGCGGGAGAAGCGCGTGAGCACGGCCTTGCTGCGGTTCGGGTTCGCCAGGCTGAAGTCGTCGAGCGCGCCCTTGAGCGTCGGCGTGATGAAGAGAATGCGACTGCCGGTCGTGACCTCTGCCTCGTCCATCGCGTTCGTCGCCGCGCGGAGCGCCGCCAGCACGTCATCGGCCTCCGCGTCCGAGAAGTCCTCCACGGCGGGCGTCACGCCCTCGTGCCCCGCGATCTCCGCGAACGTGAACGCGTCGGCCTCGGGGGCCACCTGCGTGCGCTGGAGCTCGGCGCCCGCCGCCACGAAGCAGTCGAGGACTCCGGCCTCCTCGACGTCCATCACGTCCGCGAGCAGCTTGATACCGCGGTCGTAGTTGAACGTCTTGGTCTCGAACTCGTAGGTGATCGAGCCCGTCTTGTAGCCCACGTTGCGCGTGTAGTCGCCGAGACCGGTCACCTCGATCTTCGGGACCATGATCTCCTTGGCGTTGCGCCCCGCGCGCGCCATGCGCCGCGGCGAGTTCAGGCACGTCGAGCACGCCGCGCGCTTGTAGACCTCGTCCAGGACGGCCGTGTAGTTCTTGGTGTATGCGATGCTGTTCGCCATAATGCGTTACTCCTCGTCCTCGATGCCGGCGATCTTGCGCCAGCGCTTGAGCGTCGCGCCCTCGTCGGATGCCGCTCCCGCGTTCGGCAGCCCCGTGGCGCCCGTCTGCGCGGGGGCCGCGACGCCCGTCCCGAACAGCCACGGCTCCGCGGCCTTGAGCTTCTCGATGTCGTTGTCGTAGTCACCGAGAAGCGCTCGAGCAGCCTTCACGTTCCTGGCTCCCGCAATCTGAAGCTCGAAGCCGACGCGCTCCTCGTCGCCCTTGCGGCGTAGCTCGTCCATCTCCTTGCGCAGGGCCTCGGCGCCCTCGGCGGTCTTGGCCGCCTCCGCGATCTCGCCCTCGAGCTCCGCGATGCGCGCGTCGCGCTCGGCGAGCGCCACCTCGTAGTCGCTCTGCGCCTTCGCGACCGCATCTCCCTGGGGCTCCGCCGTCACCGGCGCCGCCTGCTGCTGCGCCGCCTGGTTGCCCGACGCCGTCTGCTCACCCGCGACCTGCGCCTGCGCGGCCGCGCCATCGTTCTCGCCACCCATGAAAAGGCCCGCCTTTCTCCTCGAGCGAGCACAAAAGATGCCCGCATCGTTTCCGATACGGGCATCTTCGAGGACTGTCACAAAGAGCTCATACCCGACGCTTGGCAATCAGGAGTGGCAACACTCAATCAAAAGTCAGGCCTGTGCACCTGCCTTCAGCTCCTCTAGCGCTTTGTCGTAGGCATCTTTATCAAGCTGCATCGCGTTAATGAAGTCGTTGGCAGCCTCAACGACAACCTCTTGGAAGCTTTTCTCATCAAACCCTTCGAAGTTACTGTTTACACGGACGTGTGCAGGGTCAAATTCCTCCCGTATCTCGACGATGGTTTTTACCAGAGAGCCGATGTCGGGAGCGTCGCTGGCTAGGGAGACAACGTGGCCGGGCGCTAAGGTGACGCGTATCGTTCTATTCGCCATATTTGACCAACCTTCTCTTAACTGCGTCTTTTCCTCCGTCGAGTACGAGGGATGCTCTATCAATAATGTCGCTATACTCGAGAGCGCCATAGTCATATTTGAATACGCCTGGGGTGGGCTGTTCGGCAATGATCACGTTTTCTGCATCGGCATTGATAACGATGTTTGCATCGTGCGTGACGACGATGACTTGGCGACTCTTCTTGAGGTTCATGAACCAGCCCCTAATCTTGTAGTAAATCGTCTGGTTGTCGACGTTGTCTTCGGGCTGGTCTATGAGCAGCGGGACATTTGTGTCCTTGTGTACGATGTATTCGATTAGGATGTTGGTTTGCGTGCCGGGGGAGAGAGTGCGGAGGTCGCGGTACGCCCCATCGCCAGAATCGAACTGAATAGAAGACGCCTCTCTATAGATTAGATTGAAGCTCTTGAGCTTGTCGTAGAGAGCCTGCCAGTCGGAGTCCTTACGATACCCTTCCTCGCTAAAACAGAAATGGGTTACATAGTCCCATAGGTTGTCTCTAGTGCAGGGACCTATTTTTTTGAGTGCCAGCATGCATTCGTTGACGGATCGGACCATAAAGTCTATGGGGTGCTCGATGCGTAGCTCGCGGACGAATTTGAATGCGGCATCGCGTTCGCCCCTTGCAAAACTGTGCTTCTCAACATAAGTCGTGAACCCGTCGCACATTATTACAAGAGCGCGGACAAGCGAAACCCGCTTTCGGATGCTCAAAGTCTTTTCGTAGAAGGTGCTGTTGAACAAGTCGATTTGTTGCTTTCGGAGCTCCTGAGCTTTGCTTATTGAAGCTTTTTTCGCCAAGAATAGATCGACGAAAGCATTTTGAAGATAGGCGCTTTCAAGGTAGCTACGCCTATGCTCATGCGCGCGTTGGCAAATCGTCACCTCTAGATTGGCGAGCGCATCCAAAACCTCCCCATCTTCGGCAACTGTATCAGGGAGACACTTCTGCACTGCTTGGCGGACTTTGGCTGCGGTTGCCAAGTAATCGAACGAGTCGAGCTTCGTGTCGAAGCCCTTGACCTTCGATTTTCTCAGGCCGATGTCAATGTCCAATTTGTCATGGGTGTCCACAACGTACTTCTCGATGAACCCAACGATGTTTTCTGGGACCTCGGCATCAAGGGGCTCGAGCAGCTTGCTGAAACGAGTGGCATTCTCTCGCCTGATGGTGTCAGTGTCGATTTGCTCTACCCTGGAAAACGGCTCAGAGAAATAGCTCTCGATCTCTTTATTGAACTGGTCGCCCGTCTTGTTGAAGAGGCTTGCAATATAGCTTTGGTTAAAATAGTCCACCCTGAATTGTCCGGGGACGATGGCGGAGCCGCTCATGGTTTCTGCGCGCAGGGACCGAGAATTGATAAAGCCCCTCCTGTCATCCTGGAGCTTGTCGATCAGTGCGGGGTCGACGGCCTTGGCAATGGAGTCAAGGAGGACTGACTTACCGCTTCCCCTTCCTCCTATGATTGCGTTGAGTCGCGGGGAGAGTTCGAGCGACTGTCCGTCGCAATTTACGCTACCGATGTAGCTGCCCTGGTCGATCTTGTCGACGCGATCCTGGGCACGAGTAATTCTAGAGATATCGCTGCCGGCGAGCTTGAGTCCGTTGAAGCTGGGAAGAGCGTTGAAATACTGATTTGGGCTGTCGAGGTAGGCGCGGAGCTTATCGAAGTCCTTCGAGTCGGAAAATGAGACAACGGATATGAGATCGTCCCGGGACATCATTTTGAGAAAGTCGACAGCGTGGGCTATCTCGCTCTCACCGCTTGATTCCCAGAAGCAGAAGAACTGATCGAGATACTTCTTCATCTCACTGTCTTGTTTGTCCTGAGGAAGCGAGTGCCAGTCGTAATCTATGCCACGCTTCGACTGCTTCATAGCGTGCGGGCTAAGAGCGAAATGGACGTCGTAGCTGACGAGCTCCTCGAGCAAGAGATGGATGATTATTGGCTGTTTGCCTTTTCCGCTTCCAACGCCGTGATCGGAAAGAAAGGCGTTGAGTTTGTCAGCGAGCGCCTCGAGCTTGGGCATGTCCCCCACGGCATCGAAGTATGCAATGAGGTGTTTGGCTGTGCCCTCCGGTTCAAGAGCGACATCGATTTCGATGCCGGGAAGCAAAGTGACACGCGAGCCCGCGTCGTAAAACGCACGGTACAAATCGACACTAATCCGGTTGTGATCGGTGAAGGAGACCATATCAAGGTCAGGATATCCGTCGAAAACCTCGTTGATCGCCCTCACATAATCAATAACGCTGAGCTCTTTGAGCTCCGGATCCACGCAGGAATAGCACTGGTTCGAGTGAATATGGAGGTCCCAGATCTTCCCACATGTGCAGATGCGCTCCCTATTCATATCCACCTACTCAATCGCAAAGTCTGGGACCCGGTTCATTTCTGGTTTCGCTCGCTACAAAGGCAGCTGGCCGCCGTCGTACTCGATAGAGGCGGCAACGACCCCGCCAAAGGTGAAGTTCAGCCGCACGCTGTCGTGAGGAACCACGTCGTACTCCCAGGGCTTCCCATTGTGATCCGCGTTCCACTCGGTCACGGCCCGGCAGTACTCCCGTGCGGCCTTGGCCTTGGCGCGCACCTCCTCACTGTCAACTTCCTTCGCCGCCTTGGTCTCGACCATGTAGATGCGATCCTCAGTCTCGACGACGAAGTCGGGCTCGTATCGCTTCGTGGCGGCGGAGTCATAGTAGATGTTGAACTGCTTCGGCGACGGCCTCATCCACCGCAGCACAGCGTCGTCATTCTCGAGGACTATTGCGAGCGTTCTCTCGGTGTTGCTGTCGAACTTGTAGAGGGTGTGGCACGCCTTTCTGAAGCCGCCGAAGACCTTCGAGCGCACCTCCCCGGCGGGGACGTTGGCGCGCAGGTCGTAGATGTCGTCGGTCGCCATCTTGCTGCCAAAGCCGCTCTCTATCCTCGAGAACGGGCGCATCTGGACGGTCTTGAACCCGGTCTCCTCCCGGTAGAAGTGCTCGTTCATCTGGAGGTAGATCATCTCGGCGATGTGCTTCTGCCGCTCGCGCATCACCTGCTCGGCCTCGCTCTCGTCGAGGTAGGTGAGCAGGTGCTCCTTGAGCTCGCCGATGAGCGAGTACAGCAGGTCCGCGCACTCGCCGTAGTCGATGTTGTCACGCACGATGATGTGGCGGACGATCTCGTTCTCCGGGGTGTCGACGTGCGACTCCATGGCGCTCTTGACGTCCAGGCTCACGGTGCGACCGCCCTCCATGAGCTCGGTGCCGACGAGCTTGTCTCCCGTAGGCCGCCAGCTCATGTTTCGCGTGTCCAGGTGGAACGGGTAGTAGCCGCGCTTCACCTCGACGAACGGCTGGACGACCGCCTGGGGAATCGGGATGACGGTGTCGGTGAGCGCCTGCACGCAGGTTCTCATGGCGCTCTCGATGACGGGCATCAGGTCTTCCTTGGAGAGGTTGAGCCCCGGGAACTGGCGAATGGTCTCGCGGGCGACGCTCGTCGTCGCCACCTCGAGCGTCCGCTCGTCGCTGAGAGCATCGAACGTCCTGACCTGCTTGTTGAGCTCGCGCACCGTCTTCGCGGAGAAGGCGGTGACGAACCGAGCGACTTCTCCCGCCTTCTCGGCGGTCTCCGGCTCCTCGGGAGAGGTCGCGGCGACGACACCCTCCAAGGCCAGGGCGACCTGGCCGACGAAGCTCTCGTCACTGGTGGCGGTGTCGTAGGCCGTGGGCATCTCGACCGTCGTCTGCGCCTGGGGAACCTCGCCGCCCAGCGTCGGATCGATGAAGTAGACCTTGCGGACGAGGGAGTCGGGCTTCTTGGCCTCTGCAATTATCTCGGCATATTTGCTGTGGCTCACGATGGTGAGGCGGTCGATGTACTCGTCTCCCGTGCGCTCGCCGTAGGGAAGACGCAGGCCGCGGCCGATCGTCTGCTCCGTGAGGGTGTCGGAGGCGGAGGTTCGCAGTGGAACGATGGTGTAAAGGTTGGTGACGTCCCAGCCCTCCTTGAGCATGTTCACATGGATGACGATCTCGACCCTGTTGTCGGGCCGCTCGAGCGAGAGCAGGAGCTCGATGTTCTCGTCCTTCTCGGCGCCCTTCTTCGTCGAGTTCACCTCTATGACCTTGTCCCGGTAGTAGCCCCCGAAGAACTCATCGGACGTCACGTAGTCCATGATGTGCTTCGAGTGCTCCGTGTCTTTTGCGACCACCAGCACGAACGGCTTGACGATCGGCTTGCCGAAGGTGCGGGCGTAGACCTCGAGGCGGCTCTTCGTGTCCTCGTGGATGCGCAGGCCGTCAAGGAGCTTGATGCGGTCGAGCTGCTCGTCGGTGTAGTCCTCGGGACGGAAGTTCTCTCGGGTGGCGACGAGCGGAACCTTCACGTACATCCCGTCGTTGAGCGCGTGCGCCAGCGAGTACTCGTACACGACGTTGCGGAAGTCGATCTTCCTCGCGCCCTTCTGGATCTGAGGGGTCGCCGTCAGCTCAACTCCGAGAATCGGACGGAGGTCGTTGATGACCTCGAAGCTCCGGTCAGCGTGGTAGTGGTGGCTCTCGTCCATGAAGATGCAGAGGTCGGGGAGGGACTGGAGGTACTCGAAGTATGACTCGCCGAGCACCTCGTTGAGCCGCTTGATGCGGGCGCGCCCTCCCTTGCCGTCCTTGCTCTCGGCGTTGAGCTTCGAGATGTTGAAGACGTTGATTACGACGTCGTTGAAGCCGAAGGCACCCTGCCTGAAGTTGCCGTAGTTGTCCCCGTCGATGATGCGGGGAGGGTTGACAAACCTGTCGAGGCCGCGGAACACGTACTTCGGGTTCGCAGGGTTTCCGAGGTCGTCCTTGAGTTTGCGGTAGATTGTCAGGTTCGGCGCCATGACAAAGAAGTTCCTGATGCCCTTCTCGTAGTGCAGGTAGGCGATGCAGGCACCCATGAGCCTCGTCTTTCCGATGCCGGTGGCGAGGGCGAAGCATATTGAGGGGAACTCGCGCTCGAAAGAGGTGAGAGTTGGGTAGCACTCGCGTACATTGCGCAGGTCCTCGTCGTAGAAGGAGCCGTCTGCGTCCGCCGGCTTCTTGGCGAGGCTCAGGATGTCGCAGATCCGTGCGAACACCTCGAGGCTCTCGTGCTGCGGGGCGCGCAACGAGAGCACGTTGCTGATGTACTTTGAGTTATAGCTGTAGTATCTCTCGCTGTAGGGCTCCCTAATCATCTTCCCACTCCTCGTCGTCGCAGACGGGAAGGTCGACGACGTTCAGGCTGTAGTTGTCCACGCCGTACTCGCACTTGTCGAGGACGGACTGCGGTATCTTCTTAACGGTGATGTTGTCGTATCTCTTGTTGAGACCGAGGTCGAACGCCGGGGCGCACACGAGCAGGCTCTCCATCGGGTCCATGTCGGAGGCGATTCCGTCGAGCATATCCGCGGTCAGGTACTGCGTGGTGACGTAGATGTAGCTCTTGTCCTGGCTGTATCCCTGCTTCCAGAACACATCTGCGTCTGGCGCGTAGTGGAAGCCGTTCAGCTTGGTGACGGCGGCAACGAGCATTTCAGGGCTGTATTTGTCCGAGAACACGGGGTTGCCATGGGCGTCCTCGACAAGGAGCGTGGGGGCGAGTTCGTAGAACTCGTAGCCGCCGCCACCAGTCCAATTCTGTGATTTGGAAATGCCTCCCTGTTCGCCATCGACGACGCTCTTAAGTCTTGGGACGCAGTGAGTGTAACAATGGTTCCCGAGCTCGATGCCTATCCAGCGCCTGCCCATTTTCTGTGCTACGGCAGCAGTTGTGCCGGAACCGAGAAAGCTGTCGAGAACAAGGTCGCCGGGTTGTGTAGAAAGATAAATTATGCGTTCAATCAAGCGTTCTGGCTTCGGAGTTGCAAATACCGATTTTGCATTAAACGCCTTCACCTCTTTCTTTGCCTCTTGGTTATCTCCAACCTCTTCGCGAAACCACAACGTTGTTGGAACAAATCCGTCTTTTACGTCGGTTAGGAACCGCTTGTATCTTGGAACGTTACCGCCATTTGCGCCGAACCAAATGCGGTTATCCGCAATCAACTCGTCAAATTTTTCTTTTGAGAATCTCCAGCTAGTTCCAGCCGGAGGCATATATGTTTTGCCTGAGGGAGTCGTGACGGGATAAATATCTTTTGGGTTTGGAGTTTTCACATGACACGGTCCGGATGCCCAAACACCGCGCGGATCATTGTCAGGATTGGAGTACCCTTTCGCACTGTCTGCCGGTCTAGGCAGTAGCGCGGGCTTCCAAGTGGCTTTGTCCTTGGCGTAAACAAGAATAAAGTCATGATTATCCGAGAACCACCGTGCATCGTTGCTACGTGTTCCTTTCTTGTGCCAAATGATTGTGTTGACAAAATTGTCTCTACCAAATACCTCGTCACAGAGTACTTTCAGATAGTGCCCCTCGTCGTCATCAATGCTCATCCAGATGCTTCCGTCCACGGAGAGTAGGTTCTTCAATATCTGAAGCCTGCTGTGCATGAGCTGGAGCCATGTCGAATGCTCGAGGTTGTCGTCGTATTGCTCAAAAGCGCTGCCAGTGTTGTACGGTGGATCGATATAAATGCATTTAATTTTACCGGCAAAATCCTGCTCTAGGGCCTTGAGCGCGAGCAGGTTGTCACCGTGAATGAGCATGTTGCCGGCGTCGGGGTCGCCGTAGTCCATCGATGGGTCGTGGATGAGGATGCGCGGCTCAACCTCGGGGGCTTCGCCCTTGCCGATCCACGTCAGTTCGAGTCTTTGCATGCGGTTCTCCTATTCAACCTCGAAAGTGATGGTCATGATTCGTTCGAGCTCGCTGTTGCCGCGGAGCTTCTGGCGCATCTCGGCCTGGAGCTGCTCGTTTTGTGCGTCGATCTCGTCCTCGCGGTCGTAGAGGTCTCTCTGCATCCGCTTCCGCTGGCGCTCCAGCTTGTTCAGCTCGTCCTTGATGGCGAGCATCTCGTCTAGGGGGAGGTCGGTACTGCTGCGGAACTCGCGCTTCTTTTCGGTGATTGCCTTCTTGATGTCCTTCAGCTCGCGCTGGAGGCCCTCCTTCAGGTCTTCGCTGTACGCGTCCAGCTTGGCGCATTCGTCCAGGTAGTACTGCTTGTTTGCCGCCTCGATGGCCAGCTGGCGCTGCTCGACGCGCTCCTTGCGGAGCGCTTCGACCTCGTCCTCCGCGCCGGCCGTCGCGCAGCACGATTCGGCGGGAAGCTCGAAGAGGGTATTCACGAGGTCATCGTCCAGCAGGGTGCCATTGTCGGCGACAGCAGTGATGACGAGGTGCTCCTCTTCGCCGATGCCCGAGTAGGAGAGCCTGTCCATCGTTATGATGCCTTTGAGGCCGGGGTACTCGTCGAGGTAGGAGACGCGACGGCCGCTGTCTCCGTAAAGGAACCTCACCGAGCCGAAGGGCAGGTCGGTGGACTTGGCCTCCTCGATCCAGCGGAGGTACCTCGGGTCGTCTCGGCGCAGGAAGGTGTCACCCTCCTCCTCAGCATCTCGCCACTGCAGGTTGTACACGCGCCTGATCGGGTCTCCGCCGAACCGGAACCTCAGCTTGTCCTCGGGGGCGACGCGCTCGGCCCCGTGGGCGAGCAGGAAGAACAGCGTCCACTGGCTGAACTTGTCCAGGCTCGCGACGGTGCTCGCTTGGCAGTCCTTGAGGCGGGCGGCTACGTCCTCGTCGAAGTTCTCGAGGATTGAGTGGCGCGCCTCGACCATCTTCTCGTCGATGCTGTCGGCGAGCTCTTCCTGCAGCGAGTCGAACTCCGCCTGTATCTCGTCGGAGGTCTTGCACTTCTGGTAGATCCCAGCGATGCGCTTCTCGAAGTCGACGCCGGATTCGATGGACCCGATGACCTCGTCCGAGGAGCCGAAGACTCCGTTGAAGAGGTTGAACTTCTCGGACAGCAGCTCGTAAACGCGGACGTCCGCGGCGTTCCTCTTGTTGAGGAAGTTGATGACCACGACGTCGTTCTTCTGGCCGTAGCGGTGGCATCGCCCGATGCGCTGCTCGATGCGCTGGGGGTTCCAGGGGAGGTCGTAGTTCACGAGCAGGCTGCAGAACTGGAGGTTGATTCCCTCTGCGGCGGCCTCGGTGCCGATGAGTATACTGGCGCGGTCGCGGAACTCCTCGACGACGGCAGCCTTCATATCCGCCTGCCGCGACCCCGATATCGCGCCGTCGCCATCGTGACGACGCTTCCATTCATCGTAGATGCGCTTTGACACGGCGTCGTTGTTCGAGCCGTTGAGGAACACGATCTTGCCCTTGTAGCCGTTGTCCGAGAGTAGCCTAAGTAGGTATTCCTGCGTGCGGCGCGACTCGGTGAAGATGACCGCCTTGCGCTGGCCGCCGAGCTCCTCGATCTTTGCGAAGCCCTTTTCGAGCGCGAAGAGAAGGTTGTCGCCCTTTGCGTTGCGAGTGATGCCGTTCGCGAGCGAGGCATAACTCTTCAGACGCTCGAGTTCGAGGAGGATCTCGTCGCGTTCCTGCACGAGGTCGAGGTCCTCGAACTTCTCATCGTCCGGATCGCCGTCCACGAGGTCTCCGTACGCGTCGTAGTCGCTCATGTCCAGATCGCCCTCGACGCCAGCGAGCAGCCCCTCCAGGCGCCCGATTAGCGAGGCGAGCGTGCCGGAGATGGCGAACGACGACGAGGCGAGCAGCTTTCGCAGGACCATCGTGATGAGGGTGCGCTGGCCCTGAGGGAGCGCGTAGAGCTTGTCCGACTGGAGGTAGTCGGAAATGTCGTTGTAGAGCTCCTCCTCCTCGGCAGACGGTGCGTATTCCTGGAGGATGGCGTGCCTGTTCGTGTAGCGGATGTACTCGGTCACCTGCTTTCGCAGGGTCCTGTGGCAGATGCCCTGGAGCCTGTCCTTGAGGTTCCTGTTCCGAAGGTCCTCGTTCGAGGCGGTGACGTACATGTCCCGAAACGTCCTCGCATCGCCGAATACGTGGTCGTCGATGATGCTCGCGAGTCCGTACAGCTCCATGAGGTTGTTCTGCAGCGGAGTCGCCGTGAGCAGCAGCTTCTTGCGGCCCTCCAGGCCGCGCTTCAGCTTCTTGCCGGTGACGTTGCTCTTCTTGTAGACGTTCCTGAGTCGGTGTGCCTCGTCCATGATGACGAGGTCCCACGGGACCGTGCGAATCTCGGCGTCCTTCCTTGCGGCGAAGTTGTACGAGCAGATCACGACGCGGCCGTCGACGTCGAAGGGGTTGGGCCTGCCCTCGCGCCTCGCCTTGTTGAACGGGGCCGCCTCCATGAGGATGGAGTCGATGAAGAACTTCTCGGCGAGCTCCTGTCGCCACTGCATGCGCAGTGACGCGGGAACGATGAGGAGGATCTTCCTCTTGCGTTCCGCCCAGAACTGGGAGAGCACGAGTCCCGCCTCGATGGTCTTGCCGAGTCCGACCTCGTCAGCAAGCAGGGCTCCAGAGGACAGCGGGGACTTCAGTGCAAAAAGAGCTGCGTCGACCTGATGCGGGTTGAGGTCGACTTTCGTGCCCGACATCGCGGATGCGAGGTTGTCGATGCTCGACTGCGGCCTCTTGAGCGAGAGCTGTTCGGCGAAGTAGCGAGTCTGGTATGGGGTGTACTGCGAGGTGGCCATTATCGCATCGCCGCCAGTTGCTGAATCAGTCCCTGACGGACAAGTGCGCTGAAGCTCATTCCACGCATGGTCGCGGCCTCCTTGCCCGACTCATGCAAGTTCTTTGGCATTCTTATTGTGATGGCGACCTGCTCGCCTCCGCTCAGATACTCTTTGATCGAGGCATCCGAAGCCCCCGACTTAATAAGATCGACGTAATTCACGGCACCCCGCCTTAACGCAACCGAAATGCAATACAAAGCAGGTGCAATTATAACCTAGACGCTACAATGCGCCTCAGAATGCGACATAATGCGAGTTCCGAATCAGGGGTCGAGAGACGAAGTGTCACCATAATCCAGTAGCTCGCATCGAGAATCGTCAACTGCAGCTGGGGGGCCACACCCCACCACCACCCGCTCGTCGTCGAGGGTCGTCCGCAGCCCACCCGCCTCCGCTCCGTTGCGCGCACGGCTCGGGCCCGCCCCGCCCCGCGCACAGGAAGCGACACGCACGGCCCCGCCCGCCGCTCCGGCTGTGTATTGCGCCGCGGCTCGGGTCAGCCGGCTCCGCCTTTGTGTCGCTCCCGGCTCAGGCCAGCCGGCTGCGCCGTCTGCCCTTCGCGGCGGTCGCACACTCCGGCTGCGCCGTCTGCCCCTCGCACCGTGCGCATACACAGCCTCCGCTCTGGGCGGGGCCTGACGGCAGTTATACGTTGCGCGGGGCGGGTCGGTCCCTCGCTGCGGCGCGCACTCCGCTACGGCAGCTGAGCTGCTGCGTTTCCATGCTCGTCCACGGGTGGTGGTGGGGTGTGGCTTCAGCTCGCGGCCCCCACGGCGGGCGCCAGGAAGCGCCTCGGGGCCCGGAGGGCGACGCGTGCGCCCGCGCAGCCGATACGCGCCCGACGCCGCCCGCGGCCCTCACGAGACGATCTCGCCGCCCACCCGGCACCGCCGCCACCGGCCGCTGCCCGTCCGGAGCCGTGCGCACCGTGCCCGCCGTCGCTGCGTCGCGCGCACGGGGCGTACGCGCCGCCGTCGTGCGCGCGGAGGGCAACCCCACGGCCGCGCCCCGCTCCGGTCGCGTCTTCGCCGCCGGCTCGGGCCAGCCCGCTGCGCGGTCTGCCCTCGCCAGGGGGCTCAGCCTGCTCCCTCCGCTCTCGCGCGGCCTGCAGCGGCCGACACGGGCGCGCACGCCGTCGTCACGCCCGCCCTGCGGCACGCGCCTCCGCGCCGGCGGCCCCGGCGCTGCCAGATCCCTCTCGCCCGCGCCCGGCGTCGCCGGTGCCCGGCCGGGCAGCGCCCTTGCGCGCGGTCGCCTCGTCCTCGCCGTGCCACTTGGCACGGTACTCCCACGGCTCCAGCAGGCCCGCAGCCACCTCGTCCATGTCCTGGCGCTTCTCCGCGGTCGTGTCCGTGATGATGCTGTCGTCGAACGTGACGCGCACGAGGCCCTCGTCGGGCAGCTCCACGCCGAGCCTGCGCTCGGCCGCCATGAGCGCCCGGCAGATCCCCGCGATCGCGCCCTCGAGCGCGCGCTCGTGCCGGCGGATGTTCCTCATCAGCGCCGAGTTGTCCGCCGACACCTCCGTGGCCGTCTTCACGTACCCCACGTTCTCGAGGTCGAAGTAGTTGATGCCGAACCCGCACAGGTCGCCGAGCGTCTGCAGCGCCACGCGGAAAGCACGCGCCTGCGCCTCCGTGCGCAAGGTGGGAGCGAACTCGTGGATCGTGTCCTCCGTGCTCATGACCTTCCTGAACACCGTGCAGTCAGCCTTGCCGAACGGGATGGAGACGCGCCCGCCCTTCCCATCCCGCTCGACGTCGAACATCACGTCCGAGAGGAACACGCGCATCTTCCCGTTGTCGATCTCCGACATCATCGCGTCGTAGCAGAGGTCCACCGCCTGGATCGCGTCCACCGCGTCCGCGAACACAGACTGCCCGTAGGGCGACATGTCCACCCGCGTGTTGTCGACGGCCGGCCTCACGATGGCGAACGTGGGCCACGCAGAGCCCGTGTCGTACACCAGGCACACGCCCTCCGGCTCGACGCGGTTCCCGTCCCTGTCGAAGCACGCCGTGACGATCCGGTACGTGCCCTCGCCTGCATCGTCAGTTAGGCGAGAAGAACCCGCCGACAGCGGGTCAGATGCCGACGATTCGCTTGGCGAGAAGAACGCGTCGGCAGCACCCTTCAGGTGCAGCTGCACCTGGTCGACCGCGCGCCCGCGCCAGAACGCCCGCGTCACGAACGCGCACTCCGTCACGCCCTCCTCGTCCCACGTGAGCGGCACGACCATCCGCGCGTCGTAACGCCTCACGCGCACCTCGCCCGCGCCCGCGTCCACCCAGAGCGCCCACGCCCCGGTCCCTAGGCCGAACGCCCGCACCACGCACTCCTGCGCCGAGGCGAGAAACCCGGTCCGCGCCATCCACGCCGCGAGCCAGTCCGTGCACGCCTGCTCCGCGCACGCCACCTGCGTCCGGTCGTTCAAGAGCAGAGACCCCCACTCCCGGCACACCCGCATCGCCGGGTGGATCGAGCGCCGGTGCACCTCGTACACGCGCCCGACCCCGTCCGTGTCGCGGTAGTCGTAGAAGTCCCCGAGCGCCCGCATCCACCGGTCCCACGCCCGGATGTGCGGCTCCATGTCCTCCAGCGGCAGCGAGAACCCGAGCCCCCGCAGCCACGCCCTCACATGCTCCGGCACCCAGTACTCGTTATCGTGAGCGTCCATGCCACTCCTCTCCTCGTCCGAACGCCCCCATTACAAACGCCCGTCACAAGAGCAAAAAGGAGCGCCTGGCGAGAAGAACGCCCAAAATTCAGTTGCCAACTGAATCCTCCGGCTTAATTAGGCGAGAAGAGCGCGCAGCACCCGTTTCCGGTCACTGCGCATCGTGCGTCCCCTCATCATCTTCAATTTGTCGAGAAGAACGCCCGTCTAGTTATCGTTGTATCCGTGAGCCCGCGTGTCGAGGCAGTCCTTCCACCACTGCTCCCGCTCCAGCACCTTCTGCGGGTCGTAGCTCATGCCGAAGTACTCGAGCAGCGTGAACTCGAAGTTCTCTCGGAAGTACCCCTCGCCCTCGCGCTCGTAGAGCTCTCTCAGCTTCTTGTTGCCGCCGTGCTTGGAGTCTAGGTAGCTGCCCCAGCGCGCCGCCACGCCGCCCTCGCCGGTGGCGGAGCCAACGTAGAGCTTGCCGGTCTTGGTGTCCGTGAGGCAGTACACCCCCGTCACGCTCTCCAGGGCGTCGTAGTACGAGGGCATGATCTCACGCTTGAATATGCGATCGAGCTTCGCGTAGGGCAGGTGCACGCGGTCGTAACCGCTAAACGTGTCGCCGCTGTAGAGCGCAGGCAGGATCTCCTTCACCGTCGCCTCGTTAAGGTACGAGTCGAGGTTGAACACATAAAGGGAGAACTTGTTTCCCCGGTGGAGGTTGATGATGAGCCGGCCGAACAGCGGCGTGTATTGGTCAAGAATCCTCACCGTTGCATACCCGTTCTCCGCGCCCCGCTCCGGCATTTCGATAATCTCAGCGGCGGACACGAACAGCCACTCATCCTGGCGATAGAGCCGCATGAAGCTGAACACCCAATCACCCACATGGAAGTTCCTTCGGTTCTTTCCGTACCAAGCCCAGTACGAGCAGCGCTTCGCGCGCCCCGCAGCCCGCTCGCTCTCGGGGCGCTCGAGCCACCGGTCGATGAAGGCCTCGTGCGTACCGCCGTCAAACAGATTCAGCTCAATCTTGCTGCCCTTAATTTGCTCTTCCGTGAGGTTGAGGATGCTGTTCAGAGGGATGTTCATGGCACACCTGCCCATATAGCTGCAATTGACTATTTCATTTTAGGCGAGAAGAACGCGCGACAACCCTTTCCGGCTATCGCACGTCCATACGTCAGTGTGCCCCCATTTAGCTGTCGAGAAGAACGCCCGCAAGTTTTAACCCCTCAGCACGTCGTCCATCATCGCGTAGCGCACCGCATCGATCGAGTGGTCGTTGCCGTCCGGGATGTCGTCGAGCCACGTGCCGTCTCGGTCGCGGTCGTACTCCTTGAGGCGGAATTCCTCGTAGGCGAGCGGGCACCGCTCCGGGTCGATGCAGATCTCCCGGAGCCCCGCCAGCCACTCGTAGGAGAGCCGCCGCATGTTGCTCTTCCTCGCCGGCCGCACCCGCAGCCCCGCCTCGCGCCGCCACACGGCCATGCTCTGCTTGCCGTCCGGCGTGTCGTCGCACCAGATCAGCTCGTCGTGGAGGTAGGCGTCCTCGCCGGGCTCGTCGGCGTAGGTGAGGGCAGAGGCCACCATCGCCGCCGTCTCCGAGGGCGTCTTCCTGTTGGCCGAGAGCTCGCCGAAGATGGTGAGCCTCCGCTCGCCGGGCTCCCACCCGCAGCGCACGAACCGCCACGGGTCGGGGAACCAGCCCCAGTCCACGCCGTTTCGCGTGCGCGAGAAGCCCCTGCACGCAGCGTCGGAGAGCCGTACCGAGACCACGTTGTTGAACACGCTGCCGCCCGTCCCCGTGACCTCGCCCAGGTACTCCGAGCGCCACGCCCGCTCGTCCACCGAACGCAGGTACTCAGCCTCCTCGATGAACGGCGCGCCCAGCCACTCCGGGTGGCTCTCGATGACGTCGAGGTACGAGCTCCGCCGCACGAGCGTGTCCGCTCGCCGCTCCCGCTCCAGCTCCTCGCGGTTCACCCAGCTCCAGAGCGTCTGGGGAGGGTTGTACGAGTAGAAGATCCAGAAGTCGTCGCCGCCGCGCCGAAGCGAGTTCAGGATGCTCCGCACCGCGTCGATCCCGTCGAACTGGTCGAGCTCCTCGAACCACACCACCGCCGCGTAGCCGCGCGCGAACTTCACGCCCTTGAGTTTCAGCGGGTCGTCGGCGCCCCTGAACACGATGCGCTGACCGGTCGGCAAATAGGTCAGCTCCATCGGAGAGATGCGCGCGCGGAACCACGCGTCGAGCCCCAGCGCCGCGATCGCCCACGTCAACTGCGAGAACACGGAGTCGCGCAAGGTGTTACTGAACCGCCTGATGACGACCGCGTTGGCCTCTGGGTGCGCGAGGAGCAGCAGCACGATGGCCACCGAGATGAAGCTCGACTTGGTGGACCCTCGGCCCCCGTGCATCCAGTAGTGCGTGTGCCCGTGCGCCATCACGTCGCCCAGCACGTCGTGGAAGCGAGGGATGACGAGCGAGGACGCGTCAACCATCGGAGCGTCCATCGCCGTCGAACCCCGGCAGCTTCTCCTGCACCGGCTGCGCCACCACGCCGAGCACGATCCTGGGCGCCGCGTCCGCCTTGGCGTCGTCGCCCTTGCGCTCCGCCTTGCCGAACTCGTCGGGGTACTTGCGCTCCAGCAGCCACGCCGCCGCCGTCCAGTACTGGTTGCGCGCCAGCGCTGCCGAGCGGATGGTCGTGAGCAGCGTCCGCTTGAACGCCGATTCTTCCTTTTTTAGTCCCTCGCTTAACGCGCGCTGCAGCTTGTTCTTGGGATCTCCGATCCAGCGGTAGAACGTCGACTCGTGGATGCCCAGCGCGCAGATGATGTCGCCATTGGAGAGGCCGTCCGCCTTGAGGCGGATCGCCTCGTCCACCATCTCCTGCGTCAGCTTTGCCCGCCTCGCCATACATATCACCCCCGAAAGCCTCGATAGATTCCCTCACGGTGAATTCTCGGCTGCCGTCACAAAGGCATGGAAAAGGGCGCCCGTAGGCGCCCCGCAAGGTCAAGATGGAGAGAGGGGGGCTAGTCCACATCAGCCCATTCAGCTTTGAGCCTTGCTGAATACTCCTCTTTGGTCTCGTCGGAATAGAGGTACTTTTCTAGGGTTTCAGCGCTGATTCGACCTTCGTTGACGTCGGCCAGAGTCTCTCTTGCCGCTTCTTCGCCGAAGTCGTCATATAGCTTGCTAAAGGTCGTAGCGTCGATCTTGTTCCTACCCATGCGACCACCTCACACAAAACGGGTGCCTCTTAGTCCTCCTCTGTATCGTCCTCGTCATCGTCGCTGCGAACGAACTTGATTCGGTCGTAAATCGGATGGCAATAAGGGCAGTCGGGGGTTTCGGACTCGTCATATACCCTTTCACAATCGGGACACATCTGCATGCTGATCTCCTCTCAGGTCAACTCTGGTTACGCTTTTCTACCCATCTATCACTACGGCTACGCTTACTTTTCGGTGTGAGCCCGTACTTCCTGCACAGGCGGGAGTTCCGCTGCCGCATCTTGTCCCGCTCGCGCCTAACGTCGGCGAGCTCGGCGGACTCCTCGCACGCCGCCCGCTCTCGCTCCAGCTGCTCGTTGAAGGCGCGCTCCTGCTCCAGGTGGTAGCGCTCCGTGCAGAGCGGGCACATCCCCGTCTGCCGGTTGATCTTCACGCCCACGGCGCCGCACTGCGGGCATACCGTCTGGATCGCCAGCGAGCAGTGGATCCGCGACGCGCGCATCTCCACCGCCCGCACGGAGTGGGCGACGCCGCAGCGCCGCTCGATCTCGGCGGCCGCGTAGGCCGCGCCCCGGAAGCTCACCTCGCGCAGGACGTCGTCCTGCTCCTCCGTCCACCAGCTCATCTGCGCCCCCTCCCGCCGCGTCTCATGTTTGCAGCCCGCGTGACATCGCGTCCGCGCCGCTCCCTTGAGACGGAAAAAAGTCCGCCTACCAGCTCGAACACGCACCGTCTCAACGTCTCAAGCGGTTCTGCGCGAAAGCGCCTCGCGCCCGTGCGCGCGCGTGCGCCCGCGTGCGACGCCGGCCTTCCCCTCGTTCCCGTAAAGACATTGAGACGAGAGCCGAGAACCCTCGTCCTCACCAGCCGGTACGGTCGTCTCAAGCCCCGTCTCAACATGGCTCGCCGCCTTGAGACGCGATGACGGCAGCGCCCACGCCCGTGGCCGCCCGCTCCAGGAACGCCTCCAGCGCCTCGTTGTCGATGCAGACGCAGTAGACGCGCCCGTTCGAGCGGAAGCGCTTCTGCTTCGTGTAGCGGTGCCCTGAGTCGCACACCAGAAGGCCCTCCTCGGCCATGCGCCGAAGCGTCTTCTGCCTATCGAAGTTGCCGCCTGCGAGCGCGCGCTCCAGCACGCTCGAGAACACGTACCAGAGGAATCCCGGCGCACAGCTCTTGTCCTCGACCGCGCCCCAGCGCTCCAGGCGGTCGTTCTCGCAGTAGTCGTCGAAGTGGATGCGGTTGCCCACGAGCCACTCCGCCAAAAACTGGATGGCCTTGAGGTCGGTGTCGCCGCCCTCGGATCCCGTCGCGTTGCCGAGCGCCCAGACCGCCATGGCAAGCGCCCCGTCCAGGCAGCCCTGCCAGCCGCTCCCCGGCGAGAACACGTAGAACTCCGCGAGCGCGTCCGCGAAGGCGAGCAGCGCTATGTTGTCCGCCTGCGGGTGCCCGCAAGCGACCGACCCCACTGCATCGCGCACCTGCGCGAACTGCCGGGCGTAGAACTCGGCGGGGTTTCGCCGCAGCGCCTCCACGAAGGCGCGCCCCGCCGTTCCGTGCTGTGCGGAGACCAGGTGGTGCATCTCCTGCGCGGCCCTCACGTCGGAGAAGGGCTCGGCGTTGAGCTCGAGCGTTCGGTTCGCCGCGCCCTGCTGGGTGGACTCGCCCACGATGGGGATCTCGCCCGTGGCTATCGTGAGGCTGCGCCAGGAGCCCGCCCGCATCATGGAGCGGTCGGAGTTCAGCGCCCCGCGCTCGTGCCCGAGCGAGAGCGAGTAGAGCAGGTCCTCCACGATCTGGCGCTTGGAGGCCTGCCCGCCCGGCGCCCCCTTGCTCTGCAGCTCGTCGATGATGACGGGGATGTCGTGGAGGAGCGCCGCCGCGCGCACGATGCTCTTGGGCGTGTCCGCGAAGGTGCGGAAGTAGGAGTCCGAGCCCTCGGTCGGGTCGCCCCACACGCTGCCCGCCGCCTTGAGCGTCGGCGTCTTGCCGCTGCGGCTTCTGCCCCACAGGTACACGATGAAGGTCTGCACGCCGAGGAGCGCAACCAGCGGCGAGGCGAAGCTCGCCGCCATCACGCTCCGGAACGCGGGCGAGGCCGCCCGCGCGGGCGCCATGCCCGCCACCCAGTCCGGGAGCGTCCCCGCGGGCTCCATGAACGGCCGAGCCTTCACCGCCTCGTCGGGCGAGGGGTCGAAGCGCACCTCGCCGCCCGCGTCGTAGGGCATGAACGAGGAGAGGGCGCCCTCCGCCCAGCCCAGGTGCACCACGCTGCGCGCGCGTGGGCGCGTCCCCGCGCACCGGCGCTCGCAGTCGGTCAGGTAGCGCACGATGTCCTTGGCGTTGGTGCTCGACACGTTCGCCCCGAGCGGGGCCAGCGCGCCGATGATGCGCGTCTGGTTCAGCAGCACGTCGCGGTCGAGCGCCCGCTCGCGCACGCCGCCCGCCACCGCCACGCGCACGAGCGCGCGGACGTCGCCCGTGTCCACGTCAACCAGGTCGCACGCGATCCACGGCGCGGTCGCCGTCACGGTGTAGCGCAGCTCGCCGGCCGCGTCCGCCGCCCAGAGCCTGCCGCGCTCGTCCACGAACCAGCCCTCGACCGAGGGCGCGCCGTCTGTGGCCTCCCTCGGCGCGGCGTCGTCGTCGGGTACCCCTTGCTGCTCGCGCCGCGTTGACATCGAACATACGTTCTTATCATTGGCGCGAGGACGAGAAGAGCCGTCGCGTCTCGCAGCCCTCGGCCTGTAGAACTCCGTGGCTCCCGAGATCGCGCGCTCTATCGTCTGCGCGCCGTAGGTGGTGCCGCCGCGCCTGCTGTCCCACTTGTCGCGCATGAGACCGCTTGCGCGGAAGATCCTGTCCATGCGCGCGGCGTCGCCCGCGCACCAGAAGGCCAGGTGGCTGCAGAGCGCCATGTCGGCGGCGCTGTGGTCGCCGCCCTGCGCCGAGCAGTCTCCCGCCAGAAGGGCGCGGATGTCGCCGCCGCTCCTGCTCGCGAGCATGCGCTCGACGAGCTCGTCGTCGCCTATGCCGCCCGAGGATGCCCCGCGCACGGCGTCGTCCAGGCGCGGCTGCGCCGAGCGCGCCTCCGGCTCGATCCAGGTGCGGTACGCCCGCTCAACCACGTCGGGGTTCTCCGCGAGCGCGCCGCGCCCCTCGAAGACGTCACCCGTCACCGTGAAGTAGCGGTCGTGGTCGTACATCTCCACCACGCGCCCGCCGGGCTGCCCCTTGCGCGATCTCTGCGCCCAGTCGGGCTTCGCGCCCCGGAAGATCAGGTGCAGTCCGTCTCCGGAGGGCGAGACCTCCGTGTAGGTGCCCGCCTCCTCGACCGCCCAGCGATACGCGGGGTCGAGGAGGCCGCCCTCGATCACGTGGTCGAGGTCGAGTCCCGTGAAGGCGCGGTCGGGCCCGAAGACGAACCCCACGCCGTCGCAGCGCCAGCGGCCGACGGCCGCCACGGCATCATCGAAGCTCGCCCAGGTCGTCGGGTCGGTGCTCTTGGCCATGCTCCCAGTGTGCGCGTCCACGGGCAGCTTGGTCGCCTTGCCGTTCCGTTCCTCGCGCCGCCAGCACACCCAGCGCGGCTCCTGTTTCAGCTCCCGGGGGACGCGTGCCAGCGCGTCGGCGAGGGAGCCCGTCCCGCGTGGGCTACTCGCGGCCCTCTCCGTCATTCGAGGCCCCCTTCTTCGCGTTCTTGAAGATCACGTCGCGGCAGATCCGCCAGCGACCGTTCACCTTGTCGGCGGGGATACGCCCCTCGCGAATCCCTCTCGTGATGGACCCTTCGTGCTCGCCCGTCACGTCGGCGAGCTGCTTGGGGGTCATGAAGTACGGCAGCTCCTCGAAACTCATCTCTCGCTCCTTCTCGTCCGATTTGCCTCTGGACCGCACGCACGGCCGCGCCCGCCTGTCAGGAAGTGGCACGTTCCGTCGCCTTGCAGCGGTAGAATATCATAGGAATTGTCAGCAAGTGAGATTGTTTGCAGGAATTGAGGTAGAATAGCCCTAGAACGTTGAACGGCTTGTCAAGTAGTGATAGAATCTGTTGCGAAGCGTAACAACGCGAACAGAGCGGGGCAAAGCGCCGCTCCACAGGTAGCACACATTTCGAGAAAGGCGGACGCCATGGCAAGCAACCTCTTGGAGCTCCGCAAGGCGGCGGGCTACAGAAACGCCAACGACTTCGCCGAGGCGCACGAGATACCCGCGTCCACCTACGCGCGCTACGAGTCCAACCCCGACAAGATCCCGATGGAGCGCGCCTGGCAGCTCGCGGACGCCCTGGGCACCACCATCGACGCCATCGTGGGGCGCGAGACGCCCGACCCCGCGACCGCACGCGGCGAGGTCCAGCTCGAGTACGACGGCCTCACGCCCGAGGCGCGCGCCCTCATGGACGAGTTCCGGGAGTTCGTGCGGCAGAAGGACGAGAGGATCCGCGCGCGCAGGAGGCGCGAGGAGGAGCGTCCCTACGAGGCGCTCTGCTACCAGTACGAGCAGCAGATGCTCTCCCAGATGCGCGACGGCGCAGCCTTCGGCGAGCTCGTCGCGTTCGACAGCGCCGAGGCAGCACGAGCCGCCTTCGAGTCCTTCCTCCAGGAGCAGGCTGCGAAGAAGCGCGGCAGGCTCTCCACCAAGGCGGAGAAGGTCATCGACGACATGACCATCGAGAAGATCATGGCGGCATACGACCGCACACACGGCGAGTACGACTCCGAGGGCATGCACGTGTTCTGGAGCTCGGTCGATCACGGCGTCCTGGTCGAGTACGACGCCTTGGCGGACGGAGGGGATGGTGGTGCGAAGGCATAAGAAGCGAAACAGGTGAGCCCGCGGGAGCTGGCACTCCCGCGGGCTCGGTGTCCGGTCCAGAGGCAAATCCAGAAGGGACAGTGACAAGTATATGTCATCTCTCAACCCAGCACACACCCCTACGTGCCGTATCGGCGGCAAAAGAACACTCCAGCGCCTCCGCCGCCAGGCGGGCTTCCGCAGCGCCAAGGACTTCGCCGAGTCGCTCGGCATTCCCAGCTCCACCTATGCGCGCTACGAGCGCGCCGGCGACGGCGCCGACTGCGGCATCCCTCTTCCGGCGGCCTGGCAGATCGCGGACAGGCTCGGCTGCTCCATCGACCTCGTGGTCGGCCGCGAGGACATTGACGCGCCCGAGCCCGAGGGCATCCAGCCCCGCTACGACGCCCTCAGCCCCGAGGGGCGCGCCCTCGTGGACAGCTACCTCTCCTACGTGGAGCTCGGCGAGCGCGCCGCCCGCTCCCAGGGCAGGCGGTGAGCGCCATGACCAAGAGCGAGAAGAACCTTCGCGTCGTGTCCTACTCCATCACGGAGGACGCCGGAAACGAGGTCCCCGTCGTCGCCCTCGTCGCCGCGCCCGGCGAGGCCCTGCGCCTCGACGAGCCCTGGCAGCGCGAGCTCGCCCGCGACCTCGAGTGGCACTACCGCCCGCCCTACGTCGCGGTAGAGGACGGTGAGTAGCATGGCGAACGTGGAAGGCGGCGGCTACATCGTCCAGCGGGACAAGAGCAAGCCGAAGAGCAAGTGCCGCAAGTGGGAGCTTCGCGTCCCCACCGGGCTCGACCCGAGAACGGGAAAGTACAAGACCAAGTCTCGTCGCTTCAACGGAACCTACACGGAGGCGAAGAAGGCGCTCCGCGAGTTCGTGGACGAGGTCGAGCATGACGAGGTTCAGGGACGCACCTCCTACACGTTCGAGGAGTACTGCGAGCGCTTCCTCGAGCGCCGCGCCCTCGGCAAGGAGGTTGCCCCCACCACGCAGAAGCGCCAGCGGTGGCAGTTCAAGGCGGCGTGCCGCCACATCGGCAAGGCCAACCTCGCCTCCATCACCCCGGCGATGCTCGACGACATGTACATCGCCATGCTCAAGGGCGACACGCTCTCCGGGAAGCCCTCGAGCGGAAGCTACGTCAACCAGATCCACGACAACATAACGCTCGTGTTCGAGCAGGCCAAGAAGGAGGGGATCCTCGTGAAGAACCCGTGCGACGCCGCGAACCCGCCTAAGATGGACACCAAGGAGAAGCGCGCCCTCAACCCCGACCGAGCCCACGTGTTCATCGCCATGCTCGACGAGAAGGACGACCGCGAGTGCGCCTACCTGCTCGCCATCACCATGGGGCTGCGCCGTGGCGAGATCTGCGGGCTGTCGTGGGGCGACATCGACTTCGAACGTGGCATCGTCGACATCAGCCACTCCTACGACACCATGGGTAACCTCAAGGAGACCAAGACCAAGGCCGGCATGCGCCTCCTGCCCCTGCCCGAGAACGTGGCGGATGCCCTCAGGGAGCACAAGAAGGCGCAGAAGGAGCGCTACGACCGCACCAACCAGTGGCGCAAGCCCGAGGAGGGCTACATCGAGCAGACCGACGAGTCGCCCGTGATCTCGGACATCTCCGGAGGGCGCGTGCTGCCCAGCAACCTGAGCCGCTGGTGGACCGAGGACCGCGTGAAGTACGGCCTCGAGGGCTGGTGCCTCCACGAGCTTAGGCACACCTATCTCACCATGCTCGCCATGAGTGGCGTCCACCCCAAGGTCATGCAGGAGCTCGCCGGGCACTACAGCTCCCAGATCACCATGGACATCTACACGCACGTGAACATGGACGCCAAGCGCGAGGCCGTGGCGGCAGTCTCGAAGGCATTTGCGTGATGGCCGGACGTGCCCGCAAGGCCTGCCCTTACGTGGCAGGGATTCGCCGCGGTATAATTTGTGGCAGATTAGTGGCAGGAGGACTAGCGATGACGTTCGACCGATAGGAAGTACCCACTGTGACCTGCGGAAACGAGGGTATGAAAAAATGCGAAAGCCGCCTCGTTATTATCGAGTGGGAATAACATAGTTAAGACACCAACTTCCGTAAAAATAAAAAAGTTGGTGCCTTAAACCGCGAATAACG
>CALUHH010000013.1 GCA_944320385.1 uncultured Atopobiaceae bacterium | reverse complement strand
GCGGATGAAGTCGTCGTTGGAGACCTCGAGCTCGCGCCAGAGGTCCTGGAAGAGCGGGGCCTGGGAGTCGCACCACTGCTGCGGCGTCATGTCGTGCTGGGCGGCGGCCTCGGCGACCTTCTCGCCGTGCTCGTCCATGCCGGTCAGGAACTTGACGTCGTAGCCCGCGGCGCGGCGGAAGCGCGCCTGGACGTCGGCGAGCAGGGTGCAGTACGCGGTGCCCAGGTGCGGCGCGGCGTTGACGTAGTAGATGGGGGTGGTGACGTAGTAGGACGGCTTCTCTGCCATAGGTGCTCCTCATGACGGACTTTGGCATGCGGGGTCGATTGTACACTTTCCGGCCCGGGCGCCGCCGAGGGCGCCTGCGGACCGGCCGCGGCGGCGGGATGTGCGCACTTCTCGACGTTGTGTACGGTCTGCGGCGTTGTGTACGGTCTGCGGCGTTGTGTACACTGCCCTCGAGGTCCTTCTCGAAAGATGCGCAGGTAAACGCGTTGGCGAGAAGTGTACACATCGTCGCCGGGTGTACACATCGCCGGGGAGTGCGCACAACGCCGCAGGGGCGGGGCTCGGAAGCGGCGGACCCGGCGCTAGCGCGCGGCGGCGACCACCTTGTCGTAGACCTCGGCACGGGAAAGCGAGAAGGACTTGGCCAGCCGCTTGGCAAGCGCGCTCTTGGGCTCGCCGGCCGCCAGGCCCGCGGAGATCTCCTCCTCGAGCGTCCGCTCGGGCCCGGACGCCGCCGCCCGGCGCGCGGAGAGCTCCTCGGACCCGGGCGCCCCGATCACGATCACGCACTCGCCGCGCAGCTCGCCGCGAGCGGCGACGCGCTCCGCGAGCTCGGCGGCCTCCCCGCGCACGACCTCCTCGTGCAGCTTGGTGAGCTCGCGCACGAGCGCCACGTGCCGGCCCGGCATCACCTCCGCGATCCGCGCGAGCGTCTCCGCCGCGCGGCGCGGGCTCTCGTAGACCACGAGCGTCCCCGGGACGGCCGCCAGCTCCTCCAGGCGCGCGACCTGCGGGCCGCGGCGGCGCGGAAGGAAGCCCTCGAAGAAGAAGTGCTCACTCGCCAGGCCCGACGCCACGAGCGCGCAGGTGACGGCACTCGGGCCGGGAACCACCTCCACGCGCAGCCCCGCGTCGAGCGCGGCGTCGACGAGCCGCTGGCCGGGGTCGCTCACGCCCGGCATGCCCGCGTCGGAGACGAAGGCCACGCGCTCCCCCGCCGCAAGGCGCTCGAGCACGCCCGCGACCTTCTCGTCCATGACGTTCTCGTCGCAGCGCTCGAGGTGCACGTGCAGGCCAAAGGCGCTCATGAGCTTGCCGGTGACGCGCGTGTCCTCGCAGAGCACGAGATCCGCCTCGCCGAGCGTGCGAATCACGCGGGGCGAGGCGTCCTCGAGGTTTCCTATGGGGGTGCCGACGACGCTGAGCACGCCGGCCGCCGGGGACTGCGCCATCAGACGATCATCCCGCGCTCAAAGGTCGCGAGCGCCACGCGGGCGTCCCACCCGGCGAGCATGCCGCTGGTCTTCCAGGTGTTGAAGAACCACGCCGGGCACTTCTCGTAGGTTCCCAGCTGCTCCGAGGTGTAGACGCGCTCGAGCGCGATGCGGCCCTCGGGCGTCATCTGGGCGTCGGGGATGGGCAGCGACGAGGACCACTTTCCCACCATGACGGGCATGCCGGAGCGACGTGCCTCACGCAGGTAGCGGTCGTGCGCGGCGACGAGCTTGCGGACGCCGGACGGGCCGGAGACGTCCACGCGCGCGGTCGGGCGATCGAGGTGGCAGTCGAGCCAGACGTTGACGTAGTGGCGCTGCGCCATGAAGCGGCCCCAGCCGCCGGGCACGCCGCCGTCCGGCAGGATGACGACGGGGTCCTCGCCCGCAGCGCTGCGGACGAGCTCATAGGCCTCGCGGTAGTAGTTGCGCAGACGGTGAACGGGCAGGCCGTCGGTGAGGGCGAGCCCGCGGCGCACCTGCACCACCGGGTCGTCCGCCAGCTCGATGCCGAAGAAGCCCGCGCGCAGGGCGTAGCGCTTGGCGAGGGCGTAGACCACGTCGAGCACGCGCTCGCGCGGGATGTGGCAGTCGGCGTTGTCCGGGGCGGTGCCGCTGTCCGCGCTGGGGCCGCCCGGGTTCATGGCCAGCGCAAAGACCACGTTGAGACCGATCTCCTCGGCCCACTCGAGCGCCTGGTCCACGTACTCGATGCAGCCGACGTAGGGGCCGGGCTCCGGGCCCTGCTCCCCGTAGACGTACCACGGCACCGGCAGGCGCACCGCGTTGAACCCGCGCGCGGCGATCTTGACAAAGTCCTCGCGCGTGACAAAGCTCTCGCGGTGCCCGCGCACGTAGTCCGCGTAGCGCCGGGGGCCGAGGGCGGTGACGAGCGCCTGCTCGTCGAGGGCGCCGGCCTCGGCAAAGAGCTCGGGCGTCACCCACGACTCAAGCGTCAGCCAACCCGTCAGGTTGACCCCGTGAAGGGAATGACCACTCATGACGCACCTCCGCTCTCCCGCTGCCCCTCTTTGAGAGTATAGCCACCGGGCCGGACATTGCGCGCGCAAGGAAGTGACAAGGGGGCCGGCGGCCCGCTGCCGTCTGTGGGCGGCATGCCCGCCGACCTGCGGCGCGTTTACCGCCTAGTCCGCAAGGTACGTCGCGCAGTTGAGGGGGGTCTCATAGACGTCGACCTGTGCGCACGGCAGCCCGCGCTCGCGCAGGCGCTCGCAGAAGTGGCGGGCGAGGTTCTCGGCCGTGGTGCGGAAGGGCAGGACGGTGAGGCTGAAGCCCTCCCCCTCCAGCGCGGCCATCGTGGCGGGGCGCAGGGTGCCCTCCTCCACGAGGAAGGTGTGGTCGAACTCCTCCGCGAGCTCGCGGACGGCGCACTTGAAGACGCCGAAGTCGCAGACCATGTCGCGCTCGGTGCCGGCGGAGCCCAGCTCGGGCGTGCGGAGGTAGGCGACGACGCGCCAGCGGTGGCCGTGGAGGTTCTCGCACTTGCCGTGGTAGTCCGCGAGGAAGTGGGCGGAATCGAAGCTGGCCTCGGTCTTGAGTCCGTACATGGGGGTCCTTTCGGGTCTGGGGCGAGGCTCTATGGTAGCGCGCGGCGGAAAAGGCCGTCCTCGAGGTCAATCAAGATCCCTTGAGGGTATGTACAGTCGCCCATGAGGGTATGTACAGTCACCAGACCTGCCCGCTCTTCTCGCTAGGCTCGTGAGCTGCTGAGATGCGAGAAGACCCATCCGACGAGGTGTACATACCCTCATGGGCGGGTGTACATACCCTCAAGGGCTGTCGGGAGGGGGCCGAGACGCCGCCGTTGGGGTACCATGTCCGGGCACAACATGACACGAAGGAGCCGCCATGCTTTCCCGGAGCTTTGCCGAACATGCCGCCGAGCGCTACGCCGCGCGCCGTCCCCTGCTGGGCGAGAAGGACCGCGAGGTCGAGGCGTTTCTCGCGCCCCTGGGCGCCGACGAGGCGCTGCTCGTGCGCTCCTTCGTGGCCGAGCTGCCGCTGACGGACGTCTTTGACACGCCGCTCGAGACGCTGCTCGGCTTTGCGCGCCATGCCCTCATGCTGCGCGAGGGCCCGGCGGCGGGGCTTCCCGAGGACGTCTTTTTCCACTACGTGGCGTGCCCGCGCATCAACAACGAGCCGCTCGAGGACGTGCGCCCCGCGCTCTGGGCCGAACTCGCTCCGCGCGTGGCGGGCCTGCCCGCGGAGCGCGCCGTGATCGAGGTCAACTACTGGTGCGCCGAGATGGCCACCTACCAGACGACCGACGGGCGCACGCTCGGCGCGCGCGGCGTGATCGCGGCGGCCGCGGGCCGCTGCGGCGAGGAGTCCACGCTGCTCGTGACCGCGCTGCGCGCGGTGGGCATCCCGGCCCGCCAGCTCTACACGCCCTGGTGGGCGCACTGCGACGACAACCACGCCTGGGTCGAGGCCTACGCGGACGGCGCCTGGCACTACCTGGGCGCCTGCGAGCCGGAGGAGGCGCTTGACCGCGGCTGGTTCACCGCCGCGTCCGGCCGCGCGCCGATGGTGAGCACACGGCTCTTCTCGGACTTTGGCTGCGCGCCCGAGGACGTCCTCATGCGCAGCGGCTGCGCGTACGTGGTGAACGTCACGGGCTCGTACGCAGATTCCGCGCAGCTGAGCGTGCGCGTCGTGGACGCCACGGGCAGCCCTGTGCCGGGCGCGGCGGTCTCGCTCGAGGTGCTCAACATGGCCGGCTGGCGACCGCTCGTGACGCTTGCGACCGACGCGTGCGGCAGCTGTGCCGTGACGCTCGGCAAGGGGACCGTCCGCGTGCACGCGTCCGCCGGCGAGCTCATGGCCGAGAAGGACGTGGACACCGCGGAGGTCTCCGCGGTCACGCTCGAGCTCGCGCCGGCACCCGCGGCAGGCGACTGGCACGACCTCGACGTCCGCGCGCCCGAGGATCACCCGGCCCGCACGCAGGCGCTCTCCGACGAGGCCGTCGCGCGCGGCCGCAAGCGCAAGGCGGCTGCCGACGAGCTGCGCCGCGGCCGCGTCTCCGCGATGCGCGCGCATGCCGCCGACCTCGCCGCGCGTGCCGCGGAGCTGCGTCCGAACGATGACGGGGCTGCCGTCGCGCGCATCCTGGAGGGCGCCCTGGGCAACGCCGAGGAGGTCTTCTCGTTCCTGACCGCCGGGCCCGAGCCCGAGCGCCTTGCGCTCCTGGAGACCCTGGCCGAGAAGGACTATCTCGACCTCTCCGCAAGCGTGCTGGAGGGCCATCTCGCCGCGGCGCTGGCCACGCGCGAGTCCGGGCCCTGCCATGGGATCGACCGCGCGACCTGGGAACGCTCCGTCCTCTGCCCGCGCGTGCACCTGGAGCACCTGAGCCCGTGGCGCCCGCAGCTCGCGGGCATGATCGACGATGAGCTCCGCGCGCTCGTCGCCAGCGACCCGGCAGCCGCGTGGCAGCTGCTCGCGAGCCGCCTGTCCTTCTCGCCCGCCGAGCACGTGGCCAAGCTCGTGGGAACGCCGGCCGGAGCCCTGGCCTCGGGCCAGGCCTCCGAGATCACGCTGCGGACCCTCTTTGTGGCCGTCTGTCGCACGCTGGGCGTGCCCGCGCGGCTGGCGCCGGCGGACCTGCGCGCCGAGGTTCTTCTCGACGGTGCGTGGACGTGCGTGGAGGGCGCGGCGGCATCCGAGCGCACCTTCCCGCTGCGCCTGGTTGCGCCGGAGGGACGCGCCGTCTCCTACGGCACGGACGTCACGGTCGCGCGCCTGGGGGCGGCGATGCAGGTGAGCGGGCAGGTCCTCTTTGGCTTCCGCGAGCTTGACCTCTGGGGCTGCGACCCCGCGCGGCTCGAGGTGCCGGCCGGCACGTACCGCGTGACCACCACCGTGCGCCTGCCCAACGGCAACCAGCAGGCGAGCGAGCGCGTCTTTGTGGTGGACGGCCCCACGAGCGTGGAGCTGCGCCTGCGCGAGCCGCGCGCCGACCAGATGCTGCAGCACATCCCGCTGCCGGCTGCGGCGCAGCTGGCCCCGAGCGGGGGCCTGGCCGTGCTGGCGTTCCTCGAGCTCGCCGAGGAGCCCACGGAGCACCTGGAGAACGAGCTCGCCGACGCCGCGCCCGCGCTCGCGGCCGAGAAGATCGCACTCACGCTGGTCACGCGCGAGAGCGCGGACGTCGCCGAGGCCGACCCCACGCTCGCCCGCTGCCTCGCAGCCCTGCGCGGCGCCGGTGCCTCCGTGACGCTTGCCCGCGACGACTTCTCCGAGCTGCCCGAGCGCCTCGCACGCCGCATATTCGCCAACCCCGAGCTGCTGCCGCTGGCGATCCTGCTCGACTGTCGCGGCCGCGAGCCCGTGGGCCTCTTCGCCCGCGGCGGCTACGCCGTCGGCACCGTCGAGCTCATGGAGCGCCTCGCCGCCCTGGCGTAGAACGTCCGGGGCCCGCACCTTCCGCGATAAGGTGCGGGAACGCGACGGTTTGGCGGCCCAAAACGTCCAATCCCCGCACGTCAACGGTTGAGGTGCGGGAACACGACGGTTTCCGGGCCCAAAACGTCCAATCCCCGCACGTCAACCGTTGAGGTGCGGGGATTGGACGTTGTATCGAGAAGAACCTGCGGCCGCTACTCGGCGCCGCCCTCGGAGCCGGCGCCGCCACGCCCGCGGCCGCCGCGACGGCGACGGCGCCGCGGCTTGGGCGCGTCCTCGCCGGCCTGCATGTGCTTGGGTGCCGGGCGCTGCCCGCCCTGGGCCTGCTCGCCGCCGGCCTGGCCCTGCGCGGCGCGCTTGCGGCGCGACGGCTTCATGCCGCGCGGCGCCGCGCCGGCAGCGGCCTGGCCGCCCTTGTCGCCCGGTCGGCGCGTGCGCTTGGCCGGCTGCGCGCCCGCCGCCGAGGCGCCCTGCGCCTGCGCGCGCGCGGCGGCGTCGGCGCCCTCCGCGGCCTGGTGATGACGGCGGCGCCTCGTGCCCGGCTGCGCACCGGTCGCAGCCTCGGCGGGAGCGGCTGCGTTGCCGGCTCCCCCGTCGCCCGGACGGCGCTTGCGACGACGGCGCGTGGAGGCCTCGTCCGCGCCAGCGGCGGACGGAGCCGCGGCGTCGCGGCCCTTCTCGCCCGCCGGCGTGCCCGACGAGGCGCGGCGACGCTTGCGCCGGGTGTCCACGAAGAGGTCCGCGGCGTCGACCTGGGGCTCCGCGGCCACGCCCATCTTGCGGTCGAGCTCGGCCAGGGCCATCTGCACGTCCGGGGACTCCAGGCGGTCCAGCACCTCGCGCGTCACGGTGTCCGGGCGGCACGGGCAGCCCAGCTCCTCGCTCTTCTTGTGCGCGGCCTCGGAGGCCGTCATGTCGGCGAGCGCCACGCGGATCTGCTTGCCGCTCTCCAGGCGCAGCACGATCTGCTCCTTGGGCGTGTCGTACTCGATGATCTTGCCCTTGCCGAGCGGCGTGTCGATCACGGCGTTGCGCTTGGGCGCGCGGCCCTTGAAGTCGCGGTAGGCCTCGAACTCGTAGCGCAGGCAGCACATGAGGCGCCCGCACGCGCCCGAGATCTTGGTGGAGTTGAGGGGCAGGTCCTGCTCCTTGGCCATGCGGATGGAGACCGGGTCAAAGCCCATGGCGAAGCGGCGGCAGCAGAGCTCCTGGCCGCAGTGGCCGTAGCCGCCCACGATCGCGGCCTCCTCGCGCACGCCGATCTGGCGCATGTCGATGCGCACGTGGAACTCGCGCGCGAGGTCGCGCACGAGCTGGCGGAAGTCGACGCGCTCCTCGGCGGCGAAGTAGCAGACGGCCTTGTCGCCGTCGAAGAGGTACTCCACGCCCACGGGCTTCATGTCCAGGCCGGAGGCCGCCACGTGGCGGCGGAAGGCGGGCATGGACTCCTCGCCGCGGCGCTCGAGCTCCTCGGCGCGGTCGAGGTCCTCGTCGGTGGCGATGCGGATCACGTCGCGCAGCTGCGCGTGGCCGATCGTCTCCTCGAGCTCCTCGGGCGTCACCTCGCGGGCGTCGCCCGTGGCCAGACCGAACTCCTGGCCGCGCTCGGTCGCGCAGATGACGTGGTCGCCCTCCTGGGCGCCGGTGCCCGCGGGGTCAAACCACAGGTCGCGGGCGGCATAGGTAAACCTCACCGGGATGATGGTGGGCATGCGAGTGCCTCCTTGATGCGGAGCAGCATGACCTCGAGGGTCAGCTGGGGTGATACGTTGTGCGAAAGGTCGTCCGCGGCGCGGGCCACGGCGTCGAGCGCGCGCAGGACGGCCGGGGTGTCGCTCGCGGCGGCGATGCGGTCCACGGTGGCCGCCGCGTCGTCGTTGACGATGTCCTCGTCCACGCCCTCGCTGCGAACGAGCACGTCGCGCAGGAGGGACTCGGCTGCCGCCAGGGCTTCCATCATACCCGAACGCTCGCGGGCGGTGAGCTCGCGCTTGTTGGCGTCGGCCACCTGCTTGAGCGCGGCCGAGGTCAGGAAGTCCTGGCTCTCCTTGAGGGCGTCCTCCTGGGCCTGGCGCACGTCGGCGAGCGGCACTGCCACGGCGGACACGATCTCGCGCGCGGCGAGAAGGACGTCCCAGGCGTCGTCGCGGGCGAGCGCGTCGAGCGCGGAGACCACCAGGCGCCGGACCTGGCGGCGGCTCGTGGACTGCAGGAACTCCGCGGCGCGGGCCGGGGTGCCGGCAACGGAGAGCGCGATGCGGGCCTCGGTCTCGGTCGCCGGGACCGCGCCGCGGACGGCTGCCACGCCGGAGCGTGCGGAGGTCGCGCGGAACGGCACCTGCTGGCAGCGCGAGACGATCGTGGGCAGCATGGCGGCGGTCGTGCGGGCGCACAGGACAAACATTACGCCCGCGGGCGGCTCCTCGAGGGTCTTGAGCAGGGCGTTTGCCGCGGCGCCGCGCAGCAGCTCGGCACGCTCGAGCACGTAGACCTTGGTCTGGGCGCGCACCGGCGTGAGGCTGGCGTCGTCGATGAGCTCGCGGACCTGGGCCACGAGGTAGCCGGTCGCGCTGCCCGGCTCGAGCCAGTGCACGTCCGGGTGGGTGCGGTGCGCCACGCGGCGGCACTCGTCGCAGGTGCCGTCGCCGCCGCTCGGGCAGACCACGCACTTGGCGAGCGCCTCGGCGGCCTCGTGCTTGCCCGAGCCGGGCGCTCCCACGAAGAGGTAGGCGTGGCTGAGACAGTCGTCGGCCAGGGCGCGGGCGAGAAAGTCGCGCACGCGCGGCTGGTCGGCCAGGGCGTCGAGGGCGGCGGGGCGCGGCGAGGCGGCGATTGCGGCTGAGGTCACGGCGCTCACCCCCAAAGGTCCCAGAGGTCCGCGCATGCGGCGAGCAGGCGGGCGGCGACCTCGTCCTTCTCTCCCGACGCGTCGACCACGCGCACGCGCTCGGGCTCCTCGGCCGCGAGGCGCAGGTAGGCCGCGCGAACGCGCTCCTGGAACGCCAGGCCCTCGGCCTCCATGCGGTCGGCGCCACCGGCCGTGGCGCGCGCGAAGGCGGTGGCCGGGTCGAGGTCGAGCACCAGCGTGCGGTCGGGAACGCGGCCGCAGCTGCCGAGCTCGTTGGCGCGGCGGACGAGCGCCTCGTCGAGCCCGCGGCCGCCCGCCTGGTAGGCGTAGGTGGAGTCGTAGTAGCGGTCGCACAGCACCACGGCGCCGCGCGCCAGCGCCGGCTCGATCACCTGGCGCGTGAGCTGGGCGCGGCTGGCCTCGTAGAGCAGAAGCTCGCACTCGGGGACCATCTCGGCGTTGGCGGGGTCCAGAAGCAGCCCGCGGACCCTCTCGGAGAGGGGCGTGCCGCCGGGCTCGCGCAGGCGCACGACCTCGCACCCGCGCGCGACGAGCGCGGCCTCGAGCAGCGCGACCTGCGTCGACTTGCCGCAGCCGTCCGCCCCCTCGAGCGTGATGAAGAACCCCCGCGCGCCCATGCGCCCCCTCTCGTCAGTCAGCCCTTCCATGGTAGCGCCTTCGGGCCCGCCCCACGAGAACGCCATGCCGGGTTGGGCCACCGGTCGAGTGCTCGTGCAAAAGTCGGTGAGAAATGTACGAGCCCCGCGGCCAATCCCCCGGTGCGCGGTAACAAAACCGCAGGTGGCGAGAAGAACCATCGAGGTTCTTCTCGATTTGCTCGAGCATTTCACCCTGAGTTTTGTACGGGCCCGGAGTCGGGCGGCCACGGCGAAGACAGCCGAGGTCACCGGGGCCCGTCCGGCGCGGCCGCCAGCTTGTTCACGCGGCGGTCGTAGGTGAGCAGGCCGTTGGTCTCCTCCTCGATGTCGCTGAGCTGCGTGTACACGTAGCCGGCGAGGCCGCGGCCCCTCAGCGAGAGGACCCGGTCCAAAAGCCCGCGCACCTCGGTCGCAAACGCCGCGGCACCCTCGGCCGTCTCGTAGCCATACGACGTCTCCAGGCTCACGTGGCCCGGGACCGCCCAGCTCACGCCGCCAAACTCTGAGATCACGAAGGCGCGCGGCTCGCGGGCGGCGTCGCGCCACACCTCGAGCGGGCGGAAGTAGTTGTGCACGCTGTGGACGTCGCCGCAGAGGCGGTCGTACCAGCCGCTCGCGGCGCTGACCAGGCGCGTGGGGTCCATCGCGCGCACGTCGTCGCAGGCCGCGCGGGCGTCGAACTGGCCCCAGCCCTCGTTGAAGAGCGTCCAGCCCACCACGCAGGGGTGCCCGCGCAGCAGGTGCACCGTGCCGGCACAGGTCTCGCGCCACTCGCGGCGATACCCCGGGTCGTCGGCGGCGAGGCGTCGCGCCGCGGCAGGGCCCTCGTCGGTGGCCATCGACCAGCTCGCGCGCAGGAGCGTGGGCTTGTAGCTCGTCTGCCAGGTGCCGTACGAGCCGCCGCCGGAGACCATGTCCTGCCACACGAGGATGCCCAGGCGGTCGCAGAGCGCGTAGAAGCGGCGCGACTCCACCTTGACGTGCATGCGCAGCAGGTTGAAGCCCAGCTCGCGCGCCGCGAGGATGTCGTGGGCAAAGGCGGCCTCGGAGGGCGCGGTCATCAGGCCGTCCGGCCAGTAGCCCTGGTCGAGCACCCCGCGCAGGAAGAGCGCCTTGCCGTTGAGGTGGACGCGCGGCACGCCGGCGTCGTCCGGGCGCACCTCGACGGTGCGAAAGCCGCAGTAGCTGCGCACGCGGTCCGCGCCAAAGGTGAGCTCGATGTCATAGAGGTGCGGGTCGCTCGGGCGCCAGAGGTGCGGGTCGGGCACGTCGAGCCTGAGCCGCAGCTCGCGGGCCCCGGCGGCGCGGACGGATGCGCGCGCGACCTCCCGACCCTCGTCGAGCAGGCGCGCGATCAGCGTGCCCTCGCCCTCGACCTCGGCGAGAAGGGCGAGCATGCCCGCGGCCGGGCGCGCGTCGACCACGAGGTCGACCACGTGAGCGGCGGGCACGACCTCGTACCACACGTCCTGCCAGATGCCGCTCTGGGCCGTGTACCAGATGCCGCCGCGCTCCAGGCGCTGCTTGCCGCGCAGCTGCGTGCCCGCGTCGCTGGGGTCGAGGACGCAGACCGCCAGATGGTTTGCGCCCGGGCGCAGCGCCTCGGTGACGTCTGCGGAGAAGGGCAGGTAGCCGCCCACGTGCTCGCGCACGGGCACGCCGTTGACAAAGACCTGGCACGCCCAGTCCACGGCCTCGAAGTGCAGGACGAGCCGCTCGCCCGCGGCGAGCGCGGGCGCCTCGAAGGTGCGCCGGTACCAGAGCAGCTCGCTCGGCTGAAGCTGGCGGCACACGCCGGACAGCGGGGCCTCGGGCGAGAAGGGCACGCGGATGGGGCGCCAGCCGTCCGCCGGGGGCGTGGCCGCGCGCCAGGAGGTGACGGCGTCGGAGGCAAAGACGAACGCGCACTCCCAGACGCCGTTCAGCGAGGTCCATGCGTCGCGCGCCAGCTGGGGACGGGGGTGCGACGCCGGCGGGAGGTCCTTCTCGCCCGCCGCGATCTTCTCGCCCCACGGGGTCCAGAGGGCCGCGAGCTCCACGTGCTCCGGCTTCCTGGGCTTGCTCGCGAGAACGCGCTTGATGTCCAGCATGGCTCACCTCCCGGCACGGCGCCGACGTCAGATCCTCTTTTCATGATACGTAAAACCAGCCCGCGTGAGTTTCTGCTTAAGGATCGCGGCCCGTCCGGGGAAACTGGGACGACGTGCTTAAGGATCGCCGCTCATCCGGGCGAGAAGAACCTCACTGCTTAAAGATCGCCGCCTATCCTGGACGAGCCCCCGTTGGGAGGGGGTGCTTTTCAGGATAGGCGGCGATCCTTAAGCGCGATGCCCCGGTTTTCCCGGACGCAACGCAAAACTTAAGCAGCTCGGGGGTCGAAACCCAAGAAGAGCGCGGGGCCGAGAAGGACCTCGACCCCGCGCTCGCTAGGACTTCTTCTTTGCGCCGCCGCGACGCCCGCCGCCGGCGCCGCCGCGACCGCGCGCACCCCGCGCGGCCTCCTTCTTCTCGCGGCCGGGGCAGCTCATGTTGGGGCAGAGCTTCCAGGGCCCGCGGGCGGTGGTCACCACGACCATCGGCGCGCCGCAGTCCGGACAGGTCTCGCCCGTGGCCTCGAGCTTGCCGCGCGCGGGCAGCGGGTAGCTCGTCCCGCACTCCTCGTAGTTGGTGCAGCGGATGAAGCGCTTGCCGCTCTTCTCGGACTTGTGGGCCACGAGGCGTCCCTCGCGGCCGGCCTCTGCGCACGCGGGACAGGCGCCCACGTCCACGTCGGGCTCGCGGTTGGTGGGGCACGCGGGGTTGATGCAGGCCTCGTACGCGCGGCTGCGGAACGGCTGCACCTTCACGCGCGGCGCGCCGCACTCCGGGCAGACCGCCGCCTCGCCCTCGAGCGCGGTGATCTTGCCCTGCGGCAGCGGGTAGGTGACGTCGCACTCCGGCCAGCCCATGCAGCCGGCGAAGCTTCCGCGCGTCTTCGCCGAGGTCTTGACCACGAGGTCCTTGCCGCACTTGGGGCAGGTGCCGATCTTGGCGTCCGCCGTGACGGCGTCGGCGATGGAGTCGGAGAGGTCGTCGACGTGCTCCACGAGCGCGTCCATGAGGCCGGCGAGCAGGGCGCGGGAGTGGTTGACCACCTGCTCCTGGCTGCTCTTGCCGTCCGCGACCTGCGTCATGTCGTCCTCGAGCTCGGCCGTCATGTCGGCAGAGGTGATGCGCGGCGCGTAGGTGGTGAGCGCGTCGATGATCGCCATGCCGAGCTGGCTCGGCTCCACCGGGTCGTTCTTGAAGTACTTGCGCTCGTAGAGCGTGTCGATGATGCTCGCGCGGGTGGACTTGGTGCCCAGGCCCCGCTTCTCCATCTCCTGGATGAGCTTGCCCTGGCTGTAGCGCGCGGGCGGCTCGGTCTGCTTGGCCAGCAGCTCCATGTTAGAGACGGCAACGACGTCGCCCTCCGCCAGTGCGGGGAGCTGGTCGTCCTTCTTGAGGCCGTAGGGGTAGACCGCGCGGAAGCCCGGGCTCACGAGCACGCTGCCGCTCACGGCGAACGGCTCGCCCGCGACGTCGATGGTGACCTTGGTGCCCTCGATCGTGGCGGGGCCCATGAGCGTGGCCAGGAAGCGGCGCGCGATGAGGTTGTAGAGCTTCCACGCCGCGGGCTGGAGCTTGTCGGGGTCGGCCGCCGCCGTGGGGTAGATGGGCGGGTGGTCGGTGGTCTCCTCCTTGCCGCGGGTGGCGGTGAGCTTGGGCTGGGCGAGAAGTGCCTGGCAGGTGCCGGCGTACTGCGGGACCTTGGCGAGCGTGCGCACGCAGTCGCGCAGGTCGAGCGAGCTCGGGTAGACGGTGTTGTCCACACGCGGGTACGAGATGAGACCGTCCATGTAGAGGCTCTCGGCGAGGCGCATCGTGCGCGCCGGGGAGATGCCCTCCGCGGCGGCCGCGGCCTGCAGGCTCGTGGTGTTGAACGGCGCGGGCGGGCGCTGGGTGCGGCTCTTGCGCTCCACGTCCGTCACGCTGCCCTCGGTGGCGTCGGCCACGCGCCCGAAGGCGGCGTCGGCAGCGTCCTTCTCCCAGAAGCGGCCGGTGGCGTGCGTGATGCGAAAACGGCCCGCGGCGTCGCCGTCCTTCTCGGCCTGCCCCTGGATGACCCAGTAGTCGTCCGGCTTGAAGGCAAGGCGCTCGCGCTCGCGCTCCACCACGAGGGCGAGCGTGGGCGTCTGGACGCGGCCGGCGGAGCGCACGTTGCCAAGGCCCGACCAGCGCGCGGCGGTGAGGTAGCGCGTGAGGACGGCGCCCCAGATCAGATCGATGTACTGGCGCGACTCGCCGGCGTCGGCGAGGTCCTGGTCGAGCTCCACGAGGTTGGCGAAGGCATGGTCGATCTCGGCCTTGGTGAAGGCGGAGTAGCGGGCGCGCGAGACGGGCACCGCGGGCGCGACCTCGCGGATCTGGCGCAGGGCGTCCGAGCCGATGAGCTCTCCCTCGCGGTCGAAGTCCGTGCCGATGACCACGCTGTCGGCCTTCTTGGCGAGGTTCTTGAGGGCGCGGATGATCTCCTTCTCGGCGGGAAGCTTCTCGATGGGCGCCCACACCAGGTACGGCAGGCTCGCGATCTTCCAGCCCTTGAGGTCGACGCCGTCCGCGAGGAACGGCTTGCGACGGGACTTGTAGGGCGGGCGCGCGAGGCCGTCGGGCACGTCGGCGGGCAGCAGCTCGCCGTCGGCGGTGAGGCCCTGCCAGCCGTCCCGCTCGTTGAAGGTCAGCTGGACCGGGAAGTCAACCTTGAGGATGTGGCCGCGCAGGCCGATCGTGACGTTGTCCTCCCCGCCCACGCGGAAGCGGTAGACCGGCGTGTTGTAGACCTTGTCCGCCGTCGGCTTGCCGGACTCGGAGAGCAGGCGTGCGATCTGCTGCGCCGCGTCGTTCTTCTCGGTGACGATCAGCCTCACGACATCACCTGCCTAGAGACGGTCGAGGTCGCGCTGCTCGTAGTCCTCGCGGCCCCACTTGAGGGCGGCCTTGCCGTCGCGCGCGATGATGATGTAGCGGGCCACGGCCAGCGCGGCCTCGTACAGGGCGATAAGGACGGCAAACATGAGGACCATCGTGACCGGCGAGGCGTCGGGCGTCACGCAGGCCGAGAGCACCATCAGGGCCACGTAGACGGTCCGCCACTGCGAGCGGAACGTCCTGTACGGCACCAGGTGGAAGATCGACAGGTAGAAGATGATCAGCGGCAGCTGGAAGGCCAGTCCAAAGCCGATCTCGAGCAGCATGTAGATGTTGAGGTAGTCCTCGGCGTCGGCCATGGACTGAGCGAACTCGAAGGTCTGGTCGAGCAGCCAGCCAAAGGCCGCCGGCTGGATGACAAAGTAGCAGAAGATCATGCCCAGGAAGAACAGGACCACCATCGCGCCCACGGTGGGCACGACCCACTTGCGCTCGTTGGGCTTGAGCGCCGGCAGGAAGAACGCCATGATCTGCCAGATGATGATCGGCGAGCACACGATCACCGAGAAGAACAGGGCGACCTTAAAGCGGATGGTGAAGCCGCCGAGCGCGGAGAAGACGTAGAGGTCGCCGCCGCGCATGGCGGAGCGAATCTGGTCGATCATCATCGCGATGAGGGTCGGCGTGGCCATGTAGACGACCAGCGCGCCCACGATGATGGCGACCACGATGATCGTGAGGCGGCGCCTGAGCTCGCCCAGGTGGTCCATGATGGGCATGCGTGCGGGTCCGATCGGCATGGCTTAGGCCTCCTTCTCGTTGTCGGGGGTGGCGCCGGAAGCGTCGAGACTTCCCTCGACCGCTCGGCGCTCGGCGCTACGCGCCTCGCTCGCTTCGCGACTCGCGTCGAGGGAAGTCTCGACGCTTCCGGCGCTCGCGGACGGGCGAGAAGGACGGCGCATGGAGTAGAGATCGGTGGCCGACGGCTTGCTGGGGGCGGCTGTCTTGGCCGCGGGCTCGTCTGCGCCTTCGGGCGCCGGCTGCGCCGGTGCGCCCTCGGCGATGTCGGCATCGTCATCGTCGGAGTTTGTGGACGGGACGGTCTCGGCTGCGGCCTCGGCGGCCTCGGCCTCGCGGGCGAGCTTCTCGGCGGCGAGGCGCTTCTTGCGCTCCGCGAAGGTCTCCGTGCGGCGCGGCGCGGGCGCGTCCTCGCCCTCGGCGAGCTCGAGGTCGGCGTCCTCGTCGAGCTCCTCGGCGCGCTTTCGGTTGGGCTTGCCCGCGCTCGCGTTCATCGCCTCGGCGGCGGGGTCGAGCACCTCGGTCTGAACCACCTGCGTGAAGCCCTCCTGCGCCTGCTTGAACTGGCGCAGGGCGCGGCCGATCGTCCTGCCCATACCCGGAAGCTTGTCCGGCCCAAAGATCAGGAACGCGAACAGCAGGATGAGGAAGAGCTCAGTTCCTCCGATGCCAAACACGTTCTTCTCCTCCCCTGCCCTAGCGGGCGTCCTCGCGGATGTTGAGCTCGGCGGTGACGCCGAGCAGCCCGAGCACGCGGGCGACGTTTCTCTGCGGGCGCGCGACCTCGAGGCGCACGTCCTTCTCGGCTGCGCGGTGAGCGGCGCCCACCAGGACGCCGATGCCCGTGGAGTCGATGTAGGGGACCTCGGCGAGGTCGACCGTGAGGTCGGCCGCACCCGAGGCCAGGCACTGGTCGAGGGCCGTGCGCAGCTCGTCGGCGTTGGAGACGTCGACCTCGCCGGAGACGACGACCGCGCACGCGCCGGCGGCCGCGTCGTTTCTGATGTCGATGGAAAGGCTCATGGGTTCTCCTTCGGAGCGCTACTCGCCGTCGTCGGCGGTGTCGTCGGTGTCGTCGGTGTCGTCGGTGTCGGCGGTGTCGGCGGTGTCGGTCTCGTCGTCAGTGCCCTCGAGCGCCTCGATGCGCGACTCGGCGGTGCTCTTCACGCCCGCCTCGTCGTCGGGGTCGAGCTCGATGGCCTTCTCGTAGGCCGCGATCGCCTCGTCGGTCTTGCCCTGGCTCTCGTACACCGCACCGAGGCCCTGCCAGGCGGGCGCGTAGTCCGGATAGTCGGTCGTCACGCCCTCGAGCGAGCTGGCGGCGTCGTCGGTCTTGCCCTGGTAGTACAGGCACAGCGCGCGGCTCACGCGCACCGAGGAGGAGTCCTCGTGCTCGAGGTAGTCGTCGTAGTAGCCCACGGCCTTGTCGAGCAGCTCGTTGCCGTGCGCCACGTCGTCGTCGGTCGTGGCGAGCATGAGGACGCTCGTGCCCCACGAGGAGCAGTTCTGCGCGAGCGAGAGCAGCGACTCGGTGTCGTCGGGGTTCTCGGCCACCTTGGCCTCGAGGTCGGCGACCGTGCCCTCGTAGCTCTGATCCATCTTCTCGACCGAGAGCTCCTGGGTCTGGCTCTCGTAGTTCTGGGCCTGGACCACCGAGGCCAGCGCGCCGGCCAGCGTCGAGCCGGCAAAGATCACGATGAAGATGATGATGACGACCTTCTGGAAGCGCGAGAGCTCGCCCGGCTTGCGCTGCTTCTGCGCCTTTGCCTTGTCCTTCTCGGCAGCCTTCTTGCGCTTGGCCCCGCTGTTCTTGGCACCCGCCATCCTCGTAACACTCCTCACATACGTTGCCAGGGCATGCGCCCGGAAGCTTTAAGCATAGGCCATCGGCCCTCCGCTGGGGAGGGCAAGCCCACGTCCGACGACAATACCAGAACTTGCCGCCCGCGTCGCGCCATGAGACGACCGCTGCATGGCGTGACGCCTCCCCTTGGGGCGGCAGGACGCTGGTCCTGTGTCACATTTTGTGCGTTCTGAGTACCAAAATGAGGGCTCCGCACCTTTACGCCGCACCTTGTCGAAAGAACGCCTGATGGGACCTCTTCGCAGACAGTCGGAAAAGGACCGTTCCGGTTGCCCAATACACAGAACTCAAGAAAAGTGACACAGCGCGCCCGCCGAGCAACCGCACCCCGGCGAGCGCAGGAGACGGCCGCCCTTAGGCGCGCTCGGCCTTTGCCAGGCGCGCGGCGACGAGCTTGACCGCCACGACGAAGACGTCGAGCGCCTGGCCGAGCTCGTCGAGCGAGGGATAGGTCGGCGCGATGCGGATGTTGGTGTCACGCGGGTCGCGGCCGTAGGGCCAGGGCGCGCCGGCGCCGGTCAGCGTGACGCCGAGCTCCTTGGCCAGCGCCACGATCGCCTTGGCCGAGCCCTCCGGGCCCTCGAAGCTCACGAAGTAGCCGCCGGTGGGGTGGGTCCAGGTGGCCACGCCCAGCTCGCCGAGGCCGGCGGTGAGCTTCTCCTCCACCAGGGCGAAGCGCGGCGCCACCACGGCGGCGTGCCGCTTCATGTGCTCAGCCACGCCCGCGGCGTCCTTGAGGAACTTGACGTGCGCGAGCTGGGAGACCTTCTCCGGGGAGACGCGCATGGCCGAGAACGCGCGGCGCAGCTCCGCCATGTCGGCCGGGGACGCCGTGACCCACGCCATGCCGGAGCTGGGGAAGGTCACCTTGGCCGTGGACGCGAACTCGTAGACGAGGTTGTCGGCGCCCGCCTCGGCCAGGGCGTCGAAGATGTTGAGGAGCTCGTCGCCCTCGCCGGCGAAGGTGTGCACGGCGTAGGCGTTGTCCCAGAAGATGCGGAAGTCGGGGGCGGCGGGCTTCAGGGCCGCGAAGGCGCGCACGACCTCGTCGGAGTAGGTCACGCCGGTGGGGTTGGCGTACTTGGGCACGCACCAGATGCCCTTGACCTGCGGGTCCTTCTCGACCAGCTCGCGCACGACGTCCATGTCGGGGCCGTCCTCGCGCATGGGCACCGGCACGTTCTCGATGCCAAAGCTCTCAGTCACGGTGAAGTGGCGGTCGTAGCCGGGCGCGGGGCAGAGGAACTTGACGGTCCCCTGCTGGCACCAGGGCTTGCAGCCAGCGATGCCGTGGACGTAGCCGTTCTCGACGCAGTCGTACATGAGGTTGAGGCTCGAGGAGCCGATGACGCTCACGTTGGCGGGGTCGACGCCGAGCAGCTCGGCGGCGAGGGCGCGCGCGGAGGGCAGGCCGTCGGGGTTGCCGTAGTTGTCCACCGAGGCGCCGCCGTCGGTGAGGTCGGTCTCGCTGGTCACGAGGTCGAGCATGGGCTTGGAGAGCGCGGTCTGCTCGGGGCTCGGCTTGCCGCGCGCCATGTCGAGCTTGAGGTTCAGGGCGCGCAGGTCGTCCGCCTGGCGCTCGAGGTCGGCGAGCGCGGCGTCGAGCTCGGCGTCGGTCATGTTCTGATACGTATTAGGCATGGTTCCTCCTCCGTAGGGTCCAGACTGAGTATAGATGCAATCCGCCGCGCGGCTGCTACCATGTTTGGGACGAAAAGAAGCGCTTACAGGGAGGCCACATGTTCGGGTGGGACGTCCGCAGCGAGGACTACGGCGAGCTGCAGCGGCTCGTCGACGCCATCTTTGTGCCGGGCATCTCGTCGGCCGCCACCTGCTCCAAGCTCGACGTGGTGACGCGCGCGGAGATCTTCGACCTCAGCGCCGACCTCGCCGAGGTGGTGGAGGCCCTCCCCTCGCGCACCTACACGCGCCAGCGCCTCTGCGACCAGATCAACTCCATCCTCGTGGGACACGGCTGGGCCAGCCTCTACGGCACCGTGGAGTAGCGGGCGGAGGTCCTTCTCGCCAGCCTCCCGATCGGCGTTGTGCACAGTCCGGGGCGTTGTGCACAGTCCCGGGCGTTGTGTACACAGCTGTATTTCAACAAATCAGCAGGTAAACGAGCTGACGAGAAGAACGTCGACGTTGCGGCAGTGTACACAACGCCAGCGAGTGCACACAACGCCGCGCACCCCATCTTCCGGTCGGCGACCTTTCGGCCCATACGACACGGGCGCCCCCGTTCTTCTCGCCCGGTGACTTCTGCGCGCAGCGCAGTGAGCCGGAGAGAAGAACGGGGGCGCCCCCAGGTGCGTATGAGACGAGCGCTGCCTACTCCTCGTCGAGGGCGGCCACGATCTCGTCGGTCATGTCCATGGTGTGGTAGACGTTCTGGACGTCCTCCAGCTCGTCGAGGCGGTCGACGAGGCGCTGGACCTTCTTGGCGTCGGCCACGGAGACCTGCGTCGGGGTCGTGGGAACCATGGTGAGCTCGGAGCCCTTGACCTCGATGCCCTGCGCCTCGAGGCCCTTCTGGACGTCCTGCATCTTGTCGTAGGCGGTCCAGACGATCCACTCCTCGCCGGCGTCCTCGTAGTCCTCGCCGCCGGCCTCGGCCACGGCCATCATGAACTCGTCCTCGTCGACGGCATTCTCCTTGTCGGCGACCTTCTTGTCCTCGGACTTGATGATCTTCTCGACGGCGATGGAGCCCTTGCGCTCAAACTGGAACGCGACGGAACCGGAGGTGCCGAGCGAGCCGCCGGAGTGGGAGAAGGCGGAGCGCACGTCGGCGGCGGTGCGGTTCTTGTTGTCGGTCAGGCAGTCCACGTAGACGGCCACGCCGGCGGGGCCGTAGCCCTCGTAGGTGATCTCGGCGTAGTTGGCGGCGTCGGAGCCGGAGCCAAAGGCCTTGTCGATGGCGGCCTTGATCTTGGCGTTGGGCATGGAGACCATGCGGGCGCGGGCAACGGCGGCCGCGAGGGTGGCGTTGTTGTCCGGGTTGGGGTCGCCGCCGAGCTTGGCCGCAACGGTGATGTTGCGGGAGAGCTTGGAGAAGAGCGACGAGCGCTTGGCGTCGATGGCGGCCTTCTTGTGCTTGGTGGTTGCCCACTTAGAGTGTCCGGACATGTGCATCTCCTTCTTGCCCCGCGGCGGCTGCCCCCGCCGGCGAAGCCCTCGACAGTGATTCGTGGCATGAAACATGCCTACGATAGCCAAGTGTCGTGGGGTTGTAAAGGGTGAAGCGAGAAGAACGCGCGGCTGGAGCCGGGCCGCGCCGCGACTCCACGAAAGACCCCGTTGCTACATGGTTTTGCAGTAGGTAACGGGGGCCAGCGCCGCCTTTTCGGGCATCTTGAGCCTGTTACCTACTGCAAAACCATGTAGCAATTAGCGTCCGAACGGCGGGCGAGAAGAACGCGCGGCTCACAGCTCGTACTTGGCCGCCACGCGCCGGATCGCGCGGCCCCAGGGCAGCCAGATCGCAGCGAGAAACGCGACCGTCGCCACGCCGTGCGTCACGTCCAGCGGCAGGCTCGCCGCGCAGGCCGCGAGCGCGGCGGGCCAGGTGAGCGGCTGGACGTAGCCGAGGACGTGGTAGCCGTTCAGGATGAGGCCGTAGACCAGGCCGGAGAGAAACCCCCAGCCGTAGAGGACCGGCGCATGCGAGAGCAGGTTCTTCTCGCCCAGAAGGCCGCCGACGTAGCCCACGAGGCCCCACGCATACATCTGCCAGGGCGTCCACGGTCCCTGCCCAAAGAAGAGGTTGGAGAGCAGCGCCGCGAGCGCGCCGACCACAAAGCCGCTGCGCCGCCCGAGGGCCGCCCCCGCCACGATCGCGATCGCGGAGACCGGCTTGACGTCAGGGAGCGGTGCGAAGAGCACGCGCCCGGCGGCGGCCAGGGCGGCGAGCACGGCGGTGGGCATGAGCTGGCGCAGCGCCGGGCGCGAGGCCTCAAAGCCCGCGAGCACGAGGGCCAGCGCGAGCGCGACCACCACGAGCGTGAGCCCCGCCGTGGCGCGCACCCCCGCCAGCGAAAGCGCGACCATGGCCGCGGGCACCGCCACGAGCGCGGGCACCTCGGCGGCGCGGATGAGGCCGGCGAGCGGCCGGCGCGTTTGCTTCTGGGCGTTCATGGGTACCAGTTTGCCATAGGGGCTCCGCAGGGCCGGCGACGTTTGAGGAGGACACCATGCTGTACATCGGGAACTTCAGCTACAACGACGACTCGGACAGCAAGGACAACTACTGCCTCATGCCCTGCGTCGTGGAGGCGGAGGACGCCGACGAGGCGATGGAGAAGTTCGCCGACCACTTCCAGCAGATCCGCAAGGGCTCCGACCTTCTCGACGGCGCGCACGAGATCTTCCTCGACTCCCTCTGCGAGCTCGAGGGCGCGCCCTCCGAGCCGGTCATCTGCCAGTGGCAGAAGATCGTCCCGGCGATGGACGGCCTGTGCTCGATCACGAGCGCCCTGCCCGTGACCGACGAGGACAGCGACTTCGCCAACGCCTACGGCTGGGGCGAGGAGGACGACGAGGACGAGCACGGCCACTACGACGACCTCGATGACATCGACGAGGACGCCATGTCAGAGAGCGAGCCATTCCTGCTGTTCTAGGCCTCGCAAAAGGGGACAGGTACGGAACCGCAGGTAAAACCTGTCAAAAGTCTCTCGCTTTTGACAGGTTTTACCTGCGGTTCCGTACCTGTCCCCTTTTGCGAGGCCTACCAGAGCCACGAGCTGGCAAAGAACTCGTCCGCTGGCTCGGTGGCGGCGATGCCGCCGTCGAACATGAGCGAGACGCGGTCGGCGACCGCCCGGACAAAGCCCTGGTCGTGCGTGGCGAGAAGAACGGTCGCCCCGTCGTCGCGGACCTGAGCCAGGCGCCGCGCGACCCGCTCGCGCTCCGAGCGGTCGAGGCCCTTGGTCGGCTCGTCCAGAAGCAGCAGGCGCGGGCGCACGAGCAGCAGCTTCTCCAGCGCCAGCAGCTGCTGCTGGCCGCCGGAGAGGTCATAGGGGTGCCGGCCGGCGGCGTCTTCGAGGCCGAGGCGCGCGATGGCGTCCGCCACCTCCGCGCGTCCGTAGCCGCCGGCGCGCGACCACGCCATGAGCTCGCCCTCCACGGTCTCGCAGGAGAGCAGCGCCTTGGGCGCCTGCGGCAGGAGCGCCTGGGAGGCGGCGAGGGCGTTGCGCACGCGGCCACGGGCCGGCCGCGCCACGCCGGCGAGGGCCGCGAGCAGCGTGGACTTGCCGCAGCCGTTTGACCCCACGACCGCACGGACCTCGCCCTCCCCCACCGCGAGGTCGAGCTCGCGCAGGACCCAGCGCGCGGCGCGGTCGTAGCGGTACCAGACGTCATCCGCGAGCAGCGCGTCCTTCTCGGTTTCAGTGACCGTGCCCCCCGTCATTGGCCGCGCTTTTTCGACCACTTTTTGGAGAAAAACGGCGTGCTTTTGGTCGTTTTGACGCGATGAACGAGCGGAGTGCGGGCGCATCTCGGCGGCAGGCGCCCCGTCGCGGCCCGGCGCGCACAGGGGGGCCTCGGTCGCGAGCTCGGCGAGCGGCACCGGGCGCACGGACCCGTCCTCGAGCACGAGCGCGCACGTCGCGTAGTCGACCATCGCCGCGGGCGCGTGCGTGGCCACGACCACGGTGATGCCGAGCTCGCGGTTTGCCCGAAAGAGCAGCGAGAGGAAGTTCTTCTCGGTCAGAGGGTCGAGCATGCTCGTGGGCTCGTCGAGCAGAAGCAGGCGCGGCCGCATCGCGAGCGCCGACGCGAGGGCGAGGATCTGGCGCTGGCCCCCGGAGAGCTCCGCGGTGCGCGCGCGGAACCACGGCTCGATGCCGAGGAAGTTGCAGGTCTCGGCAACGCGGCGTCGCATCTGGGGCTCCGGGACGCCGAGGTTCTCCAGGCCAAAGGCCATCTCGTGCCACACCGTGTCGCAGACGACCTGCGCGTCCGGGTTCTGGAAGACGTAGCCCACGGCGCGGGCCGAGGCGGGCGCGTCGAGCTCGCGCGGGTCCGTCCCGAGGGCGCGGACTGCACCGTCCAGTCGGCCCGCGGGAGCGATCTCGGGCTTTGCCAGGCGCAGAAGCGTTGACTTGCCCGAGCCCGTGGCACCCACGAGCAGGGCGAACGCGCCCTCAGACACCTCAAACGAGGCATCGAGAAGAACGGGCGCGGCGGCACCGGCGTACGAGAAGGACACGCGGTCGAACTCAAGCGCGCTCATCGGACGCCTCCCTTGCGGGTGGGGCGGGTGTCCCAAAGGGGGACACCCGCCCCAGGCACGGCAGCGCCATCAGTGCGGCCCACGGCACGTAGGCCCACCAGGGTCCGAGCTCCCCCATCGTGGGGTAGAAGCGCCAGCTCGCGCACAGCTGCCACGCACATGCGGCGCAGATGACGAGCAGCCCCGCGACACCTGCGAGCGCGGCGACGTCGCGCCCGCGCAGCCGCTCGAGCCGATAGCTCGTGCGCGGGCGGCCCGACTCCCAGCCGCGGGCCCGCATGGCGTCCGCGCGCTCGACCGAGTCCTCGAGCGACCAGGTGAGCAGCATCGTCGAGGTGCGCGTCAGCTCGTCGCGCAGGCCCGGGCGCGGGCCGGCGGCCGTGCAGGCGGCGACGGTCGCGCGCACCGTCTTGGCGCGGCCGAGCATCTGCGGCACGAGCTGCGACGCCATCGATGCCACGAGCGGTAGGGCCCGCGCGCGTCGGCTGCAGAGGGCGAGCAGGCGGTCCTGGGTCAGCGCCGTGGCGGCCCCCCCGAACCACAGCACCGTGGCCACGAGCAGCGCGCCCATCGTCGCGCCATACGCGAGGCTCTCCGCGTAGACGCTGCGCGGGCCCACCTTGAGAAGCAGCGTGGAGCCCGAGGCCGAGAAGAACGGGTTGAGCACGCATACGAGCGCGAGCAGCGGCAGCTGCCAGGCGAGCCCGCGCGCCGTCGCGCGCACGCCGCGCGCGAGCAGCGAGAACGCTAGGGCACCGCCGAGCGACAGCCCCACGAGAGCGGGCTGGACCGCCAGCATCGTGAGCAGGGCCGTTCCCGCGAAGAGGGTCGCGGGGACGGCCGCGTGCCAGGAGTCTAAGGGTGTGGGACGCGCGGGCGCCACGTTCTTCTCGCCTTCCCGCGACTACTCGGTGAACTCGGTCACGTAGGTCCAGGTGATGACGTCGCCGTCCGCGACCTCGAGCTGGGAGCAGCCGACCTCGGCCATCTCGCCGTTGACCTCGAACATCCAGCCGCTCATGTCGCCGAAGTCGCCACCGGCGAGGCCGTTGATGCCGGCCACGTACATGCCGTAGTCCGAGTCGGACGCGTTGACGTCCGCACCGGTCGCGACCAGCGCGTCGTAGACCGTGGCGCCCTCGTCGAGCTCGACGTCGTAGCTCGAGAGCTCGCCCTCGCCGGCCGTGGCGTCGATCTCCACGGTGGCCTCGACCGTGGCCTGCTGCTCCTGGCCGGCGTCGGCGGTCGCGTCGTCGCCGGTCGCGGCCGGCGTGCCGCCGCAGGCCGCGACGGTCAGCGCCAGCGCGAGCGCCGCGACGCCCGCGGCGAGCCTCGTGAGCAGGTTCTTCTCGGCGTGGTTGTTCTGTGCAAGGTTGCGCATGGACATGGTGCCTCGCTCTCTCCCCGTTGTCGGGGCGTCGGGAGGGCAAGGCGGGCGGGCGACCCGGCGGTCGCCGCCTCAAGACACAGCCGTGTGCTGATCCGGAGTCAAACCGGAGCCGTTTTCAACATGACGTAGCAGCTGCGCGAGCCGTGCCCTCTATTCAAATGGAGTCCCCAGTGTAGCAGGTCGGCACGCCCCCGGCGTTGTGAACACTCTGCCGTGGTATGCGCACTCCTGGGCGGTGTGCACACTCCTCGTCAGCTCATCTACCTGCGGTTCTGTCGAGAAGAACCTCGAAGGCAGTGTACACAACGCCCGGGAGTGCGCACTCCGCCGCGAGCTGTGCACAACGCCGGGACGGTCACGCCTCCAGCAGGCGCGCAAGCTCGGGGCGCATGAGGTCGGCCAGGCGGCGGAAGCCCTCCTCGGTCAGGTGCAGCCCGTCAGCGTAGAGCTCGGCGCGCGTGCGGCCGCGCTCGTCGAGAAACGCATCGAAGACGTCGAGGAAGCTCACCCGGTCGTCGCGGATGAGCTCGCGCTCCTGACCCAAGATCATGCGCAGGAGGTCGTTGCTGCGCGCGCACGGCTTGGCACGGTAGCCGTCGAGCTCCTCCACGCACGGCAGGGGGCTCCACAGCAGCACGCGCGCCTCCGGCAGGTTGCCCAGCACGAGGTCAACGAGGTCGCGCACGTTGCAGGCCACGTCGCGCGGGCTCGCCATGACGGTGTTGCCCAGGTCGTTGGTGCCCACCATGAGCGCGACCAGGCGCGGGCGGCGCTTGATGACCGCATCGTCCGCGAGCCAGAGCAGCTCCTCGGAGACCGCGCCCGCCACGCCGCAGTTCTGGATTCCCGGCAGCTCCGAGAAGAGCCGCTCCACGGGAAAGAGCTGAGTGAGCGAGTCCCCGTAGAAGACCACGCCGCCGGGAGACGCGGCCTCGGTGCCGCACGCGATCTCGAGCATGCGCTCCAGCTGCGGGCGGCGCAGCTGAAAGAAGCGCGGGTTGTAGGCCATGTTCTCGCGCACGTTCTTCTCCCCTCGGAGCGCGTCTGTCAATTGGGGACTGTCCCCAATTGACAGACGTGCTGGTTACAGCTCGCGGGCCAGAGCGTAGGCGGCGGCCATCGCGTCCTTGATGTTGCCGGGCTTCTCGGCGTCACCGATCACGTGGACGCTCGCGCCGGCGGCGGCGAGCTCCTCCGCGAGCGAGCCGTCCGGGCGGTACCCGAGCGCCAGGACCATCGTGTCGGCGCCCTCGAGCACGACCCTCTCCCCCGCGCGCTCGCAGACGATCGTGTCCTCGGTGACGTCGGTGACCGTGGTGTCCGTGAGCACGCGCACGCCCTTGCCGAGCATGCGGGTGATCAGCGCGGCGCGGCCTGCGGCGCCCTCGGTCGGGGCCAGCGTGGGCCCCATCTCCACGAGCGTGACGTCGCGGTTGCCCTTGGCGAGGTCGTTCACCAGCGGCGCGAGGTAGTCGGCGACCTCGCAGCCCACCGACCCGCCGCCCACGACCACGATCTTCTTGCCGGGGAAGGCGCGGCCGGCGAGGATGTCGTCGGCCGTCACGGCCTGCTTGAAGCCGCCCGCCCACGCCGGCACGATCGGCTCCGCGCCCGTGGCGAGAACCACCTCGTAGCCGGCATAGTCGCGCGCAACGTCGGCGGCAGTCAGGCGCACGCCCAGGCGCAGCTCCACGCCAGCGGCGGCGAGGCGGCGCGCCTGGAACTTGATCACGCGCGTGAGGTCCTGCTTGGCTATGGGCACCGCGGCGATGCGCATGGTGCCGCCCGGCTCGTCCGCCGCGTCCACGAGAACCACGTGGTGCCCGCGGCGCGCCGCCACGAAGGCAGCCTCCATGCCGGCCGGGCCCGCGCCGATGACCAGCACGTCGCGCTTCTCGGCCGCCGGCTCCACCGCCCCGTCGTCGTGCTCGACGTCCGGGTTCACCGTGCAGGCGATGGGCTTGCCGAACATGATGCCCGTGAGGCAGCGCAGGCACCCGATGCACGGGCGGATGTCGTCGGTCGCGCCCGCGGCGGCCTTGTTGCAGAACTCGGCGTCGCAGAGGTTGGCGCGGCCCATCATGCAGGCGTCCGCCACGCCCTCCTCGAGGAGCTCCTCGGCGATCCAGGCCTCGTTGATGCGGCCGACCGTCGCCACGGGTATGCTCACGCAGCGCTTTATCTGGCGCGCGACGTCGGCGTGGCTGCCCTGGCGCGTGCCCGCGGCGGGGATCGCCGAGCCGCGCTTGATCGTGGTGCCGCCGGAGACGTGCAGCAGGTCCACGCCCGCGCGCTCGAGCTCGCGCGCCACGTGGCACATGTCGGTGATCGTGAGGCCGCCGTCGGAGTACTCGTCGCCGGAGATGCGCACGTCGATGATGAAGTCCTCGCCGCAGCGCTCGCGCACCTCGCGGACGACCTCCAGCGTGAGGCGCAGGCGGCCGTCGATGTCGCCGCCGTACTCGTCGGTGCGCTTGTTGTAGAGCGGGCTCAGGAAGCCGCCGAGCAGGCCGTGGGCGTGCGCGGCGTGGATCTCGACGCCGTCGGTGCCGGCGCGCCGCATGCGCTCGGCCGCGTCGCCGAACTGGCGCACGAGCACGGCGAGCTCCTCGCGCGTGACCGGGCGCGGCGCCTCGCGCGCGTAGTAGGGGCCCACGTTGGACGGGGCGATGAGCTGGGGCGTCCCGGGAATCGGAAAGGCCATGTAGGCCGGGTGGAAGAGCTGCGGCAAGATCTTGGCGCCGTGCTCGTGGACCGAGGCCGCCAGGCGCGTCCAGCCCTCGACGTAGGAGTCGTCCGCGACGCACATGTCCCCGGGCAGGTAGACGTAGGTGGGCTCCACGGTCACGACCTCGGTGACGATCAGGCCCACGCCGCCGGCCGCGCGCGCCGTGTAGTGGTCGATCAGCGCGTCGGTCACGTAGCCGTGGTCGGCCAGGTTGGTGGAGACGGGCGGCATGAAGACGCGGTTTCTCACCTCTTGCGTCCCGACCTTCAGGGGCGAGAACAGCAGCGGGTACTTCTCGGACGTCACGGCGTCTCCTCTCCTTGGGTGGCTGCGTCAACTATACGCCGACGGGCGGGCGAGAAGAACGCGCACCTTCAGGCCGCGACCAGCGATGCGGGGATGTCGTGACGCCCGCGCGCGGGCCCGATATGCGGGTATACGGCTACCATTTGCCCTTTCGTCGAATCGAGGCCCCATGCACCGCCGTCCCCGCGCGCTTCTCGCCGTCCTTCTCGCCTTTGTTCTTGCGCTCTCCCCGCTCACGGCACGCGCCGCCGCCGTGACCAAGCTCACGGACCCCGACACCTCCGCGCGCTGGGAGGAGGTCTTTGGGTCGGGGGCCGGCACCTACTCGACCGAGCAGGCCGGCCGCATCTGGGCCGACAAGTCCGTCTACGGCAGCGCCGACGCGGCGCGCGCCGCGGGGCTCCCCGTGAAGATCGACGTCGCCGACCACGGCTTTGTCGTGGGGCTCTCCGCGCTCTCGTCCGCGGCGTCGGTGCGGCAGGAGGGCGGGCCCGCTCACGACGTGGTCTTTGTGGTGAGCACCAACCGGCTGCTCGCGGACATGACCTATGGCGGCCGGCCCCAGGCGGACTACCTCGTCGACGCGCTCAACGGGGCGATCGCGCGCCTCATGGCCGGAAACGACGGCGCCGCGGCGCCCACGCGCGTGGGCGTCATCGGCTATGACTCCCAGGTCGCGACCCTCATGCCGCTCGACGTTTACGAGCCGGACACCGACGGCCGCTACCTCGCCTACGAGGACGGCGCGCTCGAGGTCACGGCCACCGCGGCAAGCGGCGCCCAGACGGCGTCCGCAGCCCTCGGCAACGGATCCTACCTGCAGCGGGCCGTGAGCGTGGCGAGCTCTGCGCTCGTGGCCGCCGCCGACGACCCGGGCTCGGAGGCGCGCCTGCCCGTGCTCTGCGTGATGGGGCGCTCGATCCCGTCCATGGCGAGCGTCGACTACGCGAACCCGCCCGCCTACGACGGCAGCCCGGACGGATTTCTGGGCCTGCTACCCGGCAGCCGCGAGAACGGCTACGGCACGGACGCCCTGCTCGCCACGATGCTCACCATGCGCGAGGTGGCCTCGCAGGTCGACGCCGCCTGGGGCGCGGGCCGCGAGCTCACGTTCTTCTCGACCGGGCTGGACACGAGCGACGCGGCGGCGTACCTGCTGGAGACCGCGCACGAGCAGGCGCATCACCCGCTCGTGACCTCAGGCGTCAATCTGAACGACAACCTGGCAGCGGCCGCGCGGGCCTTCGAGGACGCCTCGGTCCAGGGCGAGAAGGACGTGACGCTCCAACTCTACGGGTCCGGGCGCTACGGCATCGTGCCGGAGGACGTGACGCTGGCGACCGCGCCCGGCCTGCTCGACGCCGGCGACCCCACGCAGCTGAGCGTCGTCGACGACTACCTCTCCGCTCACAGCGCCACCGCGCTCTCGTGGGCCTTTGGGACCGTGGTCGACCGCTGCCTGGGCATCGTCTACACCGCGCCGGCCTCCGGCGGTCCCGGCGACGAGCGCCCGGGCGGCAGCCGCGTCACGCTGTCGGACGAGGTGGGGGCCGGCATGGAGGTCACGCGCGTGAGCGGCATCGTGTACGGCGACCGGCTGCTCGACGGCGCGCTGGCCGCGCAGGCCGTGAAGATCAGCCTGGAGGACCCGAGCGACATCGAGGCCACGCACGAGTTCGCCTACCTGGTGGAGGCCATGAACGCGCGCTATGACCTGGGGTATGCCGCCTACGACCTCTTCTACGACGCGTTGCAGGACGGGCAGTTCTCCTACGCCGACGACGCGACGTTCTCCAATCGCGCGAGCTGGTACGTGAGCCCCGCGCACGAGATGGTCCCGCTGGACGGGCGGCCGTACGCCTTTGCCACGCAGGCCGAGGTCGACGCCGCGGCGGACGGAAGCTGGCAGGAGCGCGCCCCGGAGGACGTGCGCGCCAAGATCGAGGCGGCCCAGGCGGCCGGGGCCACGGCCGTGTGCGAGACGTACTTCTACATTGGCAACCTGCCCAACCAGTACTCCGGCGGAGACGTCACCCTGTACGACTTTGTGGTGATGGTCGAGACGGACCTCTCCTCCGGGCGCCAGACGCTGCTGCTCTCCGTGCCCGTGGAGGCGGTGCCCGCGCGGCGGGTCGACGTGTCCGTGGCGACCGACGGTGCAGCGACGATGGCGCTCGACGGCGGGCAGGACGTGGCCCCGCTGCGGTTTGCCTACGAGGTCGAGCCGACGCCGGACGTGGAGGCGCTGCTCGGGCGCATGGACGCGGGCGAGCTCGTGAGCGACGAGGAGCTTGCGGCGGCAACGGGCGAGCCGGTCGTCGGCGGGACGGACGGGCGAAGGCTGTTGTTCGCGAGCTCATTTGCCGGGACGGGCGCGGACGCGCAGGCCGGGGCCGTGGCGAGCGCGTGGGCGGCGCAGACCAACTCCTACTACGCATTCACGCGCGACACGCCGCTCTACGTGCGCGGCGAGGGCGGCTATGTGCCGCTAGCGACGCTTCCCGAGGCTGGCGGGACCTACTACTTCCAGCGGACTGTCTACACGGCGAGCCTGCCCTCGGCCGACGCCGTGGCCGCCGCGACGGCCGAGCAGCAGTGGGTCCCCAACGTCGTGGCGCTCGACGCGAGCCAGATCGACGCCCGTTTTGTGATGCGCGACGGTCAGTGCGCGGCGCTCGCGGGGACGCCGCGCTACGTGCGGCCCGTCGAGCTGGGCACGCTCGAGAAGAACCCCAACGCCACGGGCAGCGCGCCCTACGTGGAGCGCCTCGGGGTAACCGACGTCGAGGGCGGCGGCGTGCGCCTGGCGGCGCGCCTGGGCAACAACGGCGCGCTCGTTCTGCCGGCGGGGACCGAGGAGCCGCCCGTGGTGGACCCGGATCCCGAGCCGACGCCGGACCCGGAGCCCGAGCCGGAGCCGGAGCCGGAGCCCGATCCCGAGCCGACGCCTGACCCGGACCCCGATCCCGATCCCGAGCCCGAGCCCGATCCCGAGCCGGAGCCGACGCCGGAGCCCGACCCCGAGCCGGACCCGGAACCGGCGCCAGACCCCGAGCCGGAGCCGACGCCGGATCCCGTTCCCGACCCCACGCCGGACGCCACCCCCGACCAGGCTCCCGAGGAGCGCCCCTCCGGCGACCAGCAGGGCTCCGACCAGGCGCCCGCCGAGCTTCCCTCCGCCGGCGACGCCTCGGCCGGCCCCGCCGTTCTTCTCGGCACGCTCTTGGCGGGCGCGGTCATCGCAGCCGTTGCCCTAGCCATCCGCCGGCGCGCCTAGGCCCGTGTACTTTGGCCGACCGCACATACCTCGTCATTTTGCGCTGTTGGCAACGTTAACAATGGAAGGTATGCGCGGTCGGCCCATCTATGGATTCGCTTGGGAGTCGGTCCGCAACTCGGATTGGGGCGCTGTCGGCCCATGGAATACTGGATGTGGTATCAGCCCCGATCCCGAAAGGACCGACGTGCTCCTCAGCCTCATCATCATTGCAATCGGATTCGCCCTTCTCGTCTTTGGCGCCAACTTCCTCGTGGACGGCGCCTGCAGCATCGCGCGGCGCCTCGGCATGCCCGACCGCGTGGCGGGCCTCACCATCGTGGCCATCGGCACCTCCCTGCCCGAGCTCGTCGTGAGCATCACCTCGGCCGCCGGCGGCCACGCCGACATGGCCTTCGGCAACGTGGTGGGCAGCTGCCTCGCCAACCTGCTGCTCATCCTCGGCCTCTCCGCCGTGATCGCGCCGGTGACGCTCTCGCGCAGCACGCAGCGCTTCGAGATCCCGGTGAGCGTGGCGGCCACCGCCCTGCTCGCCCTCTTCGCCAACACCGACGGGCAGGTCACGCTGGTGGAGGGCGTCATCTTGCTCGTGGCGTTTGCCGCCTTCGTCGTGCGCACCGCCGTCGTGGGCCTTGCCGAGGGCGCGGGCGAGAAGGACGCGGAGACCGAGGACGCAGACGCCGACCCCGTGGCCGAGCCCCTCGTCTTCCGCAGCGCAATCATGGTCGTGCTCGGCATCACGATGCTCAAGTTCGGCGCGGACTTCGTCGTGGACAACTCCGTCGAGATCGCGAGCGCCCTGGGCATCTCCGAGCGCATCATCGGCATCACCGTGGTGGCGCTGGGCACCTGCCTGCCCGAGCTCGTGACGAGCGTGGTCGCCGCCTTCCGCGGCAACTCCGACATAGCCGTCGGCAACGTGGTGGGCTCCAACATCTCCAACCTGCTGCTCGTCATGGGCGGGCCGGCGCTCGTCGCCAACATCCCCTACGACGCCGCGTACAACGTCGACCTGGCGCTGCTCGCGATCTTCTCGCTCGCGCTCGTGGGGTTTGCCTTCATCGGGCGCCGCCACGAGATGAGCCGTGCCAACGGCGTGGTCTTCGTGGTGCTCTACGCCGCCTACATCGCCACGTCCGTCCTGCGCTGAGTCTGTTAATTGGGGACAGTCCCCAATTAACATACCTCGAGCGCGCGGATGCGCTCGTAGAGCCAGCGGTTGGTGGGCACGAGCAGGCCGTGCCTCTCGGCAAGCCGAATGATCGTGCCGGAGAACTCCTCGACCTCGGTGGGCTTCCCGTTGATGCGGTCCTGCGCCATCGACGGCATGCCCTCCGGGTCGAGCGAGGCCACGAGCGCGGCCATCTGCGCGAGATCCGCCTCCGTGACGTCCACGCCCTCGGCGCGGGCCACTGCGAGCGCCTCGCGCATGGCGGCCACGAAGCAGCGGTTCTGCTCGCTGCCGGGTTCGCTCGCGGTGCCGTAGGTGCCGCCGTAGACCATGCAGACCTGGTTGATCCCAACGTTGAGCATGAGCTTCGTCCACATGCGGTGGCGGATGTCGGCCTCCACCACGTGCGGGATGCCCGCGCGGGCGTAGAGGTCGGCGACGTCCTCGACCACGCCCGCGGCCGTCCCCGGCGCCGCGCCAAAGCGGATCTCGCCGGGGTGGCTATAGGTCATGTCCGTCCCGATGAAGACCGCGTCCATGCCCTGCGCCACGGAGAGCACGGTGCGCTCCCAGCCAAAGCGCTCGGCAATGCGCTCCTCGCTCGTGACGCCGTTGACCAGCGACGCGATGGCGGTGCGCGGCCCCACGAGCCGCTCCATGGTGTCGAGCGCCGCCGGCATGCCCGGCGCCTTGATCGCAAGGATCACGAGGTCGACGGGCGCGGCCTCGCTCGCGGGAACGGTGGGCACGCGGCACGGCTCGCCGTTCACGGTGGGCAGCTCGCCGGCGTGGCGCGCGTAGCGCTCGTCGTCCATCACGTACTCGACGGCCTGCGGCCCGAGGTTCTTCTCGGCAATGGTCCCGTAGAGCAGGCCCACCGCTCCCCTGCCCAGAATCGCCACGCGCTCGATTGCCATGATGAGCTCCCTTCGCCGCTCTGCCGGCATTGTAGCGCGACCAAGGCCAATGTATACTCTCTGCCCCGTTCGTTGTCGGCAAAGAAAGGGACTTTGAGACGCGTCGCCATCATAGGGAGCCCGGGCTCGGGCAAGTCGACGCTCGCACGCCGCCTCCGCGACCTCTCCGGCCTCCCGCTCCACTACCTCGACATGCTCTGGCACCTTCCCGACGGCGACCACGTCACGAGAGCCGAGTTTGATGCCGCGCACGCCGAGCTCGTGTCCCGGGAACGCTGGATCATCGACGGGACCTACCTGAGGACGCTTCCCGAGCGCATCGAGCGCGCCGACCTGGTCGTGCTTCTCGACCTGCCGCTCGAGACGTGCCTCGAGGGAGTTTGGGCGCGCATCGGCGCGACGCGCGAGGACCTGCCCTGGCAGGAGACGAAACTCGACCCCGAGTTTGCCGACTACGTGAGGCGCTTCCCGGACGAGCAGCTGCCGCGGATTCGCGAGATCCTTGGTGCCCGCCCGCCGGGATGCCGGCTCGTCGAGCTGCGCTCTCGAGAGGACGTCGAGCGTGCCATCATGCCAGGGGGACTCCTTTGGAAGCTCGTCACCCCCGCTAGCCAAATCGAAGCCTAGGGGCTGAGAGACGCACGCGGGAAAAGACCATCGCAGAGGAGAAACGCATGGACGAGAAGAACGACTGGCGCGTGGCCGAGAACCGCGCAAACTGGGACGACCGGGCGGCGGTGCACGCCGCCTCGCCGTTCTACGAGGTGGAGCGGCTGGTTGCGGACCGGTCGTATGTCTCGCCCGTGGCGCGGCGCGACTTCGAGGTCCTGCGCCCGCACCTGGGCCCAGGCGGGCTCGCCGGCCGCTCCGTGCTGCACCTGCAGTGCCACATCGGCACGGACACGCTCTGCTGGGAGCGCCTCGGCGCCGCCGAGGTCTGGGGCCTGGACTTCTCCCCCGCCTCGCTCGAGCGGGCGCGCGAGATCACGGCGCGAGCCGGGGCGCAGGTCACCTACGTCGAGGGGGACGCGCGGCGCGCCGACGACGCCATCGACCGGCAGTTCGACGTCGTGGTCACCGGCACGGGCGCGCTCCAGTGGCTGCCGGAGCTCGCGGATTGGGCGCGGTCGATCGCGCGGCTGCTTGCGCCCGGGGGCCTTCTCGTGGTTCGCGACGACCACCCGCTGCTGGGGGCGCTGCTCTACGAGTCGCTCGAGGTGCACGCCGACTACCTCTCCGGCTTCTGCGACGACTACGAGGACGACGGCAGCTACGTGCCCGGCTCGGCCGGCGCCATCGCGCACACGAGCGCGCACAACTGGAACCACGACTTCCAGGAGATCCTGGGCGGCCTGCTTGCCGCCGGCCTTGCGATCGAGGACTTCCGCGAGAGCCCGTTTGCCGAGTGGCAGTCGCTTCCCTGCCTGGTCGAGACGCCCGACGGCTGGACCATGCCCGCAGGCGCGCCGCGCATCCCGCTCACGTTTGCCGTGGTGGCGCGGCGCCCGGCGTAGGCGGCGCGTCGAGCCCCGCGCGGCGACGCAGCTCCGTCACCAGGTGATCGTTGCCGAGCACGGAGACCACGGCGTCGCCGTCGATCGGCGCGTCGATGTAGACGGCATCCGTCGAGGCGGCCGCCACGTGCCCGGTGAACTCGTCAGACGCGAGCGCCCCGGCGGAGCGGCGCACGTCGCGCACGTGGTCGTAGGGGATAATCGTACGGCCCCAGCCAAAGACGATCTCCAGGCGGTCGCCGTAGAGTTCGACGCGGTTGCGCACCACCACGGGCCAGAGCGCGACCGCGCCAACGACGAGCACGGTCGCCGGCACCACCGCGGGCATCCCCGGCTGCAGCGCCAGAACGGCGGCCGCCACGCAGACGATGCCCGAGAGCGCCCCGTACCACGGCGCGACCCGACCGCGAAAGACGAGCTCCGGGTTGCCCTTGTAGATGCGCATGCGCCACCGCCCTTCTCGCTTCCCTGTGGCCGATACGGCTATTCTACGCGTGTGACAGACACCCCGGAGGTATCTGTCCCACTAGCGTCGGGAACCGAGGGCGCGACGGGCATACTCGCGCGGCCGCCAGCCCTTGAGGCGCATGAGCACGAGGAACGCGCCCGTGACCACGAGCCCCAGCACGAGCAGCGCCACCGGGAAGAGCCAGAAGCCAAAGGCCTGCCCCACCACGCCAAACAGCGGCGCGATCGCAAGCGAGCCCACGTAGGACGCGGCCATCTGCACGCCGATGACCGACTGCGAGAGCTCGCGGCCAAAGAGGCGCGGCGTCAGGTGCAGCATGTTGGGGTAGAGCGGGCTGTTGCCAAAGCCCACCAGGAAGAGCCCCGCGGGCGCGGCGGACACCGGCAGCGGGGCGAGAAGGACGAGCGCCGCCGCCAGGGTGATCGCCTGCCCCAGCCCCACGAGCTGCTTGCTCGAGAGCCGGTTGGCGAGCACGCCGGACAGGAAGCGGCCGGCCGTCACGCCCACGTAGTAGACGGTCACCATGCCCGCGGCCTCGCCGGCGCCCATGCCGCGCGCCCCGACGAGGTAGCTCGTGCACCAGGTGTTGCAGATGCCCTCGATCGCGACGGACGCCAGGAAGACCAGGCAGGCCAGGCGCACGTCGCGGCGGCGGACCAGCCTGAGGGGGCTCTCCGTTCGGGGCTCCACGTCCTTCTCGCCCTGCGTCTCCTGGACGTGCGCGACCTTGCCCCAGAGCGGCAGGATCGCGATCGTGAGCAGCGCGATCGCCGCTTGGCAGGCCGTCGCGCCGAGATAGCCCTCGCGCCACGTCCCCGCGGAAAGCGCGACGGACATGATGAACGGGCTGATGGTCACGCCCACGCCGTACGCGCAGTGCAGGAAGTTCATGTGCGTGGCCTTGTAGTGCAGCGCCACGTAGTTGTTGAGCGCCGTGTCGATGGAGCCGGCGCCCAGGCCGAGCGGTATGGCGAGCGCGCACAGCCACGCGATGTTGGGCGCGAGCGCAAAGCCCAGGAGGGCGAGGGCCGTGAGCGTGGTGGAGAACGCCGTCACGCGCCCGGTCCCAAAGCGGTTGATCACGGCGGCCGAGGCGAGGCTGGAGACGATGGTCCCGCAGCTGACGATCATCGTGATGACGCTGCCCATCGAGACCGGCAGCCCGAGGTCGGCGTGCATGGCAGGCCATGCCGCGCCCAGGAGCGAGTCGGGAATGCCCAGGCCAACAAAGGCCACGTAGATGACGACGAGAAGAACGATGGTCATGCGGGGGCTCTCCTTCCGGCTAACGGCGCTCACTGCTGGCTGCTGGCGTGGAAACGTTTCCAGCACATGATAGCGCGCACATTTGGGGATGTCACCCCCGCATTTGCGCCTTGTCCGGAGGGTATGTACACCACCCCTTGAGGGTATGTACACTTCCCCACCCGCTCGTTCTTCTCGGCCGTGGCGCTTACCTGCGGATTTGCGAGAAGAACCTCAAGGCGGGGTGTACATACCCTCAAGGCGGGCTGTACATACCCTCAGGGCGAGACCGACCCTTGCGAAACCGTAAGCCATTTCGATGGCGGCGGGCACGCCCCTGGGAGACAATGGGGCCGCACGAAGAGACGAGAAGAACGGACGACATGAACCTCATCAGGCGCTTTCTCTCCGGGTACACGGACAACTTCCTCATGGCGCTGGTCCTCTGGCCGCTGGCCTCGGTGGCGCTCACGCTGCCGATCCTGGCGTGGGTCTACCACCGCGACGGCCGGCTGCGCTTTGGGACGGTGGTCTCCACCTACCTCGCCGTGCTCTACGTGCTGGGCCTGGGGTGCTTCACGCTCTACCCGCTGCCGAGCGGCACGTCTGGCCTCGGCATCACCTACGGGGTGCCCTGGCAGCTCGACCCGCTCGCCTTCGTGGGCGACTTCCGGCGCGAGGGCGTGAGCACGCTGCCGCAGATCGCGTTCAACGTGGTGCTCTTCATGCCGCTCGGCTTCATCGCGGGACGTCTGCTGCGCTGGGGCTTCTGGCGCTCCGTGATCGTGGGCCTGCTGGCGTCGCTTTGCATCGAGGCGGCGCAGGGCACGGGGCTCTTTGGCATCTACCCGTACGCCTACCGCACGGCCGACGTCGACGACCTCATCTACAACACGACCGGCGCGGCGGTGGGATGGCTGTGCGCGGCGGCGCTGGCGCGGGTGCTGCCGCCCGGGGCGCTCGCCGAGGAGGGCGAGGTCACGCACGCGCCCGGCTTCGTGCGCCGCTGCGTGGCTTTTTGGCTGGACACGCTGCTCGTGACGCTTCTCTCGCTCGTGGTGGGCGGCGCCATCGTCCTGGCGCTGGCGTTGCTCGGCGTCTCCGAGGGCGTGCGCGCGCACGTCATGGATGTCGTGCTCTACGCGGCGTTCGTGTGGGTGGAGCTCGTGGCGCCCTGGCGCCACGGCGGATCGACGCCGGGCGGCGCCTTCGTGCGCATGTCGTGCGAGACCCAGGAGCGCGCGGGGACGCGGCGCCTGGCCTTCTACGTGCTGCGCGTCGTGGTGCTGGGCGGGGCGTACTTCTTCTTCCCGCTGGCGTGGCCGATCCTCGCGCTCTTCTACCTGGTGATGCGAGCGATGCCCTACGACCTTGTCTAAGCCGCTGCGGAGAGAAGAACCGTCACGTACATGACGACGAGCGGGACCCACAGCAGAAGCTCCCAGGCGCGCCAGTGCGGCAGGACGCAGTCGTAGAGAAAGCCGCGCGGCGGGTCCGCAGCGGGGTCGCGTCCCTCGAGAAACGCCACGAGCCGCGTCGCCGTGGGGAGGTCATGCTCCTTCACGAGGTGCCAGAGGCCAAACCAGCACGCGCCCGCCGCAACCGACACACCGGCCATGGCCGCATTCGCAACGATGGAGGCTGTCTCGGCCCCCGCGCTGTCCAGCGCCGCCCCCGTCACGGCCAGTGCCACCCAGAGGAGCACAAGAAGCCCGTAGCCCACCAGCAGCACGATCAGGCGATGGCGGAGGTCCGCCTCGGCGCGCACGGCCTCGGCGCCCCTCTCGCCCAGAAGCTCGCCCGCCGTGGTTCCCAGGGCCCCGGCCACGAGCGCGAGGCTCTGCACGTCGATGAGGGTCTTTCCCGTCTCCCAGTTATTTACGGTCTGGCGTGCCACGTAGGCGCGCCCGGCCAGCTCGCCCTGAGAGATGCCCGACGCCTCGCGGAGCTCTCGGATGCGGGCACCGATGATCTGCCGCGATGTACGCTGCTCGTCCATGTTGCCTCCTCAGGGCAAGCTTACCCGCATATGAGGCGATGACGACCGATAATCGGGCGGGCGCCCTGTCCAAACCCTTTGACAGGCCGGCTGAGCTGGCATGGAACAGGAGCAGCTTCAAAGGAAGCCGCCACAATTTGAACCGCTGAAGCCGTCGGGGCTCCTGGGGACGTGAGGTGTGTCGCTTTTGGCGAGGTCTGTGTGGCAGCAGAGACGGACCGCATTATCCACGACGTTTCTGACCAAGATCATCTGGCGAAACACACGCTCTTTGATTGGGAGTGCGTCGAATTAAGAAGGGGGCCTTCCATTCGCTGCACAAACCTCGCCAAAAGTGACACACCTCACGTCCCCAGGAACCTCGACCGCCTTGAAGGCCGAAAAGGCATGCTAATTTGATTGGCGCGCTGGCTGCGCGAGGGCTGCAAGAGCGTCGCCGGCCGCGCGATAGACCGTCCAGTCGCTCATGGGCTCGGCACCCATCGCGAGGTAGAAATCAATGCTCGGGCGGTTCCAGTCGAGACACCACCACTCGAGCCGGCCACACCCGCGCTCCACCGCAATCTGCGCGAGCCGCTTGAGGAGCGCCTTTCCGTAGCCCTTGCCGCGGTGCTCGGGACGGACGTAGAGGTCTTCCAGGTAGAGGCCCGCGCGACCCAGGAAGGTCGAGAAGTTGTAGAAGAAGAGGGCAAAACCGACCTCGCGACCGTCTTCCAGCGCAAAGACCACCTCGGCGCGCCCGCGGTCGAAGATCCACTCCTCGAGCGTGGGCTCGTCCGCCACGACCTCGTCGAGCATGCCCTCGTAGTCGGCCAACTCGCGAATGAACTGAAGAATCAGCGGCACGTCTGCGCGCTCGGCTTCCCTGAACTGGGGTTTCTCGCTCATCTCTGACCTCCTGACGTCCTTTGAGGGTATGTACGGCGCGCATACCGGATATGTACAGTACACCCCGAGGTCCTTCTCGCAAAGTCGCAGGTCAGAGGCACAGGCGAGAAGGACGAACGAGTCGATGATCGTACATACCCTCAATGGTTCAAAAGGGGACAGCACCCCTTTAATCATTTGGAGAAGAACGCGGCGTCGGCGGGGCGGTACGGGCGCAGCCGCGCGGGGTCGGCGACGGTGTGCGCGTGCTCCGGGACGTCGTACCACTTGACGGTGTGGCCGGCACCGTGGCTGCAGAAGACGGAGTCCGGCGTGTTGGGGAGGTCGGCCTCAGGGTCGTAGGCCGCGGCGGCGATGACCTCGTCGGCGTTGTGGCACGGCCGGTAGCCCGCGAGCTCCAGCGAGAGCCGCCCGCGCCCACCCGTGTAGCGTGCCACCTCGAGCGCGTACTCCCCCACCTCGGAGGCAGGGACCTCGCCCGCGATGCGCGCCGTGTCGCCGGACGTCGCGGGGGACTCGAAGACGGCCGCCATGCGCGTGAGGTCGGTGAGCGCGCGGCCCACGCGGTCGGCAGGCACGGTCAGGCGAAAGCGGTACCACGGCTCCAGAAGCAGGCACTCCCCGCGCTCGCGCGCGCCCATGAGCGCCTGGCGAACGGCGCGGTAGGTGGCCTGGCGGAAGTCTCCGCCCTCGGTGTGCTTGGGGTGCGCGCGGCCCGCGAGCAGCGTGATGCGCACGTCGGTGAGTGGTGCGCCCGTGAGGGTCCCCAGGTGGTCGCGCTCCATCGCGTTGGTGAGGACGAGGCGCTGCCAGTTGAGGTCCAGATCGTCGGTGGAGCAGCGGGTACCAAACTCCACGCCGGCGCCGCGCGAGAGCGGCTCCACCGAGAGGCGCGCCTCGGCGTAGTGGCGCAGCGGCTCGAAGTGGCCCACGCCCTCGGCAGGCGCGGTCACGGTCTCCTTGTAGAGGATGCCGCCCGGGCCGAAGGTGACGCTCATGCCGTAGCGCTCGCGCAGCAGCTCGGCAATCACGTCCTGCTGGACCTCGCCCATGAGCTGGACGTGCGCCTCCTGCAGCTGCTCGTGCCAGGTCACGCCGAGCATCGGGTCCTCGCCCGCAAGCTCCCGCAGCGCCCGCACGAGCGCGGAGACGTCCGCCCCGGGCTCGGGAATCACCTGGTAGGACAGGACGGGCGCAAGCACCGGGCGCTCGCCGGCAGGCTCGGCGCCGAGGGGGCTCCCGGGCACCACGTGCGTGAGGCCCGTGACGGCGCAGATCCGCCCCGCGGGCACCTCGGCGACGGTCTCGAAGCTCGCGCCCTGGTAGAGGCGCACCTCGTTGACCTTCTCCTGCCACGCGACGCCGCGGTCGCTGCCCGCGAGCTGCATCTTGGCGCGCAGCGAGCCGCCCGTCACCTTCACCCAGGCAAGCCGCTCGCCGCGGGCGCCGCGACTCACGCGGTAGACGCGGGCAGCAAACTCCGTGGGCCAGCCCTTCTCGGCGATGAGGCGGGAGACGCCGTCGAGCAGCTCGCGCACGCCGTCGTCGCGCAGCGCCGCGCCGAAGAAGCACGGAAAGACCCCGCGGGCGGCCACGATGCGCGCGAGCGTTGCCGTAGCGAGCTCGCCGCTCTCCAGATACTCGTCCAGAGCTGCCTCGTCGCTTGCGGCCGCCTCCTCCGTGGCCTCCGGGTCGCCGGCAAGCAGCGCGGCCGCGTCGACGCAGCCCGGCGAGAGGCGGGCGGAAAGCTCGGCGAGAAGTTCTTCTCGCCCGGGGTTTTCCAGGTCGCACTTGTTCACGAAGACGAAGGTCGGGATCGAGTGGCGCTCGAGCAGGTCCCAGAGCGTCTCGGTGTGGCCCTGGACGCCGTCGCCCGCGCCCACCACGAGGATCGCGTAGTCGAGGGCCTGCAGCGTGCGCTCCGCCTCGGCGGAGAAGTCCACGTGGCCGGGCGCGTCCACGAGCATGAGGTGGGCGTCATCCCAGTCGAGTGCCGCGCTGGACGAGAAGATCGTGATGCCGCGCTCGCGCTCCATGGCGTCGGTGTCGAGGTGAGAGTCGCCGCTGTCGACGCGGCCGGGGTTGCGAATGGCGCCCGCGGCGGCGAGCATCGACTCCGCGAGCGTGGTCTTGCCCGCGTCGACGTGCGCCAGAAGACCCACGACCGCCTGTCTCATGATACCTCCCGATGATACGAAGGGACTGTCCCTTTGTATCACTTGACGCCCATGAGCGGGCGCGGCATACTGGCGGCGTCGTGACCCCGTCGAAAGGACCCGGAGCCTTGCGCATTCGCTAGACATCCTCGACCAAGAAACCCCTGATGGCGAGAAGGACGCCCGCTCGGCGCCTCGCCAGAGATGAGATGTCTATGCAACTGGTGCTCTCCGGCGTCACGTACGCCTATCCCGCGGCCCGCGAGGCCGTCATCAACAACCTCACCATCACCTTTCCCGTCGGCTGGACCGCGCTTCTGGGCGACAACGGCTGCGGCAAGACCACGCTGGCCAAGATCGCGTGCGGGCTCCTGCGCCCGGACGCCGGCTCGGTCACGCGCGACCTCGTCTGCGCCTACGTGGCGCAGGACGCCGACGAGCCGCCCGAGGCGCTCGCCGACTTCGCGCTGGACTACGGCCGGGTTGCCCGGAAGCTGCGCGAGAGCTTCCGCATAGCCGACGACCTGCCGTGGCGCTGGGACGAGCTCTCCTTTGGCGAGCGCAAGAAGCTGCAGGTGGCGGTCGCGCTCTGGAGCGGTCCGGACGTGCTCGCGGCCGACGAGCCGACCAACCACCTGGACGCGGACGCCCGCGAGCAGCTGGGCGCGGCGCTCGAGCGCTTCCGCGGCATCGGGATCCTCGTGAGCCACGACCGCGAGCTCGTCGATCTTCTCGCCACGCGCTGCGCGTCCTTTGAGCCCGGCGGCATCGTCGTGCGCCCGGGCGGCTACAGCTCTGCGCACGCCCAGGCCGAGCTCGAGCGCAGCTCCGCGGCAGCCGAGCGTCAGAACGCGCGGCGCGAGCTCGCGCGCCTGGCGGCCGAGAAGGACAAGCGGGCCCACGAGGCCGCGCGCGCGGACGCACGGCGCAGCAAGCGGAACCTGGACCCGCGAGACCGTGACGCTCGCGGGCGCATCGACCTTGCCATCTTCACCGGCAAGGACGGGCAGGCGGGGCGCCTCTCCTCCCAGATGGATGCGCGCCTTGCCGCAGCTCAGGAGCGCCTGGCGGCCGCCCGCGTGGCCAAGCGCTACGACGGCGACCTCTGGATGGACGCCGAGCCCGCGCGACGGCGCACGGTGCTGCACGTACCGCCCGCGACCATCCCCTGCGGCCCGGAGGGCACGCTCGAGATACCCGAGCTCTGGGTGGGGAGCACCGACCACGTGGGCGTCGTCGGACCCAACGGAGCCGGCAAGTCCACGCTCCTTTCGCACCTGCGAGTTCTTCTCGCCCAGGCGGCGGAGGCGGGACTCGCCCTGGAGGTGCTGGACATCCCACAGGAGCTCCCGGCAGACGCCCGAGACGCCGTGACGGCGCGCGCGGCAGGCCTCTCCCCCGCCGAGCGCGGGCGCGCGCTCTCGACCGTCGCGCAGCTCAACTCCGACCCGGACCGCATCCTCGAGGGCGGGCGCACGAGCCCCGGCGAGCTCCGCAAGCTCATGCTCGCCGAGGGCATCCTGCGCCACCCCGCGCTCATCGTCATGGACGAGCCGACCAACCACCTTGACCTGCACTCCACCGAGGCGCTCGAGCGCGCGCTCGCGGCCTATCCGGGGGCGCTCCTGTTGGTGAGCCACGACCGGCGGTTCCTCGATGCCTGCACTAGCCGCACCTGGGAGGTCCGTGACGGCCGTGTGCGAGAGCGATAGGTCAAAAGGGGTCTGTCCCCTTTTGACCTACTTGAAGGCAGCGGACATGATGCGGGAGGCGCACTCGTCGAGCTCGCGGGCGGCGTCGACCACCGCAGCGGCCGCGGCCTCGGCGTCCGGCCCCGTGGCCTCACCCCGCGCGAGCAGCTCCGCGTTGGCGCTCACCACCGTGAGCGGCGTCTTGAGCTCGTGCGCGAGCTGCGTCACGGTCTCGCGGCGCTCCTCCTCGGCACGCCAGCGCGCGTCGAGCGTCTCGCGCAGCGCCGCGCGCATGCGCTCCATCGCCGCCAGCAGGTCGTTCACCTGGCGCACGTTGGAGCGGCCCACCGGGGAGTCGAGGTCGGAGGCCTCGATGCGCGCCGCCGCCTCCGCCGCCGGCCGGAGCTTGCGCGAGATCACGTGCGCGGCCCAGGCGCCCACGCCCACGATCAGCGCCGCGCCCGCTCCCGCGCAGGTCCACCCCAGCTGCACCAAAACGTTGGGCCGGCTGTCGCGCAGCTCGCGCGTGGCGTACTGCGGCAGGTTCTGGTACGCGAGAAGGACGATGGTGCCGTTGTCGAGCCGGGCGTACCGGTAGTGGTGCACGGCGCTTCCCCAGATGTCGTAGTAGCGCGGCAGCTCCTCGACGTGCCAGCCGGGAAACGACGTCGTCCCCTTGAGGTGCTCCGCAACAGAGCGAAGAATCGAGTACTCGTCGCCCAGGTCGCTCGCAAGCTCGTTGCCCTTCTCGTCCACCAGCAGGTACCAGTAGGCGGAGGGTATGGCCTCCGGGTCGAACTCGTCCTGCGCGACAAGCCTCTGCAGCACCTCCTCGACGTGCTCGGAGCCGTAGTCGGCCGGGTAGACCTCGCCCGACCGCAGCATCCCCTTGAGCGCAAGCTGCGCCCAGAGCGCGATCGCCAGAAGCCCCACGATCACGTACACGAAGTAGCGGCCGACCACAAAGCCCATCGGCAGGCCGCGCCAGGCGCGCCGCCCCGCGGCGGCGCTGGCCGTATCCTTGCTCACAGCTGCCATTTGTACCCCACCTTCCAGACGGTTTCGATCGGGTCCACCCCAGCGGCCCCGAGCTTTCTGCGCGCGCGGCTCACGTGCATCGAGATGGCGTCGTCGCCCGCGACGCTCTCCCAGCCGAGCACGTGCTCGCGCAGCTGGGAGCGCGAGAACACCTGCCCAGGGCGTCGGGCGAGAAACTCGCAGATCTCGTACTCGGTGGCGGTGAGCGGCACGACCTGTCCGCCCACCTCAATCTGCTTGGAGGCGAGAAGGACGCGCAGCTCCGTGCCGCACTCGTCGAAGGCGAGCGCGCTCACGTGCGGACGACGCTCCCGGCGCAGGTGCGCGGCCACCTTGGCACGCAGCTCGTCGACCCCGAAGGGCTTGCGGAGGTAGTCGTCCGCGCCCAGGCCGAGGCCCAGCACCGCGTCCTTCTCGGCAATGCGCGCCGTGAGGAACAACACCGGCGCGTCCACGCGGGAGCGGATGGCCCGAAGCAGCTCAAAGCCGTCGAGCCCCGGCATCATAACGTCAAGGATCAGCAGGTCGTAGCGGGTGAGGTCCATGCCAGGCACGCGCGCGGGGTCGCACACGGACGTCACCACGTGCCCGTCGAGCGCAAGCACCCGCTCGAGCGTCTCCGCGATCGCCCGCTCGTCGTCCACCACCAGAATCCGCGCCATCGCCGTCCTCTCTCTCGCGTCTAGGGACAGCGTATCAGGCCCGTCTAACGGTTCCCTAACGGGTTCTGTAAATTGGGGACAGTCCCCAATTCACATAAAAGATTTCTGTTAGTTGGGGACTGTCCCCAATTTACAGAACGCGCTTCCAGATCAGGAAGCTGTAGAGCGTGATGAGCGCCACGCCGCCGAGAAGCGTCACGAGCAGCGTCGCCACCAGCGCCGCCTCGGGCAGCGTCGACCCGAGAAACGCCATCGCGCACATCACCGCGCCCATGACCACGAAGACCGGGCCGGCGAAGCGGTGCGTGCGCCGCCAGTTGTCCGGGTCGTCGAGCGCCCACGGAACGCGCACGCCGAAGGTGTAGTTGGGCTCGATGCGCGGCATCGCGATGCCAAGGCCCACGAGGAGCAGACCCATGAAGCCAAAGACGAGCGCACCCACGGCAGACCCGCTCTCTGGGACGAGACCGAGCGCCGTGGCCGGCGTGAGCCAGCCCACGGCGACCATGAACACGGTAAAGGCTGCCGAGAATCCCTGGTAGATGCCCTTGAAGCGGTTGAAGCTGGCCCCGCGCGGATCAAAGTACGGCACCGCAAAGAGCAGGGCGAGCATGAGCAGCGGCATGACGACGCCCATGAAGACCGTGGAGCCCTTGTCGCTCCAGCCGTCGACGGAGCCGTCCGCGCCCCAGTGCGTGGGCACGGTCTCCGGCATCGCGGGCAGCGCCCAGAAAAGGTAGGCCGCCGAGCTCGCCAAAACCAGGACGAGAAGGACCGCCCACAGCGCCTTGTCGCGCGCCTCGAGGTTCAATCCAGCCATGCCAGCCTCCTCAGACGAACATGATGCGCGATGTTATACCCCTCCCGTGGGCGCTTATCAACCTCGCCGCCCGCCGCCCCCGCGACGCCGCTCGCCAAAGCTCAGCCAGCCGTGATGCCAGAAGAACGCCACCTCAACGGCAACGATCGTCACGCACGCCACGATCACCGCGAAGTAGCCCCACGGCACGTCGAAGAGCGCCATGTGCGGGAAGTTCATGCCATACCACCCGGTAACGAGAGTGAGCGGCATCACGATCGTGGTCACCACCGTGAGCCACTGCATGACGTTGTTCTGCCGCACGTCGATGGACTCCTGGTAGAGGCTGTGCACCTGCAGGCTGTAGTCCTGCAGCGACTCCAGGCGCGCGGCGAGCCGCCCCAGGAGACGCGCAAGCGAGCGGAGCCTCGCGCGGTCCGCGGGCGCCACGAGGCCGGAGTCGTCCTCGGCGAGCTCCCCGGCAAGGTCCGACATGCCCTGATAGAACGTGTCGAGCCCGAGCATGCGACGCGAGTCCGCCATCATCTTGCGCCGATCAGGATGTTCGCGCCCCTCGAGAACCTGCTGCTCCATCAGCTCAAAGTCCTCGCGCATGCGAGAGAGGCGAGCGGGGTGGTCGCGCAGAAGCTCACGAAGAAGTGCACAGAGCGCGCCGGCCGGCCCCTCGACGCGCGCCCGGTTCTCCACGGCACGGCCGAGCGCGGTGGCGCAAACGTCTCCGTCGTCAATGAGCAGCAGCTCGTTGGGGGTGAGGATGAAGCCAAAGCGACGTCGCCCGCTTGGCGTGACCACAAGCCCTGCCGCTCCAGTGGACGTGCGCTCCAGAAAGGGCATCGCGGCATGCTCGAGCTGGTCGAGAACCTCGCGCTGGGTATGAGAGAGCGAGCGCGAGCGCGCCTCCTCCAGTCGCAGGAGAGTGGCGACATGCCCGCCGTCCTTCTCGCCCGTCGCAAGATGTCCGTTTGCGATGTGCCAAGTCCGTGCCATAGTGCGCTCCCCGCTGCCGTCAACCGTCCTCGTTGGAGGTTCTACCCGTTGCCGTGTGAGACAATAGCCCCGCAGACCGCAACCGAAGGAGACACACATGGACTGGATCATGGAGCGCGACCGCGTGCAGGTGCTGGACGAGAGCTGGAACGTGCTGGCCGAGGTCACCTTCCCGCAGGTTGAGCCGGGCATCGTGGAGATCAACCACACCTTCGTGGACGAGAGCCTGCGCGGTCAGGGCGTCGCGGGCGAGCTGCTGGGCCGCGCCGTTGCGAGCATCGCCGCGAGCGGCTACTACGCGCGCCCCACGTGCTCGTACGCCGTCAGCTGGTTCGAGAAGCACCCGGAGCACGCCGCGCTGCTGGCGTAGCGGGCGCGAGAAGGACGCGGCGGCACGCACTTCTCGGTATCATCCGAGAGCCCGCCCGCACTTCTCGCCCCGTGCAAGAAGTGCGGGCTGGAGCGCACTCGATGCGCGCACTTGAGAAGAACCGCCGAGTGTCTGCCCGCACTCCTTTGCCAAAACGGCCAAAACCGCCCGCACTCGATGCCCGCACTCATGAGTGCGGGCACCGTCTTGAACAATGCCGAGAAGTGCGCGCGGCTCCCGGCCCCTCGCTACAGAACGACCGCCTCGCCGGGCAGCGGAGCGAGCACGCGCTCGGGATTGACCACGTGCGCGGCGAGCGCGCGCGGGTCGCCGTTGAAGGTCGACCAGTCCGGGGCGTCTACCGTGCCCCAGTGGATGCACAGCAGCCGCGCGCTCGGGTAGGTGTTGGCGAGGCGCACCGCCCCGTCGAAGGTGATGTGCCACTCGTTGTCGGAGAAGTCCAGGAGGATGAGGTCGGGCTCGGGCATCTCCAAGTGCTCCGGGAGAAGCCGGGAGTCGCCGGGCAGCCAGATCGATCCGTCCGGCGTGTCGAGCCAGTAGCCGCAGTAGTCCTCGCGCGCCCACGTGCGCCAGGCCCACTTGCTGGACTCGTTTTGCCAGGTGTGCCATGCGGGCGTGAGACGTGCCGTCACCGCGCCCACCGAGAAGGACTCTCCGATGTCGTGGCCGACGCCGGGCAGCCCTTCCTCGCGCGCGACCTCGGCCACGTAGCGCGGCGCGTGGTAGGCGGGACACGCGCCGGCGAGGTCATGGCAGGTGGGACGGCTGAAGTGGTCGTTGTCGATGTGCGTGATAAGGACCGCGTCGAGCGCGGGCACGTTCGCGGGCGCAACCGGCGCGTCAAAGAGCACGGGCATGTCAAAGCCCTCGAGCACAGGATCGATCATGACGCGCGTGCCGTGAGCGTTGAGCAGTATGCCCGCGCCGCCGAGCCACGTCACCGCCGTGTCCGTGCGGGCCGCGAACGCCTCCGGGACCAGAGGCACGACGCCGGCGGGCATTGCCTGGTTCTTCTCGTTAGTGATGACGCTCTTCAACTCCACGGCACGCCCCTTCTGTCAATTGGGGACAGTCCCCAATTTACATAAAACTTTTGTGCTAATTGGGGACTGTCCCCAAATGACAGACCCGGCTGGCTTACTTTGCGTTGGGGTTCGTGGTGCCCGCGAGGGGCTTCTCGCCGGGGCGGGCGGCCGGGCCCACGAGCTCGTGCGCCACGTAGGGCTCCTCGAGGTAGGCGACCTCCTCGGGCGTGAGCGCCACGTCGAGCGCCGCCACCGCATCGTCCACGCGCGCCGGCGACGAGCAGCCCACGATCGGTGCCTCCACGCCGCGCGCCCAGTGCCAGGCGAGCGCGATACGCGACATGGGCACGCCGTGCTTCTCGGCCAGCTCGGCCACGCGCGCGACGATGGGCATGTCGCGCTCGCGGTCGGCGTCGTACTTGTTGCGCATCGTCGCATCGGTCGTCGAGCGCTTGGACGCGGAGTCCCACGTGGGGCGGCACAGGTGCCCGGACGCGAGCGGGCTGTAGGGCGTCAGCGCCATGCCATACTGGCGGCAGACGGGGATCATCTCGCGCTCATCCTCGCGGTAGAGCAGGTTGTAGTGGCACTGCATGCTCGTGAACGGGGTCCAACCGCTCTTCTCGGCCACAACCTGCATGTTGTGGAGCTGGTAGGCGTACATCGCGCTCGCGCCGAGGGCGCGCACCTTGCCCGCGCGCACGAGGCCGTCGAGCGCCTCCATGGTCTCCTCGATCGGCGTTTCGTAGTCAAAGCGATGGATGATGTAGAGGTCCAGGTAGTCCGTGCCCAGACGCGCGAGCGTGCCGTCGATCTCGCGGTTGATCGCCCCGCGCGAGAGCCCGCCATCGTTGAAGAAGACCTTGCTGGCGAGAACCACCTGGTCGCGCGGCACGCCCAGATCGCGCAGCGCGGCGCCGATGTACTCCTCGCTCGTGCCGTGCGCGTAGCAGTTGGCCGTGTCGATGAAGCTCACGCCCAGCTCGAGCGCGCGGGCGATCACCGCGCGCGTCTCGTCCGGGCCGATCGTCCACTGGTGGAAGTCCGCCGAGGGCTTGCCAAAGCTCATGCCGCCGAGGCACAGCCGCGGAATCCTGATGCCCGAGTGACCGAGCGTCGTGTAGGTCATGTCTGCCATTTTGTGTCCCTTCTGCCAATTGGGGACGTGCTGTTACGCCGGGTACTGCTCGTCGGCGACGGGCTCGAGCCACTCGTTGCTGCAGCCCTCGCCCGGCGCCTCGAAGGCGACGTGGCTGAACCAGCTGTCGCGCGCGGCGCCGTGCCAGTGCTTGACGCCCGCCGGAATCACCACGACGGTGCCCGGCGCGAGCTCCTGCGGCTCCTTGCCCCACTCCTGGTACCAGCCGCGACCGTCGGTGCAGACAAGGATCTGCCCGCCGCCCTTCTCGGCATTGTGCACGTGCCAGTTGTTGCGGCAGCCCGGCTCGAAGGTGACGTTGGCAAGGCCGACGCCGCACTCGGCGGCGCTGGTCAGCGGGTTGAGGTACGAGTTGCCGATGAAGTACTGGGCGTAGGCGTCGTTGGGGCTGCCCAGGCCGAACATGGGCGAGAAGGACGTGCCCTCGCCGGCGTCCGCCTCGTCCCCGTAGACCTTGAGCGCCACGCGGAACGCCGCCCACGCGTTGGGCCAGCCGGCATAGAAGGCCTCGTGGGTGAGGATCTCCGCCATCTCCTCGCGCGTGACGCCGTTCTTGCGCGCGGTGGCCATGTGATACTCGAACGAGCTGTCCACCATGCCCTTGGCCACGAGCGTCACCACGGTCACGATCGAGCGCATCTTGAGGCTGAGCTGCCCCTCGCGGCTCCAGACCTCGCCAAAGAGCACGTCATCGTTGAGCTGCGCGAACTTGGGGGCGAGCTCGCCCAGCTGGTCGCGTCCCGCCGTCTGCTTGACTGCCATGTTGATCTCCTTTCCTCCTGGCGCCCTAGCCGAGCACCCGTTCTTCTCGGTCATGATTCAAAAGGGGTCCGTCTCCTTTTGAATCATCGCCTCGCACGTCCGCGCCTGGCCGCGCAGCGCGTCGAGCGGGCCCACCGCGTGGCCCAGCGTGACCTGGCCTCCGTAGCGCGCGGAGTTGCGCTCGTCGTCAAAGAAGAGCGCGAGCCAGTCGCCCTCGGGCTTGTAGTTGAGGTCGCCGTCGGACCAGCCGGGGTGGACGTCGGCGGCATCGTGCGGCAGCGAGAAGGACAGCTGCCCGCAGCACCCCACGCTCGAGACGCTCATGGAGAGCTCCTGCGGCAGGCGGTCGGCAAGCGCGCGGGCGGCGGCGGAGCCGTTCAGCTCCACCGGCACCGCAACCTCGCCTATCCGCAGCTCAACCCTCACGTCCGCCTCCCATGAGACAAAGGGACTGTCCCTTTGTCTCATTTTGCGCCGCGAGGTCCTGAGCTACAATTGCTTATATCGCATATCGTGATATGCCTTTACGTAATGGAGCGGACATGGAACTCCGGACCCTTCGCTACTTCCTCGCCGTCTGCGAGCACGGCACGATGTCGCGCGCGGCCGAGGCGCTGCACGTGACGCAGCCCGCGCTCTCCCGACAGATTGCCGCCCTCGAGCGCGAGCTCGGCACCCCGCTCCTCGAGCGCCACAGCCGCAGCGTCACGCCCACCGAGAAGGGCCTCTACCTGCGACGTCGTGCGCAGGAGATCGTCGGTCTCGCGGACCAGGCCGCGGCGGACCTAACGCAGGGCGAGGACATCGTGGAGGGCGACGTCTTCATCGGCGCCGGCGAGTCTGAGGGCCTGCGCGTGATCGCCCGCCACGTGCGTGGCTTTCGCGAGAAGTACCCCGGCGTGCGCTTTCACCTGCACAGCGGCAACGCTCCTGACCTCATCGAGCGCCTGGAGCACGGCGTCGACGACTTCTCCGTGCTCATGAGCTACCCCGACGTTGACCGCTACGCCCACCTGCGCCTCTCCCCCACCGACGCCTGGGGCGTGCTCGTGCGCGACGACGACCCGCTGACCGCGCGCGAGGCCGTGAGCCCCGCCGACCTTCTCGACGCGCCGCTCATCGTACCGGAGCGCCACGCCAGAGGTGACGGGCTCACCGGGCTTCTCGCCACGTGGTTCGGAGAGCGCGCCGCCGAGGCAAATGTGGCCGCAACGTACAACCTCGCCTACAACGGCGCGCTGCTCGTGCGCGAGGGCGTGGGCCGCATGCTCTCCTTCGATGGGCTCACGACGGTGGGCCCGGGCACCGGGCTGGAGTTTCGCCTGCTCTTCCCGCCGCTCGTCTCGGTCATCGACCTCGCCTGGAAGCGCGACGTCCCCCTCGGCAACGCCGCGCGACGGTTTCTGGAGCTGGTTCGCGCGGGCAATCTGTAAATTGGGGACTGTCCCCAATTTACAGATGGAAGCGTCCCTTCGTACCAGATAGGAGAATCCCATGAAGGTCATGCTCGTGAACGGCAGCCCGCACAAGGCGGGGAGCACCAACCGCGCGCTCGAGGAGGTGGCGCGCACGCTGGAGGCCGAGGGCGTGGAGGCGGAGATCTTCTGGATCGGCGCGCGGCCCGTGGGCGGCTGCGTGGCCTGCGGCGGCTGCGCCAAGCTCGGCCGCTGCGCGTTCGACGACGTGGTGAACGAGTTCCGTCCCAAAGCAGCCGAGGCCGACGGCTTTGTCTTTGGCGCGCCGGTGCACTACGCCCACGCCGCAGCGTCGCTGCTGGGCTTCATGGACCGCCTCTTCTACAGCAACGGCCGTGCGGGCGAGAAGAACGTGCTCGCGTACAAGCCGGCGGCGGCCGTGGCGAGCGCCCGACGCGGCGGCACCACCTCTGCCTTCGACGACATCAACAAGTTCTTCACCATCGCGCAGATGCCGGTCGTGAGCTCGCGCTACTGGAACAACGTGCACGGCAACGTGGCGGCAGAGACCGAGCAGGACGCCGAGGGCCTCTGGACCATGCGCCAGCTCGGGCGCAACATGGCGTGGATGCTCAAGTGCCTCGATGCGGGCCGCGCGGCGGGTGTTCCGCTGCCCTCTCAGGAGGCTGGCCAGCAGACGAACTTCATCCGGTAGTGACCGCCGCGACGACGGCCAGAGCCCTTCACGCCTGCATCTCGCAGGCGGCTTACCTGGAGCTGACGTCGACCCCGTACACTGGCGAGAAGAACGTGGACAATCCACCCTCCGTCGAAAGGGGTCGCCATGGGCGCGGCCGTCGCATTCTGCTCGCAGACGGGCTCTGCCAAGAGATACGCCGACTGGCTCGCGGAGGAGCTCGGATGCCGGATGGTCCCGCTCGAACAAATCGAGGTCGTCGCCGCGGACGCGGACCTCGTGGTCCTCTGCAGCTGGTTCCACGCGGCATCGCTCAAGGGAGCAAAACGGTTCCGGGCCTATATGGCGGCGCATGGCGAGAAGCGCTATGCCGTGGTTGCCGTGGGCGCTACGCCCATGCCCAGCGAGCTCTGGCCCGCAAGCGAGCACGAGGAGGCGTTCCGACGCTCCTTCCCCGCAGGCGCCTACCCCGACATGCCATGGTGCTACTGCCAGGGCGGCTTTCACTTCGAGCGGCTCGGCGCGGTTGACAAAGCCATGATGCGCATCTACTTCAAGATGCTCGAAGGCGAGGCGCGCAAGGGCGACCAGCGCTCGGGCACGGCCCTCGCCCAGATGCGCGAGGGCTACGAAGGCTGCGAGCGCAGCTACCTCGATCCGCTGGTCACCGAACTCCGAGCACGCGGTTGGGCGTAGGGACAACCCACGAGGTTCTTCTCGCCCTCCCCTCGCGCTCACGCCGCGGCGATCGCAAGCGTGCCCGCCACCAGAAGCACGAGACCGCCCAGCTCGCGACGCCGCAGCCGCTCGCGCAGCACCAGCGCGGAGAAGGCCAGCACCACGCCCGTGCGCAGCGCCGTCACCAGGTCGGAGTCCGTCTCGCGCACGCCGAGCTTGGCGAGAACCGCCGTCACGCCCGCAAAGAGCGCCGAGCCAACCGCCGCCAGCAGCCACATGCCGCATGCCCCCATCGATCCCCCCACTGTTGTAACACATGGCATGACGGAGCGCGGGGGCTGCCGCGTCCCTTTACAGCGAGCGCCCCAGCTCGAAGGCATGCTGCGGGGCATCCGTGGCGCGCGTCATGGACGGCGTGCCGCAGCCGTAGCCGAGCACGCGGCCGCAGTCTCTCAGGTCGAGATAGCGGACCAGCGTGTCGTAGTGAGCCTCAAGCGCGTCGAAGGTCCAGCTGTCCGCGTTCCACGCCACGGCGAGAAGAACGGAGCGCAGGCGCCGCGCGGTGATGGCGGAGTTGGCCGAGCAGAACCGGTCGATCACGGCCTTGAGCTGAGCCGTCATCGCGTAGTAGTAGAGCGGGGTCGCCAGGGCCAGCACGTCGGCGGTGAGGATCTTCTCGAGTATCGCCGCCATGCCGTCGCGCTGGACGCACGGGCGCGCGCCGTAGCCGCAGGCAACGCAGCCCGTGCAGGGCCTCACGTCCGCCTGCGCCACGTCGATGCGCTCAACCGTGTGTCCCGCCTGGCGCGCCCCGCGCGCGAACTCCTCGCAGAGGATGGCGGTGGAGCCGTCGCGGTTGGGGCTCCCCTGCAAGATGACGACGTTCATGATCTTCCCCCTCCTACAGCCCCAGGCCGGCGGCCCAGGCCGCCGCATCATCGCCGGCACCGGCAGAGAAGCGCTCGCCCTCGAGCCAGTTGCCGGTGCCGGCGAGCTCCGCAAGGCGCTCGGCGCTGCCCCCGATGCCTGAGGAGCCAGAGGTGCAGAACGGCATCACGGTCTTCTCGCCAAAGTCGTTGCCCGCCACGAACGTGCGCAACGGCCAGGCCGCCTCACCCCACCAGATCGGATAGCCGAGAAGGACCGTGTCGTAGTCGGCCCAGCCGTCGGGCGTGACCTGCGCGAGCTCGGGGTTGGTCCCGTCCGAGCACTCGACGCTCGTGCGGGAGGCGTCGTCGTTGTAGTTGAGGTCCGCCTCGGTGTAGGGCTGCGCCACCTCGATCTCCCAGACGTCCGCGCCCAACCGCCCGGCGATGGCCTCCGCGACCCCGGCCGTGTTGCCCGTAGCCGAGAAGTACGCGACGAGCACGTTGCCGGTGGGAGCGGCATCCGCCGCGGGAGTCTCCTCAGCCGGCTCCGTTGCCGGAGCTGCAGCAGGCACCTCGTCCTTCTCGCCAGAGCAACCGGCCAGGAACGCGGTCGCGGTGACAGTGGCAACTGCCAGGAAGTTCCTTCTCGTCAGCATGTTCTTCTACCTACATCAAACCTTTGTGCTAATTGGGGACTGTCCCCAATTAACAGGTCTTAAGTTACGTGGCGTTGCGTATCTTGTCAATGGTTAGGTGACGTTGTTTTTCTTATTTTCTCGATAAGCTGCGGTATACTTTCCTCGTACACGGTTTGGAGGAGTCATGGCAGAGTTCATCCGAGCGCGCAGCGCCGAGCAGAAGGGGCAGCGCCTCGAGGAGATTAAGGGGGCCGTCCGCAGGCAGTTTGCCGCGCGCCCCTACCACGAGATCACGCTCACGACGATCGCCGACGAGCTCGGCTGGTCGCGCGCCAACCTGTACAAGTACGTCAGCACCAAGGAGGAGGTCTTCCTGCTCCTGACCGCCGACGAGATGGACTCCTACTTCAACGCGCTGCTCACCGCCCTGCCAGAGGGCTGCGGCCTCGCACCGGACACCGTGGCCGAGGTCTGGGCGGGCATCGCCAACGCGCATCAGGAGTACTTCCGCCTGGGCGACCTGCTCACCACGATCGTGGAGACCAACGTCACCATCGAGCGCCTCATGGTCTTCAAGCGCACCTACTACGACCACGTGGCGCAGATGCGCGAGCACCTGCCCCTCATCCTCAACATCGCGCCCGAGCGCGTCGAGCCCCTGCTCGTCACCATCTACTACCACGCCACCGGCCTGGTCAGCGGCTGCTGGAGCAACCCGCTCATCGCCGAGGCGCTCGAGCGGCTCCGGATTGAGCGACCCGAGACGGACTTCCGCGCCGAGATGCGCGACTTCATCGGGATGTGCCTCGACCACTACGCGCGGTAGCGCGCTAGCCAGCGCGCGGACCGCCCTTGCCCGGCCGGGCGCCCCGACGGGTCGCCGCGTCGGAGGGCGGCGGCACGGGTGGCGTACCCCTCCCCTTGCCGTGAAGCTGCGCGTAGGGCACGTACCACGCCGGTGCGGCGGGCGTCTCGAGCGGGGACGGCCAGCCCTCGCGCGGCGGGCTGAGGAACCACTCGAGCTCCTCCGCCCCCGCGTCGTGCGCCAGGGCGCGCACGACCTTCTCGTCAATCCCGAGGGCAAGCGCAAAGCGCAGCGTCCGGTCGACGCGCTCGCGCATGCCGGAGATGCCCTGCCCCGAGCTCGCGCGCCTGATGATCCAGCGGCGGTGCGCGTCCGCCCGGGCAATAAGATCTGCACCTGTGTCGCTCGTGCGCTCCGCGGCCAGGTTGCTCTGGGCGAGAAACACGAGAAACATGCCGCCGATCAGCGCCGCGATCGCCCCGATCCCGAGCGTCGTCTGAGACAGGGACATCGCGCCTATGATCGCGACCACGACCGCCACCGCCGCCAGCAGGCCGCTCGTGCCGCGGCCCGTCGAGAGACTGAGGCCGCGCTCTTCGGCCGCCTGATCCGCGCATCTCTTGACGGAGCTGTACTCGCCCTCGACGCGCTGGGGGCTGCGGGCAGCAGACAGCATGATCGCGGCGGGGGACGTGACCCGACCGCCATCGACAAAGAGCAGGTGGGCAATGGCGCCGCGCAGGCCGCCGGAAGCCATGGCTGACGTGTCGAGCAGCTCGATTCTCCAGGCGCCCTGGTCGAGCGACGCGGTGGGCGCGAGGTCGAGGGCGCCGTCGCGCCACAGCGCGAGCACCTCGAGCGCGACCGCGCGACCGTTCACGTCACCGGCGTAAAACGGGCAGAGCTCCTCAGGCGTGACATCGGCCGGCATCTCGTCGAGCTCCTCGTCCAAGAAGGTCGCAACGCCCTCGCGGTTCTCGCCGCGCCGGCGGCGGCCGCGCGCCGCGGCCATCGAGACCAGCAAAATGATCGCCGGAATCCCCAGGAACACGAACATGTAGACCGCGTTGGTCGCGTCCTCCGCGCTCACGATTCCCGTGGCCTCCGAGATCCACGCCCCCAGCGTCGGAAGCACCAAGAAGAACTCCACGCTCGCCTCCTCTCTCGCTCGTTGGCCCCATGGTGACACAGCGCTGTCAGTGCGACGTAAGCCGCGGACGAGAAGAACTTGGCGCCGACCGCCGTTGAGGCGGTGCCGGATTACCGACATCTGCGTATCGAGAACGCGCAGGTGTCGAGATTCTCGCACCTTTCGGACACATATGTCGGGAATCCGGCACCGCGGCGCTCAGATGTCGGTATTCCGGCACCAGGTATTTCTCGTCACCTAATTATGCAAAGCTTACTTGTCATATCTTGCAAAGCGTACTATGCTTGAACTGCAAAGCTGGCTTTGCATATCACCGGCACGAGAGGAGGCCCATGCGAACGCGCATCAAGGAGCTGCGCCGTGATCGCAAGATGAGCCAGGCCGAGCTCGCCGACGCCGTGGGAACCACGCGGCAGACCATCACGTCGATCGAGGTGGGCAAGTACACCGCCTCGCTGCCGCTCGCCTACAAGATCGCTCGGTACTTTGGCCTCACGATCGAGGACGTCTTTGACTTTTCCGAGATAGACGAGGAGCTGTGATTGCCATGAAGAGCACTGCCGAAGCGCTGCGCGCCACCGTCCGCCGTCGCCTGCGTCGCGAGAGGATCTTGCTCGCCGTCATCCTCGTTGCGTGGGCGGCCCTGCTCGCGCTCACCATGTCCGACCAACTCCCTGCCCTGCACGCGGACCTGCGCGCCTCGGGCTTTCTCTCGGGATTCATCATGGGCATCTTCATCGTCGCCGGAGCCATCACCGCGCGCCAGGCCCACAGCCTTCAGCGCGCCCTCTCAGACGACGCCGAGCTGCGCCGCTTCCAGGCGCGAGAGCACGACGAGCTGCGCGCCCACACGGAGCGCGAGACCGCGCGCACCTACGTTCAGCTGATGCCCGCCCTTGCCGTGATCGCCGTCCTCGCCGGGGCGCTCGTGAGCTTTGAGTCCATGGTCACCGTGGCGGCCACGCTGGTTTTTCTCGCGCTCGTCCTGCTCGGCGTGAAGATCTACTACAAGCGGCGCCTTGCCGCCCCCGAGGCGGAGTAAAGTAGCGCCAACGACCGTCAACGCGAGAGGAGCGCCCATGGACGAGGTCCTCGCATACCTCAAGGCCAACCCCACCTACTTCCTGGCAACCGTCGACGAGGCGGGCAACCCGCAGGTCCGGCCCTTTGGGACCATCGCAAAGTTCGAGGGCAAGCTCTACATCCAGACCGGGCGCGTGAAGCCCGTCTCCGAGCAGATGCTCGCCCACCCGCGCGTGGCAATCTGCGCGACCGGCACCGACGGCACGTGGCTGCGCGTCACGGCCGACGCCGTGCTCGACGACCGCCTGGAGGCGCGCGAGGCCGTGCTCGCGGAGTATCCCGAGCTGCAGCCCATGTACGCCGCCGACGACGGCAACTGCGAGGTCTTTGCGCTGGAGAACGTCACCGCCACCTTCTGCTCGTTCACGGCCGACCCGTACACGATCCGCTGGTAGCGCTCCCGGCCCCAGGCGGGCATCCCTCTGAGGGTATGTGCACCCGCCCCGAGGGTATGTACACTCGCCGGGTTTTGGCTGGTTGCAAACGCGCAGGTAGATAAGCTGCCGAGAAGAACGAGCGTCCCGTAGGGGTGTACATACCCTCAAGCAGCGCGCGGGGGGCGAGAAGGGCGTCGGCTAGCCGCCAAACGAGAAGAGCGCGGCCCCGGCGCCCGCCTCGCGCCACGCGGCGATGTGCGCCATGCGCTCGACCGTCGACGCAGCGAGCGGCTCGGGCAGCGCGTCCGGCGAAAACCAGCCCACCTCCAGGCTCTCGTCGTCGGCCACGCGCGGCTCTGCGCTGCCGCCCTCGGCAAGCCGACAGACGAAGCTCAGGTCCAGGTACTGCGTCTGGTCGCCGTTGGCGTAGACCGTCATGCGACGCCCCGCCTTCACGCTCGCCAGCGCGACGGGCACCACGTCCACGCCCGTCTCCTCGGCGACCTCACGAATCACGGTGTCCGCCGGCTCCTCGCCCGGCTCGTTGATGCCATAGACGAGCGCCCACTCGCCGGTGTCGGCGCGCCGGCCGAGAAGGACGCGCCCCTCGGGGTCCTCCACATAGGCCGTCACGCCGATGAGCCACAACAGGTCGTGGCCGATCTTCTCGCGCAGGCGCAGGATGAACTCGGGCGTCGCCATGTCCTTCTCGCCCCTAGTTGAGGCGATTGCGGTCGTCGCGGTCGGGGAACTCCACGTGAATCTTCCCGCCGCGCACGAAGAACCAGATAACCACGATGACAAAGATCGCCGGCAGCAGAGAGAGCGCCCCGGCCACGATGTTCACCAGGAACGACACCACGAGCGACACGACAAACGCAACGATGAGCAGCGCAACGAGCGCACCAAGAAACTGCATCGGACCTCCCAGAGTCGACTAGGACGATTGTAGCGCGCCTGCCGGGGCGGGCCAAAGCGGCCGGGCGTTGTGCGCACTTCTCGGCGTTGTGCACGTTCCTTGGCGTTGTGCGCACTCCCCCCAGGTGTGCGCACTTCTCGGCAGCTAATCTACCAGGCGTTTTGCCGAGAAGGACCTCATTTCAGAAACGGGACAGTGTACACAACGCCCAAGCGTGCGCACACCGCCCAGGAACGTGCACACCGCCTGGCCTAGAGCTCCGCGCGGCTCCCCACGTGCAGGTAGCCCGCGCGCTCGTGCAGCGCGTCGCGCAGCAGGGCAAACGCGTCGGTCCCGGTGCAGTGGAACGTGAGGTAGCGCGCGGGCCGCGCGGCGAGCTCGGCCGCGAGCGCGCGCGTGAGCTCGGGGTCCTCCACCGTGCCGCCGCTCGGGTCCATCAGGTGAAAGCCCGCGACCACGGCGTCGAGCGGGCCGCCCGCCAGCTCCTCCGCGGCGTCCATGATGTTGAGGATGCCCCCGTGCGAGCAGCCGGAGACCAGGTAGCGGCGGCCATCCTCGACGACCAGCAGGCTCTGCTCGTGCAGGAAGCGGTCCGGCGCGGGCTCCCCGCCCACCAGCTCCATCAGGCGTCGGTTGGACCGTGCCGCCGGGTGGTCGCGCCGCGCGGTCGAGAAGAGCGTGAGCCCGTCGCCCACCTCGTGCTTCTCGCCCACCGCGACCACGCGCGGGTCCGCCGCAAGCGCCGGGTCCAGCCCGATCGCGTGGTGACGCTCCGGCGTGCCGGAGACGTGCTTTTCGAAGGCATGCTCGCGCACGTAGACGGGCACGTCGCGCCCCGCCTGGGCGCACGCGTCGAGAAAGGCGCGCAGGCCGCCGCCGTGGTCGTAGTGCCCGTGGGAGAGCACCGCCAGGTCGGCCGTGGTCACGTCCACGCCGAGCGTGCGGGCGTTGGCGAGAAAGGCGTCGTCCGGGCCCGTGTCAAACAGGACGCGCCTGCCGTCGGCGAGCTCGATCCACAGCGACAGGCCGTGCCGGGCCGCCAGGCGGCTCGACGGCGTGCAGTTCTCCATCAGCACCGTGACGCGCACGCTCTTCTCGCCTCCAGAATGATACGAAGGGACTGTCCCTTCGTATCATACGCCCGCGGACGAGTCGGCCGCGCTGGCCGACACGTCGAAAGCGCCGCCGGGCAGCGGGTATAAACGCCGATAAGCGCCAGCTCCGGCACGAGGAGGTAACCATGTACTTTAAAAACATCCTGGTTCCCTACGACGAGTCCGACCACGCAAAAAGCGCCCTGCACATCGCACTTGGCCTGGCCGGCCCCTACCCCGAGGCAAAGGTGCACGTGGTGACCGTCATCCCCTCGTCGTCCCTGCCCAACCCCACGCTCCTGGGCGACATCGGCCTCGACACGCCGTATGCGGTCGGCGACCCCTCGACCTACGAGCGCATCCTCGACTCGGTGGTGCAGAGCACGGTGGCCGACATCCAGCAGGTGGTGGACGAGTCCCGCGACGACGCGCAGTGCAAGATCGTGGCCAACGCGGTCATCTCCGACTCCGCGCTCGAGGGCATCGTCGACTACGTGACCAGCCGCGACATCGACCTCGTGGTCATGGGGCGGCGCGGCCTGGGCGCGCTGCGGGGCATGCTCGGCAGCGTGAGCTTTGGCGTGCTGCGCTCCGTCGACGTGCCGGTGCTCACGGTGAAGTAGCGGGCACGACACGGGCCGGCATGTGACAATTTGGACAGGTTAAAATGTCACACCGCAGGAGGGGACCCCGGACGTTTTTCCGGACTATTCCGGCTACGCCGCCTCCGCGAGCCCCTCTCGGGCCTGCCGGATCG
>CALUHH010000012.1 GCA_944320385.1 uncultured Atopobiaceae bacterium | reverse complement strand
ACAGCGCCTGCGGGGGCCTCCCGCCCATGTCGCGCGTCGTCGGCGTAAACAACGTCATGGCACACAACACTTAAGCGGGGACGCTCCCGCGCGGTGGGGGAGTGGGACGGCGCCCCACCGCCTCCAGGGGTTGCGCTTTCACGGCAGCGCCACAAATCGTTTGCGGGAAAGCAGAACACCGGCGCCCCTCTTGTGGCTCAGGCACCCGAGCGACGCAACATCTGGGGGGCCGGTTACCGGCGAGAACCGCTGAGAACCAGATTTCAACCGCAGGGTGTGGCAAAGTGTTTTTCTGTGTCGCAAAGTGTCGCGGATGACGTATAGTAGTCGCACGCTCCGTTCGGGGGTGGGGTCTCGTCTTTCGAAGGGAGGGTGCAATGCTCGCCGGCTCGTATCCGATGTCCGTGGATGCCAAGGCGCGCGTCACCCTGCCGGCCGTCTTCCGCAAGCAGCTGATCGACGGCGACCGCAAGACGATCTACCTCGTTCCCATGAACGGCTGCGTGAACGGCTTCACCCCTGAGGGGTTCGAGCGGTTCGTCGACGGCCTCTTCGAGTACGGCGACCACCACTACGATCCCCGCAGTCGCAAGGACGTCCAGCTGAGGACGGGGCTCTGGGCAAGCGCCGTGGAGGTCGACATCGACTCCGCCGGTCGCGTGGCCCTCGGCAAGCTCGACGCGGCCAAGCCCGGCTCGCGCGAGAAGCTCGGCCTCACCGGGGACGTCACGGTCGTGGGCGCAGGCGACCACTTCGAGGTCTGGGACACCAAGGAGTGGAACGCGGCGCAGGAGAGCTTCGAGGACGACCTCGACGCGCTTCTCTTCCACGACTAGCAACGAGAGGGGGCGAGGGACTTGACAGCAGAATACCGGCACGTACCCGTGATGCTCGCCGAGGTCCTCGCCGAGCTCGACCCCCAGCCGGGGGAGGTGACCTGCGACTGCACCCTCGGTGGTGCGGGACACACCGTAGAGCTCGCGCGCCGCGTGGCCCCGGACGGCCTGTCGCTTGGGATCGACCAGGACGACATGGCCCTCGCAGCCGCGACGGAGCGCCTCGCCCGCGAGGTGCCCGAGGCGAGCGTCCGCACCCTCAAGGGCAACTTCGGGGACCTCGACGAACTTCTCGTCGAGGCGGAGGTTCTCGGGGTCGACTGCTTCCTCTTCGACCTCGGCGTGTCCTCCCCGCAGCTTGACATCCCGGAGCGCGGCTTCTCGTACCACGAGGACGCGCCCCTGGACATGCGAATGAGTTCGGGCAACCACACCCTAACCGCAGCAGAGGTCGTGAACACCTACAACGAAGCAGACCTCGCCCGAATCCTTCGCGTATACGGAGACGAGCGTTTTGCGAGCCGCATCGCCCGTAAGGTCGTGGAGACCCGAAGCAAGGCCCCCATCGAGACGACCCTCGAGCTGGTCGAGGTCATCAAGGCCGCGATTCCCGCGGCGGCGAGAAGGACCGGCGGGCACCCGGCGCGCCGCACCTTCCAGGCGCTGCGCATCGAGGTCAACCACGAGCTCGATGTCCTCGACCGCGGCCTGCGCGCGGCGGCGAGGTGGGCCAACCCGGGCGGCAGGATCTGCGTCATCTCCTACCACTCGCTCGAGGACCGGATCGTGAAGCACGTCTTCTCCGAGCTCTCCCAGGGGTGCACCTGCCCACCGGACCTTCCGGTGTGCGTGTGCGGACACGTGCCGGCACTCAAGGTCAGGACCCGAAAGCCCCTCGTCGCCTCAGACGAGGAGGTCGCGGCCAACCCACGGTCGCGAAGCGCCCTCATGCGCGTGGCGGTCAAGCTCGACGCCTGAGCGTGAAGGCAGTGACGCCGTAGCCGGCCCCGGCCGTCTACCTTGTGACAAACGAAGCACCACCGCACCACCACGCAGCCCAAACATACCACCACCGCACGCTAAACGAACTATCAACCAACACTCGATCATCACCTTAAGGTCGCCAACAGCACGAGGAGAGAAGCCTCAAGCAACCCTCAAGCTCCCAGCTACCTGAAGCGCACGAACGGACTGCGACCGAAAGGTCGCCCACACACAAGGAAGACACATGAGGTATCAGGGGTCAGAGGCATATTCGGTGAGGGCCGCGGAGAGGGCGTGGGAGCGCCCCTCTCAGGAGTCGCGCCCCTCCTTCGAGGTGGTCTCCGGCGGCGGTCTCGACGCCCGTGCCCGCCAGGGCATCTCCCCTGAGTTCTGGGCGCGCTTCCGTGCGGTCATCGCCGTCGCGGCGTTTCTGATCGCCCTCAACCTCGTGCGCGTCGCGCTCTCCGCGGCGACCGTCTCCGTGCTCCAGGCCAACTCCGACCTCACCTCGCAGATCAGCGAGGCGCAGACCCTCAGCTCCAACCTCAAGATCGAGCGCTCGGTGCTCTCGAGCAACGCCCGCATCAGCCGCATCGCGACGCAGAACTATGGCATGGTGCTCCCCGCGGAGCGCGTGAGCGTCGTCTTTGACGAGCCGGCGGAGACCGCCGACCAGGACGCGGCCTCTCATGGTGATGCTGCGCAGTCCGAGACGGAGACGGGCGAGCAGGCAAACGTCGGCTAGACTTGCTAGCGTGAGAAGCAGCAGAAGACATACCCGCCCCGGGCGGAGGAACCATCCAGAGGCCTCGTACGACGAGGCCTCTCGTGCGCGCTACCGCGTCCGCGCGGCGCGGCCGGGCGGCTCGGGCAGCGGCGGCGCCGACCACGGCCTCTCCATCACCCGCAAGGTCTTTCTCGCCCTCTTTGGCGTGGTCGCCGCCCGTCTCGGCTTCCTCCAGATCATCGACGGCGGCAACCTGGCCGCCAAGGCGGAGAGCCAGCGCACCAACCGCATCGTGCTCCACGCCAAGCGCGGCACCATCTTCGACCGCAACGGAAACGTGCTCGCCATGAGCGAGGACTGTGAGACGATCTACGCCAACCCCAAGGAGGTCAACGATCCCTCGGGCGTCGCCTCGGCGCTCGTCAAGGTCCTCGGCGGCGACAAGCAGGACTACATGGACCTGCTCGTCATGGACACCACCTTCGTCTACATCCAGCGCCAGGTCGACCAGGACGTCGCCGACGAGCTCCAGGAGCTTCTCGCCGATCGCGAGCTGCGCGGCATCTACTATCTCGCCGACACCAAGCGCGTCTACCCCTACGGCAACGTCGCCGCTCAGGTCCTCGGCATGGTCAACGTCGACGGGCAGGGGGCCACCGGGCTCGAGCTCCAGTACAACGACCTGCTCACCGGCACCGACGGCGAGATGCTCATCGAGACGGGCCTCACCGGCACCCCGATCGCGGGCGGCGCCTCCCACGTCACCGAGGCCAAGAACGGCACGGACATCGTCATCTCCATCGACGTCGACCTCCAGCAGGCCTGCGAGCAGATCATCAAGCAGGCCGTGGAGACCTACTCCTCCGACTCGGGCTCGGTCATGGTGACCGACCCCAAGACCGGCGAGATCCTCGCCGCGTGCTCCACGCCGCTGGCGGACTTCTCGGACCTCTCCGACGCCTCCGCCCTCAACCTCAAGCCCGTCTCGAGCTCCTTCGAGCCCGGCTCCGTCTTCAAGGTCATCACGACCTCGATCGGGCTCGACCTCGGGCTCTACACGCCCGAGACCGTCTACAACGTCCCCGCGTTCTACAAGGTCGGCGAGAGCTACGTCAGCGACTCCGACGGGCGCGACTACGCGCAGGACATGCCGGTCCGCTACATGCTCTCGCACTCCTCCAACCCCGCCATGGCCCTGCTCGTCCAGGAGGTCATCGGCGCCGAGGCCTTCTCCGAGGGCGTCGATCGCTACGGCATCGGGCACCTCACGGGCATCGACTTCCCCGGCGAGACCGAGGGCATCGTCAAGACGCTCGCCGAGTACGACGGCTCCACCGCGGGCTCGATGGCCTTCGGCCAGGGCCTGGCCATCCCCATGGTCCAGATCGTGCGTGCCTTCGGAGCCGTGGCCAACGGCGGCGTGCCCACGACGCCGCACTTCCTCGTGGCAAAGGGGGAGGAGACCGTCGACTGGCCCGCGGGCGACCCCGTGATCGCAGACGAGACGAGCCACCTCGAGATCGACATGATGCGCGACGTCGTCACCCAGGGAACTGGCGTGAAGGGCCAGGTCGAGGGCTATGACATCGCCGCCAAGACCGGCACCGGCGAGCAGGCGGGCGAGGGGGGCTACCTCGACTGGTCCTACGTGGCGTCCATGTGCGGCTTCGCCAACGCCGACGAGCCCGAGGTCCTCGTCTACGTGGGCCTCAACCACCTCGCCGCCCTCGCCTCGCAGTCCTCCTCGTACGTGTTCCATGACGTGATGACCCAGGCCGTCAACATCCTGGGCGTCCCGACCGTGGGCTAGCAAGAAAGGTTGCACGATGATTGAGCTGTCCATAGAGCAGGTCGCGCGGGCCACGGGCGCCGCGGTGCTCGTCGAGGGCGCCGCGGGCGTCGCCGGCGAGGTCGTCATCGACTCGCGCGCCGTCGAGCCCGGGGGCATGTTCGTCGCCTTCGCGGGCGAGCGCGTGGACGGGAACGCCTACCTCGCGTCCGCCGCGTCCGCGGGCGCCGCCGCCGTGGTCGCCTCCGCCGAGCCCGCCGAGAAGGACCTCGAGGCCGCCCGCGCCGCCGGCTGCGCGGTCCTGCGCGCCGCCGACGACGACTGCGAGGAGTTCCTGCTGCGCCTGGCCCGCGCCTGGCGCGAGCTCCACCCCGACTGGCTCGTCGTGGCCGTCACCGGTTCGGTGGGCAAGACCACGACCAAGGAGATGCTCGCCGCGGGCTTTGGCGCGCAGCGGCGCTGCCACGCCACCAGGGGCAACCTCAACAACCTCATCGGCGGGCCGCTGACCGTGCTCTCGACGCCCGCGGACGCCGAGGTCGTCGTCTGCGAGCTCGGCATGAACCACCGCCACGAGATCGACCGCCTCGCGCAGGCCTGCCAGCCCGCGCTCGCCGCCATCACCAACGTCGGCACGAGCCACATCGGGCTTCTCGGCAGCCGCGAGAACATCGCGCGCGCCAAGGCCGAGGTCGTCTCGGGCATGCGCGGCCGCGACGGCGTCGCCCCCACGCTCGCGCTGACGAGCTCCGGCGACTTCACGCCCTTCATCGAGGACGGCTTCGCGCGCCCCGCCGGCGTCGACGTCATGCACGTGGGCGCCGCGGCGGGAGACGACGTCCGCGCCCTCGGCGTCACCCTCGACGACGAGGGTCGCGCCACCGTCGAGATCGCCTGCTCCGACGGCTGGAGCCGCTCGGCGCGCCTCACGGTCCCCGGCCGCGGCGCGGCGGACGACCTGCTGCTCGCCGTGGCGCTCGTCTGGCGCGCGGGGCTCGACCGCGACGCCGCCGTGGACGCCATCGAGTCCATGCCCGCCACCAGCATGCGCCTCGACGTGCGCGAGGCCGCCTGCGGCGCCCGCGTGATCGACGACTCCTACAACGCCGCGCCCGCCTCGATGGCCTCCTCGCTCGACGTGCTCGCCTCGATGGCGTGCGCGGGCCGGCGCGTGGCCGTCCTCGGCGAGATGGGCGAGCTCGGCGACGAGGCGTCGCGCCTTCACGGCTACGTGGGCGCCTACGCCGCCGCCAAGGGCGTCGACCTGCTCGTGCTCGTCGGCGGCTCCCTCGCCGCCGAGATGGCCGAGGCGGCGCGCACCATGGGGCTCTCCGAGGACGCCATCGAGTGCCTCCCGACGGTCGACGACGCCGTGCGCGTCATCGCCCCGGTGCTCGGCGAGGGCGACCTCGTGCTCGTCAAGGCGTCGCGCGCCGCGGGGCTGGACAACTTCGTGAGGGGAGTGCTCGACCGATGATCGGAAATCCCGCCTATCCCACCTACCAGATCTTTCTCGCCGTGGGCCTCGCGGCGCTGGTCACGGGCCTTCTGATGCCGCTGTTCATCAAGCTCATGCGCCACGAGGGCGTGGGCCAGCAGATTCGCGCGGACGGCCCGCAGCGCCACCTCGTGAAGCAGGGCACGCCCACGATGGGCGGCATCATCATCCTGCTGGGCGTCCTCGTCTCCACGGCTCTTCTCGCCGAGTGGACGCCGGGGCTCATCCTCGCCGTCGCCGCCACGCTCGTCACCGGCTCGCTCGGCCTGCTCGACGACATCGAGTCGGTGGCCCACGGTCGCTCGCTCGGCCTCACGCCCTCCCAGAAGATGGCGGGCCTCATCATCATCTCGGTGACCTTCTGCCTCGTCGCGGTCAACGTCTGCGGCGTCCCGGCGGAGGTGCGCTTCCCCGGCGGCCTTGCCATCGACCTCGGCGTGCTCACCACGACCCTCGAGGTCGGCGGGGCCCAGGTCGCCATCCCGTGGCTCTACGTCGCCTTCGTCTTTTTGCTCATGGCCGGCCTCTCCAACGCCGTCAACCTCACCGACGGCCTCGACGGCCTCGCGGGCGGGTGCTCGATGGTGGTCATGCTGATGATGGCGATGGTGGCCTTCCGCTACGAGGAGGTCAACCTCGCCATCTTTGCGGCTTCGATCGCGGGCGCCTGCGTGGGCTTTCTCTGGCACAACTGCTACCCCGCCACGATCTTCATGGGCGACACCGGGTCGCTTGCCCTGGGCGCCGCCTTCGCCTCGCTCGCCGTCCTCACCAAGACCGAGGTCACCTCGCTGATCATGGGCGGCCTGTTCATCGCCGAGGCGCTCTCCGTCATGATCCAGGTCCTGAGCTTCAAGGCCACGGGCAAGCGCGTCTTCCTCATGGCCCCGATCCACCACCACTTCGAGAAGAAGGGCTGGTCGGAGACTAAGGTCGTCGTGCGCTTCTGGATCGTCTCCGCCGCCTTCGCGGCGCTCGGCTTCGCGCTCTACTTCCAGCTCGGATAGGGGAGGAGAGAAGGACATGGGCTCTCAGGCACATCTCGGAAACGTCGTCGTCCTCGGCCTCGGCCGCACGGGCGAGGCGGTCGCGCGCTACCTCGCCGGGCTTCTCGGCTCGCGCGTGGACTCCGTCACGCTCTACGGCGGCGCCGACTCCGAGCGGGGCCCGCGGGTCGAGGGGCTCGAGGCCGCGGGCGTGCTCGTGGTCACCGGCACCGAGGACGTGACCGGGAGCTACGACCTGGCGGTGGCCTCCCCGGGCATCCCCGTCGACGCGCCCTTCTTCCGCTCTGCCGCCGCCTGCTCCGCCGAGGTCGTGGGCGAGCCCGAGCTCGCCTTCCGCGAGAGCCCCGAGCGCTGGGTCGCCATCACGGGCACCAACGGCAAGACCACCACGACCTCGCTTGCCACCCACCTGCTGCGCGCGGGCGGGCTCGCCGCCGAGTCCGTGGGCAACATCGGCACGCCGCCCGTCGAGGCCCTGGATGCGCGTGCGGACGGCACCTGGTTCGTGGCCGAGCTCTCGAGCTTCCAGCTCGCCACGACGCGCCTGTTCCGCCCGCGCGTCGCGGTCCTGCTCAACGTCACGCCCGACCACCTCGAGTGGCACCACACCATGGAGGCCTATGCCGCCGCCAAGGAGCGCGCCTTCGCCAACCTGGGCGCGGGAGAGCTCGCCGTCGTCTCCGTCGACGACGAGTGGTGCCGCGCGGTCGCGCAGCGCTGCGAGGGCAGGGGCCTGCGCACCTGCCGCCTCTCGGTGACCTCCGAGCCCGACGGCCCCTGCGCCGCCTTCCTGCGCGACGGCGAGCTCGTGGTGCGCCTCGACGGCGTCGAGCACGCGCTCGTGGCCGCCTCCGACCTCAAGATCTTTGGCCTGCACAACGCCGAGAACGCGCTGGCCGCCTCGGCCGTCGCCCTCGAGCTGGGCGTGGCCGAGAAGGACGTGCGCTCCGGCCTCGTCTCGTTTGCCCCGATCGAGCACCGCATCGAGCCCGCGGGCGAGGTCGGCGGGGTGCGCTACGTCAACGACTCCAAGGCCACCAACACCGACTCGGTGGAGAAGGCCCTCACCGCCTTCGAGCGGGGCAGCATCGTCGTTCTTCTCGGTGGGCACGACAAGATGACCGACCTCTCCTCTCTCGCGGCGGCGGTCTGCGAGCGCTGCCGCGCCGCGGTGTGCTTCGGCGCGGCGGGCGAGCGCATCGCCGCCGCGCTCGAGGCCGCGCGCTCCGAGACGGGCGCCGCCCTCGAGGTCGTGCGCGCACCGCACCTGCGCGAGGCCTTCGACGCCGCCGTCGCGACGGCCCGCCCGGGCGAGACGGTCCTGCTCTCCCCGGCGTGCTCGTCGTTCGACGAGTTCTCCAACATGGCCGAGCGCGGCCGCCTCTTCAAGGACCTCGTCCGCGCCCTCGCCGCGGGGGAGGGCCGATGACGGGCGCGACCGGGCGCCAGGCCCCGGCGGCGCGCGGGCGCGCGCGGCGCGGCGGGGCGGCGGAGGGCACCCTGTTCGGCGTTCCCGAGCGCTTCATGCGGCCGCGGCTGATCCTTATCGCCTCCGTGGGCATCCTCGTCGCCTTTGGCGTCCTCATGGTCTACTCCGCCTCCTCGGTCACCGCGCTCGCCTCGACCGGCGACGCCGCCTACTACCTCAAGCGCCAGCTCGCGTTCTCCGTGGCGGGCGTCGTCTGCGCGGTCGCCCTCGCGGTGATGGACTACCGCGTGTGGGTGCGCCGCTTCCTCACGCCCATCTGGATCGCGACAGTGGGGCTGCTCGCGCTCGTCATCGTGGCGGGCACCGACAACGACATGGGCGCCACCCGCTGGATTAACCTCGGCTTCTTCGACCTCCAGCCCTCGGAGTTCGCCAAGATCACGATCGTCTTCACGGCCGCCAACCTCGCCGAGCGCTACTTCGAGGAGGGCTCGCTGGACGGCGGCGGGTTCGTCAAGCTCTCCGTCGCCGGGGTCGGCCTGCCGCTCGTGCTGATCGTGGTCCAGCCCGACAAGGGCACCACGATGGTCCTGGGCCTCACGATCGTGGTGATGGGCTACCTCGCCGGCGTCCCCAAGCGCTACCTCGTCGCCCTTCTCGGGATGGGGCTCGTCGGGTTTCTCGCCATCTCGCTCAAGGACGACTACTCGCGCCAGCGCCTGCTGACCATGCTCGACCCCTGGAGCGACCCCTTTGACACCGGCTACCAGCTCATCCAGGGCTTCTACGCCTTTGGGTCGGGCGGGCTGCTCGGCGTCGGCATCGGGTTCTCGCGCCAGAAGTACTCCTACCTCCCCATGGCCCACAACGACTTCATCTTTGCCGTCATCGGCGAGGAGTGCGGACTTCTGGGCACCCTCGGCGTGCTCGCGGGCTTTGCGGTCTTCATGTGGGCGGGCTTCCAGATCGCCCGCTACGCGCCCGACCTCTCGGGCCGTCTCGTCGCGGCCGGCTGCACCACCCTCGTGATCGTGCAGCTGCTGCTCAACGTCTGCGGCGTGCTCGGCCTCTTCCCGCTCTCCGGCAAGCCCATCCCGTTTCTCTCCTACGGCGGCTCGTCGATCCTGGCGAGCATGATGATCGTGGGCATGATCGCCTCGGTCTCCCTGCACTCGAGCCTCCCCGAGACCGCCCATGACGGCGCGCGCCGCAGCTGGCAGATCGAGGACGACCGGCGGGGGTCGGGCGGCGGCCTCACGTTCGTGGGCGAGCCCCGCCCGCGCTCGGCGCGCGGCGCCTCCCCGCAGCGGGGCCGGCAGGGCCGCGGGCTCACCGTGGTCGACGGCGGAACGCGCGCCCGCGGCTCGACGGGGCGCGGCTCGCGCGGCAGAATAGACCTGGGGCCCAGCGCCGGCGAGCGCCTGAGGGGGCGCGGGCGTGGGCCGCGGACTCGATGACAGGGGGTTTCCATGGACGAGAAGAGCCTTGAGGTCGCGATCGCCGCGGGCGGCACGGCCGGCCACATCAACCCCGCGCTCGCGCTCGCCGAGGAGCTCGACCGGCGCGGCCACCACGTGACGTTTTTCGGCCAGACCGCCAAGCTCGAGGGGCGGCTCGTCCCCGAGGCGGGCTTCGAGCTCGTTCCCGTGGTCGTGAGCGGCTTCGACCGCGCGCGGCCCTGGACGCTCGTCTCGTCGCTCGCGCGCATGCGCCGCGCGCAGTCCCAGATCGCGGCGCGCTTCAAGGAGAAGGGCGCGCCCGACGTCGCCGTGGGCTTTGGCGCCTACGTCGAGATGCCGCTGCTGAACGCCTGTCACCGCGCCGGCGTGCCCTACGTGCTTCACGAGCAGAACTCCGTGCCGGGCCTCGCCAACAAGGCGCTCGCACCCCAGGCGAGCACCGTCTGCATCTCCGTGCCCGCCGCGCGCGAGGTCTTTGAGCGCGAGGGGAGGAGGGCGCCCTCCGTGGTGCTCACCGGCAACCCCGTCCGCCTGAGCGTGCGCTCCGCGAGCCGCGCCGAGGGCCGCGCGGTCTTTGGCGTCGACGAGGGCGAGACGATGCTGCTCGTCTTTGGCGGCTCGCTCGGCGCCGCCCACATCAACGAGGGCGTCTGCCGCCTCAAGGACGAGCTGCTCTCCCGCGAGGGCCTCGTCGTGGTGCACTCCACGGGCGCCGACGGCTTCGACCAGACCGTCTCCGCGCTCGCGCTCACGCCCGAGGAGCAGCTGCGCTGGCGCGTCATGCCCTACATCTCCAACATGGGCCAGGCGCTCGCGGCGGCCGACCTCGTGCTCTCGCGCGCCGGCGCGTCCTCGATCGCCGAGATCGCGGCGCTCTCGGTGCCGAGCCTGCTGGTGCCCTACCCGCACGCCACCGCCGACCACCAGACCACCAACGCGCGCTTCCTCACCGACGCGGGCGCCGCGGTCCTCGTGCCCGACGACAAGATCGACGAGCCCGTCTTTGCCGACGAGCTGCTCGGCCTCGTCGACGACGCCGCCCGGCGCGACGCGATGCGCGCGGCCGCCCGCGGCCTCGGTCAGACGAGCGCCGCCGCTGCCCTCGCCGACGAGGTGGAGGCCGCCGCGCGCCGCGCTTAGGGATCGCGCCTGTCCGGATGGGTCCCGCTTAGAGATCGCGGCCCGTCCGGAGCCCCTGGTCCTTCTCGCTTAAAGATCGCGGCCCGTCCGGGATTCTGACGTGGCTGCGCTTAACAATCGCGGCCTATCCGGAGCGCTGGGTCCTTCCTGCTTAGAGATCGCGGCGCGTCCGGCGAGAAGGGCGGTTCGCGCTTAAGGATCGCGCCCCGTCCGGGGGCCGCGGCGCCCGGGTCCGGGCCGCCCCGCCGGATGGGACGCGTTTACTAAGCACGGAGGCCCGTCCTTCTCGGATGGGAGCGATTCCTTAAGCAGATGCACGGCCCCTTTCCCGGATGGGAGCGATTCCTTAAGCGGCACGACCCCGCTTCCCCGGACGAGGCGCGATCCTTAAGCGCGCGGGCCGCCGTTTCCCGGATGGGGCGCAAACCTTAAGCGTGCCTCGGGCGCGTCCGACCCGCCAGTTGCTCTGGGCGCAAGCGTCGGTTGAGCCCGGGTTGGTCTCGCGGGATTTGTGCGAAGGTGCCGTGGCGCCGCTCGATTTGAGATACATTAGAGAGCGCACGATAGGCCACGTCGAAAGCGGACCCATGGTCGAGAACAACGACGAGATCGTAAACGTCACCAGCGCGCACTTCATCGGCATCGGCGGCGCGGGCATGAGCGGCATCGCCCTCGTGCTGCACGAGCGCGGCTGCAAGGTCACCGGGTCCGACCTCAAGAGCTCCCACTACGTCCGCGAGCTCGAGGCCGCCGGCATCGAGGTGCGGGTGGGCCACGACGCCGCCACGATCGATGCCGTCTCGCCGCAGGTCGTTGTCACCTCCACGGCCATCCCCGAGACCAACCCCGAGGTCGTGCGCGCCCGCGAGCTGGGCATCCCCATCTGGCCGCGCGCCAAGATGCTCTCGTGGCTCTCGGGCACGCAGCGCACTATCGCCGTGGCCGGCACGCACGGCAAGACCACCACGTCCTCGATGGTCGCCACGATGCTCGACAAGATGGGCCTCGACCCGTCCTTCCTCATCGGCGGCGTGGTCGAGGGCTACGGCACCAACGGCCGCAACGGCTCCGGGGAGCACTTCGTCTGCGAGGCCGACGAGTCCGACGGCTCCTTCCTCTACCTCAACCCCAACGTCGTCGTGGTCACCAACATCGAGGCCGACCACCTCGACCACTATGGCACGCTCGAGAACATCGAGAAGACCTTCTGCACCTTCATGGGGCTCGTCGGCGACGACGGGACCGTCGTGGTGAACGGCGACGAGGCCCGCTACGTCGCGCTCGCGCGCTCCACGGGTCGGCGCGTGGTGACCTACGGCTTCGACCCGTCCTGCGACTACGTCTGCACCCCGGAGGAGGGCGGCCACGCCCTCGCGAGCCACTTCTCCGTGGCGCTTCCGGACGGGCGCGGCGCGGTCAGCGTGACGATCAGCGCCAATCCCGGCCGCCACAACATGGCAAACGCCACGGCCGCGATCGCCGTCGCCGACGTGCTGGGCCTCGACGCGCAGGCCGCGGCCGCCGCGCTCAGCGAGTTCAAGGGTGCCCGTCGCCGCTTCACGCACGTGGGCGACGTCGCGGGCGTGACCGTGGTCGACGACTACGGTCACCACCCCACCGAGGTCTCCGTCACACTCTCCGCGGCGGCCGACCTCGACTTCAAGCGCATCGTCTGCGTCTTCCAGCCCCATCGCTACAGCCGCACCCAGGCCCTGGCGAGCGAGTTCGGGCGCGCCTTCGACAGCGCCGACGTCCTGCGCGTGATGGACGTCTTCCCCGCGGGCGAGCTGCCCGTCCCGGGCGTCTCCGGCAAGACCGTCGTGGAGGCGGTGCGCCACCTCGGCAACGTCCTCGACGTCGCCTACGTGCCCAACCGCAAGAAGCTCATCGAGGACCTCTGCAACATCGTCCGCCCCGGCGACCTGCTGATCACGCAGGGCGCCGGCGACGTCACGACGCTGGGCCCCGCCTTCATCGCCGCCATGCGCGAGCGCGAGGACGGTCGCGCGCAGTGAGCGTCTTCAACGCGTACATGACCCTCTCGGGCGCCGTCGACGCGGACGTCCGCCGCGACGAGCGCCTCTCCCGCCACACGACCTACCGCATCGGCGGACCGGCGGCCCTGTTCGTGGCCGCCCACAGCTACGCCGCCCTCGCGCGCACGCTCTCGGTGCTCGCCGCCGAGGGCGTCGAGTGGGTCATCCTGGGCAAGGGGTCCAACCTCCTGGTGGCCGACGAGGGCTACGACGGCTGCGTCATCACCCTCGACGGAGAGTTCTCCCGCCACTCATTCGGCGAGGACGGCACCCTCACCGCGGGCGCCGGCGCGAGCCTCGCGCGCCTCGTCAACGACGCCCTCAAGGCCGGCCTCTCCGGGCTCGAGCCCTGCGCGGGCATCCCGGGCACCCTGGGCGGCGCGGTCTCCATGAACGCGGGGACGCGGCGCGAGTGGATCGGGGGGCTCGTGCGCGACGTCGTGGTGCTGCGCCCCGGCGAGGGGATGCACCGCTACGCGGGGAGCGAGATCGAGTGGGGCTACCGCTCGACGTCGCTGCCCACCTCCGAGATCATCCTCGAGGCCACGCTCGAGCTCAAGCCCGCCTCGCCCGAGCGCATCGCCGAGGACGTGGACGCCCGTCTGCGCCGTCGCCGCGAGCGCCAGCCGCTGGGCGCCCCCAGCTGCGGCTCGGTCTTCAGGAACCCCGCGGGGCAGTCCGTGGGCGCCCTCATCGAGTCCTGCGGGCTCAAGGGCGCCACCTGCGGGGGAGCGCAGATCTCCCCGGAGCACGCCAACTTCATCGTGAATCGCGGCGGCGCCACCGCCGCCGACGTCATCTCGCTCATCTCGCGGGCGCACGACGCGGTGCGCGACCGGTTCGGCATCGACCTCCTCTGCGAGGTCAAGCTCCTCGGCTTCGGGGCGTAGGGGGGCCGATGGCCAAGGACAGCAGCAAGCGCCCCACCAAGCGCCAGAAGACGCCGCTCTCGGCGGCGTCCGCGCCCAAGGTCGCGGCTCCGACGAAGAAGAAGGCCGCGGCACCCCGCGTGAGCCTCAAGAAGAAGGCGGCGCCCACCGCGAAGCCCGCCCAGCCCAAGCTGGACAAGGCGGGCGCCCGCCGTGCCAAGGCCCCCTCGATCAAGGCGGGCGCGCGCGGCGCCGTCGAGGCCGCGCGCGGCCTGGTCGGCAAGGCCGGCGCCCCCGCCTCCCCGCGCGAGCGCCGCGAGCGGCACCAGCGCGGCCAGGCGCTGCGCGTCGCGGCCTGCGTCGCGGCCGGCGTGCTCGGCCTGCTGCTCGTCGCCGCGATCGCGCTCTTCGCGCTGCGCGACTCCTCGGTCTTCTCCATCGACGCGGTCGAGGTCGCCCCCACCGAGCACGTCACGGAGTCCGACATCCAGAACCTCGTCAAGGTCCCCGCCGGGTCGACGCTGCTCAACGTGGACACCGCCTCCATCGAGGCGGCCCTCAAGAAGGACCCCTGGATCGCCTCGGTGAGCTTCGAGCGCGCCTTCCCCCACACCCTCAAGATCGTGATCCACGAGCAGGCGGTCGACGCGCTCGTGGTCATGAGCTCGGGCTCGATCGCGTGGTACCTCGGCGACGAGGGCGTCTGGATCCAGCCCACGAGCGTGACCGCCGCCGAGGACCAGTCGGTCAACGACGCCGCGCTCGAGCGCGCGCTGGGGGAGGGGTGCCTGCTCGTCACCGACGTCCCCGCCACCGTCGCGCCGGAGGCGGGCTCCAAGGCCACCGATGCCTCGCTGCTCGCCGTCCAGAAGTTCCGCGAGGGCTTCTCGGACGACTTTGCGAGCCAGGTCGTGAGCTACTCCGCCCCGTCCGAGGACAACATCTCCTGCACGCTCGCCTCCGGGGTCGAGGTCCTTCTCGGCTCGCCCACCGACATAGCGACCAAGCAGGCGTTCATCGAGAAGATCGTCGAGAAGAACCCCGGGACGCTGCTGTTCATCAACGTTCGCGTGCCCACGGAGAAGGGCACGTCGTTCCGCACCGTCGAGTCCGAGAACGTCCAGGGCGGCTCGGGCGTGGCCTCCACCGAGGAGCTGGGGGGAGACCTGCCCGTGCACCAGGACCATGAGCAGGGGGACGGGCAGGACCAAACCCTCGACCAGACCGAGGGCTCGCAGGCCTCCGGGGAGGGCGCGGGCGAGGCTCCCCAGGAGTAGCCCCGCCGGTCGCCTGAGGGTTGTCTCGCGAACGGCAGTGCCTCTGAGCTGCTAACTCCATGATTTCAACAAACTGTTTGACGGATGACCCTCAAGTGTGCCAAGATACGTCGCTTTATCCAAAGCGTTGACGTGAACCTGAGCTTGAGGGTTTTGCCGGCGTGGCGGTGAGGCACGACAAGTGCAGACAACCTGCAGCACAAGCCCCTTCGAGGAGGACACGATGATCAAGGACACCGACACCCTCAACAACTACCTCGCCGTCATCAAGGTCGTGGGCGTGGGCGGCGGCGGGACCAATGCCGTCAACCGCATGATCGAGGAGGGCATCCGCGGTGTCGAGTTCGTGGCCGTCAACACCGACGCCCAGGCGCTCGCCATCTCCGACGCCGACATCAAGGTCCACATTGGCACCGACATCACCAAGGGCCTCGGCGCCGGCGCCAACCCCGAGGTCGGCAAGGAGGCCGCCGAGGACTCCCGCGACGAGCTCAAGGCCGCGCTCGCCGGCGCCGACATGGTCTTCATCACCGCCGGCGAGGGCGGCGGCACCGGCACCGGCGCCGCCCCCGTGGTCGCCGACATCGCCAAGAACGACGTGGGCGCCCTGACCGTGGGCGTCGTCACCAAGCCCTTCACCTTCGAGGGCCGCAAGCGCTACACCTCCGCCATGGAGGGCATCAAGAACCTCTCCGAGAACGTCGACACGCTCATCGTGATCCCCAACGACCGCCTGCTCGACCTCTCCGAGAAGAAGACCACCATGCTCGAGGCCTTCCGCATGGCCGACGACGTCCTGTGCCAGGGCACCCAGGGCATCACCGACCTGATCACGGTCCCGGGCCTGATCAACCTCGACTTCGCCGACGTCTGCACCATCATGAGGGGCTCCGGCACCGCCATGATGGGCATCGGCCTCGCCTCCGGCGACAACCGCGCCACCGACGCGGCGGAGGAGGCCATCTCCAGCCGCCTGCTCGAGAGCTCCATCGACGGCGCCACGCGCGTCCTGCTCTCCATCGCCGGCAACAAGGACCTGGGCATCCAGGAGATCAACGACGCCGCCGACCTCGTGGCCAAGAACGTCGACCCCGAGGCCACGATCATCTTCGGCACCGTCGTCGACGAGTCCCTCGGCGACCAGGTGCGCGTCACGGTCATCGCCACGGGCTTCAGCGACGCCAACGTGCAGCAGACCCTGCCGACCATGGCCGTGCCGACCTCCCGCCCGGCCGCCCCGTCGCGCCCCTCGAGCGCCCCGCGCCCGACCAGCGCTCCCGCCGCGACCCCGAGCCGCTCCGCGTCGTCCAACGACAAGGAGTTCGACATCCCCGAGTTCCTCAAGCGCAGCCGCATCTAACATGCCCTCTCTGGAGAGATACCAGGCCGGCGAGGTGACCCTGCTCTCCGACGCGCGCGTCGCGGGCGGGGTCACCTTTGCCTTCACCGAGCGGACGGGCGGGGTCTCCGAGGCCCCGTACGCCTCGCTCAACCTCGGCGACGCCTGCGGGGACGACCTCGCGCGCGTCGCCGAGAACCGCCGCCGCGCCCTCGCCGCGATCGGGGCGGCGCATCTGGCGGAGCGCCTCGTGAACCCCCGTCAGGTGCACGGGGACGAGGTCGTACGCGTGGCGTCCAGCGACCCCGCGTCGCTGCGCGCGGCGGTCGACCGGGCGCGCGCCGGCGCCGACGCCGTGGTGTGCACGGCGCCCGACGTGCCCGTCCTCCTCTGCTTCGCGGACTGCGTGCCCGTGATCCTCGTCTGCGACGGGGGCTTTGCCGTCGTCCACTCGGGCTGGCGCGGCACGGCCGCGCGCATCGTCGCCAAGGCCGCCCGCGCCCTCTGCGAGCAGGCGGGCACGACGCCCGAGCGGCTGAGCGCCTACGTGGGGCCGCACGTCCTCGCACCTGACTACGAGGTCTCCGCGGAGCTCGCCGCGCGCTTTGCCGGGGAGTTCGGGCCGTCCGTCGTGGCGGGGGAGCGCAACCTCGACCTCTCCGCCGCGCTCGGGGCCACCCTCCTCCAGGCGGGCGTCCCCGCGGGCTCGGTCGCATGGTGCGCCGACTCGACGGCCTCCGCGACGGGGCGGTTCTTCTCGTACCGCGCCGAGGGAGGGGTCTGCGGCCGTCATGGCGCCCTCGCGGTGCTGGGCGGCTCGAGCGCGGGGTGGGTTCCCCGCGGCGAGGGGGACGCTGACGCATGCCGAGGGGAGGAGAGGGCACTATGAGCGACGAGCAGGGATACGAGAGCTTCCTTCTGGCCCGCCGAGCGGAGATTCTCGAGAGGATCGACGCGGCCGCGCGCCGGGCGGGACGCCCGGCGGCCGACGTGGAGGCGCTCGCCGTCTCCAAGACCGTCGGTGCCGACGAGGTCCTTCTCGCCCGGCGCGCGGGATGGCGCGCCTTCGGCGAGAACCGCCCGCAGGAGCTCGGGCGCAAGCTCGAGGCGCTCGCGGCGCTCCCCGAGATGGCGGGCGTGCGCTTTGACATGATCGGCAACCTGCAGAAGAACAAGATCAACCAGGTCATCGGCCGCGTGACGCTGATTCACTCGATCAGCTCGGAGCATCTCGCCGAGGCGGTCTCCACGCGCTGCGAGGCGCGCGGGATCGTGGCGGACGTCCTTTTGGAGGTCAACGTCTCGGGCGAGGCCTCCAAGTCGGGCTTCTCCCCCGACGAGGCCCGCGCGGCGGCGGAGCACGTCGCGGCGCTTCCCGGCATCTCGGTGCGCGGCGTCATGGCGATGGCGCCCGCCGGGGACGCCGACGCCGCCCGCGCGACCTTCTCGGGCCTGCGCGAGCTCGCCTGCGAGCTGCGGGCGCGCACGGGCCTTCCCCTCGAGACGCTCTCGTGCGGGATGAGCGACGACTTCGAGGTCGCGGTCGAGGAGGGCTCGACCCTCGTGCGGCTGGGACGATGCGTGTTCGACCAGGGCTATGCCCTGAAGTGAGCGTGTGACCACGGTTTGGAATGCGCGCCCGCGGGCGCGACGGCAAGAAGGAGAAGAGCATGGGCTTTCTCGACTCGATCAAGGACCGCCTTCGCGGAGGCATGGGCGACGAGTACTATGACGACGACTACTACGAGGAGGACGGCTACGAGGAGGAGCAGGGCTACGCCTCCGAGGGGCGTCGCCGCGACCCCGGCTCCAGCCCCCGCCTGCTCGGCAACACGCCGCGCCCGGAGGCCGAGAGCGTCTCCGTCTTCACCCGCTCCGGCCGCCCGGTGAGCGCCCGCCCCGCGCCGTCGGCCGCCCCGCAGGCCGGCTCCTACGCCCCCTCCGACGGCTCCCACGCGAGCCATGACGCGACGTCGGTCATGCGCCCCGTCGCCACCCCCGGTGACCTCGGCCCGCGCACGATCTCGCGCGTGAACAACTCCGGCCAGCTGCCGCCCTACGTCCTCAAGCCCGTCTCCTACGATGACGTGCAGACGGTCGTGCGCCGCGTGCGCACCGGCCAGCCGGTCGTGCTCGTGTTCCGCAACACCAACATCGAGACCGCCAAGCGCATCCTCGACTTCTCCTTTGGGCTCTCCTTCGGCATCGGCGGCGAGGTCACCGAGCTCGGGGACCGCGTCTTTGCCGTCTTGCCCTGCGGCATCGAGCTCTCCCGCGCCGACATCGACAAGCTCGTCGCCGACGGCGACCTCGTCCGCTAGGCGGCCGTGATGGACGGCGCGCTCTTTGTCACCGTCGGCATCGTCGGCGCGGGGTCGATGGGCGGCTCGATCGCCCGCGGCCTCATCGACGCCGGCGTCGTCGCGCCCGACCGCCTGCTCGTGGCCGATCACGAGCAGGCGAAGCTCGCCCCGTTCGCCGAGCTCGGCGCGCACGTCCTCGCGGACGGCCGCGCGCTCGTCGACCAGCGTCCCGACGTCGTGGTCCTTGCGGTGAAGCCGCAGGTCCTGCCCGCCGTCATGCAGACGTGCGCCGACGCGCTCGCCGGGAGGCTCGTCATCTCCATCGCCGCCGGCGTCACCATCGCCTCGATCGAGGGCGCGCTGCCGGGCGCGCGCGTGGTCCGCGCCATGCCCAACCTGCCCGTGCAGGTGCGCTCCGGCGCGACGGCGCTCGCCGCGGGCTCGCTGGCCACGGCCGACGACGTCGAGCTCGCGCGCTCGCTCTTCTCGGCCCTCGGCGCCGCCGTCGTGATGCGCGAGGACCAGCTCGACGTCTCCGGTGCCGTGGTGGGCACCGCGCCCGCGTTCTTCTCGCTGTTCGTGGACACGCTCACGCGCGCCGGCGTGCGCGCGGGGCTTCCCGCCCAGGCGTGCCGCGAGCTGCTCGAGACGACGATGCGCGGCTGCGCCGAGCAGCTCCTGGGCGAGGGGGTCCACCCCCGCGCCTACATGGAGCGCGTGACCTCCCCGGGAGGGACGACCGCCGCCGCCCTGCGCGCGCTCGAGCCCCTCGTGGCCGAGGGGTCCGAGGAGGCCGTCGACGCCGCGCTCGCCCGAACGCGAGAGCTTGCCGAGGGCTGATCGTGGGTACCATGTGAGTCGGGGGGACCAACACCGACTCGCAGACTTTGGAAAGGCGGGGCATGAGCCTCTACACCATCATCTCCATCATCCAGCGCCTCTTTGACATCTACGGCTGGCTCATCGTCATCTGGTGCATCCTGTCGTGGGTCCCGCGCACGGGCTCGGGCCTCTTCGAGGACCTCCGCGGCGCCATCGCGACGCTCGTCGAGCCCTTCCTCAGCATCTTCCGGCGCTTCATCCCGCCCGTCATGGGCGTCGACTTCTCGCCGGTTGTGGCGATATTGGCGCTCAGCCTCATCGAGCGGCTGCTGTATTACGCGATTCTGTAGACTGTAGTGGTAAGGTTAGGCGGGCGCGACCGCGTCCGCGAAGCGAAAGGGAACAAGAATGGCAATCACACCAGCAGACATCGAGCAGCAGACCTTCTCTCCCTCCAAGCACGGCTATGACACCGAGGAGGTCGACGCCTTCCTGGAGCAGCTCTCCGCCGAGGTGGACGCGATGCTCCAGAAGATCGCGGACCTCAAGGGGCGCCTGACCTCCACCGAGCAGCAGCTCTCCGCCGCCCAGGCGCAGATCGCCAGCCTCGAGGAGAGCAGCGTCTCCGCCGCTCCCGCGCCCGTCGCCCCGGCGCCCGTGGCCTCCGACGCGCTGGCCGCCTCCGAGCGCCAGATCTCCCAGGTCCTCATCGTGGCCCAGCAGTCCGCCGACAAGCTCCTGGCCGAGGCCCGCGACTCCGCGGAGCGCATCCGCAACGACGCCGACGCCAAGGCCCGCGAGGTCATCCGTCAGGCCCTCGCCGAGAAGCAGAACGAGCTCGACGAGATCGACCGCCTCAAGGCCTCCCGCGAGGACTTCCGCGCCGAGTACAAGAAGCTCCTCCAGCACTTCATGGACGACGCCGAGGCCATGTTCCCGGCGCAGGTCGCGTTCTCGAGCGCTCCCACCGGCTCCACGGGCACCACGCACGCCGACGCCCCGGTCTCCGCTCCCGCGCCCGTGACGCCGCCCGCCACCCCGGCCGTCAACCTCGGCGACTTCGGCGACCTCGACTAGCCTGACGCCCACGTCACCTCTGCGGCCCCGCGCCTCTGCGCGGGGCCGTTTGCGTGCGGGCCTCGCGTCCTTCTTTGCCTGCCACGCTCACCGAGCATGCCAAATGGAACAGAATCCCGCGTCGAGAAGAACGAAAGCGTCCCCAGCGGCATGCTCGAGCCAGCCTCGGAGGAGCCTCATCCGTTGGTATAATCTTTGTCTGCGACCCGGGCGTCAGAATCGAGGACCTCTTGGACGGCATCTCCGCGAGCATCGTCATCCCTGTCCGCAACGGTGGCAACAGGCTGCGCCGCTGCCTGGAGTCGGTCTTGGCGCAGACGCGCGGGGACTTCGAGGTCATCTGCGTCGACAACGGGTCGTCCGACGGCTCCCTCGGGGTTCTTGAGGAGCTCGCCCGCAAAGACCCGCGCGTGACGGCGCTCAGCGAGGCCCGTCCCGGCGTCTCGTGCGCGCGCAACGCGGGCCTGGTCCGGGCGCGCGGCGAGTACCTGCTCTTTGTGGATGCCGACGACACCGTCGAGCCAACGCTCGTGGAGCGCGTGGTCGGGGAGGCCGAGAAGAACGACGCGGACCTCGTCGTCTACTCCTTTGACGCGTGCTACGAGGACCCGCGTGCGGGCTTTCCCCAGCCGCCCTGCCCGTGCGAGAGGCTCTACGGCACCGTCTTTGCCGCGCGCGACCTCGACGTCCCGGCCACGCTCGTCGTCACCCCCAACGTGTGGCGGATCGCCTTCAGGGCCTCCTACGTGCGCTCGCTCGAGCTGACCTACCCCGAGGACCTGAGGACCTCCGAGGACCTCGTGTTCGTCTATCGCGCCCTGCTGCCCGCCGAGCGCATCGTCCTGCTGCCCGACCTGCTCTATCACTACAGCAGGGACAGTGCGGGAAGCCTCACGCGCGGCGACCGCGAGGGCGCGGGGGTCGCGGCGCTCGGCCACATCCGCGACGCGCTCGCGCTCTCCGCGGACGAGCGCTGGCTGCGCTACCAGCTCACGAACCTCGTCCTGGACACCTTTGAGTATCAGCTGGGGACGTGCGCGACGGTCGGGGAGTACCATGTGCTGCTCGCGGGCCTCCGGCGGGAGTGGCTCGGCTACGTGACGGAGAACGCCGAGCTCGTGCACGAGCGCTACCAGAGGTTCTTCTCGCTCGTGCAGAGCACAGACCCGCTGGAGAACCTCTTTGCCCAGCACGTCGCCGCGCGGAGCGAGGCCGAGTACTTCAGGGTCTGGGACCAGGCCCACAAGCAGGAGCTGACCGCGTGCCACGAGCGCATCGGGGGTCTTGAGGAGCAGCTGCGCGCCGAGCGCGAGCAAGCGGCTGCGACGCAGGCGGCCCTCGAGGGTGAGCTGCGCGCCGAGCGCGAGCAGCTCGACGCCGTCTACGCCTCCCGCTCCTGGAGGTTTGCGCGCGCCCTGGCGAAGGTCGTCCACGGCGGTCGCGCCTGAGCGCGCCCGAGCGCCGCTGCCGCGCCCCCGCGCCGCCGGCTCACGGGACGCATGGGTATAATCGGGAGTTGGTCTTGTCAGCGTGCGCAGAATCGAGGTTCCCGTGGGCGAAGTCGCAGCGAGCGTCGTGATTCCCGTCTTCAACAGCGCGCACTGCCTGCGTCCGTGCCTGGACTCGGTGCTCGCGCAGACGCGCGGGGACTTCGAGGTCATCTGCGTGGACAACGGCTCGACCGACCAGTCGCCCGCCATCCTGGCGGAGTATGCGGCGCGCGACGGGCGCGTGCGCGCGCTGAGCGTCCCCGAACCGGGCGTCTCACGCGCAAGAAACGCTGGCATCGCTCAGACCCATGGCCGCTACCTGCTGTTTGTTGACTCCGACGATACCGTTGACCCCCGGCTCGTGGAACGCGCGATAGGGGAGGCCGAGAAGTTCGACGCGCAGCTCGTCATCTACACCTACGACGAGTGCTACGAGGACCCCTGCGCCTACTTCCCGCGCCCGCTCTGCCCTCGCGATGAGGCCTACGGTCGGGTCGTCTCCACCCACGAGCTGGACTTTCCCGTCTCGCTCGCCGTCACGCCCAACGTGTGGCGCATCGCCTTTCTCGCGTCGTACGTGCGCGAGCTGGGACTGCGCTTCCCCGAGGAGCTGAGCACCTCGGAGGACCTCGTCTTCGTGCACCGGGCGCTGCTGCCCGCCGAGCGCGTCGTGCTGCTCCCCGACATGCTCTACCACTACCGCAGGGACCGCTCCGCGAGCCTCACGCGCGGGGACCGTCATGCGGCGGGGATCTTGGCGCTGCGCCAGGTCTTCTCCGCCCTCTCGCCCGCACACGGGCAGCGCTGGTTTGACCTGCAGTTTGTCAACCTCGTGCTCGAGACCTTTGAGTACCAGATGCGCACCTGCGCCACGCCCGAGGAGTATCTCGAGCTCTTCTCCGGCTACCAGCGCGAGTGGGCGGCCTACGTCGACGAGCATGCGGACCTCGTCGATGGTCTCTACGCGCGGTTCTTCTCCCGCATGCAGGCACAAGACCCCCTCGTGAACCTCTTTGCGCAGCATGCGGACGCAGAGGGCTACGCCGAGTCCGTCAGGGTCTGGGACCAGGCCCACAAGCAGGAGCTGACCGCGTGCCACGAGCGAATAGGGTGCCTCGAGGAGGAGCTGGCCGCGGAGCGCGCCCGCGCCGAGGCCTTGCGCACCGAGCTCGACGGGGTGTACGGGTCGCGCTCCTGGAGGGTCGCGAGAGCGGTGGCGGGCCTGGCGCGCGGCCGCGACCGAGAGTAGGGGAGGACGAACATGCACGCGCGCGTGCTCATGGTGGGAGACGTCACGCTTTCCGGGGCGAGCCTCGTCGCGCGCCTCCGCCGCGCCCTCGAGCGCGCCGGCCACGCGGTCCAGGTGGTCTCCGGGGGCTGCGGGGCCGTCGAGCCCATACGCGCCGCCCGCAGGGGCTTTGGCCCCAGCGTGGTTCTCGCCGACCCGCGCGTCCTCTCGCCGGAAGACCGCGAAGCCATCGAGGGACTGGGCGTCCCGACGCTGAGCGTCGGGGGACGTGACGATGCGTGGTCCGAAGCCCTGTGCGCCGCTGCGCGCGACGAGGGGTACCGCGCCGCGCGGACCTCGCTGCCCGTGCCCCGGCGCGACTGCTCGTGCGCGCTCGCCCAGCGCCGCGACGTCGAGCGCGAGCGCGTCGCGGACGAGCTCGCTGCCGCCGGCCTGAGGGTGGAGGTCCTGGACAGCTCCTGGGGCGCGCGCTACGTCGACGCCCTCGAGCGCGAGCCGGGCTTTGCCCTGCGCACCTCCTCGGTGTTTCTCGCCCTTGACGGGGACGACGCCCCGACGCCCCTCGAGCTTGCGCTGCGCGCGCACGAGGGATGCGCCCTGGTAGTCGAGAAGGACCTCGTCACGCGGCTCGGCGACGCCGCGCTCGCCCGGGCGGTGACGGTCGCGGAGCGCGCCGACGTCGCGGCGGCGGCGCGCGGGCTCGCGCTCGACCCCGCGGCGCGCGCGGAGGCGCTCTCCCGCCAGGAGGCGTGGCTCGACGCGCTTCCCGGCATCGACGAGGCCTGCGCGGCCGCCCTCGCCCGGGCCGACGCGGCGGCGGGCGGCACGGTGCTCCGCCAGGACCGCCCCGTGCGACGCGTCGTGGCATACGGCTGGTTTGGCATGGAAAACTTCGGCGACGACCTTCTGCTCAGAATCGTGGTCGACCACGTCCGCGCGCGCCTTCCCGAGTCCGAGGTCTGCGTGATCGCCGGGGACCCCGTGCGCGTCCGGGCCCAGTACGGGCTCGAGACGGTGCGCGCGGGTGACGTGGCCGCCACGCGGGACCTGCTGCGCGGGGCATCCGCCCTCGTCTTCTGCGGCGGTCTGATCTTCGACGACACGATGGCGCACACCCCGGACGACATCGAGCTCTTCCTCGAGCCCTATATGGACCCCGCGTGCCAGGCTGACGCCTGCCTCATGGCGTGGCAGTGCGGCGTTCCCGCGTACTACCTCGGCGCGGGCGTCGGGCCCGCGGCAAATCCGGTGACCCGGGCCTGCTTGCGCTACATCGGCCTCTCCGGGGCGCGCCTGCTGCTGCGCGACGCCGACAGCGTGCGGCTCGCCCTCGACGCGGGCGTCCCGGCCGGGCAGGTCGAGGCGTGCTGCGACCTCGCGCTCGCGGCGCGCGCGAGCGTGACCGCCGGCGCCGCCGCGGGGACGCTGCCCGAGGGGCTCGAGCCCGGCCGCTACGTGACCGTGGCCCTGCGCGCCTGGCCGCTCAACCCCGTGGGCTTCGAGGACGCGCTCGCCGCCGAGCTCGACCGCATCGCGGAGGCGTCCGGCCTGACCGTGGCCTTCGTGCCCTTCGACCCCGAGGACGCCCAGATCCACGAGGCGGTGGCCTCCCGCATGCGCCTGCGCGACCGCGTGGTCCAGGTGGGCGCGCGCCTGCCCATGGAGGACATGTTCGCCGTGATCGACGGGTCCGCGCTGGCCGTCGCCATGCGCCTGCACTGCTCGATCCTCCATCACGTGCTGGGGAAGCCCGCCGTGGGCCTCGACTACAACGAGAAGGTGGGCTCGCACTTCCGCGAGGTGGGCCGTGCGGGCTGCCTCGTCGCGCTCGACGAGGTCGCGGGGCGCGTGTCCGAGGCGGCCCTTGCCGCGCTCAGCGACCCCGACGCCACGCGTGCCCAGGTCGAGCGGGGCGTCGCGCGCCTCGCGCCCAAGGCGGACGCCGCCTTCGCCGAGCTCTTCTCCGCCATCGAGGCGCACGAGCCCCGCCCCGAGGAGCCCGAGGTCTTCCACCCGCGCTCGTGCTCGCAGACCGTGGTCGAGCTGCGCGCCGCCCTCGCGCGGGAGCGCGAGCTCGCCGCCCGCGCGGACGCCCTCGAGGCCGAGCTCGCCGCCGCCCGCCAGCGCATCCGGGACCTCGAGGAGTCGACCAGCTACCGACTTGGCAACGCGCTGGTCAAGGTGCCCCGCGCGCTCCTGAGGCGCGACTAGCCGTCCCGCCCGCCCGCCGCCGTCCCGCGCGTCCGCGCTACGGGGCGCGCTCGCGGCGACGCTCGGTGTCCCAGACGCTCCCGGCGCGGCTCCCCGATGCCAGGACGTGGTCGTGAAAGCACCTCCAGAGCGCGCGGACGCGGCGCTCGTCAGCGGCGAGCTCGGCCTCGTCGAGCGCGGCGAGCTGGCGGCAGAGCCGCTCGTCCAGTCGCACGACGCCGCAGTGCGCGGCGCGCGCCTCGTGAAAGGCGGCCACGCGGTGCCCCGGGTCCGCGAGGCAGAAGCGCTCGGACGCCAGGCGGCGCGCAAAGTGGTCCGCGACGAGCGGCACGGTGTCGGCGGCGGGCGTGACCGCGGCGACCCACGAGCCGTCCCGGCACCGCTCGAAGCGAGCGAGCCGGCGCGTGCGCTCGAGCTCGCGCAGCACGAGGCACGCCAGGTCGTCGACGGCGAGGACGCGCTTGTCCGTGGCACGCGGACGGAGCTCGTGGGGGAGGGAGAAGCCCAGGCGCAGGTAGCGGTGGACGACCTCGGGCGCCTCCGCGTCGTCTGCGGCGCAGGCGAGCTCGGCGCGCCGCGCGCACTCCCGCCCGACCCGCCGCTGAAAGCCCGCGAGCACGCGCCGCGAGAGCGCGACCACCTCGTCGCTCGTGGCGTCGAGCGGGCCGAGCGCCACCTGGCCGGGACGCGGGCTGCAGGCGTCCGCGCGGCAGAGCTCGAGCCGGCCCTCGCCCACGTGCGCGAGGTAGCCCACGCCCACCGAGGCGACCACGCCCTCCGCCCCCGGCTCGCATGCCAGGAGCGCCCCGTAGCGTCGCGCGGTCTCCGCGACCGCCGCGACCATGCGATCGACCTCCCCGTAGCCCGCCATGGCGCCCCCTCTCACCAGAACATCTGTTTGATGATGGGATGATACCACGGGCACCGGACACATGTTCGGCCGTCGTCTGTGGGCGCGGGGTCGCGCGAGCGGGTTCTTCTCGGCCGCTCTTCTCGGAAAAGGAGGTGCGAGGTGGGCCTATAAGCCGGGTTCTGTCGTGGGCGGCCATTTATCTACTGCGGCTGTCACCAGCCGCCTCTAGCGCGCAACCCGAGCGCAGTGCGGGCCACACCATGGCGCTCCTATTTGCGTTTGCTCCGGATGGGGCTTGCCAAGCCGCCGTGTTGCCACGACGCTGGTGGTCTCTTACACCACCGTTTCAGCTTTTCCCTTAACGCCCGAGGGCGCCAGTGGGAGTCTTCTTTTCTGCGGCGCTTTCCGTCGGGTTACCCCGCCCGGCCGTTAGCCGGCATCCTGCCCTGTGGAGCCCGGACTTTCCTCATGACGCACAAGCGTCCCGCGGTCGCCTGGCCCACCTCGCGCCAAGGATTCTACCATGAAAAAGAGCTTGTGCCCCCGCGCGCCCCTTGGACTACAATACGACTGCGAATCGCACACATCGCCGCCCCCGACGGCATGCAGCAGGAAAGGTTACGCACGTGGGTCTGTTCGAGAAGCTGAGCCGGTCGCTCGTCGGCGCGCGCAAGAAGGCGCCCGAGGCGGTCCCGGCGCCCCAGGACCCCGAGGCCATCCTCGCTCCCGTCGCGGGTCACGTCGTCGCGCTCGAGGCGGTGTCCGACCCCGCCTTCTCCCAGGGGATGCTTGGATGCGGCCTGGGCATCCGGGCGGAGGGCGACATCGCCTTCGCGCCCGTCACGGGGACGGTCGTGGCCGACGTCAAGACCAAGCACGCCCTGCTCATCCGGGCCGAGAACGGCGCGGAGGTGCTGCTGCACGTGGGGCTCGACTCCGTGCGCCTGCGCGGGGCGGGCTTCAGCACCTTCGTGCGCAAGGGCGACCGCGTGAGCGCCGGCGAGCCCGTGATGAGCTTCGACCGCGCCCTCATGGCCGAGCGCGGGCTCGACGACACGGTGCTCGTGACCGTCACCAACGCCGACGCCTTCTCCGCCGTGACGCCCGTCTGCCCCTCCGACGTCGAGGTGAGCGCGGGCGCGGAGCTGCTCAGGTGCGAGCGGTGACGGGGGAGTCCTACCTCACGCTGCGCGCCGGCGCCGAGGCCGTCGGCGAGGTCGAGGACCGTCGCAGCCGCTTCATCGCTCAGCTCGTCCACGTGGAGGGCGAGAAGGACGCGGAGGCCTTCATCGCCGAGGTCCGCGCGCGCCACCACGACGCCCGTCACAACGTGCCCGCCTGGATCCTCGCGGACGGTCGCGAGCGCTGCTCCGACGACGGCGAGCCTAGCCGCACCTCCGGCATGCCCACGCTCGAGGTGCTGCGCGGCGCGGGCCTGGCCAACGTGTGCTGCGTCGTCACGCGCTACTTCGGCGGGACGCTGCTGGGCCCCGGCGGCCTCGTGCGCGCCTACACCGCCGCCACCCAGGCAGCCGTCGCGGAGGCCGAGAAGGACGGCGCGATCGTCGAGATGACGCTCGTGACGCCGGTCACCGTGCAGCTGCCCTATGCCCTCTACGACCGCGTGACCCGCCTCGTCGCCGACGCCGGCGGCAAGGTGGCGGACTCGCTCTTCGCCGAGGACGTGCAGCTCTCCCTGGTCTTTCGTGCCGGTGCCGAGGCCCCCTTCGTCGCGGCCGCCCGCGAGCTCGCAAACGGCGACGACATCGCCCGCCCCGGCCAGCCCCGCTTCGCCGAGTTCTAGCCCAACCCCCAACCCGACCGCCCCCGGCGGGCAGCGTCCGACGCTCGGACAGTCCTCGCCGTGCAGAGCGCGGCTTCGGAACTCGCGGCGGACGTTGCCCGCCGGGGGCGGACGTTCTTCTCGCCCTGTGCCGCGTTCTTCTCGCCCTGCGTCGCCTCTCGAGAATGCCATATGGGACAGAATCCGGGCTTAATCGCGCGGAAACTGTCCCATATGGCATTCTCGGCGCGAGTCCCATTTGGCCCGCCGCCGAGCATGCCAAATAGGACAGAATCCACCGCCGAGAAGGGCAAAAGTGTCCCATAGGGCATGCTCGGCCTGCGCCGCCGAGCTTGAAGCAGAGGGCCGCCCCCGGGCTTGCCCCGCGCGCAGTTCCGCAGCCGCGCTCTGTGCGGCGAGGACTGTCTGAGCACGGGGCAAGCCCGGGGGCGGCCCATGGGATGCGTAGGTCTACGCCCGCGGCGCCAGTGCGAGGCCGACGGTGGTCCAGGGGTCGACCTCCTCGACGGGGGCGTTGTCCCAGAGGTCGAGCAGCTCCGCGGGCACGAACTCGCGGCGCACGACGACCTCGCCGCCGTAGGTGCGGAACCACTCCGCGCTCGCCACGAGGTAGCCGCCCTTGCAGGCGTCCTCGCCCCAGCTGTTCTCGATGCGCCAGGCCACGGGACGCCCGTCGTCGCCCAGCTCGACGCCCTGGAAGGTCATCGCGTGGGTGTTGCGCGTCTCGTGCGCGTCGATCATCTCGGCGCGGTCCATGGAGAGGTCCACGCCGAAGAGGCCCTCGTAGTCCATCGTGTCGCACGCGAGCACGCCGGGGAAGTCCTCGATCTTGCGCGGGAACTGCTGGCCCACGTCGCACGCCATCTCGCAGGGCACGCCCGCGGCGAGCGACGCCACGGCCGCGTCCTCGAGCGCCTCGACGGGCACGTTGAGCATCTTGAGGCGCGTGCCGCCGGCCATGGTGTCGGAGAAGCGGCGGTGGAAGACGTGGCCGAACGGGCGGGTCTCGCCGGGCATGCTGACGAGCTGCACGTAGTCGCTCGGGTCGAAGGGCACGTAGCGCTCGGCGAACTCGCGCGGCGTGATGCCGCGGTCCACGAGGAGCCGCCGCGGCGCGTCCTTCTCGCATGCCGGGCGGTCGTCGCCGGACTGCTCCACGAGCCGGGACGCCTTGATGCGGCAGTTCTTGCCCACGGGGACCTCCAGGTCGAAGGTCAGCGGCGGCTCGCCGAGGCACACGGAGAGGACGCGGTGGCAGTCGGCGACCATGCCCTCCTTGACCTCGCGCAGGTCGGCGACGTCGGCACCCTCGGCGGCGAGGCGGCGCAGCTCCATCGCGCTCTTGCGGAAGAGACGCTCGAGCTGGGCGTTCATCTGGTCGGCGTCCTTGGTGCAGGCGCTCTCGGGCATGACGTCCTTGGGCACGAGGCCCCACTTGCGGATGATGTTCATCGCGGCGGGGTAGTAGTTGCCGTCGCCCATGCAGTGGCCCAGCAGCCCCGCGACCTCGCGGGAGTCGAGCGGCAGCGCGGCGGTCTCGATGACGTACTCGAGGCCCACGTTGAACTTCTCGAGCTTGTCGTAGAAGAAGCCGTAGGCCTGGGAGAACTCGAAGTCGTCGACGTCGAGCAGGTCCATCGTGGCGGCGCGCGCCACGTTGAAGGCGGCGAACATCCAGCACCGGCCGGAGTGGCGCTGGTTGGTGACCTTGCCCGTGCGCGCGCGGCTCACGGCGAAGGTGTCGTGGTAGGTGCGCATGGTCGTGACGTCGCGCGCGGCGGCGTGGACGTTCATCGAGGTGACGGCGTTTCTCGCCACGCGGTTGGCGCGGTCGGCCGAGAAGGACGCGGTCAGCTCGTCGGCGCGCTCGGGCGCTATCGCGCCGGGGGTGTAGTCGGTCATGTCCGCCCCCTAGCGCACGCGGGCGAGCGAGCCCATGGGGTCCCACGGCGCGAGGACGGTCGGCTCCTCGGTCTCGTAGGTGGCGCGCTCCTCGTCGGTCAGGTACTTCTTGTCAACGACGACCTGGTAGACGTACTCGTTGAACCAGGGGTCGGAGAGGGTGTCGAAGCCGTCGCGGCCGTGCTCGGCGCCCCAGCTGTTCTCGACCTTCCAGAGCGTGGGCCTGCCGTCCGCGTCCAGGTTCACGCCCTCGAGGACCATGGCGTGGGTCATGAGCGACTCGCCGTAGTCCAGGCGCTCCGCGCGGTCCATGCAGCCCTCGACCTCAAAGCCGAAGAGCGCGTCGACGTCCAGCGCGGCGGTGTCCATGATGCCCTCCTCGCGCAGGTAGCTCTGGCCCACGTCGCAGCCAAACCACACGGGGAGGTTGTCGCGCAGCTGCGCGATCGCGCACTCCTTGAGGCGCTCGATCGGGAGGTTGAGGTAGCGCACGCCGCCGTCCTCCACCACGTTGCCGAGGCGGCTCACGGTGTAGGTGTGGCCGAAGGGCTTGTCGGCGGTGGGCGCGGAGATGAGGCTCACGTAGGAGTCGACGTCCATGTCCACCACGGAGGAGAAGAACTCCTGCGGCGTGTAGGTGCCGGAGAGCGCGAGCTTGTTGTTCTTGTCGCGCAGACGGACCTCGAAGGTCGCGGGCGGCTCGCCGAGGCAGGTAACGAGGAGGTGGTAGACGTCGCCCATCATCTCCTTCTTCATCTCGGCGAGGTCCTCGGCCGAGACGCCGGCCTCATGGCTCTGGCGCAGGCGCTTGGCTGCGCCGCGCAGGTAGCGCGTGAGGCAGGAGTCCATCTCGCGGGTGTTGCGCGAGCAGGCGGTCTCGGGCATGGCCTCCTTGGGCACCACACCGTACTTCTTGACGAGGCTGCGGAACATGTCCCACTGGCCGCCGTCGCCCACGGGCGCCATGAGCAGGTAGGACACGAGGCGGCCGTCGAGCGGCTCGTCCAGGGTGTCGAGGATGTTCTCGAAGAACCAGTTGCTCTTCTCGAGCTTGTCCCAGAACAGGGGATAGGTCTGGCTGAGCTCGAAGGTCTTGAGGTCGTAGCGGTGGATGACGCGGTAGCGCATGGTGTTGAGGCTCGCGAACATCCAGCAGCGGCCGGAGCGCTGCTGGTCGCAGCGGTCGCCCTGCTTGACCTCGACGTCAAAGGTCAGCGGGTTGGCGGCCACGCCCTCGGGCACGCGCGCGGCGGCGGTGATGCCGCACGAGCTCACGGCGTTCTTGGAGACGACATTGACGCGCTCGGAGCGGAACTCCTCGCGGGCCGCGGCGATGTCGTCGGCGGTGACGGAAGTCATCTCGTCCATAGTCTTACCTCCCGTTTGTTGGATGATTTGACCACGCACGAGGATAGCACTCGCGCCCGCGGGGCGCCGTGCCCCGCGGCCTCCCGTCTTCACGCGCATCCGCGGCGCCGGGCCGCGTCAGCGCTGCTCCGCCGCTCGAAAGCGTCCCCCGTGCTGCGACGTTCCGAAAACGGCACGGCGTCATCTTTGCTGAGATGGGTCGGCCGGAGGAGAATTTCCCAAGAGGTCGGCTGCGCCCGCCCGGCGTCCCGTGGCTCCCGGGGACGGCCCCCGCGCGGCCCCATGCTAGAATCTGGCGAGAAGGACCCGACGCTGAGGGGGCATGCATGAGCTGCGACATCGAGGAGCGCCTCGCGCGCGAGCTGCCCGCCTACGCGCTGCGCGTGGTCGACGCCCTCGAGGCGGCGGGCCACGAGGCGTGGGTCGTCGGCGGCTGGGTGCGCGACGCCCTTCTCGGCCGTCCCGGGCACGACGTCGACGTCACCACCTCCGCCCCCTGGCAGGAGACCGCGCGCGTGCTGCGCGCCGCGGGCGTCGAGGTGCACGAGACGGGCACGGCCCACGGCACGGTGACCGCCGTCGTGGACGGGCGACCCGTCGAGACCACCACCTACCGCGTCGAGGGCGCCTACTCCGACCGACGCCACCCCGACGAGGTGCGCTTTGTCACTGACGTGCGGGAGGACCTCGCCCGGCGCGACTTCACCGTCAATGCCATGGCCTTCCACCCGCAGCGCGGCCTGCTCGATCCCTTCGGCGGCGAGAAGGACCTCGCGGCGCGCGTCATCCGCGCGGTGGGGGAGCCGCGGAGACGCTTTGAGGAGGACGCCCTGCGCGTGCTGCGGGCGGTGCGCTTTGCCTGCCGGCTGGACGCCGCGATCGAGCCCGCCACGCAGGAGGCGCTTCTCGCCTGCGCGCCCGAGCTCGACCAGATCGCGCGCGAGCGCATCGGCCAGGAGATGGACGGCATCCTCGCCACCGGGCGCGCGGCCTGGGCGCTGCGCCACGAGTTTCCCGTGCTCGCGGCGGCGATCCCCGAGCTCGCGCCGATGGCGGGCTTTGACCAGAAGAGCCCCTACCACGCCCATGACGTGCTCGAGCACACGGCGCGCGTCTGCGCGGGCGTGGAGGAGTTCACGGGCGGCGGGGCGTCGCAGGCGCTGCGCTGGGCGGCGCTTCTGCACGACGTTGCCAAGCCCGCGTGCTGGAGCGAGGACGTCTCGGGCCGCGGGCACTTCTTCGGCCACCCGGAGGCCGGGGCGCGCACGGTCGCGGCGGTGATGGGGCGGCTGGCCATCCCCGGCGAGGTCGCGCGCGCCGCGCGGGCGCTCGTCCTGCTGCACGACTTCGAGATCCGGGCGACGGCGCCCTCGATGCGCCGGATGCTCGCGGAGCTCGAGCGGGCGTGCCCGGGCCAGGCGCGCCGGCTCGCCTTTGCCCTGCTGGACCTCAAGCGCTCCGACGCCGTGGCCAAGGCGCCGCGGTGCATGGGCTACGCCGTCGAGCTCGATGCGATGACGCGCGTGCTGCGCGCGGAGCTCGCCGCCGGGGCGGTCTGGCGCGTGGGCGACCTCGCCGTGGGTGGCGCGGACGTGATTCGCGAGCGCGGCGTCGAGCCCGGGCCCGGCGTGGGCATGGTGCTCGCGCAGCTGCTCGCGACCGTCATGGACGGCGAGCTGCCCAACGACCGCGACGCCCTTCTCGCTTGGCTGCGGTGGTAGGGGGCCGTGGTCCCGCCCCGTCCGACGTCTCGCGCGCACAAGTTTTCCAAAAATGACGCTTGCGCGGTCGGCCCCTTTCCCGTATAGTGTTTCTTCGCGCTGAGAGGCGCACGAAGTGGCAAATTGGGACTTCGTCTAGTGGTAGGACAGCGGATTCTGGTTCCGTCAACGGGAGTTCGACTCTCTCAGTCCCAGCCATTTGCCTCTTACAATCGCATATGTGGCCCGTTCGTCTAGCGGTTCAGGACGCCGCCCTCTCAAGGCGGAGATCACCAGTTCGAATCTGGTACGGGCTACCAAACGGCCCGTTCGTCTAGCGGTTCAGGACGCCGCCCTCTCAAGGCGGAGATCACCAGTTCGAATCTGGTACGGGCTACCAAACGCAACGCGGGCCGGGGCAGACGCTCCGGCCCGCTTTCTGTTCTCGATGTGTCGCGCGCGCCCCTGTGACCGCCCCTACGCCCGTCGCCAGAGCAGCACGTTGTCCTCGAACTCGGCCTCCACGCGCCCCTCGTCGCGCAGCCACGAGAGGTACGAGCGCACGGTGCTGCCCACGAGCACGTGCTGCTCGAAGGTCATCCGCAGGCCGTAGTCGGCAAAGACCCGCTGGAGCACGCTCTCGAAGGAGCGCGGCTCTGCGCACAGCCCCACGATCTTCTCGGCGATCTCGTGCACCTTGTCGATGTTGAGCTGCGCCAGCTCGGAGACGTCCTCCGCGACCTGCGCGTGGGCGGGGACGAACATCCGGGCGGAGAGGCCCCTCACCATCTCGAGCGTCCTGAGGTAGGCCGCCACGTCGTAGATGAAGCTGACCTGGTACTTCTCCAGCGTCTCCCGGCTCGAGAGGCAGTCGGCAAGAAAGACCACGTCGTCGGCGGTGCGATACCCCACCATGTCAAAGAAGTGGCCCGGCAGCTCGAGGGCCTCGAGGCCCTCCGGGATCGCGTCTGCCGTCAAGGGCTCAGCGTCGCTCTCCTGCGCCATGAGGAACTTGTGCCTGAGGTCGCGGCACGGGTAGCCCCCGTAGAGAAACGCGGGCTCCAGCTCGGGGCGCCGCGTGAACGCGCACTCGACGCCCGGCGCAAAGACGCGGCAGCCGGTCTGGCCCTGCAGGTAGCGGTTGCCGCCGATGTGGTCCGCGTTGGAGTGCGTGTTGTAGATCGCCGTCAGGTGCCAGCCGCGCTCGTCGAGCAGCTTGCGGATGCGGCGCCCGGCGTCCTTGTCGTTGCCGCTGTCTATCAGGCAGACGTCCTTCTCGCCGGTCCGCACCAGGCCGATCTTGGCGGGGCTCTCGATGTAGTAGGTCAGATCGGTGACCTGGAGCAGCTCGAACATGGCTGCCTCCCTGGCGTCGGTGCCCGCACTCATGAGTGCGGGCGAGAAGTGCGGGCAAAATCGGGGGCGTGGGCCATCGAGTGCGGGCTTGCTCCCGGCGGATCTTCTTGAGTGCGCGCATCCAGTGCGTTGTGGCCCGCACTGGATATGAAAGGCGAGAAGTGCGGGCGGGCCCTCGGCGTTTGGCGAGAAGTGCAGGCGGGCCGCCCGCGCCGCCCCCGCGCTACGCGCACCCGGCGCAGCCCGCGCAGGCCGCGCACGCCGCCGGCGTCGCGGCCAGGCCGCCGCGCGCGGTCTCGCGCAGGCGCGACGGCAGGGCGTGGCCGACCTCGGCCATCGCGTCCACCACCTGGTCGAAGGGGACGAGCCACTCGACGCCGGAGAGCGCGAGCTGCGCCGCCGAGAAGGCCGCGGCCACGCCGATGGCGTTTCTCGCCTGGCAGGGGACCTCGACGAGGCCGCCCACCGGGTCGCACACGAGCCCCAGCAGGTTGGAGATCGCGATCGACGCCGCGCAGAGCGCCTGCTCGGGCGTGCCGCCGAGCAGCTCCACGAGCGCCGCGGCAGCCATCGCGGCCGCCGAGCCCACCTCGGCCTGACAGCCGCCCTCGGCGCCGGCCACGCAGGCGTGCGTCTGGATGTTGAGGCCCACCGCCGCGGCGCACCAGAGCGCCGAGGCGACCGCGTCGTCGCCCGCGCCCACGGCGTCGGCCGCCGCCAGCACGCAGCCCGGCACCACGCCGGCCGATCCCGCCGTGGGCGCCGCCACGATCACGCCCATCGCCGCGGAGCGCTCGAGCACGGCCATCGCGCGCGCGACGGCGTCGGTCTGCGTGGGGCCCATGAGCGCGCCGGCCCAGCGCGCGGATCCCATGCTCACCAGGCGCGCCTCGCCGCCGATGAAGCCGCCGAGCGAGCGGGAGGGCGCGGCGATGGGCGCGCTCGTCTCCTCGCGCATGACCTCGACGACGCGTCGCATGGACGCCTCGGCACGCTCCTCTCCGGTGAGCCCCAGCTCGCGCAGGCGCATGATGCCGCCGATGGAAAGGCCGCGCTCGGCGCAGGCCTCGAGCAGCTGCGCCCCGTCGTCGAAGAGCTCCGCGGCGGTGACGCCGGGCGCCACGGCCGAGCCCGGGACGGAGATGAAGGTCGCGAAGCTCACGTCGCGGATGCGGCGGATCATCGGCAGCACCGAGGCGTCGGGCGAGCCGTCGGTCTCGAAGACGGAGTAGGCGCGCCCGCCCTGCTCGGTGCGGTAGGTGCGGCAGAAGGCGATGTTGACCTCGGCCATGGCCAGCAGGTGCGTGAGCGAGGCGAGGATGCCCGGCGCGTCGCGGTGCGCCACGAAGAGCGTGGCGTAGGCGCCGGAGATGTCCACGCCCACGCCGTCGATGCGGCTGATGCGCATCTTGCCGCCGCCGAGGCTCTCGCCGCGCACCTGGCAGCGCTGGCCGCCCGTGCCCTCCATGTCGATGTCCACGGTGTTGGGGTGCACGGAGGAGTCGTCGCCGGCCTCCACGAACTCGAAGGCAAGCCCCGCCTCGCGGGCAAGATCAAAGGCGTCGCGGATGCGCTCGTCGTCGGTGTCGAGCCCCAGGATGCCCGCCACGAGCGCGCGGTCGGTGCCGTGGCCGTGGTAGGTGTGGGCGAAGGAGTTCCACAGCGTGAAGCGCACGCGCTCGATGCGCCCGCCGACCAGCGACGCCGCCACGCGCGCGCAGCGCAGGGCGCCGGCGGTGTGCGACGACGACGGGCCCACCATGACGGGGCCCAGCACCTCGAAGGCGGAGGTGGTGGCGAGGGTCTGGGGCTGTGCTGCCATGAGGGTCCTCCCGTGACGGGCGCGGCGGCGCGTTCTTCTCGACCGCCTGTTCTTCTCGCCCTAGCTTAGCAGGGCGCGGCGAAGCTTGGGGCCTCCTTGCAACACTGTTACCGATTGGGGACGCCCCGTCCCGCGCCGCGCGCGCTTGGATACGATACCCAAGTCGTATCAGCCTCGTATGCAAGGAGGACCGATGGATCCCGCAGAGCTGGTCAAGCTCCTGGGAATCGTCATCGTCGTCGCGGGCTTTGCCCTCAAGCTCGACTCCATCCTCATCATCATGGTGGCCGCCGTGGCGACCGCCGTGGTGGGCGGGATGGACCCGGTGGCGTTCCTGGACACGCTCGGCGAGAGCTTCGTCTCAAACCGCAGCATGTGCATCTTCATCATGACGTTCGTGATCACGGGCACCCTCGAGCGCAGCGGCCTGCGCCAGGCCGCCGCGGCGCTCATCCGCAAGCTCAAGAACGCCTCCGCCGGCATGATCGTCTCGGCCTACGGCGTCGTGCGCGTGCTCTTTGCCGCGTTCAACGTCAACTTCGGCGGCGTCGCCGGCTTCATCCGCCCGGTCGTCATGCCCATGGAGCAGGCCGCGGTCGAGCGCGACGGCAACAAGATCGACGAGAAGCACCTCGAGGAGCTCAAGGGCGTCTCCGCCGGCATCGACAACGTCGCGTGGTTCTTCGGCCAGGTGCTGTTCATCGGCGGCTCGGGCGGCCTGCTCGTGCAGGGCACGCTCGCGGGCCTGGGCTACGACGTGAGCCTCGCCGACCTCGCCGCGGTGCAGGTCCCGGTTGCCGTGCTCGCCATGCTCGCGGCGATCGTCTACTACAACCTCATCGACCGCCGCCTCATGCGTCGTCGCGCCAAGGGAAGCGAGAAGGACGCGGCGCCCGAGAAGGGTGGTGACGCCCGATGACGGAGTTCCTCCAGTTCTTCCAGAGCGCCGACGTGACGCTCTCCGACAAGCTGCTCGAGGTCGTCTACATCCTCATCGGCCTCATCGCGTTCTACGCCGGCGTGCGCAACGCCCTTGACCAGACCAACGAGAAGCGCCTGGGCACCGCCTTCTTCTGGTGCGTGCTCGGCGTCCTGTTCATCGTGGGCCGCTGGGTCCCGTCCACCGTGGCGGGCGTGCTCGTGGTGCTGATGGTCATCCCGCCGATCCTGAAGCAGGTCGGCCGCGGCGTGGGCGGCGAGCCCACGGCCGAGGAGATGCAGGCAAACTACGAGCAGATCGGCATGAAGCTCTTCGTGCCGGCCCTGTCCCTGGGCGTGATGGCGCTCGTCTTTGCCCTGTTCACCAACATCAGCTCGCTCGTGGGCCTCACCTTCGGCGTGGTCGTGGGCGGCGTGCTGCTCATGGCCTTCTCGCGCAAGAACACCCCGCGCGTCTTCCTCGACGACACCCGCCGCATGCTCGACACCGTGGGCCCGCTCTCCATGCTGCCGGTCCTTCTCGCCGCGCTGGGTGCGATCTTCACGGCCGCGGGCGTGGGCGACGTGATCTCCGAGCTGGTCTCGGGCGTCATCCCGCAGGGCAACGCCGTCGTGGGCGTGATCGTCTACGCCATCGGCATGGCGGTCTTCACGATGGTCATGGGCAACGCCTACGGCGCCATCACCGTGATGACGGTGGGCATCGGCGCGCCGTTTGTGCTGTCGCTCGGCGCCGACCCCGCGCTCATCGGCTCGGTGGCGCTGACCTGCGGCTTCTGCGGCACGCTCATGACGCCGATGGCCGCCAACTTCAACATCGTGCCCGTGGCGATCCTGGAGATGAAGGACTCCTACGGCGTCATCAAGAAGCAGGTGCCGATCGCGCTCTTCATGCTCGCGGCGCAGATCGTCTACATGATCGTCTTCGGCCTGTAGCCGGTGGCGCCCCGCGGGGCGCCTCGTGAGGGTATGTACACCACCCCTCGAGGGTATGTACACTTTGCGAGAAGAACGTTCTTCTCGGCAGCCCTCTGACCTGCAAGGATTTTGCCGGGCACTCCCGGGTCGGTGTACATACCCTCATGGGGTGGCGTACATACCCTCCGCGGCCGCCCGGGCCGTCCCAGAAAGGAAGCGGTTCTCATGAAGGTACTGGTCACCGGGTTCGAGCCCTTTGGCGGCGCGGCCATCAACCCCGCGCTCGAGGCCGTGCAGCGCCTGCCGCGCGAGGTCGCGGGCGCCGAGGTCGTCACCGCGCAGATCCCCGTGGTCTTTGGCAAGGGCCCGGCCGCGGTGGAGGCCGCGATTGACGCCGAGCGGCCCGACGTGGTCCTGTGCATCGGCCAGGCGGGCGGCCGCAGCCACATCACGCCCGAGTTCGTGGGCATCAACTACGCCAACGCGCGCATCCCCGACAACGAGGGCAACCAGCCCGTCGGCCGCCTCGAGGCGGACGGCCCCGACGCCTACTTCGCCACGGTGCCGGTCTTTGCCATGGCCGACGCCGCGCGCGCCGCGGGCGTGCCGGCCGCCGTCTCCTACACGGCGGGCACCTTCTGCTGCAACGAGGTCCTCTACGAGCTGCTGCACTGCCTCGCGACGCGCCACCCCGGCGTGCGCGGCGGCTTCGTGCACGTGCCCTACGCGGCCGAGCAGGTCGTGGGGATGGGCGAGGGCACCGCGTCCATGAGCGTGGACATGATGGTCGCCGGGCTCACCGCCATGATCGGCGCCGCGGTCGCGGGCTCCGACGACGCCGTGGCCGCCGGCGAGGGCACGGAGCAGTAGGCGGGTCCTTCTCGCTTCAGGATAACGGGCTGGTTCCGGTCACTTTGGCCCCCCAAAACGTCCGCAGCTAGCCCGTTATCTCAGCCACAAGAAAACGGGCTGGTTCTGGTCGGTTTCACCAAGGGAAAACGACCGGAACCAGCCCGTAATTCGCAAGCGGAAGCGAGAAGGACTACAGCGCCATGCCCCGCGCGCGGTCGATGCGGGCCAGGCAGTCCTCGCGGCCCACGAGCGCCATCGTCTCGCCGAGCGGCGGCGACACCATGTTGCCGCACACGGCCACGCGCACGGCCTGGAAGACCAGGCGCTTCTTCATGTCGAGCGCCTCGGGCAGCGTCTCCAGCGCGGCGTCGATCGCGGCCGGCGCCCACTCGTCGACGCCGAACAGCGCCGCGCGCGCCGCGTCCAGCACCGCGCCCATGCCCTCCTTGGCGAGGCCCTTCTCCACGCTCTTCTCGTCATACGCCAGGGTCTCGGCGGTCGCGAAGACCGGCGCCGCCACGGTGACAACGTCGGCCGGGAACTTGGTGCGCGGCTTCACGATGGCCGCCAGCGCGTCGACCCAGGCCTCGTCTGCCTCGAAGCCGTCGCACACCAGGCCCGCCTCGTGGAGCTCTGGCAGCATGACCTGGTCGGCGAAGTCGGCGTCGCTCATGGAGCGGATGTACTCGGCCTGGATCCAGTCGAGCTTCTTGGGGTCGAAGGTGGCCGGGTTCTTGGACACGTGGTCGAGCGAGAACTCGCGGGCCAGCACGTCGCGCGGGATGATCGTGGTCTCGCCGTCGAGCGACCAGCCGAGAAGCGCCAGGTAGTTGACAAATGCATCGGAGAGATAGCCCGCGTCGCGGTACTCCTCCACGTTGGTGGCGCCGTGGCGCTTGGAGAGCTTCTTGCCGTCCGCGCCCAGGATCATGGAGATGTGCGCGAAGGTGGGCACCGGCGCGCCCAGGGCCTCGTAGACGATGACCTGGCGCGGGGTGTTGGAGAGGTGGTCGTCGCCGCGGATGACGTGCGTGATGCCCATCATCGCGTCGTCCACCACGGTTGCGAAGTTGTAGGTGGGCGTGCCGTCGGTGCGCTGGATGACAAAGTCGTCGAGCTCACGTGCCGCAAAGGTCACGTCGCCGTGGACGGCGTCGCGCACCACCACGTCGCCGCGGTCCTCGGGCACCTTGATGCGCAGGACGTAGGGCTCGCCGGCCTCGATGCGCGCGCGGGCCTCGGCGGGGTCGAGGTCGCGGCAGCGGCGCTGGTAGCCCTGGAAGGGGTCCTTGCGCGCCTGGGCGGCCTCGCGGTCGGCCGCCAGCTGCTCGGGCGTGCAGAAGCACGGGTACGCCTTGCCCTCGTCCCAGAGGCGCTGGGCGGCGTCGCGGTAGAGCTGGGCGCGCTCGGTCTGCTTGTAGGGGCCAAAGTCGCCGCCCACCTCCGGGCCCTCGTCCCAGTCCAGGCCCAGCCAGCGCATGGCGCGCAGGATGATCTGGGTGTTCTCCTCGGTGGAGCGCTCGGGGTCGGTGTCGTCGATGCGCAGGATGAAGGTGCCGTGGTTGGCGCGGGCGAAGGCCCAGTTGTAGATCGCGGTGCGCGCGCCGCCCACGTGGAGCTTGCCGGTGGGGGAGGGCGCAAAGCGCACGCGCACGGGGGTTTCAGACATGAGGTTCCTCTCGGTGGCTCTTATCGTCACATACGCATCTAGTATACAGCGCTGGCGAGAAGGACGGCGACGTCCCGACGATGTCCGCGCGGCAACCGCGAGCCCGGAATCGGCGGCGCCTGCGACGCGCGGCGACGTGCGCTCCGGCGTCGAGCCCATTTTTGCCCGCGACTGCGACGGCGATGTTCGGTCGCGGCCCGTGATGAGCCTGGAATCCGTCGTGGCTGCGACGCGATCGCCCTGATTTCGTCGCAACCATGGCCGATTTTGGGCTCGCGCCCGGCGAGTCCGTCGCAACCGCGGCCGATTTTGGGCTCGCGTCCGGCGAGTCCGTCGCAACCGAGCGGGTTTCTCGGCTCCACCGGCACCGCGCGTCGCCCGCGCGGCCTCACATGAGGCGCGTGCGCTCCAGGCGGTGCTCAAACCACTCGTTCAGGCGGATCACGGGACGGCGCAGCACCAGGCCCAGGAGCAGCGCCGGCACCAGGTAGGCGAGAAGAACGCCCAGCTCGCGCCAGAAGTCTCCGTCCCAGACCCCAAACATCGCCGCCCGCAGCGCCGCCTCGCTGTGCACAAACGGCAGCCACGAGTAGACCGCCTGGAACGGAGCGGGCAGCATCTCGGGCGGGAACGTGCCGCCCGAGCCGGCCACCTGGACCACCATGAGCACCACGGCAACGGCCTTGCCCACGTCGCCAAAGGACGCCGTGAGCGAGAAGATCAAGTTGACGTAGACGAGCGACGACGCCAGGCACGCAAGCAGCATGAGCCACGGGTGCTCGCACTGAACTCCCAGGTAGAAGAGGTCTCCGCCGCAGATGAGCGCCGCCTGGGCCAGCCCCACGACAACAAAGAGCGCGAGGCGTCCCACGTAGGCCTGCGCGTGCGAGCAGCCCGTCTCCTCGAGCGCGGCCTCGGAGGGCTTCGCGCGCACCAGCGCCGCGAGCACCACCCCGCCGATCCAGATGGCGAGCGTCGTGTAGAAGGGCGCCATGGCCGAGCCGTTGTTCTCAACGGGAAACACCGCCGTGCGCTCGACCGAGACCGGCGCCGCCACAAACTCGGCGAGCCCCTCCGGGCCAGACGCCAGAACCTCCCTCACTTGCCGCGCGTCGCCCGAGTCAAGCGCGGAGCGCAGCCGCTCGTGCAGGCCATCGAGCTTCTCGGCCGCCGCGTCCAGGCTGTCCGCGGTCTCGTCGAGGTCGTCGCGCGCCCCGGCGAGCCCGTCGCTCGCGTCCTTTGCCGCGGAGCCCACGGCCGCAAGGGTCCCGGCGAGGTTTCCCTCGATCGCGTCCGCCTGCTCGGCGGCCTCGGCCACCTGCCCAGCAAGGTTCCCGAGGCTGCCGCGCACCTCGTCGTCGTAGAGCTGCCCCGCGCCGCCCACCGCCGTGCGCGCCTCGTCCACGAGGCCCTTAAGCCGCTCGCGCGCCTCCTCGGCGTCCGCTGCCCCGGCGTCGAGGTCGCCCATCGTCTGGCCCAGCCCGTCAGAGAGGTCGCGCAGCTCAACGAGCGCCCGGTCAACGCGGTCGCGCAGACCGCCCACGCCCGCAATCGCGCTGCCGAGCCCCTCGCGCACGGGGCTGCCCTCGGGAAGCGTCCCCTCGAGCTCGCGCATGAGGTCGAGCTGCTCCCCAAGCGCGCCGTCCAGCCGCTCGAGCGCATCGATCTGCTCGCCTACGGCGTCCCGCGCGGCGGAGAGGCCCTTCTGGATCCTTGCCTCCTGCGCGCCCGCGACGTCGAGTGCATCGTCTATCGCTGCGTCCACTCCGTCGAGCCCCGCGCCCGCGGACTCGAGCGCGCCGGCCACGGACGTCTCTGCGTCGTCTATCGCCGACCCGGCCCCCGCAAGGCCCGACGCCGTCTCGCCGAGCACCTCGCCGGCGTCCGCCGTGGGGGAGAGCGCCGCGTCGGCCACCCCCGCGCCGCTGCCCAGAAGCCCGCGCGTCGACTCGAGCAGGTCCGCGAAGTCCCTCACGGAGCCCGCCGTTCCGGAGAGCGCGTCGGCGGAGTCCGTCACCGCGGCGTCGAGGCGCGCCGCGAGGCCCGTCACCGCGTCGTCGTCGAGCGCGGAGCCCAGCTCCTTGAGGGCGCCCGCGCCAACGGCGCTCACCGCCTCGGCAAATCCGGAGTCGATCTGCGCCATCACGGCCGAGGACGCCTTGTCGGTGACTATGGTGGCGATGGCGTTTGCCTTCTCGTTCTGGTAGAAGCGCACCTCGGCACGGACGGGATCGGCGGAGAAGGTGGTCATCATGTCGCGCGAGAAGTCCGGCGGAATCACCACGGCCGCGTAGTACTCGCCCGAGCGCACGCCCTCGACGGCGTCGGCCTCCGAGGTGACCACGTACCCAATGGAGTCGGAACCCTGCAGCTCGGCCACCACGCGCTCGCCCATGTTGACGGTCAGGGGCACCAGCTCCCCGGAGTAGCCCTCGTCCTCGTTGGCAACGGCCACGCGGATGTTGCCCGTGTTGCCGTACGGGTCCCAGCTGCCCGCGATGTTGAACCACGCGTAGAAGGACGGCACGGCGACGATTCCCACAAAGACCACTAGTGCGATGGCGTTGGCCCGCACGTGACGCGCGTCGCGGCGCACAAGCTCCCAGACCCCTCTCATCGCACCTCGCCTCCCTTCTCGGCCCGCGCGGCGTCCTCGGCCAGCGCGACCAGCTCGTCTCTGTCCATCCGTGCCAGCCCGGCGCGCTCCGCCAGCCGCTCGTGCACGTACTCCAGCCAGATGAGGTACGCGCTCGCGGCAACCAGGGAGACCACCCACAGGCTGAGCAGCAACAGCTTTGCCGGATGGGCAAAGAGCAGGGCGAGAAGGGCCAGCGGCACGGCCAGCAGCGCCACGACGCCGCGCCGCACGCGGCGCGGGTACGCCAGCTCAAAGCGCGCGGCCCGTGCCAGGAACGCCTCGCGGTGGGCGGGGGAGGAGGCGAGCGCGTCCACCAGGAGCGCCAGGCGCCCGGCGTCCTTCTCGCCGTCACGCTCGGTCACAAGGAGGTCCGTCTGGGCCATCTTGCGGTCAAAGAGCGCGTTTGCCCCGAGGAGCCTCCTTCTGGCAACCACGCCCAGAAGCAGCGCGGGAACGGCAAAGAGCGCAAGGACGGCGAGGTCGCGCGCGTAGTTTGTGCCATAGAAGCCCGCCACCGCCTCGCGCATGGCGCCGATCCCGTAGGTGAAGGGGAGCCACGGCCCCAGCGCTCGGAAGAAGGCGGGCTGCATCTGGATGGGGTAGAGGCCGGATGCCCCGGGGATCTGCAGCACCACCAGCAGCACCGCGAGCGCCTTGCCAACGTGCTTGAGCGCCACGGCGAGCGAGTAGACCACGAGCACGTAGACCAGCGACGCCTCCATGCCCGCGAGCACAAACGCAACGGGGGAGACGCACTGGACGCCAAGCGCCAGGTCGCCCACGCAGCACGTCAGGGCCTGCACCTGGCCGAGGAGGGCGAGCAGGAGCCAGCGCCCAAAGAACGCCTGCGTGGGCGTGACCTCGACGTCGCCCAGCCCCTCGCGGTCCACCTCTAGCTTGTAGATGGCCACGAGCACGAAGCCGCCCACCCACAGCGCGAGGTTGGTGTAGAACGGCGCCACCCCGGAGCCGTAGTTGGCAACGGGGAACACCGGCTCGTCGACCATCTGGACCGGCGAGCCCAGCGCCGCGCCCGTGGAGGCGGGGTCGAGGGAGAGGACGTCGCCCACGGCGGGCAGGGCCCGTGCGCTCTGCACGGCGGCGAGGTCGTCTGCCAGCGCGCCCATGCGATCGGCGGAGCCCCTCAAGGAGTCGGCGGTTTCCGCCAGGGTGGACTGGCTCTGGGCGAGAAGCGCGTCGAGCTGGGCCAGCCCGGCGTCCGCCTGCTCGATCATCGGCACGAGCGAGCCGGTTCCGCCGGCAAGGCGACCGCCCGCGTCCGCGAGGGCGTCGAGCGCGGAGGAGAGCTCGGGTGCCGCGCCCGTGGCGAGGTCCGTCCGCAGGGCGTCGAGCGAGCCCGTGCCCGCCTGGACGGCGTCGTTTACCGAGGTGGCGAGCCCGTCCACGCTCTTGGCCCCGTCGCTCACCTCGTTGCTTATCCCCTGGAGCTCGTCGAGGGCGGAGGCCTGCCCGCTGGCAAGCCCCTCGAGAAGCGCCACCTGTTCGTCGAGCGCGGAGACCACCTGCTGCTGGAGGGCGCGCTGCGCGTCGTCGGCGGGCTCGAGGGAGGCGACCTTGTCGCGCGCCGCCCCGAGCGACTCCGCCATGCCCGCTACGTCGCCATTTGCCACCCGCAGGCGCGAGAGCGCCGCGTCGAGGCGCCCCTGCGCCCAGCCCACGTCCCCGGCGATGCGGCCGATGTCCTGGCTCGCCGTCGAGGACAGCCCGGAGATCGCGGAGGCGCCCTCGCCCAGCCTCTCGTCAAGGCCGCGGGCAAAGGAGCGCAGCCCCTCGCGCGCGTCGGCAAGAGACCCGAGCGCGGAGTCCATCGACGAGGCGAGCCCTCCCGCCGCGTCCGCCGTGGCGGAGAGCGTCTTTCGCGCGCGGCCCACGGCCTCGCGGGCCGCACCCACGGTCCCGTCCGCGCCCTCGAGGGAGTCCGCCAGGTCGTCGAGGCGCCCCTGCGTGGCGCGGAGGCTCCTCAGCGCGGACGACCTCGCCCCGTCGACGTCCCCCGCGGCGGACCCCACCGCGCCCTGGAGCCTCTGCGTGACGGTCTCCCCGGCGAGCGACACAAACTGCCCGGCGATCTGGTCCTCGAGCGTGGTCGCCCCCGTGTCCGTCACCTTGGGCGCCACCGCGTTGGCCTTCTCGTTGACGTAGTAGCCAATGCGGGCCTGCGTGGGGTGGCCGTCCAGCACGCCCGCGAGGGTCGAGGTGAAGTCGGGCGGTATGACAAAGGCGGCGTAGTAGCGGCCGGCGCGGACGCCTTCGAGCGCCTCGTCCTGGTCCACGAAGGTCCAGCCGAGCTGGTGGTTCTCCTCGAGCCTCTCCCTTACCATGTCGCCGGCGTTGACCTCTCCCATGCCGGGGACCTCGGCGCCTTTGTCCTCCACGACCACGGCCACGGGCACGGTGGAGGTGCTCTGGTACGGGTCCCAGTTGGCAAGGATGTTCACCCACGCGTAGAGCGCGGGGACGAGGCAGACCCCAACCGCCACCACCAGGGCGACGGGGCTTGCCGCCAGGCGCTTGAGGTCGCGGCCGAGGATGCGCGCGATGGTTCCCATGAGAGGCTCCCTTGAGCGAGACGTGTTACGCGTTCAATGGCTCAAGAGGTACCCCGCGGGGCGAGTTTTATTCAGGAGTCCAATAATTTTGAGCCAAATTCAAAACAGCTGAACAGATGCTAAGATTGACGCGTTGGCACGACGGCGCCTGGCGGCGCGGCACGAGGGAACGGAGAAGGACATGGCGGCAAGGCCCGGCACGGCAACGCCCAAGAGCGCGGCCACGCGCGAGAAGATCATGGCGGTCGCGACCTCCCTCATGGCGGAGCGCGGCTCGGCGGACTTTCAGATGGCGGAGGTCTCCGCCCGCTGCGGCATGTCCAAGGGCTCGCTCTACTACTACTTCTCCGACCGCGCTGAGCTCGTTCGCGCGGTGCTCGACAGCGCGGTGGACGACCTGGTGGCAAGCGTCGAGAGGATCGTCTCCACGGCGCCCTCAGCAGCGGACTCCATCGCCGGCCTGCTCGACGCCCTCGCCGAGGCCACCCGCCCGGGAGGCCCGCTCATGCTGGCCGTTGCCGGGGCGGGTGCCGGCTCCGCTCCGGTCGAGGGGCCGCGCCTCGCGCGCATAGTGGACGTGCTGGAGGCCCAGATCGAGCGCGCAAAGGCGGAGGGGCTCGTGCGCCCCGAGGTCAACGCGCGCCTCGCCGCGGCGGCGGTCGCGGGCGCCTTCCTGGTCTTTGAGCGGGTGGACGTGCGGGCAACCGCCGAGGACGTCCTGGGCCTCGCGCTCTGCGGGATCGGGACCAATGCAGGGCGGGAGAGGTTTGCGGGCGCGGGCTCGACCGCGGCGGCAGGCCCTGACGCCTAGGCGACCGCCTCGCCCGCGGTGGACTCGCGAACGATCAGCTCCGTCTCGAGGACCATCGAGCGCGACCCCAGCTCGTATCCGGCGAGAAGGTCGATGAGAATCCTGCAGGCGGAGTAGCCCATGCGGTAGCGCGGCTGGTTGACCGTGGTGAGCGTGGGCGTGAGCATCGTGGAGAGCTCGGCGTTGTCAAAGCCCACGACCTTGAGGTCGCGCGGGATCTCTATGCCGGTGGTGTGGGCCGCGCGAACAACCGCCGCGCCAAAGGTGTCCGAGACGGCAAAGATGCCGTCGGGGACCTCGCCGGAGTCAAAGAGGTGCGTGAGCGCGGAGTAGGCGAGCGCGTAGCTGTTGTCCGGGATCTGCAGGATCCAGCCGGGAAGCACGCGCACGTCGCTTCTTGCCGTGGTGTCGAGAAACCCCTCGAGGCGCTCGCGCGAGAACTTGAACTCGTTGGAGCCCGCCACGATGGCGAGCCGCTTGCACCCGCAGGAGATGAGGTGCTCCGTCGCCCTGCTCGCCGCCAGGTGGTCGTCGATGGTGACGTAGGGCGCGTCAACGTCCGGGCGGCTCTCCGCGCACTGCACGAGCGGCACCACGGCCTCGACCGCCTGGATGGCCCTCGCCGAGAGGGGAGAGGTGGTGATGACGCCGCTCGCGCCGCAGCGGCGCAGCATCGAGCAAAACGAGCGGGCGGTCTCGTTGGTGATGTTGTCCCAGGAGATGAGCGTGTCGTAGCCGGCGTTGTTCGCGGCCACGCGCACGCCGTGGACGATCTCGCTGTAGAAGGGGTTGTCGAGCCAGGGGAGGTTGACCACCACGAGCCCGCGGCAGTCCGGGGACCCCTCGCGATACTGATCGACCGGGCCGCCGTAGCCAAGGTTGCGGATGCTTGAGTTGATGCGTCCGAGCGTGCGGTCGTTGACGAGCTCGGGATGGTTGAGCGCGCGCGACACCGTGGCGGGGGAGACCCCGGCGCTCTCGGCGATCTGCGCGATGGTGACCCTTCTGTTGACGGCCATGGGGCCCCTTCCACGTGCTCGCGGGCGCTCCCGCCGGTCCTTCTCATCAGTATATTATGAACGGGCCGTGCCGAAGCGTTCCTAAAACAGCCTCAATGAAAGAATCTTTCATAACAGCGGGTGAGCGCGAGCATACGTCGGCAAGCGGTAGCAAATGCAATTTCACCGGTAAAAACCTAACGTTCGGGGAATATCCGCGACGCGAAGAATGAAAACCTCATAGCATCGGTGCTGAAAGATAAGCGGCATTACGAATGAAAACTCGTTTCAGCCAGCGGGACGGGGCGCCCGGCGCCCCAGACGAGGAGGTCGCAATGGTCAGGATCGGCGTCATCGGCTGCGGAAAGATCTCTCAGGTCCGCCACATCCCCGAGTACGAGGCAAACCCCAACGCCCAGCTCGTCGGCCTCTTTGATGTGAACGTCGAGCGCGCCCGCGCCCTTGCGGCCGAGCACGGCTGCCGTGCCTACGACACCCTCGAGGATCTTCTCGCCGACCCCGACGTCGACGCCGTGAGCGTGTGCACCTCCAACGCCACGCACGCCGAGAGCACGATCGCCGCGCTCAAGGCCGGCAAGCACGTGCTGTGCGAGAAGCCCATGGCCACGACCATCGAGGACTGCGAGGCCATGGTCGCCGCCGCGCGCGAGGCCGGCCGCACCCTCATGATCGACCAGAACCAGCGCTTCGCCCGCGCCCACGTGCGCGCCAAGGAGCTGCTCGACGCCGGCAGGATCGGCCGCGTCCTCACCTTCCGCACCACCTTCGGCCACGGCGGCCCCGAGACCTGGAGCGTCGACCCCGGAACCGGCAGCTGGTTCTTCGACCCCAAGCGCGCCGCCCTGGGCGCGATGGCCGACCTCGGCGTCCATAAGACCGACCTCATCCAGTGGCTCATCGGCCAGCGCGTGGTCGCCGCCACGGCAAAGGTGGCCACGCTCGACAAGCGCGACGCCGCCGGCAACCTCGTGGGCGTGGACGACAACGCCCTCGCCATCTACCAGATGGACGGCGGCGCCCTGGGCACCATGGCTGCGAGCTGGACCTACTACGGCCCCGAGGACAACTCGACCGTCATCTACGGCACCGAGGGCGTCATGCGCATCTACGACGACCCCGCCCACTCCATCGAGCTCGACCTGCGCGGCGGCGAGACCGAGTACTACGACGTCGAGGCCATCCAGACCAACGACAACCAGACCGCCTCGGGCGTCATCGACGCGTTCGTGCGCTGCCTCGAGGAGGGCGTCGAGCCCCCGGTCACGGGCGAGAGCGTGCTCGCCGCCATGCGCGCGGTCTTCGCGTGCGTGGAGTCGAGCGAGACGGGCAGGACGGTGGAGGTCGCGCAGGGCTAGCCCCGCGGCCCTCTCGGAAAGGAGCTCACGACATGAAGATGGGATTCATCACCTCGCTTCTCGACGGCTGGACCTACGAGGAGATGATCGACGAGGTCTCCCGCATGGGCATCGAGTGCGTCGAGGTCGCGTGCTGGCCTCAGGGCAAGGCGGAGCGCAAGTACGCCGGCGTCTCCCACATCGACGTCGAGCGCGTGCTCGCAGACGACGCCTACGCCGCCCACGTCCTACAATACGCGGCCGAGAAGAACGTGCGCATCTGCGCGCTTGCGTACTACCCCAACAACCTCGACCCCGACCCCGAGCGGCGCCGCTCCTTCAACGACCACCTGCTCGCCTGCATCAACGCCGCGTCCAAGCTCGGCGTGCCCAAGGTGACCACGTTCATCGGCCGCGTCACAAACAAGAGCCTCGAGGAGAACCTCGAGCTTCTGCCGGCGGTCTGGGACCCCATCCTCGAGGTCGCGGAGGAGAAGAACGTGCTCGTGTGCATCGAGAACTGCCCGATGTACTTCGACGCCACCAACTGGCCCGGTGGCCAGAACATCATGACCACCCCGGCCAACTGGGAGCGCGTCTTCGACGTCCTGCCGAGCAAGAACCTCGGCCTCGCGCTCGACCCGAGCCACTTCGTCTGGCAGATGGTCGACTGCGGCGCCGCCATCCGCGACTTTGCCGACAAGATCTTCCACGTCCACTTCAAGGACATCAAGCTCAAGCGCGACGAGCTCGCCCGCCGCGGGACCATGGCCTACCCGCTCGACATCATGGAGCCCAAGATCCCGGGCCTGGGCGACGTGGACTGGGCCGACTTCGTCTCCCAGCTCACGATGGTCGGCTACGAGGGCGACGCCTGCATCGAGATCGAGGACGCCGCCTTCGAGGGCAGCCGCGAGCGCCTGGTGAAGAGCGTCGAGCTCGCCAAGCGCTACCTGGAGCAGTTCGTCATCTAGCAGCCTGTCCCCCGCGCCAACCCCTGCGGCGCGGGGGCAGGGCCTGCCCGCAGGAGGGCGGGCGGGCCCGATTGCGTCCTATCGGAAACGGAAGGAAGGAAAACCATGTCCAACATCTCACGTCGCTCCTTCATGGCCGCGTCGAGCGCCACGCTGCTCAGCGTCCTTCTCGCCGGCTGCGACAACGGCACGCAGGAGCCCGCCGCCGAGGGCGACGACGCCTCCCAGGCCGGCGGCAAGCACATCTACGTGCTGACCGCCTCGCCCGACCACGGCTGGACCGGCCAGGTCGGCGTCTTCGCCCAGGAGAAGGTCGACGAGGTCAACGAGTCCGGCACCTACACCGCCGAGCTCCAGACCGCAGGCGCCGCCTCCGACCAGATCGCCCAGGTCGAGGACATCCTCGCCGGCAACCTCGACGACGTCGCCGGCATCGTCATCCAGCCGCTGGACGACACCGTCCAGTCCGCCATCCAGCAGATCGTCGACGCCGGCGTGCCCTACGTCGCGTTCGACCGCATCATCGAGGCCGTCCAGGACTCCGCCGTCGCCAACGTCAAGGGCGACAACGAGGGCATCGGCGCGGGCTCTGCCGCCTACTTCGTGGCCAACGGCATGAAGCCGGGCGACCAGGTCTACATCTACCAGGGCGACACCTCGTCCGTGACCACCCTGCGCGACAACGGCTTCACCGAGTACCTGCTCGGCAACCTCGAGTTCGACGGCGAGAAGGTCCCGGAGGAGTCCAAGTGGACCCAGGACCAGATTGATTCCGCCATCACCAAGTCCGGCGCCATGAACTGGAGCCGCTCCGACACCAAGGCCGCCTTCGAGGCGCTCCTGGGCGACGAGGCCAACGCGCAGATCAAGTGGTGGTACGCCGAGGACGACGAGCTCGCCATGGGCATCCTCGAGGCCCTCAACGGCGGCGGCATCTCCGACTCCGCCAAGGAGGCCTTCTATGCCACCAAGCCCTTCATCACCGGCTGCGGCGGCCTGAACGAGTACTACGAGGTCCTGCGCGGCAACAGCTACGAGGACATCGCCACCCAGCTCGGCGGCGTCATGTCCACCACCTACTCGCCGTCCATGATCCAGACCGCCATCCAGGACATGGTCGACCACCTCGACGGCAAGGAGGTCCCGCAGGACCACGTCATCGCCTGCGAGAACGTCACGTCCGAGAACGTCGACGACTACGTGGGCTTCGAGTGATCTCTTAGCGGCTCTTCCTGCGCCCGCCCGCAGCAGCACGCGGGCGGGCGCCCCGCTATGCGCCTGCCAGGCCCGTGCTGCGCCTGGCAGGCGCATACGTCCCGCGGCCCCGGGCCCCGTCCGAGCCGCGCGGGAGCATGACCACCGGCACGGAAGGAGCGCTATGGACCTTCTCACCATGAGCGGCATCCGCAAGGCGTTCAGCGGCGTCCCCGTCCTGCGGGGCGTCGACCTCCACGTTGCGCGCGGGGAGGTCCACGCCCTTCTCGGCGAGAACGGCGCGGGCAAGTCCACCCTCATGAACATCCTGACCGGCTCCTATGCCGCCGACGCCGGCACCGTCACCTTTGACGGCGCCGACCTCACCGGCGCCTCGATCAAGGCCGTCGAGAGGGCGGGCATCGCCTTCGTCCACCAGGAGCTCAACCTCTTCAACGACCTTCTGGCCTACGAGAACATCTTCCTGGGCCAGGAGGAGGTGGGCCCGCTCTTCTCGCTCAACAAGCGGTCCATGATCGCCAAGGCGCGCGACCTCTTTGAGCGCCTGGGAGTGGACATCGACCCCACCGCGCTCGTCGCCGACCTCAAGCAGAGCCAGAAGCAGCTGCTGGAGATCAGCCGCGCGCTCTTCTTCGACGCCAAGCTGCTCATCCTGGACGAGCCCACCACGGCGCTCAATACCGCCGAGGTCGAGCACCTCTTCAAGATCGTGCGGTCCCTGCGCGACCAGGGCACCTCGTTCATCTTCATCTCGCACAAGATGCCCGAGGTCTTTGAGCTCTGCGACACCTACACGGTGCTGCGCAACGGCGCGTTCGTGGCCGAGGGGCGCATCGCCGACACCACGCCCCGCGAGGTCACGGGCATGATGGTGGGCGCCACGATCTCTGAGCGCGGCGCCTGGGAGCCCCGCGAGACGGGGGAGTGCGTGCTCTCGCTCGACCACCTCAGCGGCCCGGGCTTCGAGGACGTCTCCCTGGAGGTCGCGCGCGGCCAGGTCGTGGGCCTCACGGGCCTCATGGGCTGCGGCACCACGGAGCTCATGCAGTGCCTCTTCGGGCTTGCGCGCCCCACGGGCGGCACGGTGACTGCCTTTGGCACGAGGCTTGCCGGCGGCTCTATCCACGAGGCCATGAAGGCGGGCATCGCGATGCTGCCCTCGGACCGCAAGGAGAACTCCGTCGTGCCGGACATGTCGCTGCTGGAGAACATGTACCTCTCCGAGCACGTGCTCTCGGCGCGGCGCTTCGTCATCAACAAGGGTGCCGAGCAGGAGCGCTTCGAGCGCTACCGCAAGCTCCTCAGCATCAAGGCAAACTCCAGCGGTGACTCCGTGCTGTCGCTCTCCGGCGGCAACCAGCAGAAGGTCTTCATGGCGCGCTGGCTCGCTACCGAGGCGGAGCTGCTGCTCTTTGACAATCCCACGCAGGGCATCGACGTGGGCGCCAAGGCCGAGATCTACCACCTGATTCTCGACCTCGCGCGCCAGGGCAAGACCGTGATCATCAACACGCTCGAGATTCCGGAGCTGCGCGAGGTGGCCGACGTCTGCTACGTGCTCTACGAGGGGCGCATCGTCAAGCGCCTGGAGCACGACGAGATAGACGAGCAGACCGTCATGCTCTACTCGACCAATTCCGTTGCCCACGACCGTGCGGCCCAGACCAGTGAGTGAGGTGCATCAACAGTGAACGACAAGAAGGCGACAGGTGCGACGGGCCTCGCGGGCGCACTCGGGCTCGTGAAGAAGTACAGCTTCGTCCTGGTGTTTCTCGCCATCCTCATCGTGTACGCCGTCGCCAACGGCGGCCTCACGCTCAACGCCGGCATGAACGTCCTGCGCCACAGCGCGGTGATCGGCACCATCGCCATCGGCATGGGCATCGTCTGCCTCACCGGCGAGATCGACCTCTCCGTGGGCTCGATGCTCGCCCTGGTGGCGGGCTTCTCGGTCGTGGTGTTCAACATGACCGACTCGATCCCGCTCACGCTGCTCTTTGCCCTGCTCTTCGGCGCGGCGTGCGGGCTGCTCAACGGCGTCTTGGTGGGCGTGGTGCAGATGCCCGCGTTCATCGTGACCCTGGCGACGATGCTCATCTACCGCTCGGTGGCCCAGTACGCCTGCCAGCACCTCCCCGGCGAGCTCATCGGCAACGGCAGCTCCGTGTACCGCATGTCAAACGAGCTCGGCTCCTACGACGCGCTCTACACCTTTGGCAACGCGCGCGTGGCGGGCGTGCCCATCGTCGGCATCGTCATGGTGCTCGTCGTGGCGGCGTTCGTCTTCCTGTGCACCTCCACCAAGTTCGGCAAGAAGATCTACGCCGTGGGCTCCAACGCCAAGGCCGCGCACCTCGCCGGCATCTCCGTGCCCCTCATGAAGACCCTGGTCTTCACCATTGCCGGCGCGCTCACGGGCCTCGCGGCGTTCCTCTGGGTCGCGATGAACGCCTCTGCCGACCCCGCCACCACCGGCAACAGCTACGAGATGTACGCCATCGCGTCGGTGGTTCTCGGCGGCATCTCCATGAGCGGCGGCCGGGGCCGCATGGTGGGCGTGCTCTTTGGCGCCCTGTCCTACGACGTCATCGACAAGATCATCATCGCCCTCAAGATGGACTCGCTCATCCAGGACACCATCAAGGGCGTCATCCTCATCGTGGTGATCATGATCCAGGTGGCCGGCCCCCAGCTCAAGGAGTTCTTCGCCTCCCGCCGCAAGCACTGACGCGCCCTTTCCGCACATCCCTTTCCCGGCGCCCTCCCTCGCACCCTCCCGCGGGGGAGGGCGTCTGCTGCTTCGGTTGAGGTGCGGGTTCGCGACGCTTTCGGGCCCGGAAACGTCGCGTTCCCGCACCTCTTCGGTTGAGGTGCGGGAGAATGACACTTTCGGGCCCCAGAACGTCGCGTTCCCGCACCTCAGCCGCCCGCCTCCCCCAACCAAGCCGAGAAGAACATGTGCTTCCCGCGCCTTCGCACCCGCGCGCGTATTCCCTCCGCACCCGCGGGGTATCATCACTAGGCATTTGAAACGGCGACGGGCGGAATGGTAACGGCCGCCCGCCACAGCCAACGAAAGGAAGCGCCATGTCCCAGCCCGATCGTTCCACCAGCGCCGGCCGCAGCTACCTCTTCACCTCCGAGAGCGTGACCGAGGGCCACCCCGACAAGATCTGCGACCAGGTCTCCGACGCCATCCTCGACGCCCTTCTCGCCAAGGAGGCCGAGCTCCAGGCCGCCGGCTACGTCTCGCCCTCCGGGGTCCCCGCCAACGTTGACAACGTCCGCTGCGCCTGCGAGACCTTCGTGACCACCGGCACCGTGATCATCGCCGGCGAGATTCGCACCGAGGCCTACCTCGACGTTCAGACCATCGCCCGCGACGTCATCCGCCGCATCGGCTACACGCGCGCCAAGTTTGGCTTCGACGCGGACACCTGCGGCGTGCTCAACCTCATCCACGAGCAGAGCCCCGACATCGCCGCCGGCGTCGACGAGTCCTTCGACGCCCAGGCCGGCCGCACGACCGACCCGCTCGACCTGGTGGGCGCCGGCGACCAGGGCATGATGTTCGGCTACGCCACCGACGAGACCGACGTCTACATGCCCATGCCGCACTACCTGGCGAGCCGCATGGCAGAGCGCCTCACCGAGGTGCGCAAGAACGGCCAGGTGCCCTACCTGCGCCCGGACGGCAAGACCCAGGTGACCGTCCGCTACGAGGACGACCGTCCCGTCGAGGTCACCGCCATCGTGGTCTCCACCCAGCACGACGCCTCGATCGAGGACATGAACGTCATCAAGGCGGACATGGTCGACTACGTGATCGCCCCCGTGATGGACACCGTGGGCATCGAGTGGCACGACGCGGAGATCTACGTCAACCCCACCGGCCGCTTCGTCGTGGGCGGCCCCATGGGCGACACCGGCCTCACCGGCCGCAAGATCATCGTGGACACCTACGGCGGCATGGGGCGTCACGGCGGCGGCTGCTTCTCCGGCAAGGACTGCACCAAGGTGGACCGCTCGGCCGCGTACGCCGCGCGCTGGGTCGCCAAGAACGTGGTCGCCGCCGGCCTCGCGCACCGCTGCGAGATCGAGCTCGCCTACGCCATCGGCGTCTCGCACCCGCTCTCGGTCATGGTGGACACCTTCGGTACCGGCGCCGTGCCGGACGAGAAGATCGAGAAGGCCGTGGAGAAGGTCTTTGACCTGCGTCCCGGCGCCATCATCCGCGACCTCGACCTGCGCCGGCCCATCTACGAGAAGACCGCGGCCTACGGCCACTTCGGCCGCGAGCTGCCCGAGTTCACCTGGGAGCGCGCCGACCGCGTCGACGAGCTCCGCGCCGCCGTGGCGGCGCTCGGGTAGGGGGAGTTCACGGCCAACGTCCAGAGCGTCATGCGCAGCTTCCTCTAGCTTGGAAGGTGAACGTCTCCGGACGGGGCGCGAGACCTAGGCGCTCTCGGCGCTGTCGTCCCCGACGGCGCCGATGCCCCGGCTCGTGGCCTCGAGCTGCAGCTTCTGCTGTGCCAGGAGGACCTCATGACGCTCCTGCGCCATCGAGCGCTGCGCCTCGAGGGAGCCCTGGAACTCGTCGGCGCTCGCGCCGAGGTGCCTGCGCCGCCAGCGGCGCGGCCCCGCGAGCAGGCGGTTCCTGAGGTCGCCGGCGCGGCGCCTGAGCTCGGCCCTGCGGCCGTAGAGCGCCCCGGTCAGGCCGTAGAGCGCGCCGCCGCCAAACGATGCCGCGGCGCCGTCGTAGGTGTAGACGCGCAGCAGCCAGTCCAGGATGCGGTCGCCCTCGAGCCAGGACGCGAGGTCCTTCTCGGCATAGCGGCTGGTCAGGATCTGCTGGAGCCTGCGGAGCAGGCGGTCGCGCGCCTCGTCGTCGCCCAGCTCGCAGATGTTGGGCATCACGAAGTCGGCCACGAAGGTGAGCATGCGGCGGGCGCTGTCGCCCTGCATGCGACCGGCGGCGGCCCAGTCGTCGAGGATCGCCTCGACGACGGTCAGGTGCTTGTCCACGCGCACGGACAGGTCCTGGGCGGCGACCGCCATGGCGGAGTCGGTGCGCGACAGGCGGTAGCGGTAGAGGCGGTCGGAGAGGAGCGCCACGCCGCTCGCGCGCGCGAGCACGGCAAAGCTGAAGACCTGGTCCTCGCCCAGGGCCACGCCCACGGGGAAGCGCGCCCCGCTCTCCCTGAGAAACGCCGCGCGGTAGGCGCCGTTCCAGGGGAAGGGGCGGCTGTGCTCCTCGAAGACGAGCTGGTCGCTGTAGCCCGCAAAGACCCTGTCGGGCAGCGTCAGCGTGCTGTCGATCCAGGGGTTGGAGCAGCAGGCGGGAAACGGCGTGGCGGAGAACTTGACCACGTCGACGTCGTGCTCCTCGAACGCGCGGGACACGGTGGCGCACGCCTTGGGCATCAGCACGTCGTCGGAGTCGACGAAGCAGACGATGTCGCCGCGCGCGGCCTCGATGCCGTCGTTGCGGGCGGCGGAGACGCCGGCGTTGGCCTTGTGGATGACGACCACGCGCTCGTCGAGCCGGGCATAGAGGTCCAGGAGCGCGCCGGAGCGGTCGGTGGAGCCGTCGTCCACGCAGACGATCTCGATGTCCTCGAGCGTCTGCGCGCGGATGGAGTCGATGCACTGGGGGAGGTACGTCTCGACGTTGTAGACCGGGACGACCACGGAAACGCGCGGCATGGCAGCCTCCTTGCGAGCGGGCCTAGCGGCCGGACACCTTGTCCTTGATGACGCGGGCCACGTAGGCCGGGCCGCCGGACTTGGCGTAGCGCATCATCGTGCCGAGCTTGCCGGTGTTCTCGCAGGCAAGCTTCACGCTGTAGAACTTGGGGTCGTAGGCGATTCGGGTGACCTCCTCGAGCTCGCCCTTGTTGAAGCCGTAATGCGCGGCGTCGCCCTCGACGCAGTTGACGTTGCCGGCCTCGAGCTCCTCGCGCATCTCGCGGCTGAAGCGCTCGAGGAACTCCCCGCGCAGCTCGGGCGCGAGGCGGTAGAGGTTCCAGCGGTAGTTGTAGAACTTCATCTTGGCGCGGATGGGGTCGAGCTCGACCTTGAGGTCGGGACGGTCCTCGTTCAGGAAGCGCGAGATCTCGTCGTGCTCGTCGCACACGCAGAAGACCTTTCCCGGGTTGTTGACCGAGGACTTCTCGTTGTCCTGGCGGTAGTGGAGAAACGCCCGGCAGGAGTAGGCGACGCGCTCGGCGCAGGCAAAGGCCTTGAAGCTGAAGCCGGTGTCCTGGAAGGAGGCGCCGGGCGTCGGCAGGAAGCGGACGTTGTTCTCGTCCAGAAACGCCTTGCGGTACATGACCGACCAGATGGAGGCCTTGGCCCAGAAGATCTCGGGCACGTCCACGGCGCGGTGGGGCCCCATGAGGGCCATCTCCGGCGAGATGGCGCCAAAGTAGAGGTTGTGGCGGTTGAGCTGGGCGGCGCCGGGCTTGGACCAGTAGAGGTAGAAGTTGCACTTCAGCAGGTCGAGGCGCTCCTCCTCGCAGCGGCCGTACATATACTCGAGGGCGTCGGGCTCGAGGAAGTCGTCGGACTCCAGGATCGAGACGTACTCGCCGCGCGCGACCTCGAGGCCCTTGTTCATGGAGTCGCCGTAGCCGGAGTTGGGCTTGTCGATCACGCGGAAGCGCTCGTCGCGCGCCGCGAACGACTGGATGATGCCGAGCGAGCCGTCGGTGGAGCCGTCGTTGATGCAGATGACCTCGATGTCGCGGAGCGTCTGGCTGCGCGCGGACTCGAGGCACTGCTCGAGGTACTCCTCCACGTTGCAGATGGGGATCAGCACGGACACGAGCGGGCGATGGGTATCGGTCACCGGGACCTCCAAGGGGTGCGAAAAACTGCTGCGTTTGAACTACGTCGTATACTATAGCAATGATTTGCGGCCCCTCGGCGTTCCTCCACAGTACCCAACCAAACGGGGAGGCGCCGTCGGCCGGGTTCCCCGACGATTGGTCATCATCTTGACGAGCTCCCCGACACAGCCCAAGGCACCCGAGGTCTCCGTCCTCGTGCCCATCTACAATGTCGAGAAGTACCTCGAGCAGTGCCTGGCGTCGCTCTCCGCGCAGACCTTCGGCGACTTCGAGGCCATCTGCGTCAACGACGGCTCCACCGACGGCTCGCGCGCCATCATCCAGCGCTTCCTCGACGCCGACCAGCGCTTCCGCGTGATCGACAAGCCCAACTCCGGCTACGGGGCCTCGATGAACCGGGGCCTGGACGCCGCGCGCGGCCGGTACGTGGCAATCCTGGAGTCCGACGACTTCTTCGAGCCGGGCGCGCTCGAGGCGCTCCACGCGACGGCCGAGCGCACGGGGGCCGACGTCGTCAAGGCCGACTTCTACCTCTACTGGTCCGCGCCCGAGGAGCGCCGCGAGCGCTTTGGCATCGTGGACGAGCGGGAGGCGGGACGGACGCTCGCGCCCCTCGACGACTTTGCGATCTTCTTCCGCAAGCCCTCGATCTGGTCGGCGCTCTACCGCCGCTCCTTCCTCGAGGCGGGCGGCATCCGCTTCCTGGAGACGCCGGGGGCGTCGTACCAGGACGCCGGCTTCAACTTCAAGGTCTGGGCCTGTGCCGAGCGGGCGAGCTTTCTGGCCGACCCCGTCCTCAACTACCGCCAGGACAACGAGGCCTCCTCGGTGGCGAGCCCGGGCAAGGTCTTCTGCGTCTGCGACGAGTACGCCTCGATGGAGGAGTTCGTCCGCTCCCGCGGCGGGTCGCGGGAGCGCGTCCTTCTCGGCATCCTTCAGCGCATGAAGCTCGACAGCTACCTCTGGAACTACGACCGCCTGGCGCCCGAGCTGCGCCCCGCCTTCGCGCGCCGCGCCGCGGCCGAGTTCTCCGCCGCGCTCGCGGAGGGGACGGTCGACCTCGCGCTCTTCGAGCCCACCGCCCGCGCCGAGCTCGACGCGCTCGTGGCGGACCCCGCCGCGTTCTGCGCCGGCCGCGACGCCGTCGCGGGCGCCGGCACGCTGGCGGCGCTGAGGCGCTACCTGCGACTGGGTGGCCTTCCGCTCGTCGCGCGCGTCGCGTGGTTCAGGCTCTTCGGCCGCTCGCCGAGAAGGACTGACTGGCGCGGGGGCGCGCTGTGAGCGCGGGCGCGCCCGCCGCTCCGCGGCTCACGGTGGTCGTGCCGGTCTACGAGGTCGAGGACTGGGTCGACCGCTGCCTGGGCTCGCTCGCGGCGCAGGACTTCGGCGACTTCGAGGTCGTCTGCGTCAACGACGGCTCCACCGACGGCTCGCGCGAGCGCCTGGCCGCCTGGGAGGCCCGCGACGCCCGCGTGCGCGTGGTCGACCAGGAAAACCGCGGCCTCTCCGCCGCCCGCAACGTCGGGATCGAGGCCGCGCGGGGCGACTACGTGTGCTTCCTCGACGCCGACGACCGCCTCTTCCCGCAGGCCTGCGGGAAGATCGTCGGCGCGCTCGACCAAAGCGGCGCGGACGTGCTCGTCTATGGAGCCCGCTGCTGGCCGAGCGACGAGGGCTGCCCCGACTGGCTCGTCTCGTGTCTGAGCCCGCGCGACGTCGTCTACGAGGGCTTCTCCATGGACCTGCTCCTCAAGGAGGCCTCCCGTCCCTTTGCCTGGCGGCTCGCGCTGCGTCGCGACTTCCTGCGCGGGAGCGGCGTGCGCTTTGACGAGGGCGTGCGCTTTGGCGAGGACCAGGTCTTCTGCTTCGCGGTGTACCCGCGCTCCCGCAGGACCGCCCTCATCTCCGACGCGCTCTACGAGTACCAGGTGGGGCGCGCGGGGTCGCTCATGACGCGGCTCGAGGGCGACTTCGGCGCCAAGATGCTCGAGCACAACGTCGTGCTCGAGCACATCCTGGCCGACTGGGACGCCGCGGGCCTTTTGCGCGCGCATGCCGAGGACCTAGTGGCCTTTGCCCTGGATTTCTCGCTCTACGACGCCGTCAAGTTGCCCGACGAGCAGTACCGGCCCGTGGCGGACGGCCTGCGCGCGATCCTGACGCGCTACTGGTCGGCAGACGAGGTCGCCGCGATGGGGCTGCCGCGGGCGACGCGCGCGCTGGCGCTGCGCACGTGCTTCCGGACGGACATGTCGTCCCGGGGGAGGAAGGCGCTCGCGCTCGAGTACCGCCTCCAGCAGAAGGGCGTGCGCTCGCTCGTCCACCGCGCCGTGGAGAAGCTCCGCAGATGAACCGGTGCGGCGTCGCCCGGCCCGCTTAAGAAAATCGCCTCGTCCGGCGCTTCCGCCCCCACGCGCTTAGAAAACCCCTCTCGTCCGGGGATGGGGGCTCGTCGCGCTTAAGAAATCGCTTTCGTCCAGAGAGGTTCGCCTCCCTGGGGGGTCCGGACGTTTTCTTGGACGGCCTAGGCCGCGAGCCCGAGCCGCCCCCTCCTCCCCGCTATCGTGTCGTAC
>CALUHH010000011.1 GCA_944320385.1 uncultured Atopobiaceae bacterium | reverse complement strand
GCGTCGCGCCCGCGATCTTTCGTCGCGCGGCAGAGCGAGTAGTTGGGGTCCTCCTTGTTGAGCCAGTAGTACTCGTCCAGGACGGAGACCCCGGGCGTCTCGATGGAGGGGATGGAGCGGAGCAGGTCCCACATCACCTCGAAGTGGTTGTCCATCTCGCGGCCTCCGCGCATGACGTAGCCGAGGCCCGGAATGTCGAGGCCGTCGCATGCGCCGCCGGGCACGTCGTCCTTCTCGAAGATGTGGATGTTCTTGCCCGGCATCTGGGCGTCGCGAACGAGGTAGCACGCCGCGGAGAGCGCCGCGAGGCCCGTGCCCACGATGTAGGCGCTCTTGTGATCGATGCCCGCGGGCTTCTTGGGGCGAGCGAACGCTTCGTAGTTGCCGCTTGAGTAGTACATGGCCGCACCTTTCTTACGTGCGCACCGGGCGTGTCCGATGCGTCTGGTTCAATGGTGGGGCCGTGGCGGGAGGCGCGCCATGGACAGAGCGGCGCCTCTGTATGGTTTCTTATCAATGCGGCCGGATTGTACAGACGGGCGAGAAGGACGGGCGGGCCCCGCGGTCCCTACGACGCGGCGGGTCCCTCCGGCACGCTGCCCTCGCTCCCGGCGACGTAGCCGCCGGGGATCTCGAGCCGGTCGAGCGCGGTCTCGATGGCGCCGTCTGCGACGGTTGCCACCCGCTGCACCAGCTGCTGCGGGTCGTCGCGCATGTCTCGGGCGATCCAGTCCAGGACCGTCCCGATGAGGGCGTGGGCGAAGAAGAGCGCGATGAAGTCCCTGTCCTGCTCGCGCACGCGCCTTCGCGCCGCGTGCTCGTCCACCACGCTCTTCACCAGGTCGCTCACCACGGGGACGAGAAAGCGCTCCACCTGCTCGCGGCTCATGTCGTGGTAGACGCTCGTGATGAAGGGCCTGTTCTCGCGCAGGGCGAGAAACGTGTCAAGAAGGCCGGTCTGCCAGGTGCCCGCGGTCTTGTTGCCGGCTATGGCCCGCGCGGCGTCCTCCTCGCACGCCCACTCGACCAGATCGTAGATGTCCTGGAAGTGATAGTAGAACGTCATGCGGCTGATGCCGCAGTCGTTGGTGATGTCGGCGATGGTGATCTTGCTCAGGGGCTTCTCGAGCAGGAGGCGCTTGAGCGACTCCTCGAGCGCGCGCTTGGTGAGCTGGCTTGGCATGGGCCCTCCCGGTGGTCGTTTCTCTTCGTATACCCTTGCGCACGAGGGGGATTCGCGGACAACGGTGGTGGCGCAAGCGGAGCTGGTCGTATCGGATGGCGGACACGCTAGTTTGAGCAGGAATCCTGGAGCCTAGAAAAGGCTCGTTTGAAATTGCTCCCCACATACTGCTTGGGAGAAAAATGGGAATACGGCGTCGGCGTAAAGTTTCTGTTGGTTTGATGCGGGCGCGGAGCGTCCCTCTTCGGATGCAGGTGTCTGCCGCGCGTAGACCGACCGCGCACTCAACTTCGCTTACGTCTCAAGTTTCACGAGTCTGCGCTGGCACACGTCTCGTATGAACGCTGCGGCGTTGCTGCCGAGGAGCGCCCTCCCAAGCTATTTCAGCAGCCAATCAACGAGGCTGCGCTGCTCAATGCCGTTATGGTCCGTCGCGCCGATGCGGTCCAGGGTGAGCAGCGTCTTGGGGTAGGCGTCCCCCAGCAGCTCGAGCGGACGCAGCTCGCGACGCAGCGTCGCCTCGTCCAGTACGGACAGCGCGACCTGATAGTAATGCGGTCTGCCCTCTCGCTCGGCAACGAAGTCGATCTCCAGATCTCCCACACGCCCTACGCGCACCGAGTGATAGCGCCGCAGCAGCTCTAGATACACGACGTTTTCCACGCGATGCCCGAGGTCGCTGCCGTCGTGTCCGAGCAGCAGATGTCTGAAGCCAAGGTCGCCGAGGTAGTACTTGCCCCCCTGCTGCAGCGGGCGCCGACCCTTGGCGTCATAGGGGTCGGCCTTGAAGATGAGGTAGCACTCCATGAGCGCGTTGAGGTACTCGCTGACGGTGGTTGGGGAGACTTTTGAGCCGTTGGCCGTCAGCGTGTCCGCGATTGTTTTGAGTGAGAAGCGATTTCCCACGTTATCGGCGAGAAAGGCGAGAAGCGCGCGCAGGACGGGCATGCTGATGCGGGGGTGCCGCGTCGCCACGTCTTTGACGAGGACGGTGTTGAGCACGCCGTCAAGGTACTCGGACACGTCCTCGGTGGGCAGGAGGGAGGCGTACGGCATGCCCCCCAGCGAGAGATAGCGGTTGAGCAGCTCGGCATCGTCCGCGCCGTCCGCAAAGGCGGCGCGGGCGCCACGATACTCCGCGAACGAGAGCGGCAAGAGTCGGAGCTCAACATAACGGCCGGTAAGCAGCGTGGCAAGCTCGCTCGAGAGCAGATCGGAGTTCGATCCGGTGACGTAGACGTCGCAGTCTTCGCGCGCGTACAGCGCGTCGACTGCTCGCTCAAAGCCCTTGACGCGCTGAGGCTCGTCGATAAACACGTAGCAGCTCGGGGCGCTGATGTGGGCGACGGCGTAATCGTAGAGCTCTTGCGGCGTGGTGGGGGCGGCAAAGCCCAGGCGCTCAAGATCAACCGAGACGATTGACTCCTCGTTCACGCCGGATTCGACAAGGGCTCGCTGGGCCAGTTTGAGCGCGGTTGACTTACCGCAGCGTCTCAGACCGGTCACCACTTTGATGACGTCACGGTCCTTCCAGCGGAGAAGCCATTCGGTTGCCTGGGGGCGCGGGACGATGATTGGCTGGTTTGTCATGAGCGAGTCCAATCTGTCCAACTAAATGGATAATCTAAGGAAACATCCCAATTCTATCCATTTATCTAGACAGATATCTGCAAATTGGCAAATCCATCCAACAAACTGGATATATTGAGGCCTGGAATCAGCCTTGCGGCACATCACGTATCACCTGCGTGTCGCGGCCGCGGAAGAACTCGTCCCTCATATGGCCGAAGATCTGCTCGGTTGCCCCGTTGTCCAGGCAGTCGCCCTTCCTCGACATGCTCTGGGTGAACCCGTTCTCAGCGAGCGTCCTGACGTACGCCGCATGCTGGTGCTGCCAGCCCATGTCGTCGACCGAATCGGGTGCGACCCTGCGCGATACGCCCGCGTGGCAGCCGCCTACGAGGCCATGCGCATCGACTGCGTGGCCTACGGGGAGTAAGCTGGCCATCTGAAGGCGAGGGGCGGGCCCCCTGTCGACGATGCTTTATGGCACAGGCTCGGTCCTGGGCTTCATTGCGCTCGTCGCGGCCCCCTGCTGTTCTGGCTCGCGCTCAGGGCGCGCTCGCTGCCCGCCCTACCTGAACAAGACCTCGACGAGCACGGCAAACACGGCAATCGCCGCCACGAAGAGGGCGACGAGGCCCCACGACTTGGGGTTGCCCCAGTTCATCGCCCAGCCCACGCCGAAGCGCCGGGGCACCACGACGGAGGGGTCCTCGCGGTTCACGTAGAAGAGGCCGAGGCGCCAGCTCTCATCATCATCAAAGCCGAGCTCGCTCGATGCCGTCATGCGCCTTAGGAGCCGCGAGCCCGCCTGACCGTAGACGAGCGAGACGGCGAGGTTGGGGAGTATCGCGGCGATGATGATGACGATGAGCGCCACAAGGGATTGGTCCGAGGTGACGACGCCGGCGAAGGCGAGCGGCATGATCGCGATCGTCACGGTTATCACGATACCCGTGACGAGGAGCGTCGCGCTCTGGGCCCGGGCGAACATGCCGTAGGCGATGGCGGAGGCGACGGGGTGCTCGGGCGAGGATGGCCTGCGGCTCCTGAGGATCTGCCAGTGCGACGCGGTGAGGCAGAGCGCCATGAACGCTTGGACGGCAATCGGCATGGCAATGACCTGCCAGCCCTTGGCCATGTAGCTGTCGGCCACACCCGCGGCGTCGAAGTGCACGGGCACGGGGTCGGGCATCGCGGGGTAGAGGGCGAGCGAGAGGGCGAGCGTCGCCAGGACCACGGGCAGATACAGGAGGTTCCAGGCGAGGGGGAGCGGACGGGGCGCGTTCGCCTCGGCGGCGCCGGCGACGGTGGAGAGCCGCGCGCTGCGCGTTCCCCATCCCTCCGAGCGCTTGATCGCCATCACGCGGGCGCGAAAGACCAGCATGAGCAGAAAGCCCGCCGCAACCGGCGCGCACACGATCGCCGCCATTGCGAGCGGGTTCGCGGACCAGAGCGCCAGGGCGGCGACGGCGGACGCGGCCGAGACCGCGAGGGTGCAGGCGAGGTAGGCACGGCGCATGCGGCGGATGCGGGGGTCCGCCTGCGCGGTTTCGGGCACACTCACCGCGAAGGCCTCGCGCCCGCGGGTGAGCCAGGGCGTCGCGGCGATGAGGCAGCCGGAGAGAAGGGTGATGAGCGCCATTGACGCGCTGGTGACGAGCGATATGAGGTCAGGGGACATGTTCGCTCCCTAGTCCAGGTCCTGTGCGGCGCGTTTGGCGGCCGCGAGAAATGCGTGCCGGGTGCCGCCGGACGCCTTGAACTCGGTGGCGAGCTTGGTAAGGGCCGCTTCGAGCGCGGACTCGTCCATGCCGGCGGCCGGGTTGGCGGGGGCGTCCGCCACGTAGGCGCCGCGCCGGCCGAGCATGATGACGTAGCCCTCGTCACGCAGCGTCGCGTAGGCCTTGTTGACGGTGTGCAGGTTGATGCCCAGGTCCTCGGCGAGCGAGCGCACGGAGGGCAGGGCGTCGCCGGGCCGCAGCTCGCCCGAGGCGATGCCCGCGATGACGGCGTCGCGCAGCTGCAGGTAGAGCGGCGTCTCCGAGAGCTTGTCGACCGTGATGACCGTGGGCGCCCTCCTCTCTCGTGAAGGAATTGTGTTCTATCTGAACTATAGCAGAGTGCGCGCCAAAGGGGTATAGTACCCGCCATCTGTTATAGAGCAGCTATAGCAGACGATGAAAAGGGACAGTCCCTTTTCATCAACCGAAGGAGGAGAGATGGCACGTCCCATACTCGAGGTCAGTCACTTTCGCAAGAGCTACGGCGCCCACGTCGCCGTGCGCGACCTCTCGCTCGCGGTGGCGCCCGGCGAGATCTGCGGCTTCATCGGCCACAACGGAGCCGGCAAGACCACGCTCATCCGCTCGGTGGTGGGCGCGCAGCCGCCCACGTCGGGCACGGTCCGCGTCTGCGGCCGCGACGTGTGGCGCGAGCCCGTGGCGGCCAAGCGCCTCATGGCCTACGTGCCGGACAACCCGGACGTCTACGACTTCCTCACCGGCATGCAGTACCTGGACCTGATCGCGGACGTCTTCGGCGTGGGCGCGGAGGAGCGCCGGCGGCGCGCGGGCGAGCTCGCGGCGCGCCTGGAGCTCGCGGACGCCCTCGGCGAGCCGGTCTCCGCCTACTCCCACGGCATGCGCCAGAAGCTCGTGCTCACAGGCGCGCTCCTGCACGACCCGGCGCTTTTGGTGCTGGACGAGCCCTTCGTGGGCCTCGACCCCTCGGCCTCCCACGAGCTCAAGGCCATCCTGCGCGAGCGCGCCGACGCCGGCGGCGCGGTGTTCTTCTCGTCCCACGTGCTCGAGGTCGTGGAGCGGCTCTGCGACACCGTGGCGGTGATCCGCCGCGGCGAGCTCGTGGCCTCCGGCCCCACCGACGAGGTGCGCGGCTCGGCCTCGCTCGAGGACGTGTTCCTCGAGCTCGTGGACGAGAAGGACGACTTCGTCGTGGCGAGAAGGACAAGGTGATTGCGATGACTTCTCACTCTCGCGGGCGTGCCCTCGTCCCGCTGCTCTCCCTCCAGGCGCGCTCGCTCCTCTATGGGCTCGGCGTGCGGCGCGGGAGGGGCCGCGCGCGGTTGCTGGGCGCCGCGGCGCTCGTCGTCCTCCTCGCCGCCGTAGCCGTCGGCTACCTGTGGGCGCTCGGGTCGAGCATGGTCGCCGCCGGCGCCGCGGGCGCCATTCCCGCGCTCGCCGCGCTCGCGGGCTCGCTCGCCGCGGTGGCGCTCGTGTTCGTCAAGGCGCCGGGCACGGTCTTCGGCTGCCGCGACTACGACCTCGTGGCGGCGCTGCCCGTTCCCGTGCGAACGGTGGTGCTCGCGCGGACGGCCCCGCTCTACGGCTTCGGCGTCGCGCTCTCGGCGCTGCTGTCGGCGCCGCTGTACGCGGCGTACTTCACCTCTGCGCCCGCCTCGCCCGCCGCGGTCTCCACCGCCGCGGCCGTCTCCGTGCTGGCTCCGCTCGCGCCGGCGGCCGTGGCCACGCTCGTCTCGCTCGTCCTCACGTCGGTCGCCGTGAGGTTCCGGCACGCGGGCGCGGTCCAGCTCGCCCTCTCGGCGCTGCTCGTCGTGGCCGTCGTCGCCGGGTCGCTCGCCCTCGGCCGAGCCTCGTCGGGGGTCGACGACGCGGCGGCCCTCGCGGCGATGGGCGACGTGGCGGGAGCGCTCTCATCGGCCGTGGCATCCGCCTACCCGCCGGCGGCTTGGGAGGCCGCTGCGGTCCGGGAGGGGTCCCTCGCGGGTCTTCTCGCCTTTGCGGCGCTTTCGCTCGCGCTCCCCGTGGTCGTGACGCTGGCCCTCGCGGCGCGCTATCCATCGGTGAACGCCGTGGCGACCGCCGGACCCCGCCGTCGTGCGCGCCCCGCCGCAACCTCCCGCGGCGCCATGAGCCCGCTTCGCGCCCTCACGGTCAAGGAGCTTCGCCGCATCGGCTCCATGCCCTTCTACGCGCTGAACGATTGCGCGGGCCTGCTTCTCATGGTCGCGGCGGCGGTCGCGATCGCCCTCTTCGGCGTGGATGCGCTCCTCGCTTCCGGGGTCGTCGACGGCGCGCGGCTCGACGCCCAGGCCGTTGCGGCGATGCGCGCCCAAATCGACGCGGCGCTGCCGTGGGTCTTCGGGTTCTGCGGCGCGATGTCGCTCACGGCGGGGCCCTCGGTCTCGCTCGAGGCGCGCGCGAGCTGGCTCATGCTCACGGCACCGGTGGGCGCCGGGACCGTGCTCGGCTCCAAGCTCCTCGCCAACGTTACGCTGGGCGGGGTCGCGGCGGCGGCCTCGGCCGTCGCATTGCTGGCGGGCGGCACCGCGCCGCTCGTGGTGCTCCAGTGCGTCGTGGCGGCCGTCGGCATGCTCACGGGCTTCGCCTCGGTTGCGCTCGCGATCGACGCCTCGCGGCCCAACCTCTCCTGGACGTCCCCCTCCGAGGTCGTCAAGCGCGGCCTGCCGGTCATGGTGGGGTCGATCGGCGGGGTCCTGGCGTCGTTTGGCCTCGCCCTCCTCTCGGTGACGGCCGCCGGCGCCCTCGGGCCCGCGGCGTCCGCCGTGGTTAACCTCGCCGCCCCGGCCGCCTGCGCGCTCGGCGGGCTCGCGTTCCTCCGTGCGGTCGCCCGTCGCGGGCTTCCGGGCCCCGGCTGGGGCGAGTGACGCCGGCGGGGGCCGTCACAAGGGGTCGCCGCTGCGGCCCCGGCGGCCCCCGCCCCCCGTCGTCGACCCGTCCTGCCGTTTGCGGCGCAATCTCGTTGGGAGGGCCCGCTCCGCAGGTCAGATGGCATGTAAAGCACTTTATACTGCGCCATGGACGTCCCTCGGCTACGTTGGGGTCGCAGGGGAGGCTGCGAGGAACGGACGGGCGCATGGATATCGGCAACCAGATCAAGGAGCGGCGGCAGCGTCTGGGCCTCTCCCAGGAGGAGCTCGCGCAGAGGCTCTACGTGAGCCGTGTCACGGTGAGCCACTGGGAGACGTCGAAGACCCTGCCCGACGTCCAGAGCATGCTGCTCCTCGCCAACATCTTCGGCACCACGATCGACGAGCTGGTGAGGGGGGACGTGGACGAGATGCGCGAGATGGTCGAGAAGAACGAGCGGAGGACGAGGACTTTCGCGGTGGCGCTGGCCGCGGTCGAGGTGGTCGTGATCACGGCGCTCGCCGTGACGGCGGTCGCGGGGCGCGACTACTTGGAGCCGGTGCTGCGCCTTCTGCTCGCGGTGCTGGTGCTGGCGTTCTCGGTGGCTGTGCTGGCGTCGCGGCGCGGGCGGGGCGACGAGGGCGCGAGGAGCGCGGCCGAGCTTCTCGGCGCGGCCACGGGCGAGCCCGTGGAGGCCGCCCGCGCGAGCGGCGCCGCCCTGGGGATGCGGGTCGTCCTGCAGGTCTTTGTGGGCCTCGCCGTGGGCATTGGCGTGCTCGTGGCGGCAGATGTCCTCCTCGACCCCGCGACGTTCCGCAAGCTGGCGGTCGTGCTCGCCGTCGCTGCCACGCTCGCAGGTTCCTTCGCCTTGGGGCGCCTCGCCCGCCCGACGTGGGCGGCCGCCGTCCTGCCGGCGCTCTGGGTCGCGGGCGCCGTCGCCCTCGGCGCCGCGACGGGCGGCCTTGGCTCACCGCGCGACTGGATTGCCGTCGCGGGCGGCGCCATCTCGCTCCTCGCGTTCTGGGCGATCGGGCGGAAGCGCCGCAATGCAAGCGGTGTATGAGTTCTCACTCACTACTTCTTAGCAGCCAATCAATCGCGTTAACGACCTGGATGCCATCCTCCGTCGTGCCGAGACCAAACCGGTCGAGGGTTATCACGCGCCGAGGAAACGCGTCGGTGATGGCACGCAGGGGCTTGAGTTCGCGCTCGCGTATTGCCGGGTCGAGCATGGTCGCGCAGACCTGGACGTAGACGACCTCGTCATTTCTTCTCGCCACGAAGTCAACCTCGCCCACCCTCAGCGTCCCCACCTCGACGGTGTATCCCCTTCTTGTCAGCTCGTTGTGTACGACGTTTTCCAGCTGGAAGCCCGTGTCTTCGGCCGAGAAGTGCGTCACGAGGTTCCGAAGTCCCTGGTCGACAGGGTAGATCTTGCGTTGCGGCGCAAGGAGCTGCTTGCCCTGCAACCCCGTCTGCGACGTCTCCGAGATGACGTAAGCTTTTTCAAGCGCATCGATGTAGTTATCGATGGTTTCGGAGCTCGTTTTTCTCCGCGCGCTCGCCAGGGCACCGACGACCTTGTTGGTGGAGAAGAGGTTGCCCGCCGTGGCAAATAGATAGGTGATGAGGCGCTGGAGCAGGGCGACGTCGCGCAGCTTGAGTCGGCGCGCAACGTCGTTCAGGACGACGGTGTCCATGATCGAGGAGAGCTCGCGGGAGATGCTCTCAATCGAACGGTCTCGCAGCGTGAATAGGCTGGGCATGCCACCGAAGCGCAGGTAGTCAGCGAAGGCCGCTTCCTCGGAGCCATCCATGTCGAAGGCCTTGCAAAACGCAAGGTATTCCTCAAACGAGAGGGGGTGGACCATCACGCTTGCCTGACGACCGGAGAGCAGCGTCGCCAGATCTGATGAGAGGATGTGCGCATTGGAGCCTGTGATGTAAACGTCGGTGCCGGGACGGGCATGCAGACGCCTGACCACGCGCTCCCAGCCCTCGACCTCCTGGATCTCATCAAGGAAGACGTACATCGTTACGGTTGGATTTGCCGCCTTGAAGGCCGTCTGGAGGTCTGACATGAGGTTTTCCGCCGACTGCTCAAGGGGGAGCCCGAACTCGTCAAAGCGGCGATAAAAGATGTTCTGAGGTGCAACGTCGTCCGCAAGGAGTCGATCCCGAAAGGCGGCGAGTATCGTTGATTTTCCGCAGCGGCGGACTCCCTGGAGCACCTTGACCGGTTCTGTTTCGCGGAGCGAGTCGAGGATACGCTGGTAGCGGGGACGATTTATGCGTCGGGGATGCAGGTCCATATAGGCCTCCTCTTCTTGTTTCGAGTATACCTGAAACTATGCATGAATACGTCCTGAATTTCAGTTACACCTTAAATTCAGGCAGCGCTGACAACTGCGCGGGCTCTATCGGCTTTGGGTACCCGCCTGGGTCGCGGCCCCATGCACCACGCCAGCGTGGCAGCCGCCTACGAGGCCATTTCATCGAGTGCACGGCTCATGGAGGGCGGGTGTGGGCCACCGGGGCCTGTCAGAGTCCTGCCGATGTCGACGCTGGGGACATACATCTTTATGAGGGTGCCATGTCGGCTTCAGTGGTATGTGCCTCTCAAATCCGGAATGCACTCCAGATTTGAGAGGCACATGAGCGCCGGTATAAAACGTACGACGATGCGTCCATAACATCTGAGATGATGTTTGGCGTCACCTCATCTCATCGCATACACGCGGATGCGCCTGAAGGACTCGAAACAGGTGCCATCTGGCCGCCCGGCCCTCTCCAGCGTACGTCGCACCACCTCGTCGCGAAAGACCGTGCGCTCGCTCTTGGGAAGCGCAGCAAGGAAGGGAACGATGCACGGCTGGTCAGTCCAAGCGACCATCGCCTCTGCCGTGGGGAAGACTTGGTCGCGGACAAGATCGGTTACCTCGAGCCTGGAGAAGCCGGCGTCGGCGGCCATAGTTTCGTAGGTGTCGCGTGACGGCATGAACCACGGCCATGTGAAGCCCTGAAAGAGCTCCGACCAGGGTTTGGCGCTCATGACCTCGCGGATGACCGAGAAGAACGTCTGGCAGTTGCCCTCACCGGCGAAGTCCCACAGTATGCAGCCACCGCTCCGAAGCGCCCCATGTGCCGCCGCGAGCAGGGCATCGTGGTCGTGCACCCAGTGAAGCGCGGCGTTTGAGAACACGACGTCGAACTCGTTCTCGAAGCTCATGTCCGTGATGTCCATGAGGGAAAAGCCGAGATTGTCCGCCTGATGGTGGGCTCTGGCTGTAGCGACCATACCCTCAGAGGAGTCAATCCCAAGGACCGAGCCCGCGGGTACGAGCCTAGCGAGCCGCTCCGTGAGCGCGCCGTCGCCGCACCCCAAGTCGAGCACACGCTCGTTGCCCTTGAGGTCAAGAAGGGACATGAGGTCGCCGCCCCACGCACGCTGATGGGCGGAGGCCCGCTCGTACCTCTCGCCGTCGAAGTCATAGGACGCCATAGGCTCCCCCTTTCTTTTCTGCCCGCTGGATGCATGCGTCCAGTATGTGTTCTCAAGCTTACCTTCTCGCCAGAGTTTGAGGACGGGCATACGGGGTGGGTGAGGGGCGGAGAGCGCGGTGCTCGAGCTGCAACTGGAAAACCCGGGGGGCCCTGCCCGACGTCCAAATCATTCTCCTGCTCACGAACACGTGCAGCCTGCCGTTACTGCCGCGATCGCAGGCCCCTTCGCCCTGGGGCGCCTCGCCCGTCCGGAGCGGACGGCGGCTATCTTGCCGGCGCTCTGGGTCGCGGGCGCCGTCGCACTGGGCGCCGCCGTGCGGCTGGCTCGCCGTCGCGGGCGGAGCGGTCGTGCTCCTCGCGTTCTGGGCGATCGGGCGGGGCCGCCGCGGGTAGGCGCGGCCCCGCCGGAACCGACGAGGCCGCCGGGCGCCCCGCGGGAGCCTCCCGCGGGCGCCCTCCCGTCCTCGCGCATCCATGGGTCTCGTCGTGGGTAGAATCACCCCAATCGTCCCCTCCCGAGGAGGCAACACATGACGACATACCTCTAGCCGATGACGCCAGACGCTTTCTCTATCGGATGGAGGGACAGCTATGTCGAAAATCAGGGAGATGCTGCCCGGCGAGTACGGGCTGCTGGACGCGTTCCTGTACCAGGCGATCCACACCGAGCCGGGCGAGCCGCGCCCGCCGCGCTCCGTGACCGCGGACCCGGCGCTGCGCGCCTACGTCGAGGGCTTCGGCCGAACCGGCGACGTCGCCGTCTGCGCCGAGGAGGGCGGCGAGGTCGTGGGGGCCGCCTGGGCGCGCCTCATGCGCGGCTACGGCTTCGCGGGGGACGGCGTGCCGGAGCTCGCCGTCTCCGTCCTGCCGGGCCATCGCGGCCGCGGGTTGGGGACCGCCCTGCTCTCCGCCCTCGTCGAGCGGTGCTCCGAGCTCGGCTGCCCCGCGCTGTCGCTCTCGGTGCAGCGCTCCAACCCCGCCGCGCGCCTCTACGAGCGGCTCGGCTTCCGGGAGGTCTCCGGCGACGACGGGGAGGCCGTGATGGCGCTGCCGCTCGGCGGGCGTGACGAGGGCGCCCGTGGGGGAGCTCCCTTCGAGCGGGCGCGCGCGGCCGCCCTGCGGGTGCTGACCGCCCACGGCCTCGCCGGGAGGGCCTGGCTCCAGGGAGGCCTCGTCCCCTGGGTCGCCTCCGGGCGCGACTCCGGGAGGCTCCACGGCGACGTTGACGTCTCGGTGCGCCTGGGCGACATGCCGGCCGTGCGCGCATGGCTCGCCGCCGAGGGCCTGTACGACCCCGCGCTCGACTCGCTCAGCCTGGGATGCAACGGGAGCCGCGGCGACTACGGCACCCACGCGCTCGTCGATGGCGTTCTCGTGAGCTTCTGCCCGTTCCGCTTCGAGGGCCGCAATCTGCACCAGCGCAACGCCGCGCTCTTGGCGACCGACGGCTTTGACGCCCTGCTCGAGGCGGTCGTCCCCGGCGTCGCGGAGGGCGACCTCTTCGAGGGGCGCGCACTGCCAACCGGCGCCGTCGTCGGCTGCGCCACGCTCGAGTCCGTCCGCGCCGCCAAGGTCGCGAGCGGGCGCGAGAAGGACGTGCACGACGTCGCCGAGATCGACCGCGTCGGCTACGACCCCGCGCGCTACGCCCGCGTGGCCGCCGCCTACGCCGCCATGCGCATCGAGTGCGTCGCCCACGGGGGGTAGGCGGGCCACTTGAAGGTGAGGGGGCGGGTCGTCGCCGGCTGCCCGCTCCCGGTCGCCTATAGTTATTCTTTACGATTGAATCTCGCGTATCGTGACGGCATATGTCTCCTCGATACGGGCCGCCAATGCCTCAGCGTATCCCTTGCGGCCAAGCGTGGTTTCGAAAGAGTTGTGCGGGACGAACCGCTGCATCTGGCGGACAAACTCCTCCGATGCCGCCAGTTCGATGGATCGCGCGCGCCCAGATTCCAGAAGCTCCAGTAGCTGCGGCACGCATCCGTAGTCTCCATGCTTGCGTCTCACCATGCTTGCGACCTCAGCGGCGCGCCATCCACAAGCCCCGATAATCCAAGGAATGTCCCACAGGTCGCGATAGCGAGGCGTGTGCGTCGCGTTGGCGAACGAGATGAGCTTGTCGGCAAGAATCTCGTCGGTGCTCTCGCAGCGTATGAGCATGTTGGCGAACGATTGGGGTAGCTCGGGATAGTTGATGGATAGGAGGCGTGGCACGACATCGTAGGAGGGAATGTGCGCGATTTCGATTTTAATTCTCTGAGAGGGGAGATCGGGTCGCTCAGGGGCGGTGCTCACGATGATTTGCCAGCGTTTCAGCATACCGTCCCCGTCGAACGCCTTGATTGATGTCGGCTCCTTGACGCGTACGCCAAGATGGTATTGCGCGTCAAGCGCGCGTGACAGTGCATCGGCAAATCCAGCGAGATCAACTTCGCTCAGCTCTTCTGGGGTTGTGAAATCAAGGTCCTCGCTATATCTCACGCCTCCGTAGCACAGCCTTAGACAGGTGCCACCTTGGAACACGAGTCGGTCCAGCCATCCCGAGGTGTCGAGGGCGGCAAGGATGTCGTAATGGAGAAGCTCCTTCTCTACGACGGGGAGCAGGGCTTCAAGCTGGTGTCGCCGCGCGACTTCGCGCGCGAATGCAGGAAACGTATCTCTATTCATCCGCCAGCTCCTTTTCGTCAATAAGGTCAAGAGAGCGCCGAGCGCGTTTGAGACCGATGACGGTGTAGCGCTTTGTGGCCAGGCGCAGGGGGCTATCGGGGGCGTCGACCGTGTTTGTCATGATTTCGAGCGCATCGGCGGCAGTGTGGATGAACTCGATGGTGCCGAACGGGGTGGGGAAGATGCCCTCCCGTCCAGACGTCACAACCGTGAGTCGGTCTACGGGAATTTGCGAGATGATTCCCCAGCGCGATGCGGCGCTTTCCATCCCCACATAGCAGGTGCTGCCAATTCGTAGCAGCGCTGCAATTTCTTCGACAGGCCGGTATCGAGTCGATGCGGTGGTGCGGTGCCAATACAGGTCACGCGCCACGCGCTCGATGATGCGGACGTCCGTCAGACGTCTGATGGTGCTCCTGAGCTTCTCTCCCCGTTCTTCGAGCAGAAGTCCGATGTCGCGAGAGCGATACGCATTCTTGACGTGCTCAAGTTGGGCAAAGCGACGTTGAGCTTCCATGAGCTTCATACTGTCTCCTCTCTTGTAATGAGTATACAATAATCGGCTGAATATAGCCTATAACTGTATGGTAAGAGGTAGATAGCATGGGCTCACCGATAGTCGGCTGAGCCCAGCTAAACGAAAGTAAAGGAAGCTCGGCCGAGGCTATGCTCTCGGCGTCCGGTCATTGGTGCGCACAGACCCGGTGGCTGTCTCTGTGACAACCTCTACGAACTTCGTCTTGGTCTCGCTTGTGAACTGGCGGAGCGACGTTGCCCTACCTTACGAAGAGGCCCCCGCTAAGAACCCCGTAGGCCACCACCAGGGCAAAAAGTACCAGGATGACACTCCCGACGACCAGAAATGCCCGCCAGGCCCTGAGCGCCGCCTCCTTGCCCCGCTCGACGTCGGAGTAGATCGACGAGATCTGCTTCTCGGACTCGTTGAGGGCGCGCACGTCGCCCACGTCGACGCCCCTCACGAGCTCGTCGAGGCTCATCTCGTAGTAGTCGGACAGCAGGACGAGCCTCTGGAAGTCGGGGTAGGACTGCCCGAGCTCCCACTTCGACACCGTCTGCCTCGAGACGCCGAGCTCGTAGCCGAGCTGCTCCTGCGAGAGCCCCCGCTTCCGCCTGAGGTCGGCGAGCCTCTCTTGGCGGGCGTCGGCGGCCATGGGAGCCCCCTTCGCCCGCGCCCCGGCCGCCCCCATTATCCCATGGGGGTGCGTCGGCACCAGCGGCACGCCCGGTATAATCGGGAGCATGGGCCCGACCTGAGGAGGCACGCCATGGACCTCTCGCGCATAGACGCCCGCCTGCTCTCGCGCCCCGGCGCCACGAAGGCCCTCCACGAGAAGTGGGGCTGGATGGTGTACTGGGTTGGTGGCAGGCAGTTCGCCTGCGAGTTCGTCGCCTCTCCCGACGCCAAGCCGCCCTACGCGGGGCGCCACCTGCTCTCGCTCAAGTGCGACCCCGACCGCATCCTGGAGCTGCGCGCCGAGCACCCGGGCGCGGTGCTGCCCGGCTACTACTCCGACGGTCGCACGTGGGTCTCGATCGACCTGGACGCAGACCTGCCCGAGGGGTTCGTGCTCGACCTCTGCGACATGAGCTACGACCTCGTCTTCGCTAGGCTGCCCAAGCGCGTGCAGCGGGAGGTCGCCGGCGGGTAGCCGCGCAACGATTTGTTTCTCGACGGGCGGCCCGACCTCCGGGACAATGGGCGAGAAGGACCCAGACGAGAGGAGCCCCCGATGATCATGCTCAAGGACGCCCTCGCCCGCCTGCGCCGCGAGCGCGGGCTCACCCAGGAGGAGCTGGCGCGCCGGCTCTACATCACGAGGCAGGCGGTGAGCCGGTGGGAATGCGGGGCGACCGAGCCCGGCATCGACATGCTCAAGCTCATCGCCCGCGAGCTGGACGTGCCCGTGACCGCCCTCCTCGACATGCCCGAGCACTACTGCCAGAGCTGCGGCATGATGTTCACCGGCCCCGGCCAGCACGGCCACGAGGCCGACGGCTCCGAGGCCGAGAACTTTTGCCGCTGGTGCTATGAGAACGGTGCCTACACCTACGAGACCACGATGGACGAGATGATCGAGGACTGCGCCCCGCGCATGGCCGAGGCGATGGGCTGGACCGTTGACGAGGCGGCCTCGCTCCTCGGCGCGGTGCTGCCGACGCTGCGTCGCTGGGCATGAAAGTCTTACGAAAGTCCGAGTTGCCGATAAGGGTTTTTGTCGCCTAAGCCGAGCAGGATCGGCCAATAACTCACACCCCACCACCACCCGCTGCCCGTCGAGGGTCGACCGCAGCCCACCTGCCTCCGCTCCGTTGCGCGCACGGCTCGGAAACCGCCCCGCCCTGCGCGGAAAGCGCCACTCACGGCCATGCCCGCCGCTCCGGCTGTGTATGCTCCGCGGCTCGGGCCGGCCAGCTCCGCCTACGTGTCGCTCCCGGCTCAGGTCAGCCGGCTGCGCCGTCTGCCCTTCGCGGCGGTCGCACACTCCGGCTACGCCGTCTGTCCCTCGCAGCGCTGCGCATACACAGCCTACGCTCTGGGCATGGCCTGCCGGGAGCTGGACGCGCGCAGGTCGGGACGGTTCCTCGCGGCGGCGCGCACTCCGCTACGGCAGATGGGCTGCTGTCCTTTCGCCCTCGTTCGCGGGTGGTGGTGGGGTGTGGGGCCGGACGGGCGAGGATTCTCTGCGCTCCTCACTGTTGACCAATGTTCAATCGAGGTGTACCATCCGTCACGAGGAGGTGGCCGCCGTGACCAGAACCGTGATGGACCCCGGGGAGCGCAGGCGCGAGCTGCTGGCGTGCGCCATGAGGCTCTTCGCCGAGGAGGGCTACGACAACGTGTCCGTGCGGGCCGTGGCGCGCGCCGCCGGCGTGGCGCCGGGGCTCGCCTACCACTACTTCGACTCCAAGGAGAAGATGTTCGCCGAGGCCATCGGGGACTACGCCCGCCGCTGCGCCGAGGGGATAAACGCCATCCTGGACGAGGAGGGCCCCTCGCTGGACGAGAGGCTCGACCGCGCCGTCTCCCTCGCGGCGGGCCACGCGTCCTTCCCGCACGAGGCGTACTTCCACGCCGAGGGCCACGGCGCCCTCCACGACCGGCTCTCGCTCGCCATGTGCGAGGCGGTGCGGCCGCACCTGCGCGCCGCGCTCGAGGCCGACGCCGCTTCGCGCGGCGCGTCGGCGCCCGACGCCGACGAGCTCGCCGCGATCATGACCTACGGTACGGTGGGCCTCGCCTCGGGCCCGGGCATGCCTGACGGCGCCGCTACCGCCGCCGCTCGCCGCTACCTCCGCGCGCTCCTCGCCGAGTTCCGCTCGGGGGGCGGCGCAGACTAGGGATCCCGCCCCGGCCGTGGCCGGGGCTCTTTTCGGCCGATAGTATTGAACAATGCTCAACAGAAAGGACAGCTGATGGACAACAGGATGGACGAGAAGGACGCCGAGCTGCTGCGCTCACGCTCCCGCGCCTCCTTCGACGCGCAGGCGCCGACCTACGACGAGAGCATGCAAGGCGAGCACGCGCGCCGGCTCTACCCGCACGTGCTCGCGGAGGTGGCGCGCGCCGTGGAGGGCGACCCCGCCCCGCGCCTGCTCGACCTGGGCTGCGGCACGGGCGCCCTCGCCGAGCTGGTGCTCGAGGGGCTCCCGGGCGCGCGCCTCAGCTGCGTGGACCTGTCGCCGAGGATGGCCGAGGCGGCCCGCGCGCGCCTGGGCGACCGCGCCGAGGTCCTGCTCTGCGACGTCGAGCGCCTGCCCTTCCGCGACTCGAGCTTCGACGCTGCCTGGTGCAACGACTCCTTCCACCACTACCCGGACCCGGAGCGCGCGGCCTTCCAGGCGTGGCGCGTGCTCGCGCCCGGCGGTGCGCTCGTCGTCGGCGACGCGTGGCAGCCGGCGCCCGCCCGCGCGATCATGAACGCGTGGATGCCTCACTCGCGAGAGGGTGACGTGCGCATCTACTCCGAGGCCGAGATGCGCCGCATCCTCGGCACCTGGTTCAGCGACGTGTCCTGGCGCCGCGTGGGCCAGACTGCCTGCGTCGCCGTCGCGCGCAAGGGTGCCTGAGCCGTCAGGACCCGCCCAGGGGGATCGTGATGGTGGCCACCGCACCGCCCGAGGGGCTGTTGGCGAGCGAGACGGCGCCGCCGTTGGCGCGCGCGGCCTCGGAGGCGGCGTGGAGGCCGAGCCCGTAGTGGAGGCCCCCGTCGCGCGAGGAGCGGGAGGAGTCGTCCGTGAAGAGGCGCTCGCAGCCGCGCTCGAGGGCGGCGGGAGAGAAGCCCGGCCCGTCGTCGGCGACCTCGATGACGAGGCTCCCGCCCGCGACGTCGCAGGAGACCGACACGCGCGAGCGGGCGTGCTCGGCGGCGTTGGCCACGAGGTTCGCGACGGCCCGCGCCAGGGCGGCTCGGTCGAGCGGGGCCTCGGGCGCGCCCGCGACGGCGGGGCCCGTGGCCGCGTCGAGCGCCACGCCGCGCGCCCGGGCGACCTGAGCGGCCTCGGCGACGACCTGCTCGCAGAGCTCGGCCGGCCGCAGGGGAGCCCTATCCGCCCCGCCGGACCCGCGCGAGGCCTCGATGAGCAGGCGCACGTAGCCGTCGAGCCTCTCGGCGCCGTCCGAGATGTCGCGTGCGGCGGCCGCGAGGTCGGCGTCCTTCTCGTCTCCCAGCTCCTCCGCCACGAAGTCTGCGTTGGCGCGCAGCACGGTGAGCGGCGTCTTGAGGTCGTGGGCGAGCGACGCCACCTGCTCGCGCTGCTCGCGCTCCGCGGCCCAGCGGGCCTCGAGCGACTCGGCGAGGGAGGCCCGCATGGCGTCCATCGCGGCGAGGACGTCGTTCACCTCGCGCACGTTGGTGCTGCCGACCGCGAAGCCGAGCTCCCCCGCGCCGACGCGCCCCGCCGCCTCCGTGAGCGGCGCCATCTTGCGCGAGATCACGCGGCTCGCGCGGCGCGCCACGAGCGCGAGCGCGAGTGCGCTTCCCGCCGCGGCGCCGGCGAGCATGAGGTTCTGCGGGTTTGGGAGCAGACCGGCGAGGTCGCGCGAGACCCACTGCGGCAGGTACTCGCTGACGAGCGCGCAGGCCCCGCCGCCCTCGAGCGGGAACGCGGCGTAGGTGAGGCCCGAGCCCCCGCCCGTGATCTCGACGGTGCCGGGCGCGGCGTCGAGGACCGCATCCGCCTCCTGCCGGGCGTGGTCCAGCCGTGCGCCCTCGAGGTCCGTCTCGCTCACCTCCCCGCTCTCGTCCACGACGGTGTAGCGGTAGGCCGTGGGTATGTCCTCCGGCCCGAGGCCTTCCCCTGCGGCCAGCAGGGCAGCGACCCCGCGCGCGTTGGCCGGCCCCCAGCTTGCCTCATAGACCCATCCCATGTTGATCGCCGCGGAGAGCGCCATGAACGAGGCGAGCCACGCCGCGGCGACCGCCGCGAACGCGTAGGCGAAGTAGCGCGCTATGACGAAGGAGAGCGGCATGCCCCCGCGCCCCCGCGCTCCGGTCCTCAGAGCTGCCACTTGTACCCCATCCCCCAGACGGTCGCGATCGGGTCGGCTCCGGCCTCGGAGAGCTTCCTCCGGGCGCGGCTGACCTGCATGGATATGGCCGCGTCGTCGGCGTCGCTGTCCCAGCCGAGCACCGCCTCGCGGATCTGCGCGCGGCTCATGACCTGCCCGGGGTGGCGGGCGAGGTGCTCGCAGATGGCGTACTCGGTGGGCGTGAGCGGCACGGCCTCGCCGCCCACGGCGAGCTCGCGCGCCCCGAGGTCGAGCCGCACCTCCCCGAAGGAGAGGGCGTGCGAGCGCGGCCTGCGCTCCCGGCGCAGGTGGGCCGCGACCTTGGCGCGCAGCTCCGCGGCCCCGAAGGGCTTGCGGACGTAGTCGTCGGCGCCCAGGCCGTAGCCGGCCACGGCGTCCTCCTCGGCCACGCGCGCGGTCAGGAAGATGATGGGCCCGTCGAAGTCCGGGCGGATCCTCCGCACGAGCTCGAAGCCGTCGAGCCCCGGCATCATGACGTCGCAGAGCACGAGGTCGAAGCGCGAGAGGTCCGTCCCCGGGACCGCCGTCGGGTCCACGGCCTTGACGACCTCGTGGCCGTCGCGGCCGAGCACGCGCGCGAGCGCGTCGAGGATCGCGCGCTCGTCGTCCACCGCCAGTATCCTCGCCATGTTCGACCTCCCGATGTTCCAGTCGGAATTGTACCAGCGCGCCGCTCAGCGGCCCAGCGCCCCGCGCGCGGCCGCGGGCGCCTCGTCCGCGTCGCACGCGCGGTAGCGCACGCCCGAGCCGCCGCGCGCCTCGATCTCGAGCCAGCCCTCGCCGTCCGACTCCCGCCCGAAGAAGATGAGCTGGAGCTCGCGGACGTTGCCCTCGGCGTCCGCCGCCTCCACCAGGTAGACGTAGTTCGCCCCCGCCCCGGTGGCGTCGGCGTAGGAGCCCGCGTGGCTGCCGGGATCGGGCGCGGGCGCCCACATGGCGACCTCCGGGTTGGGCAGCACGCGGTCGGCGACCGAGCGCAGGGCGGGACCCCAGCCGGCGTCGAGCAGGGCGTTCCCGCCCAGGACGAGCGCCGCGGCGAGGAGGGCGAGCATGGCGGCGACGAGCGGCTTCCTACGCATCTGCCCTCCCGTCCTCGAAGCGGCGGAACCAGGCGAGAAGGACGGCGGCGGCCGCCAGGGCGAGCACGAGGCCGGTGAGCGCGGTCTCGAGGAGCGGGCCCGCCACGCGCGCGACGTCGATGAAGGCCTCCACCCCGAGCGACCCCAGGCGCGCGGGCCAGGCGAGCGGCACCCAGCTCAGAGGCGTCGCCAGCGCGCCGGTGAGCTCGCCGGTCATGAGGCCGTGCGCAAGGCCGCCCACCGAGAAGAACGCGAGGAGCGTCCCCGCCGCGCCGACGCCGATGGCGGCGTTGCGGCCGAGGCGCAGGGCCACGCCGAGCCCAAGCGCGTAGAGGGGCAGGCTGCCCAGCGCGATGCCCGCCCAGGCGGCCGCGAGCGGGGCGGGCCCGAGCGGCAGGCGCCCGGCGGCGGCGAGCACGGCCCCGAACACGCCGAGCGCCACGGCGAGCGCGCCCGCGCTGAGCGCAGCAAGGGCGAGCAGCTTCGCCGCGACGGCGCGCCCGCGCGAGGGGACCGCCGTGAGGTTGGCGAGGCGCCCGGCGGAGCGCTCCTCGTCCACGGCGAGCCCGCAGACGATGGCGGACATGAGCGGCATGAGGGCGCCGAGGAACTGGGCGTAGGCGTCCGCGCCGAGCGCCGGGTCCCATCGGGCGACGGAGAAGTACTCGCCGCAGGCAAGGCCGGCGGCCAGGCCGCAGACGAGGTGCACCGCCACGAGCGGGGAGCGCCCGAGGCGCAGGGCCTCGGAGCGCAGGGCCCGCGGGAGTGTCATGCGCGGCGCCGGGCCGGAGAGTCGTGCCATGGCCATCACCTCTCCTCGGAGCGCGCGAACCAGGCCGCGCCCGCCGCCGTGAGCGCGACGAACGCGAGCGCGCAGACCGCAAGGCCCGCCAGCGTGAGCATGCCGTCCGCCGCGAGCGCCCCGCCGAGCGCCACGTCGGCCGCGAGCGGCTCGCCGCTCGGCAGCACGGGGATGAAGCTCGTGGGGATGACCATGCTCGCCGACGGCGGGAAGAGCTGCGGCAGCGGCACCAGCGACCAGGCGAACCCGCCCACGAGCTGCACTGCGAGCGGGGCGAAGATGCCCGCGAGCATGCCGAGCCGCGCCGTGAGGAGGAGCCCCGCGGGGACCATCCACGCCGCGGTCACCGTGTTGGCGAGCGCGCAGAGGAGCATCGTGAGCGTGCCTGCGGCCGTGAGGCCCTGCGAGGAGAACGCCGACCCCGCGAGGTAGATGCCGAAGACCACGAGGTTCGAGAGCGCGCAGAGCGCCAGGCACCAGAGCGCCTTGGCCCACCAGGCGCGCCCGAGAGGGAAGCCCAGGCCCAGCACGCCCCGCATCCGCGTGCGCGCGTCGGCCTGCGCCACGCAGGCGACCACGAGCGAGAGCGCCACGGGCAGGAAGAGCGCGTACCAGTAGTTCCACGCGCTGAAGGACTGCACGCCCCGGTAGGGCATCGCGCCGAGCAGGGGCATCGGCAGTGCCATGAGCACGGCCAGGCGATCCGGCGCCGCGTGGCGCGACTTCAGCGCCTCGGCGCGCAGGCCCGCGATCAGGCCGATCTTCTCGCCCGTCATGCCGCCACCTCCCCGCGTGCGCGCCGCCCCTCCCGGCAGACGCCCATGAAGAGCTCCTCGAGGTCCTCGCCCGGGCGCAGCGCGTCCTCGTAGGCGAGGCGCCCCCGGTAGATGATGCCGATGGTGTCCGCCATCTGCTGCACCTCGGACAGGATGTGGCTCGAGACGAGCACCGTCGTGCCCGCCGCCGCGAAGCCGCGGATCTGGTCGCGCAGCTCCTCGATGCCGATGGGGTCGAGGCCGTTGGTGGGCTCGTCGAGCACGAGCAGGCGCGGCCGGGCGAGCAGCGCCAGCGCGAGCCCCAGGCGCTGCCTCATGCCCATCGAGAAGCGCCCGGCGCGCTTCCTCCCGGTGTCCGCGAGGTCCACGGCCTCCAGCACCTCGTCGATGCGGGACTCGGGCAGTCCCAGCAGCGTGGTGCGCACGCGCAGGTTCTCGCGCGCGGTGAGGTTGGGGTAGAGCGGCGCCTCCTCGATGAGGCTGCCGATGGCGTAGAGGTCCTCGCGGCGCCAGGGGTGCCCGGCGAAGATGATCTCGCCGGCGGTCGGCCGCAGCATCCCGCAGATCATCTTGAGCGTGGTCGACTTGCCGGCGCCGTTGGGTCCGAGCAGGCCGTACACCTCGCCCTCGCGGATGCGGAGGCTCACGTCCGCCACGGCCTCCTGCGCCTGGTCGCCGCGGCCGAAGCGCTTGGTGAGCCCGCGCGTCTCGAGCATGTAGCCCATGGGTTCGTCCCTTCTCTTCCGGGCGCGCGTGCCGAGTCGCCGTGCCCGCGCGCCGCACCTTCGGGTTCACCATCCATGGTGGGGCGCGTTTCTAACGAAGCCGTAACGGCCGTTGGGGTCTTTTGGCGCCGCTTCCCTCCGCAAGCCCCTGCCAGGCGCTGCCCTCCACAACGATGCGCTGGTATCATGAACGCGTGGATGCCGCATTCGCGCGAGGGGGACGTCCGCATCTACTCCGAGGCCGAGATGCGCCGCATCCTCGGCACCTGGTTCAGCGACGTGTCCTGGCGCCGCGTGGGCTCGACCGCCTGCGTCGCCGTCGCGCGCAAGGGTGCCTGATTGCCCTGTCAGTATGATCGCTCATGGCAATCGCGCAAGCGCAAAAGCTTTGCTTAGACAAGCATATATTTCTGTTATAGACTACTACAGAAGTAATCCTTTCTGTTAGGAGCGCTATGGCGGGAAGAACCCCCATACCGGTGTCGCGTGCGATGCGTACCATTGCGGCCAATCTCGACCTGGCGCGTCGCCAGCAGCGCATCACGCTTGATCTGCTCGCCGAGCGTGCGAACCTCTCTGTTCCCACAGTTCGCCGCCTTCTGAACGAGGGTGCGGGCACGTTTGAGAACTTCCTGCGCGTCGCTCGCATTCTGGGTTTGCTGCAGGGCGTCGAGGACGCAACCGACCCGCTGAACACGCCTATCGGTCGCGCGCGGGCGGAGCAGGACGTGCCCAAGCGCGTGAGGAGGTGAGGGTATGCAGCTCGACGTTACCGTTCAGATCGAGGGCGAGGACGTCCTGGCGGGAAGGCTGTATCAAAACGTCCGTCACGGCGATGAGACGGCGACCTTCTCTTATGCGACCTCTTATCTGGATGACGCCCGCGCCTTCACTCTGGCGCCGGACATGCCGCTCGGCCCGGGGACTTTTCACTCCGAGGGGCTTCGGGATTTTCGCGCGCTCGAGGACTGCATGCCAGACCGCTGGGGGCGCAACCTGATGCTTCGCGCGGAGCGAGCCCGAGCACGGGAGGACGAGCGGGCTCCCAGGACGCTTTTCGAAGCCGATATGCTCGCCGGCGTTAACGACGAGGCAAGGCAGGGTGCCCTGCGCATTTGGGATGCGGATGGCCGGGTGCTTTCGGGAGTTGCGGACGGGGTGCCGCGCGAGACGAGCGTTCCCTCCCTTCTGCGCGCTGCCGACATTGCGGCCTCGGATATGGACGCCGACGTCCGTGACCTTCTCGCCGCCGGGTCAAGCCTGGGCGGCGCTCGGCCCAAGGCCTCTGTTCGGGACGAGGGAGGTTTTCTCTGCATCGCGAAGTTTCCCAAGGCGGACGAGTCGGCCATCGACGACGTGTGCGCGTGGGAACACGTTGCTCTGTGCCTCATGGAGAGGTCGGGTATTCCCGTACCGGTCTCCCGCCTGCTGCGCGTCGCCGGGCGCTCGGTTCTGCTGACGCGGCGCTTTGACCGACGAGGGCGCGAGCGAGTCCCTTACATCAGCGGTCTGACCGCGGTTCAGGGCACCGATGGCGGGCGGTACTCCTATCTCGAGCTAGTTGACTTCATCGAGACCGAGGGATCGCAGCCTGCCCGGGACCTCAGGGACCTCTGGGCGCGGGCGCTCTTCTCCTGTGCCGTTGGCAACACAGACAACCACCTGAGGAACTACGGCTTTCTCCGGGAGGCGTCCGGCTGGAGGCTCTCGCCCGCATTCGACGTGAACCCCACGCCAGGGTCCGAGCCCAAGTTCCTCGCGACTGGCCTCGAGTTCGGCGCGCGTGAAGCAGAGCCGGAGCTGGCGTTCGAGGTTCTCGACTTCTTCCGTCTGAGTCTCGCCGAGGCACGTGACGTCGCGTCCCGTATGGAGTCAATCCTCTCTGGTTGGCGCAGGCAGGCCCGAGCGGACGGCATATCCGAGGCGTCCATCGACTACATGGCAGACTGTTTCGAGGTCGGTGTTCGCAAGCTGAGGGCACTCTCTCGGTAGGTGCCACCACCTCACGGAAGCCTAAGGGTTAGAATCATCGCGGCAAACATGACGGTGAATACTAGGTTGCTCCACCCGCCAAAGAGGACGCAGCGCGCCGGCTGCGGCACGCGCATCCACACGAGGCCGAGAAAGCTCGTCACCAGCGGCGTGAGGACGACAAACCACGCGGGAAAGACCGTCTGCCCCAGCACCATGGCAACGCCGAGCACAACAAAGCCCAGGTACATGGGCACGGTGGCAAACCGCATGACAAACATGATGTTGTCCGCGACCTCGTCATACAGCTCTTCTCGCCCCGCCTTGGCGATGACGGAGAGATAGACGTACTGGGCGTGGTAGGCGCCGCCGCAGATGAGGGCAAAGGCGAGCAGCGCCGCGGCCAGCCAGACGAGCCAGTCCATCTCACCGCGCGCCGTGAGCGCAAGCCCGGCAAACCCGAGCACGTAGAAGAACGCGGCGACCGGCCCGAGCGCGCCTCCAACCCGCACGCGGCCGGCGGGCACGTCGCGCATGATGCGCATATACGGCCGGAGCGTCCCGTCCATGTCGTAGGCGCCGGGCGTGAAGTAGAGCAGCATGTCCCCGGCAAACATGAGAAGCGACCCCAGGAGCCCCAGGGCGAGAAGAACGAGCGTCAACGGCATGGAGCCTCCCATCCATCGTGGGCGTCAGATGGCCCCGGAGCTCGCTCGGCTCCGGGGCCTCGGCTTGAGCCATTACGCCTCGACGAGGCTCCTTGCTGCCACCTCGAGCTCGGCGACGGCATCGTCATCGGGGGCCTCGTTGGCGATCACGGTGCAGACCACGTTCACGCCAGCCCCCTCCGCGTCTGCCCGCCAGGCCTCCATCCACTCACCGGTGCCCCAGCCGTAGCTGCCGAACAGCGCCACGGGCTTGTCGCCCAGCACGGCGCGGCACGCCTCCCAGACGGGCTCGAACTCGTCGGACTCCAGCTCCTCGGCGCCCATGGCGGGGCACCCAAAGGCAAGCGCGTCATAGTTGGGCACATCCTCCGCCGAGAAGTCCGCGACGGGCACGACACGAGCCTCGGCTCCTGCGGCGGCGATTCCCGCTTCGAGCGCATGGGCCATCTCCTCGGTGTTGCCCGTTCCCGTCCAGTACACGATAGCGATGTTCTTGCTCATGGAAGTCTCCCTCCGTCGTGCGGGCGCGGCCGCCCCTGTCATGCCGTTGCCATCCGGAGGAGCCCTCGCAGGGGCGTTCCCTCGGAGTAGAGCCTCTTGATCCTGAGCTCCTCGCGCTCGAGCTCTTTGAAGCGCCGCAGCGCCTCGTCCACGTCCCCGTAGACCTTCCAGCGTCCGCACGCCCGCGCCCCCTGGCCCCCGTCCGACATGAAGCCGTCAACGTCCTCGATGGGGTAGCCGAGGACAAAGCCGATCTCATGGGGAAAGGGGGCCCTGTCGTCGTAGTAGGCGCGCAGGCGACGCCTGAGCTCTCCCATGAGCGCCCCGCTTCGGGAGGGGAGGTGGTTCTTGGCGAGAAACTCGCGCGCCTCCGCGCCGGAGAGAAGACGCCGGACGCAGCGCGGGCGCCAGACGAGCAGCATCGCTCGCCCTTCTCGCCATCCCAGCAGGGAGACGCGCACGCCGAAGCGTCGGAGGTGCAGCGCGTAGGTCCCTATGAGGGCCTTTACGTGGAGGCGGCGTATGGACGTCGGGTGAGCGGCATCGTCGGGCGGCATCCGGAAGCCAAAGACTGCGGCCGGCTTGCGTCCTGCGAGCACGATGCCCGCCTGACAGACGAGGCAGCGCACGAACCTCGCCTCAAGACGCTCGTGGGGCGAGGCGTCGCTGGCGTCAACGGCAAGGCAGATATCCATTCCCTGACCCATACGCCTCCAATAGTTAGCCTAACCTAACTCCGTTGAGCATAGAGTAAACCATAGCTAACATATTGTCCATGATCCAAAAGGGACAGGCCCCTTTTGGATCACAGCGACCAGTCCGCGCTCTCGGTTTGCAGGCGCACCATGCGAGCGAAGAGGCCGTTCGCGGCGAGAAGCTCTTCCGGGGTGCCCTGCTCCGCCACGCGGCCGTCCTCGAGCACCACGATCTTGTCCGCGCTCATGACGGTGCGCATGCGGTGGGCGATCACGATGACGGTCTTGCCGGCGAGCAGCCGTGAGAGCGCGCCTTGGACCTGCGTCTCGTTCTCCACATCCAGGCTCGCCGTGGCTTCGTCAAGCAGCACGACCGGCGCGTCCTTGAGCAGCGCCCGCGCGATTGAGATGCGCTGGCGCTCGCCGCCGGAGAGGCGCGCGCCGTTCTCGCCGATCATCGTGTCGTAGCCCTGCGGAAGGCGGCTCACGAACTCGTCGCAGTTGGCCGCGCGCGCCGCCGCGAGCACCTCCTCGTCGGTGGCGCCGCGCCGACCGAGGCGGATGTTGCCCATGACCGTGTCGTCAAAGAGCAGTACGTCCTGGAAGACCACGGAGAAGTCGCCGAGAAGGACCTCGGGGTCCACGGCTGCCACGTCCACGCCGCCCACGGTGACGCGGCCCGCGTCGGCGTCCCACAGCCGCGCTGCCAGACGGGCGCAGGTGGACTTGCCGGAGCCGGACGGTCCCACGAGCGCCGTGACTTCGCCCTCGCGTGCCGTGAACGTCACACCGTCGAGGACCTTCTCGCCACGATCGTAGGAGAAGGACACGTCCTCGAAGGCGACGTCGTGCCCGGTAGGCTCGTACGCCTCGCCGCCCTGCGCGAGGGGCTCCTCGTAGAAGCTCTTCATGCGCGCCGCGGCGGTCTTGGCCGAGAAGAGCTCGGCGATTAGCATGAGGCACTGGTCGAAGGGCGCGTAGATGCGGCTCACCACCACAAGGAAGGCGAAGAGCGTCATGAATGTGCAGGAGCCCTCCAGGATGAGCGCTGCGCCCACGAGCACCGTGGTGGCAAGGCCCAGGCGCAGCACGATCTGGGCGCCGTTGACGGCGATGCCGCAGGCGATCTCCGAGCGGGCGGCTTGGCGCTCCGCGGCGTCCACATCGGCGTGGATGTGCTCGAGGTAGCGCTCCTCCTGGTTGGTCGCGCGAACCTCGCGCACGCACTCAAGCGCCTCCTGGATGTCCTCCGAGGTGGCGAGGCCGCGCATGCGCGTGGCCTCCATCATGGGCTGGAGAGCGCGGCGCGCGCCGAAGAGGATCGCGAGCCCCACCGGGCAGCTCCAGAGCGACGCGAGCGCGAGCCGCCAGTCAAAGGAGAACAGGCAGACGGCCGCCACGGCGAGCGTTATGTAGGCGCCGTAGAGCTCGGGCAGCACGTGGCTGCAGGCGTGCTCGGTGGTCTTGACGTCGGTCATGAGGGTCTCGGTGAGGTCGGCGAGGTCGCGGCGGCCGAAGAAGCCCAGGGGCAGCTTGCGCAGGCGCTCGGCCAGGCCGATGCGCTGCCTGCCGCTCTCCTTGTAGATGACGCCGTACTGGTAGTAGTAGGCCCAGTACTCCGTCACGAAGAGCGCGACGGCAAAGGCGACAAGGCCCGCTGTGTATGGGAGGAGGTCCGGCAGCGGCGCGCCTTCTGTGAAGTGCGCCACAAGCTCGCCCATGAGCAGGTAGAGGGCACCCACGCCGCCAAACACCACGAGGTTCGAGGCTGCCGTCCACACGGCGCCGAGCTTGACGTTGCGCAGGCCCTCGTCGGTGAGGGCGTACTTCTCCTGGATGCTCATCTACTCCACCTCCGTGGCGCTCGTGATGCGCCAGCTCACGGACTTCTCGTAGTCGGCCCACATGCGGGCGTAGAGGCCGCCCGCCGCCAGCAGCTCGTCGTGCGTGCCCTGCTCGATCACGCGTCCGGCGTCGAGCACCACGATCTTGTCGGCGTTTCTCACCGTGGAGAGGCGGTGCGCGATCATGAGGACCGTGCGGGGCACGCCGTCGCGGCCATGGGCGAGGCGCTTGAAGGCGGCCTGGATCTTGACCTCGTTCTCGGGGTCCGCGAAGGCCGTCGCCTCGTCGAGCACCACCACCGGAGCGTCTTTGAGGATCGCGCGGGCAATCATGAGACGCTGCACCTCGCCGCCGGAGAGATGGGTGCCGCCCGTCCCCACGAGCGTGTCGGCGCCCTGCGGCAGCTTCTCCAGGATGTCCGCGCACTGGGCTGCCTCGAGGGCGGCGAGCGCCTCCTCGCGAGTGGCCGCGGGGCGCGCGGCGCGCACGTTCTCCAGGATCGTCTGGCGGAAGGGGCGGTTGGCCTGGAAGACAAAGGCAACGCGGTCCATGAGGTCATGTGGGTCCATCTCGCGCACGTCCACGCCGCCGAGCGTCACGCGGCCGGCGTCCACGTCCCAGAAGCGCGGCACGAGGCTCGCCGCCGTGGTCTTGCCGCCCCCGGAGGGGCCCACGAGCGCCACCGTCGCGCCGGCGGGCACCTCGAAGCTCACGTGGTCGAGCGCTGGGGCGTCCGCGCCACCGTAGGTAAAGGTCACGTCCTCAAAGCGGATGGCGTTGCCCTCGGGCGTGCGAGGCGCGGCCGGCGCGGAGATCACGGGCGCAGCCAGCACCTCCTCCACGCGCGAGACCGCGTCCGCGGCGGACTGGAACGCCTCGGACATGAACATCACGCGCGTCATGGCGGTGGGGATCACGGCCGAGAAGATTGCGTAGAACGCGAAGTTGGCCAGGAAGCGCGCGAAGTCGCCCTCGTCGGGGGCCACGAGGATCGCAGCAGGCACGAGGAAGATTGCGACGCCGTTGATGATGGTGAGCGAGAGCGACTGCGGCGTCTGGCACCACTTGACGGCGTAGTCCTGCGCGAGCCGCGTGAACTCCTCGATGGCGTCGTGGAACGCGCGGAAGCTGTAGACCGTCTGCTGGAACACCTTGACCACGGGGATGCCGCGCACGTACTCGGTGCCGGTCTTGTTCATCTTGACGAGCGACTCCATGTAGCGCGTCATGAAGTCCATGCCGCGCCCGCCCATCATGTAGAACATACAGGCAAGCGAGATTATCACCGCCGCGAGACACGCGAGGCCGAGCCGCCAGTCAAAGACGAAGAACAGCACCAGCATGCCGACGATCATGGCCACGGAGCCCGCCGTGTCCGGGAGCTTGTGGGCGAGAAGACCCTCGGTCTCGGCGGCGCAGCCGTCCACGACGCGGCGCAGCGCCCCGCTCGCATGCGTGTCGAAGTAGCCGAGGCTCGCGTGCATGAGGTGGTCCGTGGTGCGTTTGCGCATGTTGGAGGCGCAGCGGAAGGCTGCGAGGTGCGTGCACATGAGACCCGCGAAGTAGATGAGGATGCTCGCGGCCGCAAGGCCGAACGCCCACCAGCCGTACGCGGCGATTTCCGTGGCCGCACCCCAGTCGGGGGCCACGGCGATGAGGTCGCGCGCCACGAGCCAGACGCAGACGTACGGGCCAAAGCCCACGAGCATCGAGACAGCCGAGAGCGCGCAGCCCAGGTATGTGAGCACGCGCCGCGGGCCGGCGAAGGAGAGCAGACGGCTTACGGCGCCTTTGCCGCGGGCGGCTCCCGCCTTGGTTGCTTGAGATTCAGACATCGAAACCCCCTGCCTGTGGAGACCTTGATAGACGTTTCGTCGCACCGTATCATGGGAGTCGTTACTTGTTAGCTAGGGCTAACTAACAGTGGACGATTCCTCAAGGGAGGAGGACGGACCCTCAAGATGACGGGCATGGGCGACATTCCCCGCGAGCTCGTCGCGCTCTTCGAGCCGCAGGTCGAGCAGCTTGGCGTGCGCCTCGAGCGTCGGGGCGCCATCTGGGTGGGCGAGGCGCGGGGCTCCGTGGCGACGGGCTCGATGTGGCTTTGCGCGCCGGTGCCGCACTGCCTCGTGCTCTGCCACGACGTCACTCCGCTTGAGGACATGCCGCTCTTCGAGGGGTCGCTCGGCCCGTACGCCTGCGTCTGCACGATGGGGGAGGATGCGGTTGCATGCTCGCGGGACTGCGGACTTCCGATCAGGTTCGTCGGCAACAAGGGCGATGCGCATCGTCCGAATGACGAGGTGGCCACCTTCGTCGAGCGCGGCCCCCGCGCTCTCTCAAGCTGTCTGCTCGCCGGCCATGTCTACCGTTCCCGCTCCGTCATCATGCTGCCCGACTTCTTCGACGAGCTGGACCGCAGCTATCCGGGGGAGTTCGGCTGGCTCTTCTCGGCGTTCGACGGAGCTTGGGGTCTCGAGGCCAGGGGAGCGATTCGCCATGCGCTCGGCAACATACCCGCGAGGCCTCCGCTCGGCCCCGGTGGGTCGCTCGGGCTTCTCTCGACCGTCACCTCCCTCATGGCATCTCTGGCGGCGGACGGGAGAGGCGCAGACCAAGACGGAGGCGCACTAGTGAGTCACGCGAAGAGGCTCTTGTCGGCCGCCGTCGAGGAGTGTGGGGCACCGCCCTCCGTCGATGACCTCGCGCACAGGCTCTACGTGAGCCGGTCGCGGCTCTGCGACGCGTTCAGGCGCGAGGCGGGGCAGAGCGTGGGCGCATATGCGCGACAGCTCCGGATGGAGCGCGCGTGCCGTCTCCTCGAGGGTGGGGCTCGTAGCGTCTCCGAGGTCGCCGTTCTTCTCGGCTACCCAAGCCCCTCGGCCTTCTGCCACGCCTTCTCCGACTTCACGGGCCTGTCCCCACGCGCATGGGTCAAAAGGGGACAGACCCCTTTTGACCCACTTGCCCGAACAGCGTCTCCATGAGCCAGGTGATTATGACCAACATGTTGGTTATACTTGTCACAACGAAGGAGGCGAGCCCTGTGACAACGTTGACCGTCGACCTCGAGGGCGCCGCGCGCATGGGCATCGCGGAGGCAAAGGCCCATCTCAGCAGCCTTGTGGAGCGTGTCGAGAAGAACGGCGAGGCTGCGATTCTCGAGCGCTACGGACGCCCGGCGGCGCTCGTCGTGCCCCTGCCGCGTGCGGAGGGCGCGGGTGGTCGAGCGCGCGGTCTTCTCGCCGAGTACGCGGACGAGGACGCTCTTGGCCTCGAAGAGGGCGCCTTCGCCCGCGCGATGGAGGCAAAGCATGGAATCCCTGCTTGATGCCAACGCAGCGCTTCGCTATCTACTGGAGGACAACCAGGAGCAGGCTGAGGCCGCTGCCGAGGCTATTGCAGGGGGCGCCGAGGTCACCGTCGAGGTTCTCGCGGAGTGCGTCTGCGTGCTCGCGGGCGTCTACCATGTGCCGAGGTCGCGCATCGCGGAGAGCCTCGGCATCCTGCTCGACGAGGTCACGTGCCGGCGCAAGAACGTGGCTGCGGCGGCGCTCGGGCTCTACGGCGGCGGCTCGTTCGACTTTGTCGACTGTGTGCTGGCCGCAGAGCGCCAGGAGCTCGGACGCGACGTCGTGACGTTTGACAAGAAGCTCATTGGTCTTCTCCGCAGGGTCGAGAGGTGATGCCATGGGCGAGGGGCACTTCATCAAGTCGGTAGCCATTCGCTGGGAGCTTGTTCACACGGACGACTATCTGCGAAACATTCCCGCGCTTGCGGCGTTGGGGAAAGAGCCGCTCGTCTTCACGAGCAACGTGACGTTTTTTGTCGGGGAGAACGGCTCGGGCAAGTCAACGTTGCTTGAAGCCATGGCGGTGGCGTACGGACTTAACCCGGAGGGCGGCACGCAGAACTACGTCTTTCGCACGCACGACTCGCATTCTGCGCTGCATGAGGGCATCGACATGAGGCGCGATCTGCTGCGCCCCTGGAACACGTTCTTCCTGCGTGCGGAGAGCTTTTACAACGTGGCGAGCAAGGCGGAGGACTACAGCCTCTTGCCAGGCGGAGAGGGCATGACGTATCGCAACCCCGCCACCGGCCGCAGGAGCTACCTGCACGAGATGTCGCACGGCGAGGCGTTTCTCGGCTTCATCCAGGACAGCTCCAAGGAGAACGGCCTCTACTTTCTGGACGAGCCCGAGGCCGCGCTCTCGCCCTCGCGCCAGCTCACGCTGCTCTATGAGATGCACGAGCTTGCCGAGCACGGAAGCCAGCTCATCGTGGCGTCGCACTCTCCGATTCTGCTTGGGCTGCCGGGGGCGCAGATCGTCTCCTTTGACGGTGACCGGCTGCGCGAGATCTCCTACGAGGAGACCGAGGCGTATCAAGTGACGGAGCTCTTCATCAACGGCCGCGAGGGCCTGCTGCGTCGGCTGCTTGGGTGATTCAAAAGGGGACAGACCCCTTTTGACCCAAAACGTGCCATAGAGACGCGCTTCCCCAATTCCGCGTACCTGAGATAGCCGGCTCGTGCCGCGGGCGGTGTGCGCACTCCTCGGCGTTGTGCACACTGCGCGGCGTTGTGCACACTGCCTCAGAGGTCCTTCTCGGAAGATGTGCAGGTAGATGCGTCGGCGAGAAGTGCGCACACCGCCGCCGAGTGTGCACAACCCGGCGGAGTGCGCACACCGCCGAACCCGGCCCTACGCGAGCGCGCGGATGGCGTCGGCGACGCCGCCCTCGCTCGAGAGGTTGATCGAGAGGCTGATGGGCACCACCGTGAGCGTGACCACGTCGGAGCCCTTGTAGGTGACGACCTCCAGGCCCTTGTACTCGCCCACGTCATCTGCGGACTGTCCCAGCTTGACGGTCTCGGGCTCCCAGATCTCGACCACGTACTCCCGCTCTGCATCCGGTGTGGGAGCCAGGCCGTTCACCTGGGAAAGGGGCGAGAAGATCTCGTCGATCTGCGCCTGGTCCGTGATCTCGGCCACCTGCTCGCCGTCCGCATCGTACACGACGGCGCGGACGGTCTTGCCCCAGTCGATGCTCTCGAGCTCGCGCGCAATCTCCGTGGCGTTCTCTGCCATGTCCGTCAGCATGTCCGTGAGGCCGGTCGAGTCCTCGCTCTTATCGCCTAGGCCAAAGCATCCGGCAAGCGAGAAGGACAGCGCGGCAGCAAGGATAAGCGCGACGGCACGGTGGCGCATGGGGCCTCCTTCGTTCGAGGTGGGCCTCCTTTGTACCACGTCCGGGCGGTGTGCGCACTCCTCTGTCTGCCCCCGCATCGTTCATCGCGTCCAGACGACCAAAAGCTGGCGAGAAGAACCTCGAAACTGGTCGTCTGAGCGCGATGAGCGATGCGGGATGCTGTTGCCGTCAGCTTACCCAGGTGGAAAGATGGTCGTCTCATTGCGGCCGACAAAGTTCCCGACTAACCGTCGGGCACGACTGGGTGCTGCAACGTACAATTTCGCAGGAGGGGGTGAGAGGATGCCGGGTTCGTATCTTGAACAGGCGCTCGACTATATCGAGCGCCATCTGACAGATGCTCCCACGACCGAGGAGGTCGCCCGGGCGGCCGGTGTCACCGCGGAGCAGCTGCGCGCGGCCTTCCTGCTGATTGCCGGCATGACGCCATCGCGCTACATCCGCGAACGACGTCTTTCCGCGGCGGCATCTGACCTCATGGCCGGCGCCTCCGTCACCGAGATCGCGTTTCGCTATGGCTACGAGTCGATCGAGGGCTTCTCGCGGGCGTTTCGCTCTTGGTGCGGCACACTTCCTTCGGACGTCGCACGGCTTGGTTCGCACATGCGCTCACCTCTGCATATCGCGGTTGATGTAAAGGGAGGTCATCTCATGGAGTATCGCATCGTCGAGAAGGGCGAGTTTCGCCTTGCTGGCGTCGCGGCGCGCGTGCCGATGCAGTTCGAGGGCGAGAACCCCGCGATCGCGGAGCTCGCGCGCAGTATCACGGAGGTGCAGCGCGCCGAGATGCACCGCCTGATGGACACGGAGCCGCGTCGCGTGGTGAACGCCTCCTGGAACCCGGACACCAACTTCCAGGAGGAGGCGGGCGAGCTCACGCACCTCATCGGCGTGCCCACTACGGCGCGCGCGGCCAGGGAGGGGCTCGCGCTCGTGGAGGTGCCGGCGCTCACCTGGGCGGTCTTTCCCAACGACGGCCCCCATCCCGAGACCATGCAGCAGACGACCGCCCGCATCTATGCCGAGTGGCTCGCCGAGGTGCCCTACGAGCTCGACGGCTTCCGCATGCTCTCGTTCAGCGACGTTCGCGACGACGGTACCGCCTACAGCGAGATCTGGGTGCCCGTGCGCCGCAAGGCGTGAACGAGGGCAGTCGCTTTTGAGCTATGGAAAGGATAGTTTCAGTTATGCCCGAAAGATGCGTATCTGAAGTGCTGTCTTTCAGGTATAACTGAAAGACAGACGATTTCGTTGTCTCTTCCCCCAAGCTAGCGGCATGAGCGAGAAACTTGTGAGTTTGTGAGTGACCAGCGGATGTTTAGGCTCCTCTACCTGCGGCGCGCAACCTGCAGGCGCCTTCTGGTTGCCGCAAAATCGGCCAAATTGCGCACCGCTGGTTGGTAGAATTGCGCCGTGCGCGCCCGCAGACTAGGGGTGCCGGCAGACAGCGCACACCCCCGAAGAAGGGCAGACCATGAGCTTTCGCGACAACCTCCAGCACCTGCGCGCAGAGCGCAACATGACCCAGGAGCAGCTGGCCATGCTGCTCGGCGTCTCACGCCAGAGCGTCACGAAGTGGGAGGCCGAGAAGAGCCAGCCGGAGATGGACAAGCTGCTCAAGATGTGCGAGATCTTCGACTGCACGCTCGACGAGCTCGTGACGGGCGACCTCACCGGCCGCGCCGCGCCTGCGACGGCGGCCCCCATTCCCGCCGGCCCGCCCACCGACGTCTGCGGGTACGAGGAGCACCAGCGCATGATGGCGCTCAAGGTCCCCACCGGCGTGGCCCTCATCCTCCTGGGCATCGCGCTCGGCCTGCTCTTTGAGGGTGCCGTCGAGCTGGCGTCCTGGAACGGGCGCGACGGCCTCTTCGTGATCATCGTGCTCGTGGGCATCCTCGCGGGCCTCGCGTTTCTCGTGCCCGCGGGCATGGAGCACACGGCGTTCCAGAAGGCGCACCCCTACGTGGAGGACTTCTACACCGACGAGGACCGCGCCGCCGCCCGCCGGCAGTTCTCAGCTTCGCTCATCGCCGGCCTCGCGCTCATCTTCGCGGGCATCGGCTGCCTGCTCATGCTCGAGAGGACGGCGGAGAACTGGGGGCTCTTCCTGCTCATGTTCTTCATCGCCCTGGGCGTGTGGTGGATCGTGCGCGGCGGCATGCTGCTCGGGCGGGTCAACGTCGAGGAGTACAACCGCTCCATCGCCGAGGATCTCGAGGTAGAAGACATCGTATCCGCAGAGCTGGACGAGGCCCGGCGCGAGGCTCTTCTCGCCCAGAAGCGGCGTGGCAAGAAGCTCGGCGCGGTGTGCGGCGTCATCATGATCGTGGCCACGATTGTGGGCCTGGCGCTTCTCTTTGCGCCGGTGTTCTCGGCGCCAAACATGGACTCCTGGACCCCGGAGGGCACCTCGGCCATGTGGTTCTGGGTAGCCTGGCCGGTGGGTGGTCTCGTCTGCGGCATCGTGACGCTGCTCTGGGAGGCGTTCGGCCGGGAAGAGTGACGCGCCCGCGCGAGACACCGTGCCTCGTGGGCTATTGCCTCATGCCCCCAGCTCGGTAATGGGGACAACAAACACTCCGTTGGGCGTCCTTCTGCAGAAGGACGCCTTGCCAACAAGGACCGCAAGGAACGAGGGATTCGCGTTACGTGCGGCGGGGTTACGTGCAATCTTGTCGCGCAGCCTGAGGAGGTTGCGCTCTGCTGCTGGCACCTTCTCCTCGCTCAGCTTCACCTCGATAGCGCCCCACCTTTCGTCAGGAAGCTCAACTGGCATGCCCCTATTGTTTGAGTAGTGCTTCGATCGTATTTGCCGCGCCCATGTCGAGAAGGACGCTCCGCTCGGAAATCTCCGCGGGCGCCATGGCCTCGCCGAGGCTCACGCAGGCGTAGGTGGCACGCGGGTTCTCGGCCGCCATCTGCCAGAAGGGGTATTTTATGATGACGGGGGTGTTGCCGCCTGCGCCAATCTCCAAGAGCAGCAGGCGCGAGCCCCGGTGACGGCGAACGAAGTCCTGGTAGCGGGCTGCGGCGGCGTGCCAGCCCTCGTCCTCTACGAGCGTGTCGTCCGCGCGCTGGAAGCAGTGGTCCACGTTGGTGGTGAGGACGAAGAAGTCCTTCTCGCCCAGCGCTCCTTCTCGGACGGGAAGGGGATGAGGTCATATGAGTCAGGGCGACCGAGTGGTTGCCTATGCGTGTTCGAGCAGATACTCCCTAAACCCCGGGAGGGCGAACTTGAAGACGCCCGGTCGGGGCTCCTCTATTACACCAGCCTCGAGCAGGCGCTATACCCAGTTCTTTGATTTCTTTGACTTTCGTTGACTTGTTTGACTTACGTTGACTTCTTTCGTGTCGCGTGAGGTGCCTGTACGCTCTCTCTGCTACAATGTAGACACGTCTACAAAGGAGGCTCGCATGGCAACCTCAGTCGTTTCCGGGCGCGTGGACGAGAAGATCCGTCAGCGTGCGGACGCTTACATCCGCGCGGCGGGGTCCACGCCGGCCGAGGTCATCAAGGTGGTCTGGGAGAGCATCGCGCGCACGGGCGAGGTGCCGGAGGCAGTGCCGGCGGAAGAGCCCCGTGGTGCCTGGGAGCGCTTCATGGAGTTCAGGGAGAGCCTTCCCAAGGCCGAGCCGTGGCTGGTGAGCCTCACCAAGGAACAGATGCGCGACATGATTGCGAGTCGCTATGCGTGACTTTAACAGCAGGAGGCTGCTCTTCGACACCAACGTTCTTCTCGACGCGATTTGCAGGGAGCGACCTCAGTCGGCGGAGGCATGCGAGGTCCTTCGCCGTTGCAACGGTGGGGGAGACCTGGGGCTTGTTGCCGTGGAGTCGCTCAAGGATGCGTATTACGTGCTGCAGCGACAGTACGACGAGGCGCAGGCGAGAAGATCAATCGAGTGGTTGCGCGAGCTGCTCGTTATCGCGCCGATGGGTGCGGAGGAGTGCGAGCTCTCGCTCGGCTGCGGAGAGCCGGACTTTGAGGATGGCCTCATCCGCGCCTGTGCCGAGCTCAATGACGTTGACGTCATCCTCACGCGCGACGCGGCGGCGTTCAAGCGTTCCAAGGTTCGCGCCATGACCTGCGCGGAGTACCTCGAGACCTTTGGGTAGGAGACGCCATGGATGAGCTGCTGTGCAACGATGCAAGCTACATGGAGACGCTCGAGCGCGTTAAGCGAGAGATCTCCGGGGCGAGGTCGCGCGCCGTGTTGGCTGTCAACAGCGAGGTTGTCTGCATGTACTGGAGGATCGGCAAGCTCATCGACGAGCACTCCGAGTGGGGCAATCGCTTCATCGACTCGCTGTCTGGTGACATCAGGCTCACGTATCCAGGCATCAAGGGTTTCTCGGTTCGCAACCTCAAGTACATGCTTCGACTTGCGCGTGAGTACGACCTCGAATTTGTGCAGCAGCTTGCTGCACAAATTCCCTGGGGTCATACGATGTATCTGTTTGACAAGGTCGGGGACCGGGACAGGCGAGACTGGTACATGAGGAAGGCGGCCGAACATGGCTGGAGCCGCGCGACGCTCATGCATCAGGTGTCCACCGGATTGTTCGAGCGCCAATCCGAGGTCCAGAAAGTCACCAACTTCGACCGCATGCTCCCGCCGGCGGACAGCGAGATGGTTCAGGAGGCTCTCAAGGACCCCTACATCTTCGACTTCGTAACCGCGGACGAGGGCGTCGAGGAGAAGACACTCGAGGACGAGATGGTTAGGAACATCACGGGGCTGCTCCTCGAGCTGGGCACCGGCTTCGCGTTCATGGGCAGGCAGTATCACCTAGCGGTTTCCGGCAAGGACTTCTACATCGACCTCCTCTTCTACAACACGAGGCTGGCGCGCTACTTCGTCATAGAGCTCAAGGCGGGCGAGTTCCGTCCGGAGTACACAGGAAAGCTCGGGTTCTACGTCGCCGCTGTTGACGACCTGCTCCGCAACGAGCATGACGGTCCCACCGTCGGCCTCCTGCTCTGCAAGACGAAGGACAACACCATCGTCGAGTACTCTCTGCGCAGCGCGTCAGCCCCCATCGGGGTGAGCGAGTACAGAACCGCGGACGAGCTCCCCGAGGAGATGCGCGGAGTCCTTCCGACGCCGGAGGACATCGCAAGTCGCGTTTGACGCGGGGTATCCCGCGCTATTCTGGCGTCCCGAAAGAATGGCATGCCGTTAAACGTCATTGGAAGTCTGGCAGCTACGAGTTAATTCGCTCAATGAACGCCTGGTAGTCGGCCTCGTTCTGGTCGGCGTAGGCGCGGGCGAAGTCCCACATGGCGTCCTCGAAGGCGTGGCCGTCGTCGAGGTACGCAGCAATGGCGACCTCGTCGCCGGTGCGGGCGTGCGCGTGCGCGAGCGACCACGCGCAGAGCCGCGCGACGTTCTCGAGGCTCTCCGGGCCCACCGCGGCGAGGTCGATCGAGCCCTTGCCGTTCCAGAGCTGGCGCACGTAGTAGTCGCGCGTGCCGCCGCCCGTCGTGGGCACGCTCGTCCAGCCCAGCAAAAAGTCGCTCGTGGACTGCACGAGGCGCTGGCCCTCCACCACGCGCTCGCCGTGGCTCGCAAAGCCGCTCGGCCGCCAGTAGCGCTCCACGACGGACTCCTCGGCCTCCTTGACCTGAAGAACCAGCGGGTCGTCCTCGTCACGGCCCGTGAGCAGCGCGATCCAGGCGCGGCGTCCCACCGAGCCCACGCCCACGACCTTGCGCGCGGCGTCCTGCAGGCGGTAGTGGCCGAGAAGAACGCGGCGGTCGCGGGGGATGCTCCCAAAGTAGGCGTCCAGGAGGCCACGCAGCGCGTGGCTGAGCCGGGACGCGTCGTAGCCCTGCTCGGCGGAGAGCTCAGAGAGCGGCACCAGCTCGGGCGGGCGGGTGTCAAAGCGCAGGCGTCCCCCGTCGCGCACGGTGAGGCGGTCGGCCGCGCGTGCGCTGTCCTTCTCGCGCGCCTTCTCCACGGCCTTGCGGATGGTCCGCCCGGTCTTGCCGTCGAGCTCGAACTCGTCGAGCATGCGCTCGACGTCGAGATGGGCATGCCAGACGTCGAGCTCGCCCTTCTCCGCAAAGTGGGCCATCGCGCGACGATACTGCTTGGCGCAGGCGCGCACGGCGTCGCGGCGGTCGGCCTTGGAGAAGCCGCGGTCGCGCCCGCAGATCTCGATGCTCGCCACGAGGCGCATGACGTCCCACTCCCAGGGCCCGGGCGCGGTCTCGTCGAAGTCGTTGACGTCAAAGACGAGGTGGCGCGTGTGGCTCATGAAGATGCCGAAGTTGCCGACGTGCGCGTCTCCGATGCACTGGACCTCGATGCCGGTGACGGGCATCGTGGCGAGGTCGGCGGCCATGATGACGGCGCTGCCGCGGTAGAACGTGAACGGCGAGACGCCCATGCGCTCGTAGCGCAGCGGCACGAGGCTCGGGTCGCGCGTGACGGACTGCTGCTCGATGAGGCCGATCGCCGGCTCGCTGGACGTACGCGGCTCCCAGGCGCCGAGCGTCTCGATCGGGCAGGCTTCGCGTGCGGCGAGCCCGGCGGCCCGGCGCTCCTCGACGGTGGGCGCGGGACGGTAGAGCACCGCCTGCGAGCTGGGCGCGGCGTTCTTCTCTACCTCTTCGAGCTCGTCCATGCAAGTCCTTTCGTGTGACGTGACTCCAGATTATCGCACGGAGGGCCCTTTGCGCGCGGGGCCTCACTCGTGACAAAACTCACTTCCGCGTGCGCGGGCAGCCTGTGACAATGGCGCCAAGGGAAAGGGGCCGCCATGTCACACACGCAGACCGCACCATCGCAAGACGTCGTCCGCGTCACGGGTCTCGTCAAGCGCTATCGCGAGCTCGTCGCGCTCGATCACCTGGACCTCTCCGTGCGCAAGGGGGAGATCTTTGGCCTCCTGGGCCCCAACGGCTCGGGCAAGACCACGGCAATCAACTGCATCCTCCAGTTGCTCTCCTACGACCGAGGCACCATCGAGCTCTTCGGCGAGTCGATGGCGCCGAACCGCTACGACCTCAAGACGCGAGTGGGCGTGGTCCCGCAGCAGGTGGCCGTCTTCGACGAGCTCACCGTGCGCGAGAACGTGGACGCCTTCTGCGCGCTCTACGTGCGCGACCGCCGTCGGCGCCGCCAGCTCGTGGACGAGGCGATTGACTTTGTGGGCCTCGGCGACTACGTGCGCTTTCGCCCGGGCAAGCTCTCCGGCGGTCTGGCGCGACGGCTCAACATCGCCTGCGGGATCGCGCACCGCCCGGAGCTCATCTTCTTCGACGAGCCCACCGTCGCCGTTGACCCGCAGAGCCGCGCCAACATCCTGGACGGCATCTGCCGCCTGCGCGACGAGGGGGCCACGGTGGTCTACACGAGCCACTACATGGAGGAGGTCGAGCAGATCTGCGGTCGCATCATGATCTGCGACCGCGGGCGGGCGGTGGCGCAGGGCACCGCCGACGAGCTCAAGCGCATGATCAGCCTTGGCGAGAAGATCACGGCCGAGGTAGGCGAGCTGCCCGAAGGCACGCTCGAGCGCCTGCGCGGCCTCTCGCACGTGCGCTCGGCCGAGCTCTCGGATGGCACGCTGCTGGTGACCTGCGAGCCGAGCCCCCACAACCTCACCGACGTCCTCGGTGCGCTTGCGGGCGCAGGCGTGCGCCTGGGGCGTGTGATGTGCGAGCCGCCTACCCTCAACGACGTCTTTCTTGAGCTCTGCGGCCGCGAGCTGCGCGACTAGGGGGCGGCTATGGGAAGCTCGTTTGTGGTGACGCTCAAATCGCTCGTTCGCGCCCCCTCGGTCATCATCTGGGTGCTTGCGTTCCCCATCATCATGTCAACCATCTTCCTGTTCATGTTCTCCGGCATGCGCACGGACGGCGTCGCGGACCCGATTTCCGTGGCGCTCGTGGAGGCGGCGGACGAGAAGGACGGTGCCGCCGAGGCCCTCGACTTCGCCGAGGTCCTCGAGGCGCTCTCCGCCGATGGCGACGATCAGCTTCTTGACCTGCGGCTCGTTGAGACGAGCACTGAGGCGGCCAATCTTCTTGCCGCTGGCGAGATCGAGGGCTATTACGAGGTCTCCGCCGACGGCGCGCCCGATCTCACGGTTGCCGACACCGGATCGGTGGGCGCCGCGGTGCTCGACGCCGTGGCCAGCTCGTATGTGCAGTCGGGTGCGCTCATGGCAGAGGTCGCCGAGCGCGACCCGGCGACGCTCAACGATCCCGCCGCCGTGGCCTTGGCGCTCGGGCTCTCCGCCGGCGTCGAGCGCGCTCAGGTCACCCACGCCACGCCCGACGAGATCGTGCGCTACTACTACGCGCTTCTCGGCATGGCCACGCTCATGGCCACGCAGGCGGGCATGCTCGCGGTGGCCTCCGCGCAGCCCTGCGTCTCCGAGCTCGGTGCGCGACGCGCGGTCGCGGGCACGCCGCGCGGGCGCCAGCTCGTCGGCTGCGTGGCCGGTGCGTGGGTCGTATCGTTTGCGGCGCTCGCGCTCGCCTTCGCGTTTCTGCTCCTCGTGGTGGGCGTGGACTTTGCGGGGCGCGAGGGCCTCTGCCTGGTGGGGGTCGGCGCATGCTCGCTGCTCGCCACCGCGATCGGCGCGTTTGTCGGAGCGCTGCCCATCCGTGCCGACCTCTCCGCCCGCTCCGGCATCATGACGGGCCTCACGTGCCTCCTGTCGCTCTTTGCGGGTCTCTACGGCACCGCGGCGCTGGAGCTTTCGGACTGGCTCGCGCGCACCGCACCGTGGACCGCGTGGGTCAACCCCACCAAGCTCGTCTGCGACACGTTCTACTCGCTCTACTTCTACACGTCGCTCGCCCCCTTCGCCCTGCGCGTCGCCGTCTGCGTGGCGGCCTCGCTCGTCCTTCTCGTCCTTGCCACGGCCGTCTTTAGGAGGCAGAGCTATGAGCATCTTTAGGACCGCGCTGCGCGTGGCGGCCGCGCACCCCGTCTATCTGACCGTGTACGTGGCCTTTCTCTCGCTGCTGGGCGTGCTTGTGGTCGGCGACCTGGGCACCGGCGCCGCTGCGGCTGCCTCCGGACCGGCCTTCGAGGCCCGCGTGGCCGTTGTGGATCGTGACGGCTCCGAGCTCTCGGGCGCGCTCGTTTCCTGGGCAAAGAAGAACGCCGAGGTCGTGACCGTGGACGACGAGCCGCTCGCGCTGCAGGACAGCGTCGCGACCGGTGCCGTGGACTGCCTGGTCGTGCTGCCCGCTGGCTTTGAGGAGGACCTGATCGCGGACGCGCGTGCCGGGCGCGACCCCGCACCGCTCGAGGTCGCCTATGGCACGGACGTGCAGGCGGGCGCCCTGGCCGCGACGACGACCTCGCGCTGGGTGAGCCTCGCCGCCCAGGCGGCCGCGCTCGAGCCGGACGCCACCGCATCCGAGGTGGCCTCGCTCGCGCTCGCCGTCGCGGACGAGCGGGTCGACATGAGTGTGGACTCCACGGGCACGGAGGATGCGACGGGCAGCGGGCTCGCGGTCTACCTGCGCTTCTCGACCTACTCCGTCATGAGCTCGATCGTGGTCGTTGCCGGCGTCACGTTGGCCGCTTATCAGCGCCCGGAGATTCGTCGCCGCAACGCCGCCGCTCCCGTTGCGCCCACGCGACTTGCCTCCGGCGAACTCGGAGCGTGCTGCGTGCTCGTGGCCTGCGTGTGGGCGTGGACGTGCCTGGTGGGCGTCGTTGCCTGCAGGGGCTCGCTTACGGGCGTGGATCCGCTGCTCGTTGGCCTCGCACTCCTCTCGATGCTTCCCTTCGCGCTTGTTCCGCTGGCGATCGCGTTTCTTCTCGCGCAGCTGGGGCTCTCCGAGCAGGCACTCAACGCGGTCGGCAACATCGGCGCGATGGTGCTCTCTTTTCTCGGTGGCGCCTGGGTTCCGCTTGCGCTCCTGCCTGCGGGCGTGCAGGCCGCGGCTCGCTTCTCGCCCTCGTTTTGGGCCTCGAGCGCCGTGGAGGCCGCGCTTGGCGCGAACGGCGTCACGCCCGCCCTTCTCGCCGAGGTGAGCACGTCAGTGGGAATCGTGGCGCTCTTTGCCGTGGCAATCTGCGCCGCCGGGCTCGCCGTCGGCCGTGCGCGCCGCCGCGTGGCGGGCGCCGCGTAGGGGAGCGTCCGGCGGCCCTGCTAGAATCGCCCTTATGGAGAGACTCGTCGACAAGGTCGTGGCGCTCGTCGCCTGCCTGCCTGCGCTCGCGGCCGCCGCGCACGGGACGGTGGGTGCGGCGGTCGTGGTCGCGCTGCTTGCGGCCGTGACGTCGGCCTCGCTCGTCGAGGTCTTGCGCGGGTCGGTGCGCCTCGTGCCGCCGCTTCTGTGCTGCGCCCTCGCGTGCGCGCTGCCGAGCGCCGCGGCGCTGCTCGGCGTCGCTGCCTGTGACCTCTGCTTCGTCGCGTCGCTCGAAGGAGGTCGCGCACGGCTTGCGCCCGCCGCCGTGCCCGTCGCCCTTGCGCTTGGCTGGTGCGTTGGCGCCGAGGGCCCTGTCGTCCTTCTCGCCGCTCTTGGGACCGTGGTGGGCGCGTGGCTCGGGCTTCGTGCCGGCGTCTTTGAGTGCCGCGACCGTGATGCCCTGCGCACCCGCGACGAGCTGCGCGCCGCCGAGCTCTCTCTTGCCGAGAAGAACCGCGAGCTCCTCGACGCGCAGGACTATGAGGTGCGTCTGGCAACGCTCTCTGAGCGGGCCCGCATCGCGCGAGACATCCACGACAACGTGGGCCACCTGCTCACGCGCGCCGTGGTGCAGGCCGAGGCGTACCGCGTGATGCACAGCGGCGAGCCTGCCGAGAAGGACCTCGCCGCCGTGGCGCTCACCGTGCGCGAGGCGCTCGACGAGGTGCGCGCGAGCGTGCACGACCTGCGCGACGATGCCTGCGATCTTTCGGTACAGGTGCGCGCGGTCGTGGAGCGTGCCTGCGAGGGGACGGCGCTCGCGCCCACGGTGCGCGTGGAGGCGGGGGAGGCACCGGCTGCCGTGGCGAGCTGCCTTACGGCGGTCGCGCGTGAGGCCGTCTCCAACGTGCTGCGCCACGCGGACGGGCGCCATGTGAGCGTGGAGCTGGTGGAGCATCCGGGGCTCTGGCGCCTTACGGTGACTGATGATGGGACGGCACCTGCTGTCGCGCCTGGCAGCGGCCCCGGCATGGGACTCGCCTCGATGGGGGAGCGCGTGCGGGTGCTCGGCGGGGCGTTTCACGCTGGCCCCGGCGCACACGGCGGCTGGACCGTCTTTGCCAGCGTGCCGCGCTCTGGCGGAGATAGGAGGCGCACATGAGGGTCGTCATAGCAGACGACGACGCCGTGGTGGTGGAGTCGCTCCAGATTGTGCTGGACGCACAGCCCGACATCGAAGTCGCAGGCTGTGGAACGGACGGGGCCGACGCCGTGCGCCTGGCGGCCGACGCCGCGCCTGACATCGTCCTACTCGACATCCAGATGCCGGGGATGGATGGTCTTGCCGCCGCCGAGAAGATCCTCGCCTCCCCGGAGTCGCCGCGCGTGGTCTTTCTCACCACCTTCTCCGACGACGAGTACATCGTGCGCGCCCTTGCTCTGGGCGCTGCGGGCTACCTCATCAAGCAGGACGTGGCGGGGGTGGCCCCGGCGCTGCGCGCGGTGATGGCAGGGCGCAGCGTGCTGGAGGGAGAGGTGCTGGAGCGGGCGGTCGCGCTCGGCGCGGGCGGGGCCGCCGGAGCGTCCGGCGCGACAGCCGAGAAGCCCGACCTCGCGACGGTCTTCCCGCAGCTCACCGACCGCGAGCGCGAGGTCGTGGCGCTCATCGCCGAGGGCCTCGACAACCGCGAGGTGGCCGCGGCCGCCTACATGGGCGAGGGCACCGTCCGCAACCACATCAGCTCGATCCTGGCCAAGCTCCATCTGAAGAATCGCACGCAGATTGCTGTGGCATACTGGAGGGCGCTTCGATAAGACAAACGAACCAGCCCCTTTTGTCTTAGGACGGGAATTCTTGTGACAAACACCTCTTGGAAGCTCAAGCTCGCGTGCGTGTGGGGCGGCGAGCTCGTCTCGGTGCTCACGAGTTCCATCCTGCAGATGGGCTTCGTCTGGCACATCACGCTCACTACAAACTCGGCGAGCATGCTCTCGCTGGCGTCGCTCGCGGGCTTCCTGCCGCTCGCGCTCTTCGGTACCTTCGCGGGGGCAATCGTCGACCGCCTGCCGCTCAGGACCACGCTCATCGGGGCCGACCTCTTCATCGCCGCGGTGAGCGCCGTCGTGGCGATGGTCTCGCTCACGGGCGAGCTGCCCGTGTGGGTGGTCATGGTCGCGCTCTTCGTGCGGGCCATCGGCAGCTCCCTGCACACGCCCGCCTTCCAGGCGCTCACGCCGCTCGTGGCGCCGGCCGAGCACCTCACGCGCCTCGCCGGAGTGACGCAGGCGGTGCAGTCGGGCGGCTACATCCTCGGTACGGCCATAGCGGCGGTGATCTACCCGCTCTGGGGGCTCACGGCCATGATCGCGCTCGACGTTGTGGGTGCGCTCTTTGCCACGGTGGAGGTGCTGGCGGCGCGGCTCGACGTTGGGGGCTCGGGGGTCGGCGCGCCGGCAGGCGAGAAGGGCCTCGGCCTCGTGGCCCAGGCGCGCGCCCTCGCCGCGGAGACCGCCGACGGCTACCGCGTGCTGCGCGGCTACCGCGGCCTCTTCGCGCTTTTGTGGTGCGGCTTCGTGTTCACACTGGTCTTCTCGCCCATATCGGCGCTCTTCCCGCTCATGACGCTCGACCACTTCGGCGGCACAACGGGCGACGCCGCCACGGCGGAGATCGTGTTCTCGGTGGGTATGATCGCGGGCTCCGCGCTGCTCACGGCGACGGGCGGGTTCAAGAACCGTGCGCTCACGGTCGTCGCGGCGACGGCGCTCTACGGCGTGGCCACGCTCGTGGCGGGCCTGCTCGGAGTGGACGGGTTTGTCGCGTTTCTCGCCATGAGCTTCCTCATGGGCCTGAGCTCGCCGTTCTACTCCGGTCCGCAGACCGCCCTCATGCAGGAGAAGGTCCCGCCCGAGTACCTGGGGCGCGTCTTCGGCCTCTACGGGGCCATCATGTCCTGGGCGCTTCCGCTGGGCCTGGCGTTCTCGTCCGTCTTTGCGGACGCGGTGGGCGCCCCGGCGTGGTTCGTGGGCGCCGGGGCTGCGATGGTCCTTCTCGCCGGCGTGACCTGGTCAATCCCCGCCATCCGCCGCATCGAGGAATGATTCAGGAGGCAGCTGCCCTTTTGGGCGGACAATGCCAAGGCGATTTCGAGGGGGAGCAGTGTCACTTTTGGCGAGATGTGAGTGCCCAGCGATATAAAGGTGCGGGAGACCAGCCGGCGTCTGTTGTTATGATGCATAGGAATTAATCCAAGAGGACATGCGGTTCTCTAGCTTAGGTCCCTGGATACCCAAATCTCGGCTTATTTGACACGGCGCATCCCGATGGCGGCCTCTTTTGGGCGGGACGACGCGAGGAGACGTTCTTCGCATCACGCGTGGACAAGGGTGGCTTCGACCGTCGCGTTGCTATGGCGGCCGCTGGCATCGGAGCCGTGGCAATGTCTGCCCCTCCCTCTGTCAGATAATAGGATCACCACGACCAAAATGAACGGAGGGCTGCATGTCCTACTGCGACTGGGACACCACCGACGAGCTCTGCCTGCGCTACCACGACGAGGAGTGGGGCGTGCCCGCTCATGACGACCGTACGCAGTTTGAGTACCTCTCGCTCGAGGTCATGCAGTGCGGGCTCAACTGGACCATGATGCTGCACAAGCGCGAGGTCATGCGGACGTGCTTTGACGGCTTTGACTTTGATGCGGTGGCCGGGTTTGGTCCCGACGACGTCGAGCGCATCCTGGCCACACCGGGCATGATCCGCTCGCGTCGCAAGGTCGAGGCCATCATCAACAACGCGCAGTGCTTCCAGCAGGTGCGCGCGGAGTTCGACAGCTTTGACGCGTACCTCTGGGGCATGGCCGGCGACGCCACGATCCTCTACAACAAGCATGCCGACGGCTGGATTCCGGTGAGCAACGGGCTCTCCGCGCGCGTGGCTGCCGACCTGCGCCGACGCGGCTTCAAGTACCTGGGTCCCACGACCGTCTACTCGCACCTACAGGCCTGCGGCATCATCAACGACCACGCGCGCAGCTGCCCGCGCTACGCGATCGTCAACGCGCTGGGCCCCACGGTCGAGAAGCGCCGCTACCTCGAGAAGGACGTCCGGCACTACGAATGACTCAAAAGGGGCAGTTCCCTTTTGGATCAGAACGAGAAGCCTGCGAAGGTCAAATAGTGAACTCGATGCGTTCACAATTCTGATTCGGCACACCTGTGTGCCGAATCCTTGGCTTGGAGATTCTTGACGCAGCGCGTCAAGAAAGTGCACGCAGTGAGTGCACAATTCGAGACGCTCTGCGTCTCGAATTGACGGGGCGCTACAGGTCAACCACGAGCACGGTGCAGCCGTGCTCGCGCAGCAGCCCGATCAGGTCCGCGGTGGCGAGAAGGACGGTCGCGGTGTTGTCGCACGGGTGCACGGTCACGCGCCCGGCGTCGACGAGCTCCTGGTCGATCACAACCTCCACGCGCCGCCCGGCGTCGTTCAGCGCGCCGAGCGGCGTGACGGAGCCCGGCACGAGGCCGAGCATCGAGCGCAGGTCCTTCTCGCTCGCAAAAGAGAGGCGCCGCGACCCCAGCCGCTCCTGGACGCCCCGCAGCGAGACGTCCTTCTCGTCCGGCAGGCAGACGAGGTAGTACGCGCGGTGCTTGTCATCCCGCAGGAAGAGGTTCTTGGCGCCGAGCTCGGGATGGGGGATGCCCGCGGCGTGCGCCTGCTCCACGGTGAAGACCGCCTCGTGCTCGTAGAGCTCGTAGGCAATGCCAGCCTGGTCAAGCAGCGCGACTGTCTCGGCCTTTCCGTACACGTTGACCTCCCGCGATAATGATACGAAGGGACTGTCCCTTCGTATTAGCGCTCGAGCTTGCGGACAACGGCGATGGCGGGGTCCACCGCGGCGGCAAAGGCGTCGAAGTCGGCGTAGGTGCCGACGATGCTGCCGTAGTGTGTGGGCACCACGGCCGCCGGGCGCAGCGCGTTCACAAAGGCCGCGGCCTGGCGCGCGTCGCAGGTGTAGGTGCCGCCGATGGGCACGAGCGCCACGTCGCAGCGCACGGCCTCGTTGTCGGCGTTCTGGTCGGTGTCGCCAGAGACGTAGTAGCGCGTGGGCTCGCCGTCGAGCGTCAGCACGTAGCCGAGCCAGCCGTTGACCTGCGGGTGCATGGCCAGCCGCTCGGGCTGCACGTTGTAGGCGGGCACGGACTCCACGGTCAGCCCGGGAAGCTCGATCTTCTCGCCCGCGGCCATGAGGTGCGTCGCGGCGGCACCCAGCCCCGCGACCTCGTCCGCCATGCTCGCCGGCGCCACGACCACGGTCCTGTCGCTCGCCACGCGGGCATAATCCTCGGGCGAGAGGTGGTCGTAGTGGGCGTGGGTGATAAGCACGTAGTCCGCGTCGTGAGCGGCCTCGGCGTCGGTGAGAGAGAAGGGGTCGAGGTAGGCCACGGTGCCGCGCGCCCCCTCGATGCGGATGGCGCTCTGGGTGTACACGCGGACGTTCTCCAGGCTCAGGCTCATGGCTGCCCCTCTCACGACGTGGCGGATGCGTCCATTCTACCCGGATGGGCCGCCCGCGGCGCGGGGCCCGCACTCATGAGTGCGGGCGAGAAGTGCGGGCGGTTTTGGCGCCTGAGCCCCTCGAGTGCGGGCGCCCACTCGAGCGTTGGCCGCAAGTGCCCCCAACAAGTGCGCGACGGCCCGCACTGGATGAGTGCGGGCCGTGAGTGCGGGTCGAAACCCGTGAAATGCTGAGAAGTGCGGGCGGACCCGCTCTTCTCGTCCTACTTCTTGCCGAAGAGGCCGCCGATGGTGTCGGCGATGCCGCCGAGCGGGCTGTTCTCGAGCGCGCCCTCGATGTTCTCGGCGATACCGCCAAGGTCAAGGCCGCCCTCGGCGATGTGGCTCTTGATGCCGTCGACGATCTCGGAGGGGTCGATGTCGCCGAGCTCGTGGCCGGTGAGCTCCTCGATGGTGCCCTTGGGGTCGGAGGCGAGGCCCTGGAGCTTCTCGGGGGCGTCGGCGAGGGCGGCGGAGACCTGAGCGATGATGTCCTGAACGTCCATGTACTTCCTTTCGACGTGCGCGTGGCGCGCGTTTGCCCCTCTAGGGTACCTGCTGGGGTGCCGTTTCAGGGGCCTGAAGCCCGTGTGCGCCGTTGGTTGAGGGGCCGGCGGCGTTTTTCCAGGTGCCGGAATCGCGGCAATCCCCCAGGTGCCGGAATCGCGGCATATGCGTGTGAGAGACACGCATATGACCGGATTTTGGTTCCGATCGCACGCATATTGCGGAAATCCCGCACCGCAACGCGCATATAGCGGAAATCCGGCACCTGGGGAAACGCGGGCAACAGCGTCCGCACCCTGCGGGAAGTCTTTTTCTAGGGGCCCGGAATCCCCCGGGCCAGCAAGGGAGAGGACGACCATGGGCGAGAAGAACGGCGGGGCGGCAAGGGCAACAACAAAGACAAGGACGGCGGAGAAGAACGGGCGGCCCGTGCGGGTCTTTGGCTACGCGCGGGTCTCGTCGCGCGACCAGAACCTCGCGCGGCAGGTGGACGCGCTCACGGCGTTTGGCATCGACGAGCGCAGCCTGTTCTGCGACAAGGCGAGCGGCAAGGACTTCCTGCGCCCGAGCTACCAGAAGCTCGTGCGCAGGATGCGGCCTGGGGACGTGCTCGTGGTCAAGAGCATCGACCGGCTGGGGCGCAGCTACGAGGACATCATCGAGGAGTGGCGCCGCCTCACTAAGGAGCGGGGCGTGAGCATCGTCGTGCTCGACATGCCGCTGCTGGACACGCGCAAGGGCTGCGGCGACCTCACCGGCGAGCTCATCACGGACATCGTGCTGCAGCTGCTCTCGTACGTGGCGCAGATCGAGCGCGAGAACATCCACCAGCGCCAGGCCGAGGGCATCGCCGCGGCGCGCGAGCGGGGCGTGCGGTTTGGGAGGCCGCGCATCGAGAGGCCGGCCGCGTACGCGCGGGTGCGAGCGGGCTTTGAGGCCGGCGAGCTCTCGGCCGACGACGCGGCGCGGGCATGCGGCGTCTCCCGCGCGACGTTTGCCCGCTGGGTCCAGGCCGACCGCGCGGCGGAGCGCTCCGGTTCAACGGGCTGAACGCAATCTGACCAAAACCTGGGCCCCTCTGGAGAAGGCGCTGCCGGCTCTTTCGTTGCAACGAATGTGCAACGAAACCTTTTCGTTGCATGTCAATATGCTTCGAAACATCTTTCGTTGTGTGACTGTGTGCAACGAAAGACGAATGCCGCCGAGATCCTCTCTGAATGCAACGAGCTTGTGAGCGTTGACATCACCGGGTTTGCTGCGAGCATGAGGCATCCTCCGCGCTGAGTCCAGAAGAGGCAGCGGTGCTGCGCGAGCTGAGCCGCACGCTGCTCTTGTCGCGCGGCGACGTCGAGCGGAGGACCGGCTTCAGCAAGGACAAGACCGTGAGGATCTTGAACAGCCTCGCGCAGCGCGGACTGGTCGCAAAGGAAGGCGCCGGCCGAAGCAGGAGGTACCGTCGGGCATAGGTGCCCACAAAGTGCATGCTCTCATGGCCCTGGGAGCTCAGGTTCTTGCCGATAAGGACCTGAGGTCTCGGGGTCTGTTCTTCCGTACGGGCACTCCGCGCGGCGGACCGCGCCGGTTCAACGGGCTGAACGCAATCTGACCAAAACCTAGACATTTTGAGCAACCCGACCTCAGACCCAGCTGCGCAGCAAAGCCGCAGCTCGGCACAATGCGGCCGAGTATTCCCTCTTTTTATCACCCCCCTCCGAGAGGACAAGAACGAGCGGTCAGCTCCAGCTACGTTCTTCTCGGCTGTGCGCGGCTCTTCCGCGGCGTGACGTTTTCCCAGGTGCCGGAATCGCGTCATATGCGTGTGAGGGACACGCATATGACCGGATTTTGGTTCCGATCGTACGCATATAGCGGAAATCCCGCACCGCAACGCGCATATGGCGGAAATCCGGCACCTGCGGCGATGTGTCGGTGGCGTCCTACGCGGTGATTCTGGCGCGCACGGCATCGAGAAGCTCTGCACAGCGCAGCGTTGCCGCGAGCGGCATGACGGGCGACTCCGTGCGCCCGGCGCGCAGCAGGCCCGTGAAGTGCGCGATCTGGTCGTAGAAGTCGTCCACGGGGTAGGGGACGTCCAGCTCCACGGGCTCGGCCCCGTCGGCGAGAAGGACGGCGCGCTGCGGGCGGTGCATGTCCTCGACCACGATCTTGCCGGCCGTGCCCACAAGCGTCGCCGTGCGCGGGCCGGCGGTGTCCGCGGCGGTGGCCAAGCGCGCGGTCTTCTCGCCCGACGCGCCACATGCGAGCTCAGCGTCCACGAAGCAGTCGACGTCGTGGTCCCAGCGGGCCCGCACGGACGTGACCTCGTACGGACTGGGCAGGTAGTCGTCGATCCACGACGCACAGTAGATGCCGGAGTCCAGCAGGATGCCGCCGGCAGCGGGGTCGGACATATAGTCGCCGCCGCGAGCGATGCGGTCGCCCATGTCGTTTTCCAGCAGCGCCTCCACGCGCAGGAGCTCGCCGATGGCGCCCTTCCCCATCAGCTCGTGGACGCGCCGGTAGAGCGGGGTGAAGCGCGTCTTCATGGCCTCCATGAGGAGCTTGCCGGTCTCGCGGGCGACGCTGACGAGCGTCTGCGTCTCCGCCGCGCTCGCGCACGCGGGCTTCTCGCAGAGGACCGCCCTGCCGGCGCGCAGCGCGGCGACGGCCCAGGTGAGGTGCATCCCGTGGGGGAGCGCCAGGTAGACGGCATCGACGTCGGGCCGGGCGAGAAGGGCGGCGTGGGCAGCGCCCGCCACGTTTCCGAGCGCCTCGTCCGAGAGCGCGTTCTCCTCCGATACGCCGTGCTCTGCGGCAAAGGCAGCGGCGCGCGCGACGGAGCGGCAGCTGATGGCCACGAGCTCGGAGTGCGGCTCGTGCGCGAGGCTCCGCGCGAAGCGGTGGGCTATGCGCCCGGCGCCGATGATGCCCCAGCGGACGTTCTTCTCGGCCATGCGCGCCCCTTTCCGCGGCGTGACGTTTTCCCAGGTGCCGGAATCGCGGCATATGCGTGTGAGGGACACGCATATGACCGGATTTTGGTTCCGATTGTACGCATATGGCGGAAATCCGGCACCTTCGTACGCATATAGCGGAAATCCGGCACCTGGGGCGAGGCACCTGCTGCGCCGCCCCGGCGCTACAGCAGAGCGCGCTCCACGGCGAGCGCGAGCGGGTACGGCAGCACCTTGGTCGCCACGTAGAGCGCCCGCATGTCAGCCGACGGGATGCAGAGCGCGCGTCCTTCTCGCGCCGCCCTGAGCCCGCGCGCCGCGACGCGCCCCACGTCCTCAAAGCCCGTGAGCCGTGCCATCCGCGCCGCCACGTCGTCCGCACCTGCGTGGTCGAGAAAGCCCGTGCGCATGAACTTGGGGCAGAGCGCGGTCACGTGGATGTCCACGCCCCCGAGCTCGGCGTCGAGCGCGCGCGAGAGGTCGAGCACGAAGCGCTTGGCCGCGGAGTAGGTGGCGAGCCCCGGCTGCGGCATGAAGGCGGCCACGCTCGCCACGTTGAGGATGCGCGACCCGGCCGCCATGTACGGCAGCGCGCGGTACGTGAGCTCCACGGGCGCCAGCATGAGCAGGCGCACCATGTCCGCGTTGTCGCGCGCGGGCATGTCCGCGAAGTCGCCGAAGGTCCCAAAGCCGGCGTTGTTGACGAGAAGGACCACGCGGGCGCCGGGCGTCTCGGCGAGCGCGGCCTCCAGGACGTCGAACGACGCCGGGTCCGTGAGGTCGAGTGCGAACGGGCGGACGCGCGGGCTCGTGCGCTCGGCGTGGCGCGAGACGGCCCAGATCTGGTCGAGCGGCCCGAAGGCGCCCTCCGCGAGCTGGCGGACGATCTCCGCGCCGAGCCCGGACGACGCTCCGGTGACGATGGCGATGCTGGTCATGAGAGCCTCCGTGGTTGGCGATGCCGTTGCCGTTGCCCCTATTATCCACCTCTGGATGACATTGGCGCGTTCTTCTCGCCCGCCGGCGCGCAGCTGATATTGTCTTTCAGATTTTGCGAATCGCCTGAACACCGTGAAAGGAACACCGTGAAGAACTCCGAGATCTACCGCCGCACGCTGAAGTTCTCCGTCATGCGCCTCGTGCGGACCATCCTGTGCGTCATCATGCTGGCCGCGTTGCCGCTGATCACCTTTGTGGCCACGGGCCTCGCCGGCCTGGACGAGGCGGCCCAGCTCGCCGCCACGGGCGTTGCGTTCATCGTGGCCCTTATCGTCTTCTACCTGGTCGCCCACTACGGCGGCTACCTCCTCACTGCCGGTCAGGTGGCCATGATCACCGAGGGCGTCGCCACCGGCGAGCTCCCCGAGGACACCTACGCGGCGGGCAAGCGCGCCGTCAAGAGCCGCTTTGCCACGGCGAGCGTCTACTACGGCCTGTGGAGCGTCACCAGGGCCATCACCACCGAGATCTCCTCCGGCATGAACGCGATCGCACGCGGCATCGACGGCGAGGACAGCGCCGGCGCCGCCTCGATCATCGCCGGCATCATCTCCGCCATCGTGAGCGTGGTGCTCGAGTACCTCAACTACTGCAGCCTGGGCTGGGTCTTCCTCCACAGCGAGCAGTCCGCGTTCAAGAGCACCTGCGACGGCGCCGTGATCTACTTCCAGAACTGGAAGACGCTCATGAAGAACTCCGCCAAGGTCATCGCCATCACCATCGTGTCGCTCGCGCTCATCGGCGGCGCGTTCTTCGGCGTGGCCTACCTCCTGCTGGGCTCCATCGAGCCGCTGACGGCCGTGCTCGCCGACATCGACGCCGCCGCCACGCTCGAGGACGGCACCGCCGTGCCCGCCGGCACCTCGCTGATCGTGCTCTGCGCCGTCATCGCGCTGGTGCTGTGGGGCGGCATCCACGGCGCCTTTGTGAAGCCCTACATCCTCGTCTCCGTCATGCGCCGCTACATCGAGGCCGGTCGCGCGGACACCCCGCAGGTCGACGTCTACGAGAAGCTCTCCGGCATGTCCAAGGGCTTCAAGAAGGCCCTCGGCCGCGCGGAGCAGGAGGGTGCCCCCTCGGCCGCGTAGGCGACAATCGGTTGACAATCACGTCAGGTTGTTTCGTCAAGCGCTTCGGTTGACAATATAACCTGACGTTATTGTCAAACGTTATTGTCAAACCTAGGCGAGAAGAACGTGGGTTTGGGAGACGGTGGCCGCTAGTATCCGGTCACCGTCTTTTCTGAGTTGAGCAGCCGCTTCATGAACGAGAACTCGCTCTGCGCAAACTGGTTGAGGTGCGCGACCTCGGGGCGCTGCGGCTCGTCGAGCATCACGAGGCACACGGGGACCGCGGGTGCCTCCGCGGGGTCGATGCCGTGCATCGTGGCAAAGGGGACGATGCTGAGCGCCTTGAGGTTGACGCCCATGATGTAGCCGTTGCGGTTCTCGAGGAAGTCGACCACCTCCTCGTTGGTCTTGATGCTCTCGAGGGGCGAGGCGAGGCCGTGTTTGAGGCAGGTGGTGAGGATCGTCTCGTTGAAGCCGTCGATTTCGTCGGACCAGAGGACGGGGTAGGGCTCGAGGTCAGCGAAGGTCAGGGGGCTCTTGCCGCGCAGCGGGTGGTGCCTTCCCACGAACACGCCGGGCATGACGGTGCCGATCTGCACGCAGACGCAATAGGGTGCTTCCAGCCTGCCGATCGTGAACAGGGCGTCGAGGGTGCCGGCGCGCAGGCGCGCCAGCGCGCTCTCGCCGACGCAGACGGAGAGCTGCGTCTCCACCCCAAGAGAGTGCGTCATGAGGCGCGCGATGATGCCGCAGATGAACTCGTGCTTTGAGAACGGCGGGGTGACGAGCGCGAGCCTGAGGTCGTCGCGCGGCGACGCCTCCCGCCACGACGCCGCGGCGTGCTCGACGGAGCCAAAGCTCTCGACCGTCTTGAGCGCGGGCTCGAGGAGCGTCCTTCCCAGAGGGGTGAGGCGCATCCCGCGGCCCGAGCGGACAAACAGCTGCCCGCCGACCTCCTCCTCGAGCTCGTGAATCGACTTGGAGACGGCCTGAACGGAGACGCCCTCCTCGCGCGCGGCGACGGAGAAGTTCCCCGAGCGCGCCGCGCGGCAGAAATACGTGAGCTGTCTGATGTTCATGCGTCCTCTCCGATGGGTTTGACGGTCGCGTCGGTTGACAATCGCGTCAGGTCATATTGTCAAACGCTTTGCTTGACAATATGACCTGACGCGATTGTCAACCCTCAATATCAACCGGAGCTTGATTTTGGAAAATGGGCAGCAAATGAGGCGCGAGAGCCCACCTGTCTTCAGGTATCGTTTCAATCTGTATGCCTATCTTTCAGAGTAGTTTCAAGGAGCTCGCATGACCCCAGAGACGCAGCCCCAGCCCTCAAACGATGCCGAGAAGGACGCGCCGACGAACCTCGCAGCTGCCCCGTCTGCCAAGATTCCGCTGGTGATGCGGCTCTACGGCGTGCTCTGCACGGTTCTCGGCGTGTTCACCGTGTTCGCGGTCATCATGTTCGCGGCGATGATGACGTGGGCGCTCCAGACCGACCCGTCGATGATCATCGTGGGCACCGATCCCACGCTGCCCGTGGTCCTTCTCGTCATCAGCTGCCTGGTCACCATCGGCAACGCCGTGGCGCTTCTCGTCTTTGGGCACTCTCTGCGCAAGAGCAAGCGGCGCAACGCGGTCCGGTGGTCGCACGTGCTCATCGGCACCTCCGTGGTGCAGATCCTGCTCAAGATCATGCTGCAGGGCATCGACACCACGCTCATCTCCGACGCGATCCAGCTGCTCATCCTCGTGGCGATCTCCGTCACGGTGGACCCGTCGCTGCGCCAGGAGCGCGCGCTCAAGAAGCGCGTGCAGGACATGGTGGACCGCGAGGCGGCCGAGGAGGGCATGCTCGGGCGCGACCTCGAGGGCAAGGGCTATATCGAGCTCAACTTCTTCAACCTGTTCTGGGTGTTTGTGATCTGCTGCTTCCTGGGGCTCATCATCGAGACCGTCTATCACTTCGCCGTGGTGGTCCCCGGCGAGATCCAGGACCGCGCGGGCCTGCTCTTTGGCCCCTTCTCGCCGATCTACGGCTTTGGCGCCGTGCTCATGACCGTGGCGCTCAACCGCTTCTACAAGGCAAACCCGGTGATCATCTTCGTGGTCTCCGCCGTCATCGGCGGCCTCTTCGAGGCGGCGACGGCGTGGTTCATGGAGATGGGCTTTGGCGCCGTGGCCTGGGACTACTCGGGCTCCACGATCTTCGGCCTGTTCCCGGACCCGATCGCGGTCATCTTTGGCGGGCGCACGAGCGCGCTGTTCATGTGCATGTGGGGCGCGCTCGGGTTTGTGTGGATCAAGCTCTGCCTGCCGTGGATGCTCAAGCTCATCAACCTCATCCCGTGGAAGATCCGCTACTCCTTCACCACGATCTGCGCCGTCCTCATGCTCGTGAACGGCGTCATGACGCTCGAGGCGCTGGACTGCTGGTTCGAGCGCCTGTCCGGCATCCCGCAGACCACGCCGGTCGAGCAGTTCTACGCCGAGCACTACGACAACGACTACATGGCGCATCGCTTTGAGTCCATGACGATCACGCCGGACGACTCCGCGCGCGTGGACGGCGCCGACCGCGCCGCCAACGTCGTGGCCGGCGAGGAGGCTCTCGAGGACGCCGCCGACGCTACGTTCGAGGATGATGCCGCGTGACGGACGAGGCTGGGAAGAGGCGTCCCCGCTGGGGGCTGCGCGTTCTTCTTGCCCTGCTGGCGCTTGTGGTGGTGGCCGGCGTGGCGCTTGCCGTGGCGGTGCACCACCGCCAGGAGCAGGAGCGCCTGGGCCTGGGAGCCGTCTCTGCCCCGAGCGCTCCGCAGGAGCTCGAGGGCTCCACGGGCCGCACGGGCGCCTTCACCGCGCAGATCGACTTCACGAGCATGGCCACGGGCGCCGAGACCATCTCCACCGAGGTCGCCTGGGACGACGAGTGGTTCTTTGCCGACCCTACCGTGTACAACCACGAGCTGGCCACCACCTGCGCGGTGCTCTCCGCCGTGGCCAACTCCGAGTCCGGCTACTACCAGGAGGGCTCCGACTCGCCGGCCTACATGGAGGCGGCCCTGGCCGAGCTGGGCTTCGAGGACATCTCCACGGCGTCCTACCAGTACCGGAGCGAGATCTTCGACGAGGTGGTGGACTTTCTCGCCGGCACGGACGACGTGGTGGCCTACTCCGTGGCGACCAAGCGCGTGACGGCGGACGATGGGCGCGAGAAGACCCTCTACCTGGTGTCCGTGCGCGGCAGCTACGGCTCGGAGTGGCTGAGCGACCTCAACATGGGCGACGCCGCGGACTACGAGATGGACGCGATCGACCACGAGGGCTTCATGCGCGCCGCCAACGAGATCGTGGACGACCTCGCGGAGCGCATCACGCGCGAGGCGGGCGACGGCGGCACCGACGACGTGGCGCTGCTCTTCTGTGGCCACTCGCGCGGCGCGGCGACGGCCAACCTCGCGGCCTCCTACGCCGACGACATGACGCTGGGCCTGCGCGTGCTGGCGCCGCTCGAGAGCATCTACTGCTACACCTTTGCCACGCCCGAGCTCACCACCGTGGAGAACACGGGCGACGAGCTCTACGACAACATCTTCAACATCCTGAACCCGAGCGACATGGTGCCGCGCCTGCCGCTTGCCTCGTGGGGCTACACGCGCTACGGGCACGACCTGTGGCTGCCGGGCTACGGCGACGAGGGATTTGACGAGAAGTACGAGGCGATGTGCGAGGTCTTCGAGGCCAACACGGGCGTGGAGTGCCCGTACGTGCCCGAGGACCGCGAGCACGTGGACAAGCTCGTCGAGGACCTGGGGCGCGAGATCCCCACGGCCGACGACCTCGCGAGCGCGGGCGGCGTGGTGTCGCTCGTGCACGACCTTCTCGCCGACGTGAACCCGATGCAGGTGCTCTACGGCCACTACCCGAGCGTCTACATCGCCTGGATGCAGTCTGTCAATTGGGGACAGTCCCCAATTGACACAAATGATTGATATAAAAAGTTTCTGTCAATTGGGGACTGTCCCCAATTGACAGACGGGCGGACGGGAGGTTGGACATGGGAGACGTTCGCAAGGAGCTCGCACGCGTGCTGCGGGAGTGGGACGACACTGTGGAGCGCCGCCTCAAGGCGTTTCTCGCCGACCCCGACGACGTCGAGACCGTCCACCGCCTGCGCATCTCCATCCGCACGCTGCGGAGCCTGCTGGTCTTTGTCTCGCCGTTCCTGAAGCGTCGGCGCCACCGCCTGCTGCAGGACGACCTGCGCTCCGTGGTGGTGGAGACCTCGCGCCTGCGCGAGTACGACGTTCTGCTGCGTCAGGTCCGCGCGCTCGACGTCCCCTGCGGCGAGCTGGCCGATAAGATCGCCGAGCTGCGCGAGCTCGAGCGCAACCATGTGGTCGACGTCATGCGCGGGAGGCACACGAGCCAGGCGCTGCGCCGCGTGCGCAAGGGCCTGGGCAAGCTGCCGTGGAAGGACCGCGTGCGCGCGGACGGCGTGACGCTCGACGACGTGCGGGCGAGCTTCGACGAGCTCGTGCGCGTGGTGGACGAGGGGTACGCGACCGTCGACCGCGCGGACGCCGACGCGGTGCACACCCTGCGCAAGCGTGCCAAGCGCGTCCGCTACGTGGGTGAGAGCTTTGCCGACCTGCTGGGTCCGGTCGCCGCCGCCGAGGGCGCGCGCATGAAGGACGTCCAGGACGAGCTCGGCGACATCTGCGACGCCCGCGTCAACGTGACGATGGCGCGCGAGTTTCCGACTGCGGGGCTCTCGGCGGAGGCACGCCGGGCGCTCGAGGTTCTTCTCGCCCAGAACCAGGCGCTCGTCGACGAGTTCTGCCACGTCTGTTAATTGGGGACAGTCCCCAATTAACACAAATGTTTTATGTAAATTGGGGACTGTCCCCAATTAACAGACGGGCGGCGTCGAGGAGCTCGGCGTTGCGCGCGTTCATCGTGCCGAAGCCGTCCACGCAGCAGATGACCCGCTTGCAGCCAAGAAGGACCTCGCGCGCCTCCGCCACGGCGCGCTCGCTCACGGGCTCGAAGTCGCGCTCGAAGACCGCGCGCGTGGCCAGGCTGCGCGCGAGCAGCCCGTCGGCGTCGTGCTCGTGCAGCACGCCGGTCGCAAACGGCACGCCGTCGCGCGCGAGCCGCCGGAAGCACGCCGCGCCCGTCCCTCCGCCGGCGATCACAAAGACCTCGGGCGCGCCCTCCGGCCGCGAAAGCTCGACGCTGCCGAACGCGGGGTCGTAGGCGCCCGGCGCAAGCCCGTAGAGCTCGGCGACGCGCTCGGCGGTGAAGACCTCCTCCGGCGCGCCCTGAAAGGCGACGCGCCCGTCGCGGACGCAGACCACGTGGTCGGCGGCCTTCTGCGCGAGGTCGATCTCGTGCAGCGACGCCACGACGGCGATGTCGTGCTCGCGGGCCTCGCGCCGCAGGAGCTGCAGCATCTCCAGCTGCGAGCGCACGTCCAGGTACGACGTGGGCTCGTCGAGCAGCAGCACGCGCGGCTCCTGGCAAAGCGCCCGGGCGAGAAGGACGCGCTGCCGCTGGCCGTCGCTGATGTGGGCGAAGTCACGCTCGGCGAGGTCGGCCACGCCTGTCGCCTCCAGCGCGGCGCGCACGGCCTCGTGGTCCTTCTCGCCCAGCACGCCGAGCCTCCCCGTGAACGGGTAGCGGCCCGCCTCCACGACGTCGCGGCAGGTGAGCAGTTCCGTGCCCGGCCGGCCGGTGAGCATGACCGCCATCTCCTGCGCGCGCTCGGTCGCCGGCACCTCGCCGAGCGGCCGGCCGAAGAGCTCGACGACGCCGCCGAGCGCGCGCAGCTGGCCCGCCACGGTGCGCAGGATCGTGGTCTTACCCGAGCCGTTGGGGCCGATGAGCGCCACGACCTGACCCGGGCGCACGGCCAGGCAGACGTCGCGCACGAGCGCCCGCTGCCCGTGCCCCACCGCCAGCCCCCGCAGCTCCAGCGCGTTTCTGTTAATTGGGGACTGTCCCCAATTAACAGAGTGTCCTCTCAGGGCGGTCATCGGGACCTCCCGCGGAGCATGAGGGCGATCACGATTGGCGCGCCAAAGACGGCGGTGACGGCGCTCACGGAGAGCTCGACCGGCGAGAAGAGCGTGCGCGCCACGAGGTCGCACCCGCAGCAGAAGGCCGCGCCCGTGAGGAAGCACGCCGGCGTCACGTAGAGCGGCCGCGACGAGCGCACGCCGCGGCGCGCCAGGTGCGGCGCGGCGATGCCCACAAACGACACCGGCCCGGCAAAGGCCGCCACGCAGGCCGAGAGCAGGCTCGACACCGCGACGATGAGCATGCGCAGCCCGCCCACGTTCACGCCCACGCTCTGCGCGTACGGCTCGCCCAGCTGGTAGGCGCCGAGTGGCTTGGAGAGCGCAAAGACGGCGGCGCCCATGGCGAGCACGCACACGGCGACGATGCCCACGTCAGGCCACGTGGCGCCCGAGAAGCTGCCGCGCGACCAGTTGTCCAGGTTCACGATGGACTGGTCGTCGGCAAAGGCCACGAGGAAGTTGGTCGCGGCCGAGCAGATGTAGCCCACCATCACGCCGGCCACGATGAGCATGCTCTGCGTGCGCACGCGCCGCGAGATGAGCAGCACAAAGCCCATGGTGAGAAGCGACCCCGCAAACGCCGCAGCCACCGACGTCGCGGGGCTCATGACCTGCCCCGTGCCCAGCACCACGATCATCACCACGGCCACCACGAGCTTGGCGCCCGACGAGACGCCCAGCACAAAGGGGTCGGCGATGGGGTTGGCAAAGAAGGTCTGCAGCAGGAAGCCCGAGAGCGAGAGCGCCCCGCCCAGCAGCACCGCCTCGATGGCGCGGGGCAGGCGGATCTGCCAGAGGACCTGCGCCGCGGTGGAGCCGTCGCCGGGACCCGCCGCAAGGATGCGCAGCACCTCGGCGGGCGTGGTCTCCACGCTGCCCAGGCAGAGGCTCGCAACAAAGAGCGCCGCCAGGCCGAGAAGAACGACGAGGTCGAAGGCAAGCGCCCGCGACGCCCCGCCCTTCTCGCCCACCCGCGCCGCCCCGCCGCCCACGTTAGGCCAGCCTCCAGACGAAGGTCGTGGGCTCCCCGGAGCCCGAGATGGCCGCGCGCAGGTCGAAGATGATGTCCGCCATGCGGGTCATCTGCTGGTACATGGTGGAGTCGCAGGTCCAGACGTTGCTCTCGCGCACGGCGCGGAAGTCGGCGAGCAGCGCGTTTCTCTGTACCAGCTCCGCGACGGAGGTAACGCCCTCGTCGACCGTGGCGTTGTAGATGATGACGTCGGCGTCGCGCGCCCCCTCGTAGAAGCGCTCCATCTCGACGGTGACGGTGGTGGGGGAGGAGTCCGCGGCGCCCTCGGCGTCAAAGCTCACGTAGGTGCCGCCCGCGGCCTCGATCATCTGGCAGAGGTAGTCGCCCGCGCGGCGCGTCACCGCGGCGCCGTCCTCGTTGACGTAGAAGAACGCGACGGTCCTGCCGAGCGGCCCCTCCTTCGACGCGGCCTCCACGCCGGCCGCGACCTCGTCGAAGACCGCCGCCGCCTCGTCCTCGCGGCCAAAGAGCGCGCCCATGAGGACGATCCACTCCAGCCGACCCAGCATGTCCTCCTCGCGGCTGGACTGCTCCATGAGCACGGTCACGCCGAGCTCCTCGAGCTTGGCGCGGACCTCGGGCACGTGGTCGATGTTGGTGTTCTCGATCGCGAGCGGGCAGCCCGCGGCGGCGATGAGCTCGTAGTCCGGCGCGCGGTAGATGCCGCCGTAGGCGACCCTGCCGTCCTCGAGGCGCGCGGCGAACTCCTCGACGGGGGAGTCCTCGGCTCGCACGGACGAGACGCCCACCGCGTCGAGCGCCCCGATGGCGTCGACGAGGCAGATCATGCCGGTGGAGACCAGGTAGACGCTCTCGAGCGGGCGGCGCACCACGGCCACGTCTTCGGGCAGGCCCTCCGGCGCGTCGGCGCCCTCGGGCACGATGAGGAAGCGGTCCCCGCTGGCGAGGTACGCGAGCCGGTGGCCGCCCTCGTAGGCGTCCAGCGTGAACTGCGTGGCGTGCGCGAGCGGCACGGGCGTGGCCTCGCCGAGCGCGGAGAGGCCCTGCGAGCCGGCGTCCTTCTCGCCCGACGCGGCGCCGCGGCCGGTCGAGCAGCCGGCCAGGGCAAGGGGCGCGAGAAGGCCGAGCCCGACGGCGGACCGGCGAGAGACAGACGTGCTCACGGGGACTCCCATTCAACGAGGTGCTGCTCCCATGATACGCCCGCCGGCCGCCGCGCCGCGAGGCCGTATCATTGGCGACGTTGGCTCTCTCGGAAAGGGGCGCGATGAACGCCATCTCCAAGCTGCTGGGCGGGTGCCGCGCGTGCGGGCGTCCCCGGCGGCCCGCCGCGCGCCGACTTACAATGGGGGCACAGCATTCGAGAGGGGGTCTTGTGGACGACGGCCCGTTCATCCAGAGGTCGGACGGCGGCGAGCCCGTCTCGCCGGACCGTGACGGGTCGGTCGCCGGCGGCGGGACGGACCTTCGTCGGGTCGCGCGCTATCTGGCCATAGCCGCGGCCGTCTGCCTGCTGCTGGGCCTGCTCGCCGTATGGGGAGCTCACGCGAGCCTTGTCGGGTACCTCGATACGGTGGACACGGCCCCGGGCGGGGGCTGGCTGCTGCTGTTTCTTCCCGCGACGGTGGGGTTCTCGGGCTCGCTGGTTGTGATTGCCCTGGCGCTGGCGGCGGGGGCCGTCGTTCTTCTCGTCATCGCGGGCGTCATGCTCGTGGTCGGCCTGGTCAGGAGGAGGAGTTCCGAGGGAGGTCGGGATGTGCGCCCAGAATAGTGAGCCGCCAAATCCGGCCGAGAAGGACGAGCGGCCCGGCGCGCGCATCGGGCGCTTCGTGGCGGCGGCGTTTCTGGCAGCGTGCCTCTACGCGCTCTCGACGCCGTGCTCCAAGGTGCTTCTCGGAAGCGTCGCGCCCAACATGATGGCGGCCCTGCTCTACCTGGGTGCGGGCGTCGGGATGGCGGCGCTCACGGCCGTGCGGGCGGCGGCGCGGCCCGCGCCGGCCGCGGAGGAGCCGCTCGAGCGCGCGGACGCCCCCTATGTCGTGGCGATGGTCCTTCTCGACATAGCGGCGCCGATCCTGCTCATGGCGGGCCTCGCGCACGCGGCGCCCGAGAACGTGGCGCTGCTCAACAACTTCGAGATCGTGGCGACGGCGGTCATCGCCTTCGTGGCCTTCGGGGAGCGCGTCGCACCGCGGACCTGGGCGGGCATCGCCGTGATCACGGCGTCGTGTGCGCTGCTCAGCCTCGAGAGCGCCTGGGCGCTGAGCTTTTCCGCGGGATCGCTGCTGGTGCTCGGAGCATGCCTGTGCTGGGGCGTCGAGAACAACTGCACGAGCCGACTCTCCGAGAAGGACCCCGCCCAGGTGGTCGTCGTGAAGGGGCTGGGGTCGGGGACGGGCGCGCTGGCCGTGGCCCTTCTCGCCGGCGACGCTCTGCCCGCGCTGCCGGACATTGCAGCCGCCCTTGTGCTGGGCTTCGTTGCCTACGGGCTCTCGATCTTCTTCTACGTGTACGCCCAGCGCGGCCTGGGCGCGGCGCGGACGAGCGCCTACTATGCGGTGAACCCGTTCATCGGGGCGGCGCTGTCGCTGGTGCTGTTTCAGACGGTTCCGGGCCCGGCGTTTCTCGTCGCGCTGGCGCTCATGGCACTGGGTGCGTGGCTGGTGACGCCGCAGGCGGAATAGGTGCGGCAACGCGACGTTTTGGCGGTCCAGACCGTCCATCCGCCGCACCTTAACGGGTGAGGTGCGGCAGATGGACGTTTTCGAGTCGCGGACCGTCCATCCGCCGCACCTCAGCAGCCGAGAAGAACCTACAGCTGCGGCTCCGGCTGCGTCGTGAGGTCTCGGCCAAGCCGTGCCAGGCGCGTGACGTCGGTCTCGGCCTGCCCCTCGTTCCAGCGCTGGCGCGTCTCGTGCAGCGGGTCGGCCTCGTCCGCCCAGAGCCGCTCGGCCACCGGGGCCCACGCGGCCGCGGCCGGCGCGGTCTTCTCGCGCAGCTGCTCGGGCGTCTCCTGCTCCACGAGGTCCGTGGAGCGCGCCCCCGTCTCTGCCACCATGCGCGGCAGGTCGTCCGGGTTCTCCAGCATCGGGCAGGGCCGCAGGTGGTTGGTGTTGAACGGTTGGCCCTCGTAGTACTTCATGAACAGCGGCGAGCGCAGCGCGTCGAGCAGGCTGGCGTCGTGGATGTTGGCGTTGGCGTAGTGGATGAACACGCACGGCTCCACGTCGCCCGCGGCGTTGATGTGCAGGTAGCGGCGACCGCCGGCGATGCAGCCGCCCACGAACTCGCCGTCGTTCTGGAAGTCCAGCGTGAAGAGCGGCTTGACCCCGCGCATCTCGCGCACGAAGCGGTACATGCGCTCGCGCTGCTCCGGCGTGGGCATGAGGTCGGCGCTCGCTGCGCGCCCCACCGGCATGAAGTGGAAGTACCAGCAGAACAGCGCGCCCTTCTCGATCATCCAGTCCATGTTCTCCTCGGTGGCGACGGCGTCCGCGTTGGCGCGCGTCCAGCAGCAGGAGATGCCAAAGGGCAGGTCGTGTGCGCGCAGCAGGTCCATCGCGCGCTCGATCTTGGCGTAGGTCCCGTCGCCGCGGCGGGCGTCGGTGGTGTGCTCGTTGCCCTCCGCCGAGATGGCGGGCACGAAGTTGGCCACGCGAATCATGTCCTGGCAGAAGGCCTCGTCGATGAGCGTCGCGTTGGTGAAGCAGAGGAAGGCGCAGTCGGGGTAGCGCTCGCAGATGCGGATGAGGTCGTCCTTGCGCACGAGCGGCTCGCCGCCGGTGTAGATGTAGACGTGGCAGCCGAGCTCGCGGCCCTGGTCGATGACCCCGCAGATGTCGTCGTAGGAGAGGTTGAGCGCATGCCCGTACTCGGCCGCCCAGCAGCCGGTGCAGTGCAGGTTGCAGGCGCTCGTGGGGTCCAGCAGGATCGCCCACGGGATGTTGCACGCGTACTTCTCGCGTGCCTTCTCCTGGACCGGCCAGGCGAGGATGTTTGCGTCCACGATCAGCGTCTTGAGCAAACGGCGGCGCATCTCCGGGTTGAGCCGGAAGGCGCGCAGGATGAGCTGGTACCAGTTGCTGCGGTCGTCGATGGCGCTTCTGAACGCCGCTCGCTGGGTGGGGAAGACGCTCGCCGGGGTGTACGTGTCGATCGTGTCCATGATCTTGGGGATGCGGACCTCGGGGTCCTCGTCCACGTAGTCGATGAGCTTGTAGAGCGCGGCGCGCTCCGCCGCCTGGGTCAGTGCCATCTCCGGTCCTTTCACGTGCTCGATGGGGCGCCCTGTTTATACCCAGTTAGGTGAAAACCCACACCTGTGGAGTAGCGAAGGTGTCTCTTCCGTGAAGGGGGAGGGCATGGCGCCTATTCCACAGATGACGGTGCGCTGTGGACTGAGATTTACACAAAGATGAACTAAATGTGGAAATACGGTGAATCTAATGAACATGTGATAAATCGCTGGAACGGCCCAATTGTTTCGAGTAGATTTCATAATCGGACAGCACAGGAACCCCGGCCGGCGGCGGCCGGGAAACGACCATTCAGGAGGTCACCATGGGCCGCAAGCTCGGCAACCTGCTCGCAAGCATCTTCTCCGGAGACCGTTCCCTCGAGGCCTCCCGCAAGCTCGAGGCCAGCAAGAGCTCCGCGCCCGCATTCGCCGAGCTGGATGCGCGCCTCGGCGCCGGCAGGTTCCCGATCGCGTAGCGCGGCGGCCGTCCGGCCTGGCTCGACCCACGATCTCCCACAGCTGTGGAACAATAGACGCGTCCCGTCCGTCTGGGCGGGGCGCGTCTTGCTGTCGGCCGAGGGGACACTCATGATGCTGGGCGAGAAGAACGACGAGCACGTGGACCGACGCGTGCGGCGCAGCCGTCGCGCCATCGTCGCGGCGTTTGACCGTCTGATCACGGAGGTTCCGCTCGAGCAGGTCACCGTGAGTGCGATCGCGCGCGAGGCGGACGTGGACCGCAAGACGTTCTACCAGCACTTTGGGTCGGTGGACGGGCTGCTTGACGCCATCGCCGACGACGTGGTCACGGGCCTGCTCGACGAGGTCGAGCTCGCCACGCGGGAGCGCGTGGAGGCGGCCGCGGGCGTGACGCCGCTTCGGGCCTTCTTCGCCGCGCTCGCCGAGTACCTGAGCCAAAACGAGACGCTCGGGCGCGGCTACTGCGAGCACGTGCCCTCCGAGCTGCTCTTCGAGCACCTCTCGCGCCCGCTGGCGCGACAGAGCGTCGAGCGCGGCTTCGTTCGCGGGGACGTGCCGGACGAGGAGCTGGAGATGCTGCTCGCGTTTGGGCTCGGTGGGCTCTTCTCGCTGTATCGCTGGTGGCTGCTCTCGGACCGCGCCGTGCCGCTCACCGAGGTGACGCGCCGCGCGTGCCAGCTGCTCGAGGGCGGGACGGCGGCGCTGATGCACTAGGGGAGCGGGCCGCATGTGACAATTTGGACAGGTTAAAATGTCACACTCGGGACCCCGGACAAAATCTCGGACCGAGCTTGGTCCAGGAGGGAGTCCGATGTACACCAGGGAGGAGCGCGAGG